>LJTT01000016.1 GCA_001303585.1 Betaproteobacteria bacterium SG8_41
CTTCGAGGGCATTTCCGCCCTCGCGCAGGATATGGACCGCCGATTGCGACGCGAGCGCGTGCGGCGCGACGGCCATGCCGCGCGTGGCGGTGATTGCATGAATCATAGAAAGCCCGGTTCGTTCTGACGCCGCGATTGTACGCGACGTGGTCCAGACCTCCCACAAACCGTTTGGCACGCCCCCCGTCAGGCGTCTTCGTCAGAACTAAAACGGCCGCAGCGTGTCACGTGCCGAGACTCGCCGCCCTAGGTCACCGAACTCCGCCTTTTGCCAAACCCAGGTCGAGCGGCGCTCACGCAGTTTGCCTGGGGGTGCGATAATGTTGCTGCGAGTAAGCATAAAACAACCAGCAGCGTGCCGGCGCCGCAGCGTATGAGGCCGGTGAGGAGCCATCGTCGCCGATGACACCATCGCGCACCACCTTCACGATCTTCCTGTGCGTGGTCGCCGATGACACCATCGCGCACCACCTTCACGATCTTCCTGTGCGTGGCCTGGATACTCCCGGGCCTCATCGGTCACGATCCGTGGAAACCGGACGAAGCGTATACGTTCGGAGTCGTCTACTCCATTCTCGAGGGCGGCTCGTGGGTTTTGCCGCATCTCGCCGGCGAGCCATTCCTCGACAAGCCACCCCTCCTTTACCTAAGTGCGGCCGCGGCCGCGCGGGCGTTCTCGGGATTCCTGCCGCTCCACGACGCGGCGCGCCTGGTGACGGGCCTGTGGATGGCGCTCACTTTCATTTTCGTGGGGGCGGCGGCGCGCGAACTCCACGGTGAAGGGCGCGGTGCGATCGCTGTGCTGCTGCTGCTCGGCTGCTTCGGCCTCGTGGTGCGCTCGCATCAACTCATCACCGACGTAGCGATGCTTGCCGGATTCGCCATGGCCTACTACGGCTGGGCGCTCACCCTTCGCCGACCGGCCGCCGGCGGATTCTGCGCGGGCACGGGGATGGGCATTGCATTCCTTGCCAACGGCCTGCTGCCGCTCATCATACTGGGCTGCATCGCGCTCCTCCTGCCCCTGATCTCGCACCACTGGCGCAGCCGCCGCTACGGCGCGGCGTTGCTGGTCTTGGCGCTCGCCGCGGCCCCTTGGGTCATCATCTGGCCAGCGCTGCTTTACCAGGAAGCGCAGGCGTCGTTCGACAGCTGGCTTTGGGACGCGAACATCGGCACCTATCTGGGCGAGGCGCCCGGATTAAGCGCCGGCAGTGTCCACTACTTCAAAATTCTGCCGTGGTACGCCTTCCCCACGTGGCTTCTCGCGCTCTGGGTTCTGTGGCGGGCGCGTGGCCCGGGACTCGCACAAGCGGCCGTCGCGCTGCCGCTTGTGGGCTTTGCCGTCACGCTTGCGCTCCTGACCGGGTCGGCCGACGCGCGCGAGTTGCTGGCGCTGCCGCTGTTGCTTCCTCTCGCATTGCTCGCGGTGCCGGCCCCCGACACATTGCGTCGCAGCGCCTCCAACGCATGGTATTGGTTTGGCTTAATGGCCTTTTCGCTTTTCATCGCCGCATCCTGGTTCTACTGGAGCGGTCTCGAGCTGGGCGTGCCAGCGCGCCTGCACGAGCACTTGCACCGCATCCGCCCGGGCTACACCCCCGGATTCCGCTGGCTCCCCTTCGTGCTGGGGCTCGCATACACGCTTGCGTGGGTCGCGGTCCTAGTGAGGCTCGAACGAACGAACGAACGACCGTTACTGGCCTGGGCGGCGGGCATAACCGCCATGTGGGCGCTGCTTGCCACGCTGTTCTTGGGCTGGGCCGACGCATCGAAGAGCTACCGGTCCATGGTCGCATCGATGCAGCTGGCGCTGCCCAAGCAGTACGACTGCATCGCCAGTCGCGATCTCACGGAACCGCAGCGCGCGATGCTGCATTATTTTGCCGGCATCATCACTTATCGGGCGGAAGCTCCCGGGCGGCAACGGGACTGCGAGCTGCTGCTCACCCAGGGCGTGCCGCAATACGAAGTCATTCCGCGGGGAGCCTGGCGCAAGCTCTGGGAAGGCTCGCGCCCGAGGGACAAGGATGAGCACTACCGGCTCTACCAGCGGGACGTTTCGCCAACTAAACGCTGAGGGGCGGGCACTTCGGGTTCAAGGTTCAACGTTCAACGTTCAACGTTCAAGCAGAACTGAACGGCAGCGGTTTACGAAGTTCCTCACTTTGAACTTTGAACCCGGAACATTGAACCGGGAACATTGAACTTAAAACGTTATCTTCGTCACCCATCACGGCATGTTAATGCCTGACTCCGTCCAGCGTTTTCTTTTCGAGCGCGCGCCTATTCGCGGCGAGATCGTGCATCTCGAGGCTGCCTGGCAGGCCGTCCTCGAGCGCCACGACTATCCGCCGGTGCTGCGCGCGTTGCTCGGCGAAATGATGGCGGCGGCAGCACTGCTCGCCGCCACCATCAAGTTCGAAGGCTCGCTCATCATGCAGATGCACGGAAGCGGTCCAGTCAGCTTGCTGGTCGTTGAATGCGAAAACGGCCGCACCTTGCGCGCTACCGCCAAGTGGCGCGGTAAGCCGGAACCCGGGCCACTTGCCGCGTTGTTGGGCGAGGGACGCTTCGCGATCACGCTGGCTGCCGGGCCTGGAAAGCAGAGTTACCAGGGTATCGTCGATATAGAGGGCGGCGACGTGGCCGCGGTACTCGAGCATTACCTGCGCCGCTCCGAGCAGATCGAGTCGCGTCTATGGCTTGCCGTCGATGACAAACGCGCGGCCGGCCTGTTACTGCAGAAGCTGCCCCACCCCGGCGAAGGCGAAGACTGGCAGCGTGCGCAGCAGTTGGCGCAGACTTTGACCGAGCAAGAGCTGCTCGAGCTTCCGGCCTACTCGATCGTCCGCCGCCTGTACTCTCAGGAGGACGTGCGCTTGTTCGAACCGCGCCCGCTCGCCTTTCACTGCTCGTGCTCGCAGGAGCGTGTCGCGGCCATGCTGCGCATGCTCGGATATGACGAAGTTCGGGCTATACTGGCCGAGCGCGGGATGGTGGACGTCGGTTGCGAGTTCTGCGGGCAGTCGTACCGTTTCGACCGGTGGGAAGCCGAGCGCGTCTTCATCGCCGCTGCCGGTCAACGGTGAAGGGCAGGTGGCGAGCGGATTGGACCCGTTGACCGATCGCTCATCACCGATTGTCGCGCGTCTGCTGCCGTCATCTCATGGTTTCCTGTCGCGATGCTGTGCCGCACAATTTTCTCGACAGTGGTGCGACAGGGGCGTAAACTTCGGGTCTCCAGCCCCGGCCCCGGGGCGCGAAATTTTCAATATCCTCCATTTAAAATCAGTTAGTTAAGGAGAAGGACATGAGCAGCGGGCGCGAAGTGGTTGTGCTCTCGGGTGTACGGACCGCCATCGGCGATTACGGCGGCGCATTGAAGGATCTCGCCCCCACCGAACTTGCCGGGCAAGTGATCCGCGAAGCCGTCAAGCGCGCCAAGATCGACTCAAAGGAAGTCGGCACATGCGTGCTCGGCAATGTCATCCACACTGAGGCCAAGGACATGTACCTCTCGCGCGTGTCTGCCCTGAAAGGCGGCCTCTCGGATGATTCCACCGCGTTCGGGGTCAATCGCCTGTGCGGCAGCGGTCTGCAGGCCATCGTGTCGGCCTCGCAGGGGATCGTGCTCGGTGACAATGAGATTGCGGTTGCCGGCGGCACGGAGTCGATGAGCCGCGGCGGCTATCTCATGCCCACGCTGCGCTGGGGCCAGCGCATGAACGACGGCGGCGTCGTGGACATGATGGTGGGCGCGCTGACCGATCCGTTTGACACTGTTCACATGGGCATCACCGCCGAAAACATCGCGGACAAGTGGAAGATCACGCGCGACCAGCAGGACGAGTTCGCCGTGGAAAGCCACCGGCGCGCCGTGAATGCCATTGAAAAGGGCTACTTCAAGGACCAGATCCTGCCGATTGAACTGAAAACGCGTAAAGGCCCCGTGGTCTTCGACAAGGACGAGCATCCGCGCGCAGACGCCTCGCGCGAGGGCATGGCCAAGCTGCGCGCCGTCTTCAAAAAGGACGGTTCGGTCACCGCCGGCAACGCCTCTGGCATCAACGATGGCGCGGCGGCAGTCGTGCTCATGGAGCGGGCAGCAGCCGAAAAACGCGGCTTGAAGCCCATGGCGCGGCTCGTGGCCTACGGATTGGCCGGCGTTGACCACAAGATCATGGGCATCGGGCCGGTGCCTGCCTCGACAAGCGCGCTCGCCAAGGCGGGGCTGAAGCTCGAGCAGATGGACGTAATCGAATCGAACGAGGCCTTTTCCGTGCAGGCGCTCGCGGTCGCCTGCGACCTGAAGCTCGATCCGAAGAAGACCAATCCCAATGGCGGCGCCGTCGCATTGGGACACCCGATCGGCGCGACCGGCGCGGTTCTCGCGGTGAAGGCCCTCTACGAGCTGCAGCGCATCGGCGGCAAATATGCGCTGGTGACGATGTGCATCGGCGGCGGCCAGGGCATCGCGGCGATCTTTGAAAGAATGTAGTCAGCCGCTCGACGCTGCCGGCGTGCGTCCGAATAACTCGCGCGACATCGGCCGGCTACGGGGAACGCCGCGCAATGCGCGGCGTTTTTCATTCTGGTGCCCGCACAACCCCCGGCCTTGACTGCGCTCGCGACAGCGGGTGCAAGCAGTATAAGATAGGGCTATCCCGACGTGCGCTGCGAACAGACGGCGGGATCGCACGGTTATTCATCCATGGAGGAAACACGATGACAAAACCCCTGGGCAACGAAGATTTGTCCGCCAAGCCCGGTGAGCGGGTAATCGACAAACCCGAGCTCCCGGCAGCCGGCATTACCAACGAGAATGAAGCGCACACCGAGGTCATGGCCGGCGAGATGCAGCTCAAGCGCGGCACGTCGGGAAAATTCGAGGTGCTCTGCGACGAGCCGGCGCGCATCGGCGGCACCGACAAGTACCCGTCGCCGATGACTTACCTCGCCATGGCGATCGGCTTTTGACTACTCACCCAGGTTGCGCGGTACGCGCACATGATGAAGATGAAGGTGAACGGCGCGAACTGCCGCGTCGTCCTGCGCAAGCATCTCGGCGGCTCTGTGCTGAAAGGCACGGTGTTCAACCGCTGGGAAGGCGTCAGCACGTATCTCAAGGTGGAAAGCGATGAACCCGAGGACAAGCTCGCGCATCTCCTGAAGAACGCCAAGGCCGGATGCTTCGCGGAAGGCCTGATCACGCAGGCTGTTCCGTTGCACAGTCACATCGAGTTGAACGGCAAGCCCTTTCAACTGTGATGCATGCTGGTGATGAGTACTGGTGATTCGAAATGGTGACAGGTTATGTAAAGCGTCTTTCCATCACCATTGATCATCACCGTCTCTCATCACCAGCACTCTTCACACTTTTTGCCTCAGGCGGGAAAGCTCGCCAAGGCAGAGGTGCGTGAACGCCAGCCCCGAGAGCACCGGGACCAGGAGGTTCAGCACGGGCACGTAATACAGGAGCGCCAGCAGCAGGCCCATCAGGATGAGCCGGCCGCTGCTGCCTTGCACGATTCTCCGATACTCCGCAATGCTCGCGTGTTCCGCCAGCGCGTCATAGCGAAACATCCTTTGAGTAAACCACGCCGACAACAGCGGCGGCAGCACCAACGCGCCAATCCCCGTCAACCACAATGGCAGCGTCAGAAGCCAGAGCCCCGCGAACCACAGTATTCCACGCACGGCATTCCACACGCTGCCAATTACGGTGCCCCCGCGGCGCAACTCGAGCGCGCCGAAATGGCGCTCCCCTACCAGTTTGACGATGACCGGCATGGCGACGAGCTCGGTGATGACCACGACCGTGATCAGCATCAGTGGCACCACGAACGCGACGAGCACGAGGGTGGCAACCGAGCTCACCAGCCAGCCAGGGTCGAACGACTGGATCCACTGGCCGAACGCCGTCGCGGCGAGCGTCGTGTCGACCCATGCGATCCATTCGTCCCAGAATGCCCAGGTGAGAGCCGTCCAGAGCACGAATCCCCCAATCGGCGGCACGAGCACCAGCGCCAGAATGCGCGCCTCCCGCAAATCTCGCACGGCGCCAAGAAAGGCATTGATTACGCGTTTCATACGACCTACCTTTAGAAGTTCCTGATCAAACCGACGGCGACCGGCACCAGCACGGCGGTGAGCAACCCGTTCAGTCCCATTCCGAGACCGGCGAAAGCGCCGGCTTCCTCGCTTACCTGAAAAGCGCGGGCCGTTCCGATCCCGTGCGCGGCGACGCCAATCGCAAAGCCGCGCACGCTGAAGTCCCGGATGCGCAAGGCATCAAGCACGTACTTCGCCATGACTGCCCCGCTGATGCCGGTCAGAATCACCAGCACCGCGGTAAGCGAGGGAATCCCGCCCAGCTTTTCCGTGATGCCCATCGCGATGGGAGCTGTGACTGACTTCGGCACCAGAGAGAGCAGCGTCGCATCGCTCGCGCCAAGGGCCCACCCGATCGCCAGCACCGAGACAATGGCCGTCACCGACCCCGCCACGAGCGCGCCGCCAAGCGGCATGAGCAGCTTCCGCAGCTTGTCGAATTGAGCGTAGAGCGGGATGGCCAGCGCAACGGTGGCGGGCCCCAGAAGGAAATGAACGAACTGCGCGCCTTCGAAATAGGTCGAGTACGCCGTGCCCGTCGCCTTGAGCGCAGCAACGAGCGCCACGATGGCGATCGGGACAGGATTAAGCAAGGGATTGAAACCCGCGCGGGCATAGACCCAGTACGCCGCCTGGTACGCGATGAGCGTGATCGTCAGCCATAGCAGCGGGCTGGCCGAAAGATAGACCCAGATGTCCGCGATGCGCGGTGGAATCATCGCTGCTTCTCCCGCACCCGGTGCTGGTGCAACCGGATGAGCGCCTGCATCGTCAGCGCGGCCGCGGCGATGGCAAGCGCCGTGCTGCCAAGCACAGCGGCGATGATCGGCACGACCTCCCCCGACACCCGCGAAAAATGAACCATCACACCCACGCCTGCCGGCACGAACAGGAGCGACAAGTGCTGCAGTATGGTGTTCGCGGTCGTGTGCAGGCCGTCGGGTATCGAGCCCTTGAACCACAGCGAGAGGAACAGCAAGAGCATCCCCACCACCGGGCCGGGCACGGGCAGGGCCAGAAAGTGCACGAGCACTTCGCCGACCAGCTGATAAACCAGCAACGTCGTAATGGCTCCGAGCATCGACATTCTCCGCTCAAGTGAATGCGGGTCACACTCCGTCGGGCAACAGCCCTCGCCCCAAGAGGCCGGATCGAAGAGGTGGCTCGCTACTGCCTCAGCTCCCATTCTACGAGTGCCCGCCGAAGGAAAACAGGTACAATCAATGCTGGATCTTCAATTCATATCAGCCATCGTCCTTTCGCGTCATATCGTCATGGCCGCATCCCGCACCCAACTGCCTGCATGGCGGGCACTCGAGCAGCACCGTACTGCACTGGCGGACGTTCGCTTGCGCCGGTTGTTCGAAGAGGACCCGCGGCGCTTTGACCGTTTATCGGTGGCAGACAGCGGGATTTTGCTGGATTATTCCAAACAGGCCGTCACGCCCGACACCATGCGCCTGCTCCTTGCGCTCGCGCGCGAATGCGATCTTGAAAACTCGATTCGGCGCCTGTTCTCCGGGGAGCGAGTCAACACGACCGAGAATCGGGCGGCGCTGCATATGGCACTGCGCGCGGCAAAACCGATGATGCTCGACGGCAGCGACGTCACACGCGACGTTGCGGCGGTGCTCAGCCAGATGAAGCGCCTGGTCGCGGCCGTGCGCAACGGCCGCGCGCGCGGCGCGACCGGCCGCAAATTCACCGACATCGTCAATATCGGCATCGGCGGCTCGGACCTCGGCCCGCGGCTCGTGTGCGATGCGCTTGCGCGCGATGCACGAAGCCCGCTGCGCGCGCATTTCGTCTCGAACGTCGACGGCTCGTCCATCACCTCCGTGCTCCAAGCGCTCTCGCCCGCCACCACGCTTGTCATTGTCGCCTCCAAGACATTCACCACTGCCGAGACGCTGACAAACGGGCTCACCGCGCGGTCCTGGCTCGAGCGCAAGCTTCGCGGGAAAGCCGCGATTGCCAGACATCTGTGCGCTGTCAGCAGCGCGCCGGCGCGCGCCGTCGAGTTCGGCGTGCCGGCTGAGCGTGTGTTCAAAATGTGGGATTGGGTAGGCGGCCGCTACTCCTTATGGTCGGCCGTCGGCCTCCCCATCGCACTGGCGCTGGGCATGGCCCGTTTCGAGGAGTTGCGCGCCGGGGCCCGCGCAATCGACGAGCATTTTGCCGGCGCACCGCTTGCGCGCAATCTGCCGGTCCTGCTCGGACTGCTCGAGGTCTGGAACGTAAACTTCCGCGGCGCGGCAACGCGCGCGGTGCTGCCGTACGACGAGCGCCTGCGCCTGCTGCCGTCGTACCTGCAACAGCTTGAGATGGAATCCTGCGGAAAAAGCGCAACCCTCGACGGCGGCATGGTGGATTACGCTACCGCGCCCGTCACCTGGGGCACGCCGGGAACCGACGGACAGCATGCCTATTTCCAGATGCTGCACCAGGGCACAGCCCCAGTGCCGGCGGATTTCATCGCGTGCTGTCGCCCCCACCACCCGCTGCGCCGGCACCATGACATGCTGCTCGCCAACTTCCTGGCGCAGACCGAGGCGCTGGCGCGCGGAATGACCCCGGATGAGGCCGCCGCCTCGATGCGCGGACAGGGAGTTTCTGAAGCAGAGATCATGCGTCTCCTGCCACACCGGGTGTTCCCGGGGAACCGGCCGACGACCTCGATCCTGCTCGACGCGCTCAACCCGCGTACGCTCGGCGCGCTGATCGCCCTCTACGAGCACAAGGTCTTCGTGCAAAGCGTCATCTGGAATATTAATGCATTCGACCAATGGGGCGTGGAACTGGGCAAGCAGCTGGCAAATCGCATCCTGCCGGAGCTTGAGGGCGCCGCGCCGGTCGCTGGCCACGACGCATCGACCCTTGCATTGATACGCCACTACAGGGTCCGCCGCCAGGGCAGAAAAGCGTGATCGGCGAGCAGTGACTGGTGGTCGGGAAAAACCCATTTTCTTGCGCGCCCTCTTTTCTGGTCACGCGGGACAGGTCACGAGTTTTTAACGGAGGAGAAAATGAACGACGAAACCCTCAACATGAGCATCCGCAAGTTTCTCAAGACGGTTGGCGTGAATTCCCAGCTCGCGGTGGAGAAAGCCGTGACCAAGGCAATTGCCGACGGCCGGCTGAAGGGAAACGAGGCCTTCCCCGCGACGATGACGCTGTCCGTGGGGAAGATCGGCATCGATATCAAATTTGAAGGCGAAATCAGGCTCGAATAAGTGGCAACCCGTCACCCGCCACCGGGGGCTTTTGAGCGCGCGCGATGCGGTCGCTTAGCGGGAGCCGTCGGGCATTGGTCTGAGGACGAGCTGATCGCCGCGCTGGACCATTTCGAGCCGCTTCAGAAAGTTCATCCCGAGTAGCACCAGCCCCGGATCCATGCCGTCGGATACCAGGGCTCCGACATTCCGCATTTCGATACCGGCGAGCCGCACGCTATCCAGGCGCACCGTATAGCCCCGGGCCGGCCCCGCAGCCGTCTGCAGCGTCACCGACGGACCGGGCTTGAGGCGCAGCGCACGCGCCAGCGGCGTCGAGAGCGCCACCTGGGTTGCACCCGTGTCGAGCAGGAACGTCACACGTTCCCCGTTGATCTCCCCGTCGGCGACGTACTGCCCCGCGCGGTTGCGCTGCAGAACGACTTCGCCGGTCGGCGCACTGACCAAAACTCGATTCGGATTGGACTGGCGCTCGCTCCAGCCGTGATACACCCAGAACACGATGCCGATGATGATGAGCCAGCCGATGACCAGCATCACCGCGCCGCCGCTGGCGCGGCTCAATGCGGAATGCGGAATGATGAATGCGGAATTGTGTACCGAACGGCCTGTTTTCTTGGTTACAAATTCATCCTTCATAATTTGAGCAGGTGTTCGCGGTAATACTTGAGCTCTCCGATCGACTCGTAGATGTCGGCAAGCGCTTCGTGCTTGCCATGCTTGGTCAGCCCGGCCATGATGTCCGGCTTCCAGCGCTTCGCCAGCTCCTTCAGCGTGCTGACGTCCAGATTGCGATAAAGAAAGTGGGCTTCCAGTCGCGGCATGTAGCGTGAAAGAAAGCGCCGGTCCTGGTGCACCGAGTTGCCGCACATCGGCGAGACGTTGGGCGGCACGTGCTGCATGAGAAAATCAACCAGCTGCGCCTCGGCCTCGGCGTCGGACAGAGCCGAGGCCTTTACGCGCTCGATCAGGCCCGAGCGCGCGTGCGTGGACTTGTTCCACTCGTCCATCGCATCCAGCACCGCGGCCGACTGGTGGACCACGAGGACCGGCGCCTCGGCCACCGTCTCGAGCTGCGGGTTCGTTACCACGAGCGCGACCTCCAGGATGCGGTCGATTTCGGGATTAAGCCCGCTCATCTCCATGTCGATCCAGATGAGGTTGTTGGGGTCTTGTGCCATAATTCGTGCTCCAGCGGCCACGGCGCGTCATTCAGCGCTATTTCCGGCCGGCGCTGGAATTTTTCGGTGCCTATTTTGTCACAGATTGTGCAGTGCCGTTGGGTTAACCTCACGCCATGACCACCTTTGGGATCGTATTTCTTGCGGCGGTCGCGCTCACCACCGCGACGCGTCTGTGGCTTGAGTGGCGACACCTCAAACACGTCATGGCATGTCGCGAGAGCGTGCCCGCGGAATTCTCTGAGCGGATCACATTGTCCGCCCACCAGAAGGCAGCCGACTACACGTGCGCGAAGACACGGCTGCGCATGGTCAGCATTGCGGTCGATGCCGCGATCGTTCTCACGCTCACGTTTGGTGGCTTGCTTCAGTTGTTGCACAACATTTCCGCGGCCTGGACGGCCCAGGGAATCGTCGGCGGTCTGCTGCTGATTACGCTCCTCATGGTCTTGCTGACCGTGATCGAGACGCCGTTCAACTACTACCGGGCGTTCACGATCGAAGAGCGCTTTGGATTCAACCGGATGACGCGCGCCCTTTTCTTCGCTGACATGGCAAAGAGCGCGCTGCTGGCCGCGCTTTTCGGACTGCCACTCGCAGCGGTCGTATTGTGGCTAATGGAGCGTGCCGGAGCCTACTGGTGGATCCACGTCTGGATCATCTGGGTCGTATTCAACATGATCGTGCTCATGATTTATCCAACGTGGATCGCGCCACTGTTCAACAAGTTCTCGCCGATGCAGGACCCGGAGATCCGGGATCGCGTCGAGCAACTGCTTGCGCGTTGCGGCTTCAAGGTGAAGGGGCTGGTCGTCATGGATGGCTCTCGCCGCAGCGCGCATGGCAATGCCTATTTCACGGGTTTCGGGGCGGCCAAGCGCATCGTTTTTTTCGATACCCTGCTGGCCGCCCTCGATCCTCCTGAGGTCGAGGCGGTTCTGGCACACGAGCTCGGGCATTTCAAGCTGCGACACGTGCTCAAGCGCATGATCTGGCTGTTCCTCACCAGCCTGGCTTTTCTCGCCGTGCTGGGCTATGTCATCCAGGAAGCATGGTTCTACAGCGGGCTCAACGTGTCGACTCCTTCTACCGCACTTGCGTTGATCCTGTTCTTCATCGTCGTGCCCTATTTCTCCTTTGCGCTGCAACCGCTGGCCGCGATGTACTCGCGCAAACACGAATTCGAGGCCGATCAGTACGCCATCGAAAAAGCGTCCGCGCGGGATCTCGTTGCCGCGCTGGTCAAGCTCTACAAGGACAACGCCTCGACCCTGACGCCGGATCCCTTGCATTCCGCGTTCTACGATTCCCATCCGCCCGCCGTCGCACGGATCGCACGGCTGCAAAAAGCGTAAGCCGTAGTCGGTCTACGGTGTATGGGGCGCTTCTTGGAACAATCGAACCCCATTTTCCGCTTACCACTTGTAAAGTGAGCCTCCCATGACCCAGACCGCTTCCGATCTCGCTGCGAAAAAGTGCAAGGCGTGTGAAGGCGGGGTCGCTCCGCTAACTGAAGCCGAGGTCCGCGCTCTGCTGAAGCAGCTCGAGGGCTGGGAATTCATTGATGGCCGGATCGCGAAGAGCTATACCTTCAAGAACTATTATCACACCCTGGCCTTTGTCAACGCGACAGCGTGGGTCTCGCACCTCGAGGACCACCATCCCGATATCAGCCTGGGCTACAACCGGTGCCGCGTCGAGTACGTCACCCACGCGATAAATGGTCTCTCGGAGAACGACTTCATCTGCGCCGCCAAGCTCGACAAGCTGTTTGGGCTGTAGCTGCCTGCCGTGCGACGCGGGTGGCCGGGGAACTAAAACAATGGGAAGCAGCGATTAACGTGGCGCGCCGATTTTTTCTCTGGGTATTTACGACCCGTCCTTCTTTTGCATCGCGACGCACTCTACTGCCACCTGATTTCTGATGCCGCCCGGCAAGAAGAAGGCCTCTCTCGCCCTGCTCGACGGACAGATTGTCGCGAGCTTCGGCCGCCGTTACCTGGTCGAGTTGCAGGACGGCACGACGCTCGATTGCGTGACGCGGGGACGGCGCGGCGCCCTCGCGTGCGGCGACCGAGTCGGCGTCGCTCGAAGCGGCCCTGGCCAGGGCGTGATCGAGAAACTCGGGGCGCGCGATACGTTGCTCTACCGCTCGGACCGTGTGCGCCAGAAACTGATCGCAGCAAACGTCACGCAAATCGTCGTCGTGGTGGCGCCCGTCCCAACCTTTCACGAGGATCTGATCAACCGCTGTCTCGCCGCTGCAGAGCACGGCGGCATGTCGAGCCTCATCGTCTTGAACAAGATGGACTTGCCCCAGGCGAAACGCGCACTAAAGTCGCTCGCGCTCTATGAGCAGCTCGGCTACCGGATCGTGGCACTTTCGGCGAAGCGCGATGTAAGCCAGCTGCTGGCGTTCCTCCGCGGCGAGACGAGTGCGCTGGTCGGCCAGTCGGGCATGGGCAAATCGACGATCGTCAATGCGTTGGCCCCAGAGGCGGCGGTGCGTATCGCTGAGATATCCGCCGCGCTCGATTCCGGCCGCCACACCACTACGCACGCGCGGCTCTATCATCTCGGCCACGATACGCACATCATCGATTCGCCCGGCCTGCAGGAGTTTGGGCTGCACCACCTCGACATGGGAGAGCTTGCCGACGCTTTTGTCGAGTTTCGGCCCTGGCTTGGGCGCTGCCGCTTCCGAGACTGCCACCACATGAGCGAGCCCGGCTGTGCGCTCACGGCGGCTTGCGTGGCGGGAAAGATCAGCGAACGGCGGCTCGAGTCCTACCGCCAACTGCTTCGCGAACGGGCGTCCTAAACAGCGATGAATACTGGTGACGAATGATGGTGATGAAAAATGGTGAGAGGACGCTTGGTTTGTCCCATCACCAGTACTCATCACCATGTCTCATCAATATTTCTAGCCCAGAGCGTGGGCCACGCTGACGACGAGTATGACGAACATCCAGAGCACGAGCGCGCGCCAGATGAGGCCCACCGCCGACTGCATGTGATCAACGTCCGCTTCCGCGCCTGTGCCGAGCTCGGGGCGCCGCTCCACTCCGCCGTCAACATGAAGCGCGCTGCCTAGCCGTACACCAAGTGCCCCGGCTCCGCTCGCCAGAATGATCCCGTCCGCTTGCCGGCTCCAGGTGTGCGCCTGCATGCGCCAGCAGTATGCTGCATCCTCGAAGTTACCGACCACGGTAAGGCTTGCAGCCGTCAGCCGCGCCGGCACCCAGTCGATCCAGTGGAAGGCTTGCGTAGCGAAGCGGCCGAACGCGCCGGACTCGCCATCGCTGCGACGACCCCACTTCTCTTCGAGCATTGCGGCGAGCCGGTAGAGCACGGCACCAGCTGGGCCGAGCACAACGAACCATGCCATTATCCCGAAGACTTGACGGTGAGACACCAACAAACCCTGTTCGATTGCAACGCGGGCGACTTCGGTAGCACGGTATTCGCCAGCGCTCCGGCCGCACCATTTACCGAGCCAATCGCCCGCCAGCGAAACATCGGCCGCCCGGAGTGCCTGCTCGATCTCGGTGTAGTGAGTGCTGAACCGGCGGAACCCCATCGTGAGATAGAGGACTGCGACACCCCATAGCAACCCGAGCAGCGCGCTCAGCGCGTGCAGCGCTTGAAAGATCAGCGCTGTGACGGCGACCGCGGAGCCGGCAAACACGATCCAGGCGACCACGCCATGACGGTATTCGCCAGCATTGAAGTAGCGTTCGACGGCCGCCAAGTACCGGGCAAGCCATTCATCGGCGCGATTGCCCTCAGGCAGTGGCCGAACCTGCTCCAGCAAGAGCGCCGCCAACAAGGCCAGGAATTTCATGATGCGCGACCGGTGGTGCGTGTTCGTATATGCGCGGCCAACACCCTGTGACCGCTTAAACGAACCAGCAAAGCTTTCTGCAAGTTACGCTTCATCAGTCATGTGCCGCCGGTCAGGATTTTTCAGTCACGCCTTCGGGATAGGTGATCTCGGCGATCTCGACCTGCGCGTCCCCGGCAGGGCGGCGCCAGACCACCGTGTCCCCGACTCGTGAGCCCATCATCGCTTTTGCCAGCGGGGAGGCCCAGCTGATCTTGCCCGCGGCGACGTCCGCCTCGTCGTCGCCGACGATACTGAAGCGGTGCGTCCTGTTTTCCTCGTCGATGATCTTCACCTCGGCACCGAAATGAACCTCTTCCCGCGGCTGCCCGCGCGTATCCACGACAATGGCGCGTTCCAGTTGCGCGTTGAAGTAACGCTGGTCACGCTCGACCTCGCGCAGCTTCTGCTTGGCCTCAGAGTCCTCGGCAGATTGACTCGACAGCTGCTCGTGCTTCTCGTGCAGTTCCCGGACCCGTGCCTGGAGCCGCTCCAGCCCCAAGGGCGTCACGTAGTTCGGGTGCGAGGCGAGCGGACGCTCGGGCAGCTCGCCCGCAACCATATCTTCATCGCTGTCTTTGACAAAAGCCCTGCTCACGCGATCACCTGAATACGAGGGGATAGAGCCGAATCCACCAAATGCCCGATCGACACCTGGCGCAACTCGGCGGATCTGCCGGGAGCGGCACGTCCCGGTCAACACTACTTATACCGGCGAACGCCGCCCAAGGCAACTAGAGACCGGAGTCTTGCCAGCCCAGAAACGCGGCCAAATCCTCCTCGCGGCGCATCGTATCCTCGTAGCCGAGCCGGATCAGCGCCCGGCAGTACGATTTCTCGAACAACAGGTATGACAGCAGGTTCGCGCCGCTGCGCCTCACCGCGCCGACAGATTGGAGCAGGATACGGATCGTTCGGGGCAGCTCATGAGCGTTGGCCAACGCGATCCGCTCGAGCTCCTCGCTGGGGGCAAGCATCCGGAAATCGACGTGATGCAGCGGATAGCGGTTCTTCTCCAGCACTTCGGGCGGGACCAGCGCGATGGTGCGGTTGATGCGCTGCATCCGCTCCAGGTCCACTTCGAGGCTGTCGAGAAAAATGCTGTTGAGCGCGTGCCCCGCGATCTGCGCGAGCGAGGGAAAAGTCTCGCTCTTCACCCGCTCCTGGCTCGGAGGCGGCTCGCGACCCGTGCCGATCACCAGCAGCCGGTCCGCCCCCAGGTGCAACGCCGGGCTCACCGGCGCAATCTGGCGCATGGAGCCATCGCCGAAGTACTCCCGGTGTATGTGCACGGGCGGAAAAATGAACGGCAGCGCGCTCGAGGCGAGCAGATGCTCCAGCGTGATGGTCATCGGCACGCCGATGCGGCGCGCGCGCTGCCATGACTGCAACCCGGGTTTGCCCTGGAAGAAAGTCACCGACTGCCCGGAAGAATACCCGGAGCACGTCACACTCAATGCCGCAAGGTGCCCGGCATCAATACTGCGCTCGATAGCCGAAAAGTCGAGATAACGCCGGAGCAGCTCGACAAGCGGCGAATTGTCGAGCAGCGACACCGGGCGGCGCGAGAACGCCCCGCCGGTAGCGACACCCAGGATCCAGCGTGCGCTGTTGTAGAAGGCGCCCCAAGGGTCGGCGCGGTAGACCTGGCGCACCTGGAAATGCTTCCAAACGACCATCAGTCGACGCACCGCACGGCGAAAATCGGCTGCATCGGCGGCCAGCGCAGCCGCGTTGATGGCGCCGGCCGATGTTCCACAGATGATCGCAAAGGGATTGCTGGCGCCGTCCGGAATGATCTCCGCCAGCCCCCGCAGCACGCCAACCTGATAGGCAGCGCGAGCACCCCCGCCCGTCAGGATAAGAGCGACTTTCGGCCGTGTGCTCGGCATTCGAGAACGCTCAGCGCCCCAGGGCGCGGCACAGGGCGTAGAGCATGCCGGCCGTCGCGCCCCAGATGTAGCGGCCCTCATACGGTATCGCCATATAGTGGCGGTGCCGGCCGCGAAAGTGATACTCACGCCGCTGGTAATTGGCCGCATCGAGAAAGTACGACAGCGGCGCCTCGAACACTGACTCGACTTCGAAGGCGTCGAGTGTCAGATCGAAGGGAGCCTCGATCCATCCGACCACGGGCACGATACGGAAACCCGAGGGAATCGCATAGTCCGGAAGCCGCCCAAGCAGCGTCACGGCATCGCGCGCAAGTCCGATCTCTTCCTCGGTCTCGCGCAAGGCCGTCTCCTCACGGCTGGAGTCTCCCGCCTCGACCCGGCCGCCCGGAAAGCTTATCTGGCCCGCGTGATCGTCGAGGTGCGCCGTGCGCTGGGTAAAAAGGACGTGCAGCTGCCCCTCACGGCTGACGAGGGGCACGAGAACGGCGGCATCCGTAACCCGCGTGCCCTCCCGGAGCGCAATGACGTGGAGATCCCGCGCCTCCGGTGCCGGTGCGGGCGCAGCCAGCTTCGCAGCGACGCTCGCGCGCGTCAGGGGGAATAGCCGGGCCGGCCCGGCTGTTAACTCGTCGTAAGCCACGCGTTGGGAACCTAAGCTATTATGCCCGCTGGCGATTTTACCTGCGGGCCGCTGTGGTCGCCATGCCGTGCTCCGGAGACCCGCTCCAGGGAAGGGCAAACAACGCGGCTTCACGTTAAATTGGAACGGAAAAAACTTGTTCTACCAAAGGAGACATTCATGAAGCTCAGTAGCATTCTCGTAGCCGCCGGCCTCGTGCTGGCAAGCGGTAGCGCACTCGCCTTTCATTGTCCGAAAGACATGAAAGCGATTGACGCGGCCCTGCCCAACGCGAAACTTTCCTCCGCGCAGATGACAGAGGTCAAAAACCTTCGCGCCGAAGGCGAGCGCCTGCACAAGGCCAAGAAGCACCAGGAATCGGTCGACACGCTGGCCAAGGCAAAGAAGATCCTCGGCATTTAAGTTGCGTTCTGCCTTTCGCAAAAAAATCCCCGCTCTCAAAGCGGGGATTTTTTCGTACTGGCCAGCGGGGGTAGCGCCTGCATGCGCTTAGCCCAGGTTCACGGGGATGAAGATTTTCGCGTCCTTGCGCTGAACCAGAAGCGCCGCAACCTTTCCGGTTTGCTCCACCATCGCGCGCAGCTCTTCTGTGCTCTCCACGGGAGTGCTATTGAAGGCGAGAATGATGTCGCCTCGCTGAATGCCGGCCTTGGCGGCCGCACCACTTGCCTGCTCGACGAGAAGTCCGCCCTTCACGCCGGCTTCCCGGCGCTCCCCATCCGAGAGCGGCCGCACCGCGACGCCGAGTCGGCCGTGCGTGGCCTGCCCGCCGCCACCCGCTGCGGCCAGCTTTGAAGCGGGCATCTCGCCTACCGTTACCGCAATGTGGCGCGACGCGCCCTTGCGCCAGACCTCGAGCTGCGCCGAGGTGCCCGGGCTGATCTCGGCAACGCGGCTCGAGAGATCGATTGTGCGACCGACGGGTTTTCCGTCGATCTTGAGAATCACATCTCCGGGCTGAATGCCCGCCTTCGCAGCCGGCCCGTCCGGGTCAACCGAGCTCACCAGGGCGCCCTCCGGTTTCTGCAAACCAAAGGACTTGGCGAGCGATTGGTTCACCTCCTGAATCGTTACCCCGATCCGTCCCCGCGTTACCTTTCCATGGCGCACGAGCTGGTCCCGGACCTTGCTCGCAAGATCCATGGGAATCGCAAACGAAAGCCCCTGGTAGCCGCCCGTGCGGCTGTAGATCTGCGAGTTGATGCCAATCACCTCACCCTTGAGGTTGAACAGCGGCCCTCCCGAGTTGCCGGGGTTGACCGCCACATCGGTCTGGATAAAGGGCACGTAGGTGCCGTCGGGCAACGCCCGGCCTTTTGCGCTCACGATCCCGGCCGTCACCGAGTTCTCGAAGCCATAAGGCGATCCAATGGCCACTACCCACTCTCCCACCTTGACGTCGTTCGAGTCGCCAATCTTGACGGCCGGCAGATTCGCGGCCTCGATCTTCAGCACAGCCACATCGGTCTGAGGGTCGCTGCCCACGACCTTCGCTTGGAACTCGCGCTTGTCAGTCAGCCTGACCGTCACCTGCGTTGCGTCGCGAACAACATGGGCGTTGGTAAGGATGTAGCCGTCGTCGCTCACAATAAAGCCCGAACCAAGCCCCTGCCTCGGCACCTCACCCTGCGGCATGGGAATCTGGAAGCGGCGGAAGAATTCGTAAAACGGATCATCTTCGCCGCGGCCCCACGGATCGGGTGCCGCCCCTGCCTTGACCGTATGAGTCACGCTGATATTGACGACGGCGGGCCCGTAGTGCTTCACCAGCCGTGAAAAATCCGGTAGAGCCTGTAACGCGTCTGGCGCCGCGTTGAGCACCGCCGGCGCGCTGGCGCGCGCGTGCGGAAAAACCGGTGCGTAGTACCCGACGCCGCCAGCCGCGATCGCTGTGACGATGCCGGCCGTAAACAGACTGCCGACTACCCATTTCCGTTTCATAAGAGCCTCCGCTCAAAATGTTGGATGTTCTGCGTGAAACCGCGCAGCCATCATCCTGAACGGGCCGTCTTAAGGCAGTCTTAAACCAGCAAGTGTTTGTGGCGGCGGGAACTAATCGGCTCGGTTTGGCGAAAACACGACGCGCACCGCCAGGCCCTTGCCGGCCGGCCCCGTATCGAGCACCAGCCGGGCGCGGTGGCGCTCGGCAATGTTCTTCACGATCGATAGCCCCAGGCCGCTACCGCCCGCATCCGAGCCAACACGCCGGTAGAATCGGTCGAACACCCGCTCGCGCTCTTCGGGAGGAATTCCGGGACCGTTATCGATGACCTCGAGCACCGCGCTGTCGCCCTCGCGATACGCTGCCACGTCGACGCGCCCGCCCCGTGGCGCATAACGGATCGCGTTATCGACGAGATTCACGAGCAGGGTGCGCAGTGCGTCCCGGGCTCCCCGAATCCTCCCGGCCTCGTCCCGTGTGACGCCAAGGTCCATGGACTTCGCCCCAGCGATCGGCTCGAGCACGGTCACGACTTCGCGGACAAGTTCGCCCAGGTCGACAAAGCCCCCAGGTCGGTACACTGCCTCGGGCTCCTGGCGCGCCAGCGTGAGCAGCTGTTCCACGAGGTGGGTCGCCCGGTCGAGCCCCTGCTTGAGCGTTGCGAAAGCAGCCGCTCGCTCGTCCGGCTCCCGTGCGCGCTCGGCCAGCTGGACCTGGAGCCGCAACGCCGTTAGCGGGGTGCGCAGCTCGTGCGCGGCATCGGCGACAAAGTCGCGCTGCGCGCTAATTGCGCGCCCGAGGCGCGCCAGCAAATCGTTGAGGGCCGTCACGAGCGGCCGGATTTCGTCCGGCAGGTTTTGCTCCGGCAGTGGGTGAAGGGCGGTAGGCGTTCGCGCCTTGACCGCGCCCGCCACCGACACAAGCGGCTTCAGGCCGCGGCCAACGATAAACCAGACCAGCAAGCCGAGGGCCGGCAGGAGAAACAGGAACGGGGCAAGCGTGCGCAGCGCCGCCGCGGCCGCCAGCCGCTGGCGAATGGCCATTGGCTGCGCCACCTGCAACGTCAAGCCGCGCTGCTGAATGCTAAAGACCCGCCAGTCGCCCTCGCTGGTTTCCACGGTCGCATAGCCGAGTCGCGCGCGGTTGGGCAAACCGGTGTGAGGTCTTGAAAAATACATGCGGACACCGTCCTCGCTCCACACCTGAATCGCGAAATCGAAACCCTCCTCGATTCCCCGGGACCCGCCCGCAAACGGCTCAAAACTCTGATCGCGCAGCGACAGCGCCATCTGTCTGAGTTGGTAATCGAAGAGCTCACTGACCTCCTCGTGGGCGCGCCGGTAAACGCCCCATGCCGCGACCAGTCCCGCGATCAGAACGACCGCGAGCAGCCCGAGCAGAAGCTGTCTGCGAATGGAAGTCATCCCCTCCTCGGTATCATGTAACCTACGCCACGCACGTTGCGGATGAACCCGGTGCCAAGCTTCTTGCGCAACGAGTGGACATACACCTCCACCGTGTTGCTTTCGATCTCCTCGCCCCAGCCGTAGATGCGCTCCTCGAGCTGCGCACGCGACAGCACTGCGCCCGGCCGGTCAAGCAGCGCTTCGAGCAATGCGAATTCGCGCGCCGAGAGCGCGAGCGGCGTCCCCGCGAGACTGGCTTCATGCGTTGCCGGATTAAGGACCAGGTCACCGTGCCTCATCAGCGGCTCGGCGCGGCCCGCACGCCGGCGCAGCAGCGCCCGCACCCGGGCAGCCAGCTCGTCGAGATCAAAGGGTTTGATCAGATAATCGTCCGCCCCGCGGTCAAGGCCCCGCACACGGTCGGGAACCGCGTCGCGCGCGGTCAGAATGAGCACGGGAACGGAGTTTTCCTTTGCCCGCAGTCCGGACAGCACGTCGATGCCGTCCTTGCGGGGCAAGCCAAGATCCAGCACAACGAGATCGTAAACGCCGTTTTCGAGAGCAAGCTCCGCCGCCTCTCCGTCCTGCACCCAGTCAACAGCAAAGCCGTCCTGGCGCAAGCCCTTCTGGACGCTTTCACCCACCATCAGATCGTCTTCGACCAACAACAATCGCATTGCCTGATTTCCCGCCGTCCCGGTCTCTACGGCCTCGCGGCCCTCCGGTATGCTGCGCCGCCAGTCTTAAGCCGGTCTTAAGCGCGCCTGCACCGCGCGGTTTCCCCGCGCTGCCTGGATTTAGAACACCCGGCGCGCGAAAAGTTGTGTCGGCATTTACCAGGGTATCGGTTTGCGATCGCGGAAAAAGCCCCCGCTCGGCCCGCCCTCCGGAAGCGCCGCAAGCCAGACGGCCGTATCGGCCCCTTGCGCTACCGTGCGCGGCGCGGACGGCCCCCCCATGTCAGTCTTCACCCAACCAGGACACATCGAGTTGACGAGGATCCCGCTGCCACACAGCTCGGCCGCGCAAGTCCGCGTGAGGGCATTGAGAGCTGACTTGGAGATACGGTAAGCGGGCGTGCCCGCGCCCATGTCCGACAGCTGGCCCTGCCCGCTCGACACGTTGACGATGCGCCCGTAGCGGCCCTTCTTCATCAACGGCACGAGTGCCTGGATGAGCAGCAATGGCCCGAATAAATTGGTCTCGAGCGTTTCCCGGTAGGTCGCCGGTTTCGAGTCCAGAACGCGCGAGCCGCGCGGATCCGCCATCACACCGGCATTGTTTATCAGCACGTCGCAGCGACCGTAAGCCTCTGCGAGATAATCGGCGAGCAGTTCGACGCTGCGCTCACTCGTCACTTCAAGCTGCCGGTAGTCCAGATCCAGCCCCGCGGCGCGGAGCGTCTTCACGGCAGCTCTTCCCTTGCCCTCGTCGCGGCTGGTCAGCACCACGCGGAAACCATCCCGCCGGCAGAGTTGCCGGCAAATTTCCAGCCCAATCCCCCGGTTCGCGCCTGTCACCACCGCTACCCGCTGAGGGCGCATATCAGCCATGGCTTGGCCCCGAGAACCGCGAGAAGAGCATCGTGAAAGCCTTGGTTCGGCTCACCCGCGCGGCTCCCGCAATGCAGCTACGGGGCCTCTTCTTTTCACAACTCACGATTCACGACTCACGGAATTTTCCCGACCATACGCTCGGGCCGGACCCATTCGTCGAACTGCTTCCCGCTGACATAGCCCAGCGCGATCGCAGCCTCCCGCAGCGTGGTGCCGTCCCGGTGTGCCTTCTTCGCGATGGTCGCGGCCTTCTCGTAGCCAATGTGCGGGTTGAGCGCCGTCACCAGCATCAACGAGTTGCGCATGAGCTGCTCGATGCGATCCCGGTTCGCTTCGATGCCGCTCGCGCAGTGCTTGTCGAAATTCTCGCACGCGTGGGCAAGAAGTTTTGCGCTGTGGAGGAAATTCCGGATGACCAGCGGCCGAAACACGTTGAGCTCGAAGTTTCCGGAGGCGCCGCCCAGATTGATCGCGACGTCGTTCCCGAAGACCTGGCAGCACACCATCGTCATGGACTCCGACTGGGTCGGATTCACCTTGCCCGGCATGATCGAGCTGCCGGGCTCGTTCTCGGGGATGGCAAGTTCACCGAGTCCACTGCGCGGGCCGGATGCGAGCCAGCGCACGTCATTAGCGATCTTCATCAGCGAGGCTGCAAGCGTCTTGAGCGCTCCGTGCGCATGGACGAGAGCGTCACACGAAGCAAGGGCCTCGAACTTGTTGGGCGCGGTTACGAACGGCAGGCGGGTCAGGCGAGCGATCTCCGCCGCGACTCTGCCCGCGAAACGTGGGTGAGCATTGAGACCGGTGCCGACCGCGGTACCGCCCAGCGCAAGCTCGCACAGATGCGGCAGCGCCGCATCCAGATGCGCAAGGCCGTGATCCAGCTGCGACACGTAGCCGGAAAATTCCTGGCCGAGCGTCAGCGGCGTCGCGTCCTGAAGGTGCGTTCTGCCGATCTTGACGATACGCGCGAAACGGCGCGCCTTCTTGTCGAGCGTATCGCGGAGCTTCTTCAGAGCCGGCCTGACCGCCCGCTCGAGCGCGATCACTCCCGCCACATGCATCGCCGTGGGAAAGGTGTCGTTGGAGGACTGTCCCCGGTTGACATCGTCGTTCGGGTGGACAAGCCGCCGCTCGCCGCGTTCTCCGCCCAGAAGCTCGGAGGCGCGATTGGCAAGCACCTCGTTCACGTTCATGTTGGTCTGCGTGCCCGAACCGGTCTGCCACACCGTGAGCGGGAAGTGCTCGTCCAACTTTCCCGCGAGCGCCTCGTCGGCCGCCTTGACGATCGCGCCGCCTTTTTGTCGGTCGAGAACGCCAAGCGCCACGTTGGCAACGGCGGCCGCCTTCTTCACCAGCACCTGGGCATGCACCACGTCGAGCGGCATCGGCTCGCCGGGAAACCGGAAATGGATGAGACTTCTCGCGGTCTGGGCACCCCACAGCCGGTTGGCAGGCACCGCGACGCCGCCCAACGTGTCGTGCTCTATGCGAACGTTTTTCGCCATCACGCCTCCGTGAAACAGTGAGCGGCAAGCCTTGAGGGTTGACTGACAACGGGCTCCAGGCTGCCTGTCACCACTTGACGCTCACCGCGCTATGCTCCGGCATCCACGACCGTCAGCGCCGTCATGTTCACAATCCGCCGCACCGTCGCCGACGGCGTAAGAATGTGCGCGGACCCGGCACAGCCCAGCAGGATGGGGCCCACCGTGATGCCATCACCCGCCGCCGTCTTGAGCAAGTTGAACGCGATATTGGCGGCATCGAGCGTTGGCATGACCAGAAGGTTCGCCTCGCCTTTCAGCCGCGAGGCGGGGAAAAGGTTCGCCCGGATCTCCTCCGAAATCGCGGCATCGCCGTGCATTTCGCCGTCTGCCTCCAGGTCCGGCGCGGCCTCGCTTATCAACGCAAGCGCCCGGCGCATCTTGGCCGCCGTTGGGGTGTCAGCCGCCCCGAATCCGGAATGCGAGAGCAGGGCCACCTTCGGCGTGATGCCGAAACGGCGGATCTCCTCCGCAGCCAGCACCGTCATCTCTGCAAGCTGCTCGGCGCTGGGATCGTAGTTGACGTAGGTGTCGCAGATGAACACCGTCCGTTTTGGAAGCAGCAGCATGTTCATCGCGGCGTAGTTTTTCACGCCGGGTTTGAGTCCGATCACGTGATCGACGAAGCGCAGATGGCTCGCGTAGCGCCCCACCATGCCGCAAAGCATCGCGTCGACCTCGCCCTTGCGCATGAGCATCGCGCCGATCAGCGTGTAACGCCGGCGCATCTCGAGGCGCGCGAGCGCGGGCGTCACGCCGCGGCGTCCGGCCAGCTCATGATAGGCCGCCGAGTACTCGCGGTAGCGCGGATCGTCGTTGGGATCCACCAGCTCGAAATCCTTGCGGGGCTTCAATCGCAGGCCATGACGTTTAAGCCGCATCTCGATCACTTCCGGGCGGCCAACCAGGGTGGGACGCGCTATGCCTTCGTCCACGACCACCTGGGCTGCGCGCAGGACCCGCTCGTCCTCGCCCTCGCAATAGACGACGCGCTTGGGCGCACTCTTGGCCGCGGCGAAGACCGGCTTCATGATTAGGCCGGATTGGTATACAAACTGCTGGAGGCCCTCGCAGTACGCGTCAAAATCACCGATCGGCCGGGTGGCGACACCGCACTCCATCGCCGCGCGGGCCACCGCCGGGGCGATCTTCACGATCAGACGCGGATCGAACGGTCTCGGGATCAGGTAATCGGCTCCGAACGCGAGATTCTTCTCGCCATACGCCATGGCGACGATGTCCGACTGCTCCGCCTGAGCGAGATCAGCGAGCGCGTGCACCGCTGCGATCTCCATTTCGCGCGTGATGGCAGTGGCGCCAACATCGAGGGCGCCGCGAAAAATGAACGGAAAGCACAACACGTTGTTGACCTGGTTCGGGTAGTCCGAACGGCCGGTGGCAATGACCACGTCAGGCCGGGCTGCCCGCGCCACCTCGGGGCGAATTTCGGGTTCCGGATTCGCAAGCGCGAGAATCAGTGGCCGATCGGCCATCTGTTTCACCATGTCCGGCTTGAGCACCCCGCCCGCCGAAACGCCAAGGAAAATATCCGCGCCACCGATGACCTCTCCGAGCGTTCGCGCCGTGGTTTCAATCGCGAACCGCTCCTTGTCGGGGTCCATCTCCTCGGTGCGACCACGGTAGACCACGCCTTTTATGTCCGTAACGACGATGTTCTGCCGCCGCAGGCCCAACTCCACAAGCAGCTCAAGACAGGCGATGGCCGCCGCGCCGGCGCCGGAGACGACAAGCCTTACTTCGCCGATGTTCTTGCCCACGACCTTGAGTCCGTTGAGGATTGCGGCCCCAACGATGATCGCCGTTCCGTGCTGATCGTCGTGGAATACCGGGATCTTCATGCGGCTTCGCAGTTTGCGCTCGACGATGAAGCATTCCGGGGCCTTTATGTCCTCCAGGTTGATGCCGCCGAAGGTCGGCTCGAGGCTCGCGATGATGTCGACAAGCTTGTCGGGGTCGCGCTCGTTTACTTCGATGTCGAACACGTCTATTCCCGCAAACTTCTTGAACAGGACGCCCTTGCCTTCCATGACCGGCTTGGACGCGAGCGCCCCGATAGCGCCCAGCCCGAGGACAGCTGTGCCATTGGTGATCACGGCGACGAGATTACCGCGCGCCGTCAGATCGCGCGCGCTTGCGGGATCGGCCGCGATCGCCTCGCACGCAGCCGCGACCCCGGGCGTGTACGCCAGGGCGAGGTCGCGCTGATTTACCAGGCCCTTCGTGGGGGTAACAGCGATCTTGCCCGCAACAGGAACCCGATGGTAATCAAGTGCCGCCTTGCGTAGTTCCTCGTCCATTAGGCCAGTCTAGATGAAGGCGCACGTCGAACCGCCCGTCGAATCCATTCCAACGTGCGCGATCAAAGCGGCGCATGGCTCCCGATTCGGGACAAATTATACCCAATTGTCATTGTCCCTCCATTCCGCAGGGGCTTGCTGCTGTGTTATGTTCTCGCGGTCGTACGCGCCCGTTTCCGTTATGGCCAACTCCTCCCGCACGCCGCGCACCGAGCTCTACCCCGAGATCGAGCCGTACTCCGCGGGCATGCTCAAGCTTGACGCGGTGCACACGATGTACTGGGAGCAGTCGGGTAATCCGGAAGGCGTCCCGGTCGTGTTCTTGCATGGCGGCCCCGGCGCCGGAGCAGCGCCAGCGCATCGACGGTTCTTCGATCCCGTGCATTACCGCATCGTGATCTTCGATCAGCGGGGTGCCGGGCGATCGACCCCCCTGGGAGAGCTGAAGGAGAACACAACTCCACACCTTATCGGTGATATCGAGCGTCTGCGCGCGCACCTGGGAATCGCGCGCTGGCTGGTGTTCGGTGGGTCATGGGGCAGCACGCTGGCGCTCGCATATGGCGAGGCACACCCGGAGTCGTGCACCGGTTTCATTCTCCGCGGGATTTTTCTTTGCCGCGCAAGCGAAATCGAGTGGTTTTTATACGGACTGCGCACCCTCTTCCCCGAGCCCTGGCAAGCATTCACGGCATTGATTCCCGAGAACGAACGCGGGAATCTCCTGGCCGCCTACTACAAGCGATTGGCCGACCCGGACCCCAATCTGCACCTTCCAGCCGCGCGTGCCTGGAGCACCTACGAGGGGGCGTGCTCGACGCTGCGTCCCAGTCCGGAGACAGTGTCTTATTTCGCGGCCGACGGCGTCGCCCTGGGCCTAGCGCGCATCGAAGCGCACTACTTCAGTCACGACATCTTCTTGCCGGAGAATTCGTTGCTCGAGAACATAGGGCGGATCCGCCATCTGCCCTGCACGATCGTGCAGGGACGTTACGATGCCGTCTGCCCCATCGTGTCCGCCCATGAGCTGCACTGCGCCTGGCCGGAGGCTAGTTACATCGTGGTCCCCGATGCGGGGCACTCGGCGTGGGAACCCGGCATCAGCGCGGAACTAGTAAAAGCAACCGAGCAATTCAAAGCGCAGCGCTAACGCCGGTGACCCGTGACCCGAGCTCTTGAGGCTTGTCTGTTGGAGCGGCTCCGGTCACTGGTCACTGGCCATTGGTCCGCGTTC
The DNA here is from genome assembly GCA_001303585.1 of Betaproteobacteria bacterium SG8_41. Taxonomy (GTDB): domain Bacteria; phylum Pseudomonadota; class Gammaproteobacteria; order Burkholderiales; family SG8-41; genus SG8-41. The sequence goes on from LJTT01000016.1 coordinate 26,953, forward strand.
AGGGGATCAGGACGGTCGATCCCGTGGTCTTGCGCGCTTCCAGATCATTCTGCGCCTGCGCGGCGTCGCGCAGCGCGTATGTCTGGTTGACGCGAATCTTCACCGCGCCGCTCTTCACGACGGCGAACAGCTCGCGCGCCCCTTTCACGAGATCCTCGCGCGATGCCGTGTAGTGCACAAGCGTCGGGCGCGTCAGGAACAGCGATCCCTTCTGCGCCAGGATGCCCGCGTTGAAGGGCGGCACGGCGCCGGAAGCGTTACCGAAGCTCGCCATGAGACCCAGGGGCTGCAGGCAGTCGAGCGAATCCATGAATGTGTCCTTGCCGATGCCGTCATAGACGACCGGCACGCCTTTGCCCTTGGTAATTTCCTTCACGCGCTCCGAGAATTTTTCGCGTGAAAGCACGATGACGTGCTTGCAGCCGGACTTTTTCGCGAGATCGACCTTCTCATCGCTGCCCACCGTGCCAATCACGGTTGCTCCCAGGTGCTTCGCCCATTGGCAAAGAATCTGGCCAACGCCGCCCGCAGCGGCGTGCATGAGGATGGTGTCGCCCTTTTTCACGCGATAGGTGCGCCGGATCAGGTACTGAGCGGTCAGTCCTTTCAGCATCATCGCGGCCGCTGTCCTGTCGTCCACGCCTGCCGGAATCTTCACCAGGCGGTCCGCAGGCCGCAGCAACACTTCCGCGTAGGCGCCGATCGGACCGGAATAGGCCACTCGGTCCCCTACCTTCAGGTCCTTGACCTTGGGACCCACGGCTTCAATCACGCCAGCGCCCTCGGAACCGAGGGTGAAGGGCAGCTGCATCGGATAGAGTCCGTTGCGCTGGTAGATGTCGACGAAGTTCAATCCGACAGCAGTGTTGCGCACCCGCACCTGACCCGGCCCCGGATCGCCGACCTCGACCGTTTCCCACCGCATTTTGTCGGCGCCACCGTGTTCGTGAATTCGCATTGCATAGGGCATGGATTTCCTCCTTGTTTTGACTGAAAACGATCAGAGCGCGTGATTAAACCACATTTTCACGGCACGGCACCGGGCGAGCCGCGCTGGCTGCGACCTCTTGCGCCAGGCCATGGCACGCTCAGCCTGCAATGATCGGCACGGCGGGCACACATGGGCTTCGAGAAAAATGGTCCTTTTCCGCTGGCCTCGTGTCCAGCCGGTTACGCGTTATGACCGGGCGCGCAGAACCCGCGAGGCCCTGGCGACGTCGCGCGGCTTAACCCAAAACATCGCCCCGTAGCGGCCCCGACCGGCCGTGACGGCGTCCATCGCCACCACATTGATCCCGGCCCTGGAGAGCTTCCCGAAAATGGCCGCGATTGCGCCCGGCCTGTCGTCGCCCTGAGCCAGAAATACCGATTTTTTCTTGCTAATCTTCAGCCCCAGTTTGCGCGCCGCGCGCGTGAATTTGGTGACATCGTACGGGACGAAATCCACCTGCGCGCCGCCGGCGTTGGGGAAGCCCGTGAATGCCAGCAAATTGACCCCATGCGCGGCAAGACCGGTAAGCAAACGCGCGCCCTGACCGGCGCGATTCGGCGTCTTCATGCTGAAGTAGGCGGATTTGCGTATGGTCGTGGCCACGATTACCTCCCTGGAGAATGAGACTACGGAGATACAGCCCCTGGTTGCGCGACAAGCTGTCGTCCGGCTGGAATTATCGATTAAATCTGGCGCCCGGTTTCCGGATCAAGACGAATTATGCGCTGGCTCCGCCCCCAATGCATCCCGATCGCCGCGCGGCGGCGCTTCACTTTTTCTCGCCTGTCTTGGGCGCAGCCGCGGCGATTGATTCAAGCGCTGCCTTTTGCATCTCGAGCGTCTTGATCGTCATCTGGACAAAACCGACGTTCATGGTAAGCCAGGTCTCCACTGTTTTCATCTCGGTGATCTTCTTTTCAATGTCCTCGAGATTCGCCGTCGGCGTGAACATGCCGGGAAGCGGAAAATTCAGCGGATTCCACATCTTCTGCATGAACTCGAACATGTCCTTCGGCAACTCCGGTTGCTGCGCCATTTTCCCCTCCACGCCGCGGTCTCCGATGCCTCTATTATATGGGCACGCAGCGGGCGGGCCTGGGAATCAACGCAATGCGGTTCGCGCACGCGCAGACGCCGCATCTCGGGTTCAACGCGGCCAATCCGCCGAGGCGTGGCATCAACGCAAGAAACGAGCCGCAATAGAACGGGGATTTTCCGGACGTCATGCGTCTCGCGCCAGTCAAACGGCGGAGGGCATCTTGGGGTTTCGGGCGCCTCGTTGCCGGCGCTGGCACGCGAGAGCAGCTACTGAAGGACGCTCCTAGGCAATGGCCTCCAGGCGCAGTGCGGCGCCGTCCTCGATGCCCCGCAGCTGCCGCGCTTCGCCCACGACTTTTCCCACGACATTGCACCGGGTGACAAGACGCGATTCGTTTCCCTTGGACACGGGTGTGCGCCCGTAGGGCAAGGCAAGCGCACTGCCCTCCACCCAGAAGCACACGGTTCCGGGATCGACCACCTGCTGGGCATCGGGCTCGAGCACCGCCGTGACGGGCAGCTCGAAGTAGACTTCCTCTCCCCAGGTGCTAGCGCTCGCCTGACACGGCAACGCAGCTAGCACCGCCTTGGCCGTCGGCGTGTCCCGCAGTTCGACGGTGATTGCCCCGTCGCTCCAGGCGATCCGGATGCGGGCCACGGGACGCCGGGAATTCCGGATCAGCGGACGCGGGTTGGCTGCTCGCTGCTCGCCAGGGCGGTCTTCGCGGGAGCGTTTTTCGCGTGCACGCCAGGGGCAGCCCAGCGGGCCAGCACCCCGTGCAGGCGCTGCCGCTCGGTCAGCACCCTGCGCGTATAGACATCATTTCGATCCTTCAGCGCGCCGGCGTACATCTGCAGCGCGATACCGAGGTTGCCCGTGCGTCTCAGATATTCCTTCAGAATCTGGGTCCCCACGACCACGTTGGCCGAGGGATCAAAAACGGCCCTCTCGCCCCCAAACGGTTGCAGCTTTTCCGCGTGATACTTCGGAATGATCTGCATAAGGCCTTTGGCCCCCACCCGGCTCTCGGCGATGGGATTGAAACTGGACTCGATTCCCATGACGGCGATGATGAGGAGAGGGTCGAGCTTGTGCTGCCGGCCGACCTTGTGGGCCAAAGTCACCAGGTCGAAGACGACCTGCTGCGAGACCCGGTAGCGCTGGGCCAGATAGTCCGATAGCACGCGGTAGCGGCTCTCGTCCGTGGGCGACAAGGCCACCACAGGAGGGGCAAGGCGGGCGGACCGGTCGACCTTGATGGCCTCCAGCGGCAGACCAGGCTGAAACGGATTGCGAACCTGTATGGGGCCGTAATGGGTGTGTACGATCAGCACGAGTGCAAGCAAGCTTGCAAGAAGGACCAGGCTGGACGCCAAATGGCGTCCTTGCTGCCCTGTCCCTGCCGCGCCGAATCGGCCTATGGTTAGGTCTGATCTCGCAATCATGGCAAAACCTCCTTCTTATGCTGCCGGCCGGTTTACTGCCAGCCTTCGCTGCCGTCCTGGTAGCGGTCCCCTGCAATTCCAATGCCTAAAGCCAACCGCAATAGGTTGGGGCTTAGGACCGAAATTTGACTGGATATAGTGGGCGAGGTCAATGGCTGGAAGCTCCCACTGTCGGGGATCCGCCGCACTGATTTCCCCGGAAACGATATGCTGCTAAGCAGCAGTCATAATTATCTTTTCTTTCAGAAACTTTGTCAAGAGATGTGAGAAAGTTGCGCTATGACGTGGTGCAGTGCACTATTTTTTGGAGATCAGGAATCGGATCGTGATTCGAGCGGACTTATTGAGATTGCACGCCCTAAATAAATTGGTGCGAAAATAAGCACTTATGATTCCAACTCCAGGCCATGCCGACGCCTGTGATCGACCGCATCAGGATGCTGCAGTTGCTGAAGACCGGGCGCCCTTTGCTAAAAGCTTGAGCAGCTCGGATTCGAATCGAAAATGGAAGATCCGCGGCCGGTGCTGCAACGGTCTCGAGCGCGCGCTCGAGTTGACCTCTGATCTTTGGGAAGATCAGAGGTCAGTTAGCCGGCCCGCCTTTGCGCACCGGCACAGGGTGATCCGGAAAACGGCGCCTGAACTCAGCCAGCAGTTCATCTGCTTCATCGTTTTGCCCTTGGCGACGCAGCGCCTCCATTTTCTCCAGCCACGCTTGTGGCGGCGCTTTATCGAGCTCTTGGAGCAACGTAGCAATCTTGCCGTTCGTTAGCGAGCGCTCACTTTTCTTAAGCATTCGCGGCCCCGCCAAATCCTGCTCGTTCTCGGCCGGCGCGTACTGCATGCTCGGAACAGGGGCACGCGCGGCACCCTGCGGCGGCGCCTCCCGCGCTGCCTCACCAGCCGGCGCCGGTTGCTCCAATGCGGACTCTTCCGCCGCGTCAGCGCCCTGTTCGCGGATTTCCGCGTGGAATGGCTCAGCGCGCTTGCCGCCTATTGACGCGGGCACATCGCGCCGTCTCGCGCGTTGCGCTTGCTCTGTAGCGGGCGCGGGCAACGCTCGGGCCGCTGGAGCCGGCGTGCGGACCGGCGATCCAGCCCTCTCGCTGGCCTTAAGCTTGGCATCGCCGAAGGGCGGAGCAGCGGGGATTCCCGGCTCGGGCATGCGTGGCGAGAAGCCCTCCTCCAGGCGATCGACGGCCTCCTCACGCACCAGGGTCACGAGGCTTACCGAGAGCACGACCACGGCCGCGATCGAAATCGGCAGCCGCCACGTCCGCAGCCGCGCACCCAGGGCTCGCGGGCGCGCCCGCACTTCCCGCCGCGCCGCCGCGCGAATTGCCTGGTCGAGCTCCGCCCGCGGCTCTTCACGGCCCGTCTCGGCATAGACTCGCTCAAGCAGCGGATCGCGCTCCGCGCCGCCACTTTTGTGCTCGTTCAGCGCCATGGGACCATACCCTGCCTCAGTTTCGCTAGCGCATAGCGCAAGCGGCTCTTTGCCGTCTCGCGTGTAACGCCGGTTGCACTCGCAATCTCCTCGATCGTGAGTCCCCCCTCCTGCTGCATCAGGAACGCCTCGCGTTGTGCCTCGGGGAGCTCGGCGATCAACGACATCAGGCGCGCTGCCTGTTGCTTTAGATCGAGTTCCAGATCCGCCGGCAGCTCGCGCTCGTCCGGTATGGTGTCAAGCACATCGCAGTCCTCTTCCCCGTAGCTCACCATGGGCAGCCGGCGCTGGCGGTAGTAATCGACGAGCCGGTTATGCGCCAGCCGGTAGAGGTAGGTGCTGAACTTCGCCTGTATGGCATAGGACGCGCGCGCGCGGACGAGATTCATCCATACGTCCTGAAACAGCTCCTCGGCGATCGCGGCATCGCGGCACTGGCGCAGGAAGTACCGATAGACGCCGCCGCGGTGGCGCCCGTAGAGGGCGTCGAACGCCGCGGCATCGCCGTCGCGATAGCAGAGCATAAGCTCCTCATCGCTCGAACCCGCGTCCCAAGACATGACGGGTTGTGAGTATGCGGCAGCATCCGCAGACCGACAACCCGAAATGGCCTGGCGGCAGATGGCGACGGGCGGACTGTTCACCGCAGTCCAGCGCATCGGCCCGCCGCTTGCCGCTCATCGCGGATCCGGGACAAATTGCCCGGGAAAGGGCGTCGCCATCCGCGGCGTCCCGATCACGCCCAGTCTGACCAGGTTTCGGTACGTGTCGTAATGGATCGCGACAACCTCCGCGGGGTCATGAGTCGCCCGTTCGAAGGAGGTGTAGCGTGCGTGCGAGGTACGGCGGCGGCCGTGACCGGTTCCGAGCGAGGACGAATTCTCCGCCGCATATGATTCCGGCGCATGGCGCCGCGCGCGCTGCGCATCCTGTGGCGCAGCCCCAGGCAGTGCACCCGCAGCGGCATCGCCCGATTCCCGCTTGGCTTCCCCGAACGGAGCGGACCCCCGCGAACCCTTCCATTCCTCAGGGCCCTGGCGTGCTGCATCCGCGTCATCCGGGAAAGGACTCTCGTCCGACGGCTTCCAGCGCGGGGCTTTCGGCGAGCGCTCGTCGATGCGCGCGTCGCGCTGCGCCCGCTTGCGAAACAGTGCCACGCCGATTACGCCGACGTTTTGCGGGCGCCCAGTGCGAGCTGCGTAAGAATTCGCATGCTCCGTGAAGTAGAACGCGGCGACCCGCTGCAAGCTCTTGCGCCAGCCCTTGACCGCCAGCGTCTGGTATGGCGCGAGCACGTAGCCCGTCTGGTTCCAGTTGGCCGTCTCCCCACTCACCGCGTTGACGCCGTCAACCGACACCACTGCAAGTATCTCGGCGCTGACGCGGTTGCGAACGCGTATCTCATATTCTTTGCCGGGCCTGCCAACGACGTAGAAGCGGCCCTCGTGCGTGTACACCGGCAACGGGCGACCGGCGCCACGATCGAACACCGACACATCCGCAAGACGACCGACTGCGGCCGCCGTTCCGGCGAGGCTCCATAACACCATCGCTGCCGCGACTGTTTTCCAGTTCATGTTGCTCTCCTTGGGGTTACGCATCCAGGTGATGCTCTTGCTATAAACGAGGCGATCGGGCCTATGGGGTTAACTTGAACCCCCCCAGCGCCGTCGCTATACTGGTCTCACCCAACCGAATCTTTCCTGCAGGCTTACGCGCAGCGCTTTGCAGCCACAAAAGAAGCGCCGGATGCCGGCGGGGAGATCGACGAAATCGGCCGTCAGGGCGGGGAAGCTCGCGACGCGGATGCGCTGTCAGGCCGCGCGCCGGCCAAACGGAGCGGGCGGGGGGGTGCGTTGACGCCGATACGGCGGCTGCAGCGCTGCCACGCGGCGCAGCCCGCTTCCGAAATTGCACCCAAGGTTGCCGGCGGCCCGCACCCGGAGCCTTGCACGATCGATTCCATTAAAGAGGGCGGAGGAGCTCAATGTCCAAGTTTTCCCCCGAAGCGATTCGCACCATTGCACTCGTCGGGCACGGCAGCGCCGGCAAGACCACGCTAACAGAGGCGTTGCTCGCCAAGGCCGGCGCAATCAATACCCTGGGCAGTGTGGAGAAAGGCACGACCGTCTGTGATTCCGACGCCCTCGAGAAGCAGTACCAGCACTCGCTGAATGCTGCCGTGGTGCATCTCGAGCATGCCGGCACGCGCGTACACCTCGTCGACACACCGGGTCTGCCCGATTTTATCGGGCGCGCGATCGGCGCTCTGCCCGCCGTCGAAACGGCGGCGATGGTTGTGAATGCCCAAAACGGCGTTGAGATGATCACGAGCCGGATGATGCACTGGGCTTCGAAGCGCAACCTCTGCCGCATGATCATCGTGAACAAGATCGATGCGGAGAACATCGATCTGCCCGCTCTGCTCGAAAAGATACAGGCCGCCTTCGGCAAGGAGTGTTTGCCGATAAACCTCCCAGCCGACGGTGGCACGCGAGTCGTCGACTGCTTTTTCAACCCTGCCGGCGAATCCGATTTCTCGTCCGTGGCCGAATCCCACAGCGCCCTCGTCGACCAGGTCGTCGAAGTGGACGAGGCGTTAATGGCGAAATACCTCGAGCAGGGGGAAATCGCGCCCACCGAGCTGCACGAGCCGTTCGAGAAGGCGCTGCGAGAGGGACATCTCATCCCGGTATGCTTCACGTCGGCGCGCAATGGTGCGGGCGTTGCGGAGTTGCTCGATGTATTGGTCAAACTCATGCCCAATCCGACAGAAGGCAACTCGCCGCAGCTGCTCAAGGGAGAAGGCGAGCAGGCGACGCCGATCCAGGCCGATCCCGACCCGAAGAAGCACGTCATTGCTCACGTCTTCAAGGTGGTCATCGATCCTTTCATCGGCAAGGTCGGCGTGTTCCGGGTGCACCAGGGCACCATCACCAAAGACACGCAGCTCTTCGTTGGCGAAGGGCGGAAGGCATTCAAGGTCGGGCACGCCTATCTGGTGCAGGGCAAGGACCTGGTCGAGACCGACGCGCTCGTCCCCGGCGACATCGGGGCCGTCGCCAAGGTGGAGGAAATTCAGTTCGACGCCGTGCTGCACGACTCGCATGACGAGGACCAAATCCACCTGGTGCCGCTGGAGTTTCCCCTGCCGATGCACAGCGTCGCGATCGAACCCAAGCGCCGCGGCGACGAGCAGAAGATTTCCGACGCCTTGCACAAGCTCGCAGCCGAGGATCCGACGTTCAAGGTCGAGCACAATGCTACGGTGAACCAGACCATCATCAGCGGGCTTGGCGACCTGCACATGCGCTACATACTCGATCGTATGGCTGGCCAGCATCACGTTGAGGTCGCGACCAAGCCCCCGCGCATCCCTTACCGCGAGACGATCACCGCAAGGGCCGAAGGTCATCATCGGCACAAGAAGCAGACGGGGGGCGCGGGCCAGTTCGGCGAAGTATTTTTGCGCGTCGAGCCGCTGAGGCGCGGCGCCGGTTTCGAGTTCCGGGACGAAAGCAAAGGGGGCGTGATTCCAAACCAATTCATACCGGCGGTCGAGAAAGGCGTGCGCCAGGTGCTCGAGTCCGGACCGGTCGCGGGCTATCCGGTGCACGACGTGCGCGTGACGGTGTACGACGGCAAGCACCACCCCGTGGACTCGAAGGAAGTGGCCTTCATCGCGGCCGGCAAGCGCGCGTTCATGGACGCGATCGGCAAGGCGCGCCCGATCATTCTCGAGCCGATCGTGAACATAGAAGTCGCGGCGCCGGAAGGCAACATGGGCGATATCGCCGGCGACATCTCGTCCAAGCGCGGCCAGCTGAGCGGCACCGACGCGCTCGGGCCGGGCATGCTGCTCATCAAGGGCCGCGTGCCGCTCGCCGAGCTCAACAACTACCAGGCACGGTTGAAATCAGTCACCGCGGGCCAGGGATCCTTCTCCATCGAGTTCTCGCATTACGACCCGGTGCCCCCGAACCTGCAGAAAGACCTGTCCACGCAACACGCCAAGACAGCCGTCCACGCGGAAGAGGATTAGCGCCGGGCTGCGGGGGTTACGGCCCGCATTTATGTTGACCGCCTCGTTTGCGCGGCTCACGCCGGCGCAAATTGCTGCCATCGCCCTCCTTGGCGCGGTCATAACCGGGCAACGTCCCGCCGCCGCGGTGGAACTCGAGGTGCGCAAGGTGGCCGTTTTCGATCCACCCGTGGTCGCTGCGCCCGTGATGCCCGATCAGCTTCCGCATAGCCGGGTCGCCCATGGCACGCGCGACCTCGCCCGGGCGTGGCTGGCCGCGCCAACCCGGCGCTACGGGCACGCGGTACTCGGCGACGACCTGGAAGCTGGCGAGCTGCGCGCGCAGATGCAAAGCGGCCGTACGCTCGTTGCCAGGCTGTCGGATGACTGCGTCTTCGAGGACCTCGTTCCCCGTCTCGTCGACCTCGATGCCGATGGCCGCGACGAAGTGGTCGTCGTCCAGAGCTGCCACTCCACCGGCGCCATGATTACGGTGTGGGGTGAGGCGAACGGCCGTCTCGTCCGCAAGGCGGCAGGCGGGGCCATCGGCATGGCAAACCGTTGGCTCAATCCGATCGGGTTTGGGGATTTCAATGGCGACGGCAGGCTCGAGATCGCCGTCGTGCAAACGCCGCATATTGGCGGCGTCGTCAAGATCTACCGGGTGGACGGCGCGACGCTCGCCCTCGTAGCCAAGCGCGGCCATTACTCGACGCACGCGTTGGGCAGCACGGAGCTCGGGCTGGGACAGGTATTCCGGCTTGGACACGCCGACGCCCTTCTTGTGCCCGACCAGGAACGCGACCATCTCGCCGTGCTCGCGTTGCGTGACGGCCGCCTTGCCGAGCTGGCCCGTGTGCCGCTCGGCGCGCCCCTGGCGAGCGGGCTCGCGCCCGGCGCCCCGCGCACCTGGCGTTTCAGGCTCGCCGACGGGCATGCCGCCGAGGTGTCCGTTCGCTAGCATCCTTCCGATCTGCCGCTGGAGGCTCTGCTAAAGTGGCGCGATGGATGAAATGGTCCTTCGCGGTATGGCAAAGTGGCCGGATGTACCCGCCGTCTACGGCTGGCTCGAGCTCGACCGGCGCGGACACTGGCTGATCAAGGGCGACCGGATCACGAACCCCGGCGTCATCGCCTTCATTGCCCGCAACTATACGCATGACGAGCAGGGCCGCTGGTTCTTTCAAAATGGCCCGCAACGTGTCTTCGTGACGCTCGAGTACGCGCCTCTTGTCTACCGCGTTCTGAATCCGGAGGGCACCGCGCTTGAACTTCAGTCGCACGTCGGCAGGGCCGTCACGGCCGTCAGTGGCGCCTGGCTCGACGAGAATGGTGTCGTGCTGCTCGAAACCGAGCAAGGCGTCGGCACCGTCCATGACAGCGATCTCGAACGGCTCCTGCCGTCGTTCGTCGACGCTGAAGGACATCCGCTCGATGAGGCCGCGCTCGATCATCTGCTGGAGCGCATCGAAGCCGGGCAACGCCCTGCGTTATGGCTCAAGTTTCGGGAACGCACGGTCGGGTTCGAGCCGCTCCGCTCCGGCACCGCGCCCAGGCGCTTCGGCTTTATCGCGCACCCGGTTCAGCCAGCTGGCAAGCAAGAGTGCGGTTGACGCGGCCGCGCTGGCCTACGCGCCAGTTCTGAGCCAAAGACATGCACATGCCGATCGACTGCAGGCCACACGTTTTTTGTCCTGCGGTCCGACCGTTGATTCCGCTCTGAACGACCGGTAATCTCTTCGCCTCCACATTACGGAATCCCCTCATGATCGATTTGCGAAGCGATACTGTCACGCGCCCGACCGAGGCCATGCTCGAATCGATGCACAGGGCGACATTCGGCGACGACTCCCGCGAAGGCGACGCCACCGTGCAAAGGCTCGAGGCCATGGCGGCCGAGCGCACCGGCAAGGAGGCTGGGGTGTTCATGCCAAGCGGCACCATGACGAACCTCGTCGCTATGCTCGCGCATGGCCGTCGGGGCGGCGAAGTGCTGCTGGAAGACGGCTCGCACACGCTCAACGCCGAGCTGGGCGGCATCGCTGGCGTGGCCGGGCTCTTCTACCGGGGCATTCCCGGACACCGCGGCGCGATGGACCTTGATGCCCTGCGCGAGTCCATCCGGCCGACGACCCGCTACCACATGGGCACCGCGCTGATCTGGATGGAGAACACGCATAACCGCGCCGGCGGCGCCGTGCTGCAGCTTGCGCACATGGGCGCAGTTGCCGGCCTGGCCCGCGAACACGGCATACCAGTGCACCTGGATGGCGCGCGGCTATTCAACGCGGCCATAGCGCTCGGAGCGCGCACCACCGATATCGCGCGACACGCCGACTCGACGTGCTTTTGTGTCTCAAAGGGGCTGTCGGCGCCGGTGGGCTCGATCCTCTGCGGCACCCGCGAATTCATCGAGCGCGCCCGCGCATATCGCCGCATGGTCGGTGGCAACATGCGACAGGCAGGGCCGCTCGCGGCGGCGGGCATCGTTGCGCTCGAGACCATGGTGGACCGCCTTGCCGAGGACCATCGCGCGGCGAAGCGTTTCGCGGAGGGCCTCCGGCGCATCGACCCGAGCTTGTGCGACCCTCGCGACGTCGAGACCAATCTGGTGCGCGTTGACGTGTCGAAGAGCGGACGACGCGCTACGCAGTGGTCAACGGACCTACAGGCAAAAGACGTGCTGGTCGCGCCGGCCGGCACCTACACGCTGCGTTTTGTCACCCACCGGCACATCACGACAGCCGATGTCGACACCGCGGTTGACGCCGTTTCGGGCCTCTGGGGGCGGGGCTAGATACGGCGTTGCCTAGCGAATTCGCCGGCTGGAGAAATTCTCGTCGATCTGGTCCTGGAAAAAGCTGCCCGGCGAAGGGGCGCTCATGAAGCGGCGGTGCACCTCCGGCGAGACGCCGCAATACTGGATGATCGAGCCGTTCGTGAATTCAATCTCGAGAAGCCGGCCACTCGGGTCGTAGCCCACCGAGCGGATGGTCGAGGCGTTGATGCGTTTTCGCTCCATGCCTAGCGCCGTGACTAGGTGACTAAATAACTAGGCGACAATGGGCAAATACGCGCACAAGCAATCGGCGGGAAGCACGCATGGTTTCGAACCGCTTAGTCATCTAGTCACGTAGTCACGTCATTTGAGGGCTTCGTCCGCGATATCGTCGAGCAGCTTTCCCACCGCACGCAACGCCTGCGCCGATTGGTCGGATCCGGCCGCGGGAGGTTTTCGGTAAGCGATGTAGACCTTGCCAGCTTCGGTGGGCAACGTATAGACCGCGATCGAGTACGGGCAGAACACGATGTTGCGTGGATCCGCCTCCATCGTGGCCCGCGAAACCGCGGCACTGCAGAACTCCAGCAACTGGGCGTCACGGTAGATGACGCGCGAACGTCCGATATCCTTGCCGGTGCGCTCGAGCATGGCGCCGATGTGCGCCGTGTAATTGACCACGAGACCGCGACCCTCGACGGCAAATAGCACGCGCTCCTTGACCTCGGCGAAGTCCCCCTTTACCGAGCGCACCACTACGCCCGTTTGAGCCGCCTGGCTCGATGCAGCAAGCAACATGGCGACGATCAGCAACCAGGGCCGTATCCATCTTGGATTCATGATCAAAACCTCCTTTTGCCCGTCCAGCTCACCACGCCTGCCGGGATCTAGATTCTAGGAGGTTTGCGCCCTGCGCGCAGGGGTGCGCGCGTCTTACTTGGCAAAAGGGCTTAAAAGAACCGCGGTGCGCGCGCCGGAGGAGGAAAGCGCCGCACCGCGGTCATGGGAAAACGCTGCCTGGCGGAACCGCCGCCATCTGACGGGCACGTTCCGCGCGAACCGCTGCCATCGTGCTAAGGCCGGCTGCCCATCGGGAAAGGCCAGGCACCCGGAACCGCCACCGGCCGCGGGGCCGCGGGCGCTGCTGCCATCTTGCGTCGCGCCGGTTTCTGGCGCCGTACCGCCTTCTTGCGGGGCCCAACCTTCTTGCGCCGCACCGCCTTCTTGCGCTTCGCCGCGCTTGTTTTTGCTCTGCGCTTCACCGGGCGCTTTCTTGCCGGTTTTCTTTTCTTCAGTTTCCTCTTGCCCGATTTCTTCTTCGCCTTCGCCATTCGAGCCTCCTTTCACATTGCCCAAGCGACGCGCGGACCGTCAGAACGGGAACCGCGTGCCGCCGCACGCGCCGAGTCCGCGACACGCGCGCCAGCGGCCCCTTCACGACCCGCCCTAGTGCAAGGCCGCTTGGGATTTCGTCGCCAGATCGCGATACAAAAGCTCCGGATCCAGATTGATTCCACCTCCCCAGGTCACGGCGTTCGACACTGGATCGATTGCCACCCGGCTAAAGGTTGCCTCGTCCGAAATCGCGCTATACGACATCGTCGATACCAGGTCACCGAGATAGACGCGCCCCTCCAGCCCGTCGTCAAAACGGAGCCAAAGCGTGTAGTTGCCCTCGGCGCGACATTCGGTAATGGTGTGATTCATGCTTCCTCTGCGGCTGCGGTAACGTCGGTTCAGCAGGCTGGAACCCAAGAGATGGCGCCTCCCTTGCTCGTTAAAAACCCGTGTTTCCCCAACAATCCCGTTCTAGTCCCAAGTCAGCGCGCCGCCGGTCTGGTACTCGATGACACGCGTCTCGAAGAAGTTGCGTTCCTTTTTCAGGTCGATCATCTCGGCCATCCAGGGAAACGGATTGGTTGCGCCCTCGAACAGGACGTCGAGACCGATCTGCTGACAGCGGCGGTTCGCGATGTAACGCAGGTATTCCTTGAAAATCGACGCGTTCAGCCCGAGCACGCCCCGCGGCATGGTGTCCTCCGCGTAGCGGTACTCCAGCTCCACCGCCTTGCGGAACAACCCGCGCACCTCCTCACGGAATTCCGACGTCCAGAGATGCGGGTTCTCCAGCTTGATCTGGTTGATGAGATCAATGCCGAAATTGCAGTGCATGGACTCGTCGCGCAGGATGTACTGGTACTGCTCCGCCGAGCCGGTCATCTTGTTCTGGCGCCCGAGAGAGAGGATCTGCGCGAAGCCAACATAGAAGAAGAGCCCTTCCATCATGCAGGCAAAAACGATGAGGCTGCGCAGGAGCTTCTGGTCGTTCTCGGGCGTGCCGGTTTGGAACGACGGATCGGTCAGCGTGTTGATGAACGGGATCAGGAACTCGTCCTTGTCACGGATCGACGGAATCTCGTGGTAGGCGTTGAACACCTCGCCCTCGTCGAGCTGCAGGCTCTCGACGATATATTGGTAAGCGTGGGTATGGATCGCCTCCTCGAATGCCTGACGCAGCAGGTACTGCCGGCACTCGGGCGCGGTGATATGGCGATAGGTACCCAGCACGATATTGTTGGCTGCCAGGGAATCCGCCGTCACGAAGAAACCGAGATTGCGTTTGACGATTCGGCGTTCGTCGTCGGTGAGCCCGTGGGGATCCTTCCACAGCGCGATGTCCCGGCTCATCTGGATCTCTTGCGGCATCCAGTGGTTGGCACACGCCGAGAGGTATTTCTCCCAGGCCCATTTGTACTTGAACGGCACGAGCTGATTGACGTCGGTCCGCCCGTTGATGACACGCTTGTCGGCGATATTGACCCGCCGAAGCTCGGCCGCGTCTTCCTGATTCCGCGCCGTTGCCGGGCCCACCGCCAGGCCGGCATCGGCTCCAGTCGGCTGCTGCTCCTCGAACTGCAACATCTTCAGTCTCCTTTATGGCTGTTCTGGGTGGACACTTTCCGGCGCGGCCACCGCGTCTTTATGGCTGTCATGGGTGATGCGGCTACTGGCGCCGATGAAGCTTTCCTGTAGACCCGGTTGTTCGTGAGTGAGTCGTCTCCTTTATTGACAGGACTCGCAGTCAGGATTGTCGATCGAGCAGAACTTCGCGTCCGTTGCCGGCAGCCCCCCGTCGGCCGGCACGGCGTTCAAATGCCCGGTGGTGACCGTCGATTTTTCTGCAGATGTCGCGCCAAGCGTCCTCAGGTAGTAGGTGGTCTTGAGCCCGCGCACCCAGGC
>LJTT01000017.1 GCA_001303585.1 Betaproteobacteria bacterium SG8_41
GAGGGGTAGCCGCAGGTCTCGCGGCGACAGTACCGTGATCTCGATTTCGACGCCATCGTCGCTGAGCGTGAACACCGGCACCGTCCGCGACTCTTCGCCTGAATAAAGCCGGCCCTGCGCCGCTCGATAGATAATGCCGCGGTCGATGAAAAAAAGCTCCACCGCCTTCGCGTTATCGGTAAAGAGCTGAAGATTGATATCCGCGTACTTGCCGGCGTTGCCATTCAGGACGGAACCGGTGAGATACGGATTGAATTGGATCATTTCCCGCATTGCCCGCACCGCTGTTTTCCGCAGAGCTCGCAATCGCTCGCGGTGCGTGTCAGGCTGATAAATCTGCCGATAAAGCTTGAGCGCGGCGTCGATTTCCTCGTTGGTGGGCAGCACACGCGCGTCAGGCGTACCCGCTTGACGCGCGGCCTTGCGCTTGGCCAGCGCGTAATCTTCTATGCCGTCCTCCGCCATCAGCCGCGCCGCGAGGTGTGCGATGCGGCCGCGGACCTCGTGTCGGCCGTAATCCCGTGCCATGGCGCCTAAAAGAGCTGGTTGCGCGCGTCCTCGGGTGGACGGTCTCCCCCGACAACGCCGCCGACAAGCGTTTCGTGCTCGGGCGGGAGAAACTCCTGATAGAAGTAGTCCAGCGCGCCCTCGCCTTCAGCGACTCGCAGCCCGGTTACGGGGTCAACATTTAGCGCGACAATCCCTTCTGGTGGCACGAGCGGCTGCTCCGGCACATCCTTCAAGGCTGTTCCCATGTAATCCATCCAAATGGGCAACGCCGCCTGGGCTCCAGTTTCGTTACGGCCCAGCGTTTTCGGCGTGTCGAAGCCAATCCACGCAACCGCCACTAATCCAGGGTTGAAACCGCAGAACCACGCGTCTACGAATTCATTGGTGGTGCCGGTCTTGCCCGCGAGGTCGGTGCGTTTCAGCTTCATCGCTCGCGCCGCCGTGCCCATGCGCACGACATCTCGCATCATGCTGGTCATGAGGAATGCGTTGCGCGCGTCTATCACCCGCTCGGCCCCTGTGCCGGCAGCCGAAGGCCTCGCTTGGAGCAGCACGTTGCCTTGCGCATCCTCAATGCGTTCAATTAAGTACGGCGCCACCCGGTATCCGCCATTCGCGAATACCGCATAGGCGCTAACCATCTGCATCGGCGTCACATTACCGGCGCCCAGCGCCATGGTGAGATACGGTGGATGCAGCTTGGGATCAAAACCGAAACGCGCGGCATAATCCTGAACATATCGTGGAGAGATCGCCTGCAGGATTCGGACCGATACCAGATTCTTGGATTTGACGAGCGCCATGCGCATGCGCAAAGGCCCTTCGAATTTGCCATCGAAATTATTCGGTTCCCAAGGCTCGGACCCGGTCTGAGCGGCGGTGAACATGAGCGGCGCATCATTTATGATCGTCGCCGGTGTAAATCCTTTCTCAAGTGCGGCGGAATATACGATCGGTTTGAAGCTCGAGCCAGGCTGTCTGAGTGCCTGAACGATACGGTTGTATTGGTTCCGACCGAAGTCGAATCCCCCGACGAGAGCACGAACTGCGCCATCGCGTGGGTCCATCGAAACCAGGGCCGCCTCGACAAGCGGTAGCTGCGTAATATGCCAGCGTCCCTTCGCGTGTTGTTGCACGCGGATAATTGCGCCACGCCGAATGCGTTGGTTGGCACTTACTTTTGAGCCCAGCCGACGCGCGGCGAATCGAAGCCCGTCTGCGCCGATGTTGATCCACTCGCCACCCTTGCGATAGGCCCGAACCCGCTTGGTAGTGGCCTCGACTACGATGGCCGGTGAAATGTCATCGCTTTCGTATACGTCATGCAGGCTATCTTCCAGAATCTCTTCATTGAGCTTCACCGGGAGGTTCACGTAACCTTCCGGTCCGCGATAGCCGTGGCGCCGGTCGTAATCTTGCACGCCGCGACGCACCGCTTTATAAGCCGCTTCCTGGTGTGAGGTCAGAAGCGTCGTATAAACCCGAATTCCCCGCGCGTAAGCCTCCTCACGGTAACGCTCATAAAGCAGCTGTCGAACCATCTCGGCGAGATGTTCTGCGTGAACGGCAAATTCCGTGGACTCCTTCCTTATCTTGACCGTCAGCTCCTCCCGATCAGCGGCGGAAAACTGTTCATCCGAGATCAGCCTGAGCTCGCGCATGCGCCTGAGCACGTACTGCTGTCGCAGTTTCGCGCGCTTGGGATTGGCAATCGGGTTATAGCGCGAGGGCGCTTTGGGCAGCCCGGCAAGCATCGCCGACTCTGCTAGATCGAGTTCCTTCAGGCTCTTGCCGAAGTAAGTCTGCGCCGCCGCGGCAAAGCCGTAGGCTCGGTGCCCGAGATAGATCTGATTGACGTAGAGCGCGAGAATCTGATCCTTCGAAAGGTTCGCTTCGATCTTGAACGCGAGCAGCACTTCGTTGAACTTTCGGGTAAGCGTTCGCTCCTTCGTCAGGAAGAAGTTGCGCGCCACCTGCATCGTAATCGTCGACGCCCCTTGACGGACACCGCCAGATATAAAGTTCGAAATGGCCGCCCGTGCAACACCGATATAGTCAACGCCGCGATGCTGGTAGAAGCGCTCATCCTCGGCGGCCAGGATCGCGCCGATCAGCGGCTTGGGCACGTGATCGATGTTGACGACTGCTCGGCGCTCCTCGCCAAACTCTCCAATCAATTTGCCGTCAGCGCTGTAAACTCGGAGCGGAACCTTCGGCTGATAATTCGTTAGCACATCCAATGACGGCAGCGTCGGATAAACCAGTGCCGCTGCGAACGCGACGATCATTACACCAGCGAGCGCACCCGCCAGGAGCAAAACAAAGGGGTATGCCAGCCAACGAAATGACATCAATTCAGGTTGTTACAGAATAATGTTGTGTTTTTACAACAAGTAACTGAAGTAGATGTGCTACGACGTTAAGATTGTGACCATCAACACAGCACCAAAACGCGTTGCGGGTTAAGCTATGTTCGGTCAGCGGATTATAGGCATGGTTCCGCACAAAAGAAACGACTAGAAAACGCTTTACACCCAACATAGTTGTTGCTACGCTTTAAAGTAAACTGTCGGATTGTCGGCCCATTGACCTATGATAAAAGGAAAATTCGGTTTCAGCCTTGACGCGCTCGAGGGCCTCTTCAAGACCAAGACGCCCCCGCTCATTGGTGCCGACATCAGCTCCTCCGCTGTGAAGATGGTGGAGATTTCGGAGTCGGGACGCGGTATGTATCGCGTCGAACGTTATGCCATCGAGCCGCTGCCCAAGGACTCGGTCGTCGAAGGCAACATCAACAACCTTGATGCCGTAAGCGACGCCCTAAAACGCTGCCACAAGCGTCTGGGTAGCGGCATCAAGAACCTCGCTCTCGCCCTGCCCAGCGCGGCAGTGATCAGCAAGAAGATACTCGTGCCCGCGGGCCAGACCGAAGACGATCTCGGACTGCAAGTGGAAACCGAGGCAAATCAGTACATCCCGTTTTCTCTGGATGAAGTTAATCTCGATTGGCAGGTGCTCGGCCCCGCGCCGAACAGCCCGGAGGACATCGAGGTATTGATTGCGGCCTCGCGCAAGGAGAAGATCGAGGATCGGGTTGCAGCGGCCGAGGTGGCGGGATTGAAAGCGGTGGTCATGGATGTGGATCTCTTCGCCTCGCAGAGCGCGTTCGAATTGATCGAGGATCAGTTCCCCGAGAAAGGCAAGGACCAGAACATCGCGATCGTGGACGTAGGGGCCTCCGTGACGGCGATCAACATTCTGCGCAACGATCAATCAGTCTACACGCGCGAGCAGGCCTTCGGCGGCAACCAGCTGACCCAAGAAATACAAAATCGGTTCGGGTTGTCGCTTGAAGAGGCGGAGGCCGCCAAACGTGCCGGTGGGCTGCCGGAAAATTACGAGTCCGAGGTCCTGCACCCCTTTCTTGACATGATGGGCCTCGAAATTGCGCGCGCGTTGCAGTTCTTCTTCACCTCAACCCAGCACAACCAGGTCCACCACGTGGTGCTCTCGGGCGGCAGCGCTGCAATCCCAGGGGCCGATGAGGCGGTGGGCAAGCGGGTTCAGGTCAATACCATCATCGGGAACCCCTTTGCGAATATGGCTCTTTCGTCGAGGATCAGGCCCCGCAATCTGACCCAGGACGCGCCATCCTTAATGGTGGCGTGTGGACTTGCCATGCGGAGGTTCGACTGATGATCCGCGTGAACCTACTGCCGCACCGCGAGGCTCGGCGTAAACAGCAGCAGCAGCAGTTCTTCATTCTGCTTGCGTTCGTAGCCATCATTGGGGCGGCCTCGTGGTTTTCCGTGCATACGTACCTGAGCGACCGCTTGCAAGAGCAGCAAAGCAGGAATGCCTACCTCGAGCAAGAGATCGTCAAGCTCGACAAACAGATCGCAGAGATCAAAAAGCTCCAAGAGCAAACTGCGGCGCTGCTGGCGCGTAAGAAAGTAGTTGAGACGTTGCAGAGCAATCGAGCGGAGGTAGTGCACTTGCTCGACCAGCTCGTCAGGCAGCTGCCCGACGGCATTTACCTTAAAGGCATCAAGCAAAAAGGCAACGTCGTCACTATTTCGGGCTATACGCAATCGCAGGCGCGGGTATCGACGTTGATGCGCAATTTGGAGTCCTCGAACCATCTTGAGAGTCCGGGTCTCATCGAGATCAAGGCCGTACAGCTCAGTGGCCAGCGGATCAACGAGTTCACGATGAACATCAACATCATGCGCGCCAAAGCCGAAGAAGATTCGCCCAAGAGGCCGCGCGGGCGTCCGGCCAAGGGCTAACGAGCGATAGCCATGACACTAGACGACCTCAGACGGCTTGACCCCAAGAAAATCGGCAGCTGGCCCATCGGGCCCAAGCTTGGCGCGCTGCTGCTCTTGCTGCTCTTGATCATATTCGCGAGCTACTGGTTCGACTGGCAACACCAGATAGAGCAGATCAACGCCGAGAAGCTGAAGGAAGATCAGCTGCGCACGACGTTTCTCGAGAAGAAAAAGCGTGCCATCAACCTGCCTGCCTATCGCAAGCAATTGGAAGACATCGAGAAGCAGTTCGGCGCGCTACTCAAGCAATTGCCAGGGAAGTCCGAAATGGACGCCCTCCTCACCGATATCAACCAGGCTGGACTGGGTCGCGGACTGCAATTCGAGCTTTTCAAGCCGGCTGCCGCCGAAATTCAACGCGACTTCTACGCGGAGTTGCCGATCACCATAAAGCTCACTGGCACCTATCACGACATCGGCGCCTTCGCGAGCGATATCGGTAAGCTGCCTCGCATCGTGACGCTGAACGATATCGCGCTTTCCGCGGGAAAAGGCGGTGCGGGTAAGGAGGGCAAGGGCGGCGACACCCTTGTGCTCGATGCCACGGCAAAAACATTCCGCTATCTTGACGAAGAAGAGCTCGCACAGCAGAGACAGGCCGCGGCCAAGAAAGCCAGGAAGAGAAGATGAACTTCAGAGCCATCGCCATCGCGCTCTCGCTCCTCACGCTCGCAGCGTGCGGCGGAGAGCAGCACTCGGACCTGAGGCAGTTCGTCAAGGATTCCGAAAATCTGCCGCGCGGCCGCATTCCGCCCCTCCCGGAAGTGAAGCCCTATGAGGCTTTTACCTACAATGCGTTCGAACTTCTGGATCCGTTCGTACCACGGAAGATCGAGCCGCCTAAGGGCATAACGGTAGCCGGCGGCATTAAGCCTCCCGATCCGAACCGCCGCAAGGAGCCGCTCGAGGCGTATCCACTCGAGAACCTGAAGATGGTTGGCACCCTGGAACAGAAGAAGCAGTTCCATGCTCTGGTCAAGACCCCGGACAATAACCTCTTCCGGGTGTCGTCCGGCAATTTCATGGGACAGAACTTCGGCCGAATCACCGACATATCCGAATCCGCCATCAAGTTGAAGGAACTCGTTCAAGACAGCAGCGGTGCATGGAAAGAAGAAGAGCGCACCATGCTGCTGCAGGATTAATCGGAGGCAAGAAAAATGAGTTTCGCTACCCGTTTCATCTTCCCGGTCTTGCGCGTCGTGCTGGCGACCGTATTTTTGGTTGCCGCGAGCGGGGCCGCTTATGCCCAGTCAAACACGATCCAGGGCATAAACGTGTCGCCCCAACCCGGCGGCAAGTTGCTGGTCAAGGTCGCGCTGAAAGAGGCGCCCGCGAATCCTCCGGTCGGCTTTACGATCAATAATCCGCCCCGCATCGCGTTTGATTTCCTCGATACGAACAGCGCAATGGGTCGCACGAGCCAGGAAGTGGGTGAGGGCGATTTGCGCAGCATCAATGTCATCCAGGCAGGCAATCGCACCCGGTTGGTACTGAACCTCAACCGCGCGCAGGGCTACGACACCCAGATCGAGGGCCAGGCCCTGCTCATTACTCTGCAGGGCGCGGCTTCGGTCGCAGCCCCCACCGAAGTGACGACACACTTCGCGGAAGCAAGGCCTTCGGACGTGCGCCACGCGCTCCGCGACGTTGATTTCCGGCGCGGCCGCTCCGGAGAGGGTCGCATCGTCATCGACCTATCCGACAACACTGTTGGCATAGACCTCAAGCAGCAAGGACGCGCAATCGTCATTGATTTCTTCAATACGGCGCTGCCCAAGAATCTCGAGCGCCGCATGGACGTTGCGGACTTCGGCACGCCGGTGGAACGGGTCGACGCATTCGCCCAGGGCAACAACACGCGGATCGTGATCGAGCCGAGCGGTAATTGGGAGCATACGGCCTACCAGACCGATACCCGCTTCATCGTTGAAGTGAAGCGCGTCATCGAGGACCCGAACCGCCTGGTGCGCCCCGGCTTCACCGGTGAAAAGCTTTCCCTCAATTTCCAAAACGTTGAAGTGCGCGCGGTTCTGCAGGTCATCGCGGATTTTACCGGTCTCAATATCATTACCAGCGACACCGTGACGGGCAACCTCACGCTGAGACTGAAGGATGTGCCATGGGATCAGGCGCTGGACATCATCCTTCAGAGCAAGGGGCTCGACATGCGCAAGACCGGCAACGTGGTCTGGATCGCACCGCGTGACGAGCTCGCTACCCGGGAGAAGCTCGCCCTGGAGGCCAAACAGCAGATTCAGGATCTGGAGCCGACCCGCACTGAGATCTTCCAGTTGAACTACCAGAAGGCGGAGGCTTTCCGCACGCTTCTCACCGACGACAAGCAGCGTATTCTCTCCAAGCGCGGCAGCGCCGTCATTGATCCCAGGACCAACACCGTCTTCGTGCAGGACACGCCCACGAAGCTCGAAGAGGTGCGCATGCTGATCCAGCGCGTCGATATCCCGGTGCGCCAGGTCATGATTGAGTCCCGTATCGTTGAGGCCACCGATAATTTCGCCCGTAACCTCGGTGTGCGGCTTGGATATCACGACCAGACCGGCCGCGGCGGCAAGCTCACGACTGGAAATGACGTGTTGCGCGGCACGGTGGGAGGCAGCCTTAATGACACCGGTTTCCACACTGGGCAGTCCGCAACCGAGCCCGTCTGGCCCACGGATTCCCTGTCTGTGAACTTGCCGGCGCCAAACATCGGCGGTAATCCGGCGGGCGCGTTCTCGCTGCTGCTGTTCAATGACGCGGGGACGAAATTTCTCAATCTCGAGCTGACTGCGCTGCAGGCTGATGGAAAGGGCAAGATCATCTCCAGCCCACGCGTCATCACCGCAGATCAGGTGGAGGCAGTGATCGAGCAAGGCACGGAGATCCCGTACCAGCAGGCCACCTCCAGCGGCGCCACGAGCGTCTCGTTCAAGAAAGCGACGCTTTCCCTCAAGGTGAAGCCGCAAATTACGCCGGACGACAACGTGATCATGAACGTCAACGTCCACAAGGACAGCGTGGGGCAAACCACCCTTTCCGGACCATCAATCGACACCAAACAGATCACCACGGAGGTGCTGGTATCGAATGGCGGCACGGTCGTCATCGGGGGCATCTACACGCAGGAAGAGCGCAATACCACGAACAAGGTCCCCGTGCTGGGTGACCTGCCCTACGTCGGTTTCCTGTTCAAGCAGAACCTCAAACAGGATGATCGGACGGAGCTGCTTATTTTCATCACGCCGAAGGTTATCAAGGACAACGTAAGTCTGCGCCAGTAGGCAGATGATCTAGGCAAAAAGGCGGCCTGCGGGCCGCCTTTTTTGTGTTCCCCGGTCAGGGCGAGGCCCGACTGCATTCCGTTAGAATCCAGCAATGGGATACACCAGCAGGCCAGCGCGGGCAAGCGACCACATTCCGGAAAACATTTTCCTGGTGGGCTTGATGGGTGCGGGTAAGACCTCGGTCGGCAAGCTCCTTGCCCAGCGGCTGGGAAAGGATTTCTACGACTGCGACCACGAGATCGAAGAGGCGACGGGCGTAAAAATTGCGGTCATATTTGAAATCGAGGGTGAAAGCGGTTTCCGGGCGCGCGAGTCGAAGATGCTCGTCGAGCTGGCCAACCGCAAGAACGTGCTGATCGCAACGGGCGGGGGTGCGGTTCTCTCCGTCGCCAACCGCAAGCTTCTGGCCGACAGAGGTATTGTCGTGTATTTGCGCGCGGCGCCCGTCGATTTGTGGCGCCGCACGCGCCACGACAGGCATCGTCCCCTGCTCAAGACGGAAGACCGGATGGCGCGGTTTGAGCAGTTGTTCGCGGAACGCGACCCACTGTATCTCGAGATCGCTGATATCATCGTCGACACCGGCAGCCAGAGTGTCGGGGCCCTCGCGAACAAGCTTCAGCACAGGATCGAGGAGTTCAAGGAACAAGCTGGGGAGCGTTAGGAAAGCCCTGTACGCGCCGGCTGGCTTTTCGGGATTATGCCTAAGATGGAAACTCTCACCGTCGCCCTTGGAGAACGCAGCTATCCTATTCATATCGGGGCGGGTTTGCTCGAGCGCGCCGAGCTGATCGCTTCACGATTGCCGCAGAATAAGGTGGCAATCGTAACCAATACGACCGTGGCCCCGCTCTACCTCGCCCGACTGCGAAGGGCGCTTGACGCGCAAGGCGTGGACGCCGTGCCGATCACCTTGCCGGACGGCGAAGCCTACAAGAACTGGGACACGCTAAATCAAATATTCGACGCTCTATTGGATAACCGCTGCGAGCGCGGCACAACCCTGGTAGCGCTCGGCGGCGGAGTCATCGGCGATTTGACAGGATTCGCCGCGGCTGTTTATCAGCGCGGGGCCCCTTTCCTCCAGGTCCCCACGACCCTGCTCGCGCAGGTGGACTCGTCAGTTGGAGGAAAGACCGCGATCAATCACCCGCTCGGAAAAAACATGATCGGGGCGTTCTACCAGCCGCTGGCGGTCATCGCCGATACCGATACACTCGCCACTTTGCCGGCACGCGAGCTGTCAGCCGGCTTGGCCGAGGTCATCAAATACGGCCTGATTCGCGACCCAGCGTTCTTCAACTGGTTGGAGAGCAATATTCAACGTCTCGTGCGGCGGGAACCCGAAGCGCTTGCTTACGCAATCGAGCGCTCTTGTTCGACCAAGGCGGAAATCGTGGCGCTGGACGAGCGCGAGGAAGGGCTGCGTGCGCTACTCAATTTCGGCCACACTTTCGGGCATGCAATTGAAGCGGGCCTAGGGTTCGGCGCATGGCTGCACGGGGAGGCCGTCGCCGCGGGGATGGTGCTGGCGGCCAGGCTCTCACAAAAGCTCGGGTTGATAGGCGCGGACGAAGTCTCACGCACGTGCCGGCTCCTGTCCGCCGCCGGCCTTCCGATCGATGCGCCCGAACTGGGCGTTGAACGCTACCTCGAATTGATGGGCCACGACAAGAAAGTCAGGGGCGGACGCAACCGCTTCATACTGTTGCGACAGATAGGGGAGGCGTTCGTATCAGAGGATGTCGGTCGGGCCGCCCTTGCTGACGTGCTCGGAGGCCCGCCGGTGCATGCGTAATCCGGCTATCGCGCCCTACGCTGCGCGCCCCGAGAAATCGCGTGGGCGACTGCACCGCGAGGCGCCGCCCCGCGGCCGCAGCGAATATCAGCGTGACCGCGACCGGATTATTCATTCAACGGCGTTCCGGCGCCTGGAATACAAGACTCAGGTTTTTGTCAATCACGAAGGCGACCATTTCCGAACGCGCCTCACGCATAGTCTCGAAGTTGCCCAGATTGCGCGCTCAGTCGCGCGCAGCCTGCGCCTTGATGAGGACCTCACCGAGGCGATCGCCCTTGCCCACGATCTTGGCCACACCCCCTTCGGGCACACGGGCCAGGACGCGCTACATGCCTGCATGAGGCGCCATGGCGGCTTCGAGCACAATCTGCAGAGCCTGCGGGTCGTGGATCTGCTCGAGCAGCGTTATGCAGCGTTCGATGGCTTGAACCTCACCTTCGAAACGCGCGAGGGCATTCTGAAGCATTGCTCGAGGCAGAACGCTCGTGCCCTCGGCGAGCTTGGAGAGCGTTTCCTCAAGCGCCGCCAGCCGTCACTCGAGGCGCAAATCGCGAATCTTTCCGATGAAATCGCCTACAACAACCATGACATCGACGACGGGCTGCGCTCCGGCCTGCTCAGTCTCGAGCATATTTCTGGCATCAGGATATTTGCGCGCCACCAGGCCCTTGTGCTGCGCCAGTACCCGCGCCTGACGGGTCGGCGCCTCATCAATGAAACGGTACGGCGCATGATCGACACGCTCGTAACCGATCTCATCCGGACCAGCGCTGCTCGCATCCGAAAACATGCCCCGACATCGATCGAAGAGGTGCGGCTCGCGTCCCCATTAATTGCTTTCAGCTCGCGTGTTCGAGACGAATGCCAGGAACTCAAGCGTTTCCTGCATCAAAATCTTTACCGACACTATCGCGTCACGCGAATGAGCGCCAAGGCACGCCGCATTGTTGCGGACTTGTTCGATGCCTTCATGACAGACACCCGTCTGCTGCCGCCCGAATTCCAGGTACGCGCGGAGAAAAACGTAGCACGGGTGATCGCTGACTACATCGCCGGCATGACCGACCGCTACGCGATTCTCGAGCACCGCCGACTCTTTGCGATCGACGAAACCTGACACCGCGCGTAATCAGCCGGACGCCGATTTTCCGGTTGAAGCCAATAACTTAAGCCGGTAAACTTCCCAGTTGCCTCGAAATTTCGTGGGCTTTTGCGGCGACGCAGCAAAAGCCCTATAACTAATTGTATTAATTGTTTTTTATTATGCGTGAAGCACCTAACCCATTACTGTCGGCCATGCAGGGCCTCTACCAGCCGGGACACGAGCATGATGCGTGCGGGGTCGGATTTGTCGCCCATATCAAAGGCAAAAAGAGCCACGCCATTGTCGAGCAGGGCCTGCAGATCCTGAAAAATCTCACCCATCGCGGAGCGGTCGGGGCTGATCCCAAGGCCAGCGACGGGGCTGGCATCCTGATACAGGTTCCCGACCAGTTTTTCCGCGAGGAGATGGGCAGGCACGGCATAAAACTGCCGCCCCGCGGGCAGTACGGCGTGGGAATGGTGTTCCTCCCCCGGGAGCCGGCCTCGCGGCTCGCGTGCGAGTACGAAATCGAGCGCGCCATCAAGGACGAGGGACAGGCGTTGCTCGCCTGGCGCGACGTGCCGGTGGATAACACGGACCTCGGCGACTCAGTCAAGGAAGTGGAACCGGTCATCCGGCAGGTATTCATCGGCCGCGGCACGGGTGTGACGGTAACCGACGCGCTGGAACGCAAGCTCTACGTGATCCGCAAAAGCGCGGGACACGCAATTCAGTCGCTCAAACTGGCGCACGGCCAGGAGTTCTACGTTGCATCGATGTCAGCACGCACCGTTTGCTACAAGGGCATGCTGCTTCCGTATCAAGTCGGGATGTACTACAAAGACCTGCAGGATGCGCACGTCGTCTCCGCGCTTGCGCTTGTCCACCAGCGCTTCTCGACGAACACATTTCCGAGCTGGGACAAGGCGCATCCCTTCCGCATGATCTGCCACAATGGCGAGATCAACACGCTGCGGGGCAACGTCAACTGGATACGCGCGCGCCAGGGCGCCATTTCCAGTCCCGTTCTCGGGCGCGATCTCGACAAGCTGTGGCCGCTGATCTACGACGGCCAGTCGGACTCCGCTTCTTTCGACAACGCGCTGGAATTACTCGTCATGGGCGGCTATTCCATTGCGCACTCTATGATGATGATGATCCCCGAGGCGTGGGAAAACCACACGCTCATGGATCCAGCCCGCCGCGCTTTCTATGAATACCACGCCGCGATGATGGAGCCATGGGATGGCCCCGCCTCCATCGCCTTCACCGACGGGCGCCAGATCGGAGCGACCCTGGACCGAAACGGACTGCGCCCGTCGCGCTATATCGTCACCAGCGATGATCTTGTCATCATGGGCTCCGAGTGCGGCTGCCTGCCCGTGCCCGAGGAAAAGATCGTCAAGAAATGGCGCTTGCAGCCGGGCAAGATGTTCCTTGTCGATCTCGAAAAGGGGCGCATCATCGATGACAAGGAGTTGAAGGAATCGCTGGCCTCGGCCAAGCCTTATGCTGAATGGATCGAGCGGATACGTGTGAAGCTCGACGAAGTCGAGAGCGACAAACAGCAGCCAGAGCGCTCGAATGTTCCCTTGCTGGACCGCCAGCAGGCCTTCGGCTACACGCAGGAAGACATCAAATTCATGATGGGGCCAATGGCGCTCAGCGGCGAGGAACCCGTGGGTTCAATGGGCAATGACTCGCCCCTCGCCGTACTGTCCGGCAGAAACAAGACGCTGTATCAGTACTTCAAGCAGCTCTTTGCCCAGGTCACGAATCCCCCCATCGACCCGATTCGCGAGGAACTCGTGACCTCGCTGGTGTCGTTCATCGGTCCCAAGCCGAACCTGCTCGGGATTGACGAGATGAACCCGCCGCTGCGGCTCGAGGTCAGCCAGCCGGTGCTCGACTTCTACGAGATGGAGAAGATCCGGCACATCGATCGCTATACGCAAGGCAAGTTCGGCTCGTTCGAGCTCGACATTACCTATCCCGTCGCGTGGGGCAAGGAAGCCATCGAAGCGCGACTCGCGTCGCTCTGCGCACAAGCCGAAGACGCGGTGCGGGCCGGCTATTTCATTCTCATCATTTCGGACCGACGGGTTGACCGCGACAACGTCGCGATACCCGCGCTGATCGCGCTTTCCGCGATCCACCAGCACCTGGTGAACCGGGGGCTGCGTACATCGACCGGGCTGGTCGTAGAGACCGGTTCGGCGCGTGAAACGCACCATTTCGCGCTGCTCGGCGGTTATGGCGCCGAGGCGGTCCACCCGTACCTCGCACTCGAAACCCTGCTCGACCTGGCAGGCCGCGGCCACTTCGGCCCCGAGTTTGATGGCCACAAGGCGATCAGGAACTTCGTGAAGGCAACGGGCAAGGGCCTGAAGAAGGTGATGTCCAAGATGGGCATCTCGACCTACATGTCCTATACCGGCGCGCAGATCTTCGAGGCCGTCGGGCTCGCGCGATCGCTCGTCGACAAGTATTTTGCCGGGACCACATCCTCCGTCGAGGGCATCGGCATATTTGAGGTGGCCGAAGAGGCGTTGCGCACTCACCAGGCGGCATTCGACGAGAATGACCCGGTCACCAGAGCCGCGCTGGACGCCGGCGGCGAGTATGCGTGGCGCGTTCGCGGCGAGGAGCACATGTGGACGCCTGACGCGATCGCAAAGCTGCAGCACGCGACACGCAGCAAGACCTATTCCACGTATAAGGAATACGCGCAGATCATCAATAATCAGTCGCAGCGCCACATGACACTGCGCGGGTTGTTCGAATTCAAGCTCGACCAGTGCACGCCGGTACCAATCGAGGAAGTCGAGCCTGCTGCCGAGATCGTCAAGCGCTTTTCGACCGGCGCGATGTCCTTGGGGTCAATCTCGACCGAGGCCCATGCAACCCTTGCCATCGCCATGAACCGCATCGGCGGCAAATCCAATACGGGCGAAGGCGGTGAAGACCGCAATCGCTACGCGAGGGTAGAAGCCGGTGAAACGCTGATGTCGCGTCTGGGCGCGGGTCGCATCGAGCGCGATATCGAGTTGCAGGAAGGCGATTCCCTGAAGTCGAAAATCAAGCAAGTTGCCTCAGGGCGCTTCGGCGTCACGGCCGAATACCTCGCCAGTTCGGAGCAGATCCAGATCAAGATCGCCCAAGGTGCCAAGCCGGGTGAAGGGGGGCAGCTGCCCGGCCGGAAAGTTTCGGAATACATCGCGGAGCTTCGTTATTCGACGCCTGGTGTCGAACTGATTTCGCCGCCACCACACCACGATATTTACTCGATCGAGGACCTCGCGCAACTTGTTCACGATCTCAAGAATTCCAACCCCGCGGCCTCGATCAGCGTAAAGCTCGTATCCGAGGTGGGCGTCGGTACGGTTGCGGCAGGCGTTTCGAAAGCGAAGTCCGATCACGTCACCATCTCCGGGCACGACGGGGGCACCGGCGCAAGCCCTTGGTCCTCCATCAAGCATGCCGGCAGCCCTTGGGAGCTCGGGCTGGCTGAGACACAGCAAACGTTGGTTCTCAACCGTCTTCGCGGACGCATTGCGGTGCAGGTCGACGGCCAGCTCAAAACCGGTCGCGACGTTGCCATTGGGGCTATTCTGGGGGCGGACGAGTTCGGGTTCGCAACCGCACCGCTGGTTGTCTCCGGCTGCATCATGATGCGCAAGTGCCACTTGAACACCTGCCCGGTCGGTGTGGCGACGCAGGATCCGGTACTGCGCCGGAAGTTTACGGGGCAGCCCGAATACGTCGTCAATTATTTCTTCTTCGTCGCCGAGGAAGTGCGGGAGCTGATGGCCCAGCTCGGTATCCGCCGTTTCGATGATCTCGTCGGCCGCACTGACCTGCTCGATATGACGAAGGGTGTCGAGCACTGGAAAGCCAAGGGTCTCGATTTTTCGAAGATCTTCTATCAGCCACAAATGCCCGAGGACGTCGCGCGCTATCACTGTGAGCAGCAGGATCACGGTCTTGACAAGGCACTCGACCATCGACTCATCGAGCTCGGTAGGCCGGCACTCGAGCGCGGCGAGAAGGTCACTGTCGAGATGCCGATCCGGAATATCAATCGCACGGTGGGCACGATACTCTCCTACGAGATTGCCAAGCGTTACGGGCATGATGGCCTTCCGGATGAAACCATCCACGCCCGGTTCGCCGGCTCCGCGGGCCAGAGCTTTGGCGCGTTCCTTGCCAGAGGGGTTTGGCTCGATCTGATCGGCGACACGAACGACTATTGCGGCAAGGGACTCTCCGGCGGGCGCATCTCGGTGCAGCCTTCGCCCAAGTTCCAGGGGGAGCCTACCCAGAACATCATCACCGGAAACGTAGTGCTGTACGGGGCCATTTGCGGGGAGGCCTTTTTCCGCGGCGTTGCGGGCGAACGCTTCGCCGTGCGCAACTCCGGCGCATCGGCGGTTGTCGAGGGTGTTGGCGATCACGGCTGCGAGTACATGACAGGAGGCACCGCCGTGGTTCTGGGCTCGACCGGGCGCAACTTCGCGGCAGGAATGTCCGGTGGAATCGCGTACGTGCTGGATGAGGACGGGACGTTCGAGCAGTATTGCAACCGTGCCATGGTCACGCTTGAGCCTGTGCTCGCCGAGTCCGAGCAGGAAGCCCGGTTGGAGCGCGGGCTTTGGCACATGGGGCGCGCAGACGAGGCCATCCTCAGGGAGTTGGTCGAAAAGCACGCGCGTTATACGGGGAGCCTACGGGCACAGGGAATCCTGGAACGCTGGAGCGACTACCGCACCAAGTTCGTAAAGGTCTTCCCGAATGAGTACCGGCGGGCACTCGGGGAGCTCGCTGCCAAGAATCGCAAAATCGCAGCCTGACTTCAACGACGGTGCCCGCGCTTGCAGTTTGCGGCGCTGGCGCGCTCTACATCGTAGCGGAAAGCACCTTGGACTGAGATATGGGCAAAGTAACCGGTTTCATGGAATACCAACGGCTGCAGGAAGCCGCGGAGCCGCCGCGGGAGCGCATTACGCACTTCCGCGAATTCGTCGCGCATCTTACCGATGAGGAGGCGGCCACACAGGGCGCACGCTGCATGGATTGCGGCACTCCATTCTGCATGAGCGGCTGCCCGATCAACAATATCATCCCCGACTGGAACGACCTCGTCTACAAGCAGGCCTGGAAAACGGCGATCGACGTCCTGCACTCGACCAATAATTTTCCGGAATTCACGGGACGCGTCTGCCCGGCGCCGTGTGAAGAGGCCTGCACGCTCCGGATCAACGAGGATCCAGTGGGCATCAAGTCGATCGAGCACGCCATCATCGACAAGGCATGGGAAGCGGGGTGGGTCGCGCCCCAGCCGCCGTCCCATCGTAGCGGCAAGCGGGTGGCGGTCATCGGCTCCGGGCCTGCAGGCCTTGCCTGCGCCCAGCAACTCGCGCGCACCGGGCACGCCGTGACGGTCTTCGAGAAAAACGACCGCATCGGCGGACTGCTTCGCTACGGAATCCCCGATTTCAAGATGGAAAAGCACCTTATCGATCGGCGCGTCGATCAGATGCGGGCCGAAGGCGTGTCGTTCCGCGCGGGCGTCTTCGTCGGGAAGGAGCGCCCTGGCTCCGGGATAGCAGATTGGGCGAGCGAGATCGTTGCTCCCGATAAGTTAGTCGAAGAGTTCGACGCGGTCGTGCTCACCGGCGGAGCGGAGCAGCCGCGCGATCTGCCGGTACCGGGGCGCGAGCTCGATGGCGTGCATTTCGCCATGGAGTTTCTGCCGCTTCAAAACAAGCGCGTGGCGGGCGACACGAATGTCAGAGACCTCTGGGCAAGCGGAAAGCATGTCGTTGTGATCGGCGGCGGCGACACCGGCTCCGACTGCGTCGGAACCTCAAATCGTCATGGCGCGAAGAGCGTCACCCAGATCGAGTTGCTGCCAACGCCACCGGACCCCGAACGTAATCCGGTCTGGCCATATTGGCCGACGCGGCTGCGGACTTCGTCGTCTCACGAAGAAGGAGCCCGGCGAGACTGGGCCATTGCGACCAAGGCATTCGTTGGCGAGAACGGCAAGGTCACGGCACTGAGAGCGGCGCGGCTATCGTGGAAAGACGGCAAGATGAACGAAATCCCCGGCTCTGAATTCACCGTTCCCGCCGATCTTGTGCTGCTTGCGATGGGATTCGTTTCTCCGGTTCCATCGGTACTGGAAGCCTTTGGCGTGGAAAAGGATGCTCGCGGCAACGCGCGCGCAGCAACGGATGGGGCCGGCTCGTATCTGACATCGGTCCCCAAGGTATTCACCGCCGGCGATATGCGCCGCGGCCAGTCGCTCGTGGTGTGGGCAATACGCGAAGGCCGTCAATGCGCGCGCGCAGTTGACGAGTTCCTGATGGGTTCGTCTGAGCTGCCACGCTGACGGCCCAGCCTTCGATGCGCGCCCTGACGACACTGCCGCCGGCGAGCCGCGGGCTACCAAGCAGCGCTCGCTCGTGACAAAACTCAAGAATGACACGCTGATCCGGGCGCTGCTGCGCCAGCCCACCGCCTATACGCCGGTCTGGCTCATGCGGCAGGCAGGGCGCTATCTTCCCGAGTACAACCAGACGCGCGCGCGCGCGGGTAGTTTTCTCGCGCTGTGCAAGAATCCGGATCTGGCCACTGAAGTCACGCTCCAGCCGCTCGCGCGCTACCCGCTGGATGCCGCGATTGTGTTCTCGGATATCCTGACGATCCCCGATGCGATGGGGCTCGGCCTCCATTTTTTGGAGGGCGAAGGGCCCCGTTTCGAGCGCCCCCTCCGCGAAGAGTGGGAGATTCGCAACCTGCAAGTCCCTGACCCCGCAGAGCATCTGTCCTACGTGTTGGACACGGTGCGCCAGGCACGCCGCGCCCTCGATGGCGCCGTACCGCTAATTGGTTTTTCGGGGAGCCCGTTTACGCTTGCTTGCTACATGATCGAAGGCGGGGGCAGCTCTGATTTTCGCGCGGTGAAAACCTTGCTTTATCGCCGCCCCGAGCTGCTACACCATATTCTGGACGTGAATTGTCGCGCCGTGACCGCCTACCTCAACGCACAGATCGAGGCTGGCGCCCAAGCGGTGATGCTATTCGATACCTGGGGCGGCATTTTGGGAACAGCCGAATTCCACGAGTTCTCGCTCAGGTATCTCCAGCGCGTGGTCAACGGACTGACGCGCGAGCGCCGGGGCGAGCGAATTCCAAACATCTTGTTTACCAAAGGCGGGGGAGGCTGGCTCGAGGAGATTGCGGCGAGCGGCTGTGACGCGCTCGGGCTCGACTGGACGGTCGACATTGGGCTGGCACGCCAACGTGTCGGTGGACGCGTTGCCCTCCAGGGCAACCTGGATCCCGCCGTGCTGCTTGCCGGGCCCGATGCGATACGCGCCGGTGTACGAAGCGTCTTGAGTGCCTACGGAAAAGGCGATGGCCATGTATTCAACCTTGGCCATGGCATTTCCCAGTACACACCGCCAGAGAACGTCAGCGTGCTCGTCGAAACCGTGCGAGATTCGAGTCCAGCCTATCACTGAAAAGCCGCGCCAGATCTGGCTTTTCGGGAAATTGGCGACTGACTTATGCACATTGGCCGGCCAGAGGTAGCTCAATCATGTCTGCGAGAGTTTTTGAGCGCCGATTGACGTCTTAACCTACTGATTATAAATCAATATTATTGTAGCCCGTCCCGAGTCAACTCGTAGCATCGAGATCACACGCGATGCGGTCAGGCGTCGCCGCGGAATTCATCAACAGATTTATCCACAAGCTAGCATGAGGTAGCAAGGGCTCTGATGCGTAAAGGTTTTAGAGTTCCCAACCTGCGCTCGACCCAGGCCGGGCGCACTCCGCCGGCGCCGCACAGCACCGATCGCAGGGTATGAACATCATTAGAGTCGCGCTCGACGTTCCGGTTATGACCCTATTCGATTACCGGCTCGCCGACGCGACGAGGGAAGACGTCGGTCGTCGCGTTATTGTTCCGTTCGGGAAAAGGCTCGTGGTTGGCCTGATCGTGGATGTTGTCGGCGACAGCGGCGTTGCGCCAGAGAGATTGAAGTCCGCGCTTCGAGTGCTGGGCGACTCGCCGCGCCTCGAGAATGCGGATCTCGAGTTGATGCAGTTTGCAAGTGATTACTATCACCACCCCATGGGCGCGGTGATAATGGGCGCGCTACCCGCGGGTTTGCGACGCCCACGGTCAAGTGGAGGCGCGCAGCGACAGGTCGTCGGCCGTTTCATGCTAACCGAGGCGGGCGCCGCGATCGACCCATCCGCCTTGCCCCCTCGCGCGTACCTCAAGCGGCGCCTTCTGGCGCTGCTCCACGAGCGCCCGGTCGACGCCGCCGAAGCGAGGGCGTTTTCCACCCGCGCGCCCCGAGTCCTGAAAGACCTTTTACAGCAAGGGCTGGTGAAGCTGGACGCCTCGACCCCGCCGCCGCACACGGCGCCGAGCTCGCCCCACTCAGCACCCGCGCTCACATTAGAGCAACAACAAGCGCTCACCGCGGTGACCGCCGACTTGCGGCGGTTCCAGGTACATCTGCTTCTGGGTGTCACCGGAAGCGGCAAGACGGAAGTCTACCTGCACGCCATGTCAGCGGTGCTGGCCGCGGGTCGTCAGGCGCTGCTCCTGGTGCCAGAGATCGCCTTGACCCCGCAGCTCGAGAGCCTGGTCAGGGGCCGCTTTCCGGAGATACGACTGGTCACCCTGCACAGTGGCCTCAACGAGGGCGAGCGTCTCGCGCACTGGCTTGCAGCGCAGTCCGGACAGGCGGGGGTCGTACTGGGAACGCGGCTTTCGGTGTTCGCGCCAATGCCGCAATTGGGAATCATCATCATCGATGAAGAGCATGACGGATCTTTCAAGCAGAGCGACGGATTTCGTTATTCGGCTCGCGACATTGCCATCGTTCGCGCCCGCCAACACGGCGTGCCGATTATTCTGGGTTCGGCCACCCCCTCCCTGGAAAGCTACTTTAACGCGACGAGTGGGCGCTACCGCTTGAGTGTGCTGGAGCGGCGCATCGGCGCACCGCTACCCCTCATCGAGTGCGTCGACACGCGGGGGGAGCGCCTTGAGGACGGACTTTCGAGGCGTCTGCTGCAGTCGCTCGATGAGTATGTGGCGCGAGGCGAACAAAGTCTGGTTTTCATCAATCGGCGCGGTTACGCGCCGGTGCTCATGTGCCACAGTTGCGGCTGGATCTCGGGGTGCCATCGCTGCTCCGCTCAGCTGGTGCTGCACCTCGGGGAGCGCCGGTTGCGCTGTCACCATTGCGGGCACAACGCAGCCATACCGCCCGCCTGTCCCGACTGCGGCAACCCCCAGCTCGAGCCGCTGGGGCAGGGCACACAGCGCGTCGAGGACGCGCTGGCCCGGCGTTACTCCATATCAAAGGTGCTGCGCATCGACCGCGATAGCATGCGTCCGCGCCATGCCTGGCATGCCATGCGACACCGCATTCAAGGAGGCGACGTCAAGATCCTGGTCGGCACGCAGATCCTCGCAAAGGGCCACGACTTCCCGCACCTCAATCTTGTGGGGGTGCTCAATGCGGACAGCATGCTTTATAGCGCCGATTTTCGCGCCTCGGAGCGTCTGCTCGCCCTGCTGATGCAGGTCGCGGGTCGCGCCGGCCGTGGTACGACCCGAGGCCAAGTCTTCATCCAGACGGAATTCCCGGACCATCCCCTCTACGAAGCATTAAAGCGGCAGGACTACCGGGCCTTCGCCGACACGCTGCTCGAGGAGCGGCGCCAGGCGGGTTTTCCGCCGTTCGTTCACCAGGCGTTGTTGCGCGCCGAGGCACCACGTTTGGCGACGGCGCTCGATTTCCTACGCGCTGCGGCAGCCAGCGCCCGCAGCCTTGCAGCCCCTGTGATGCTCTATGACCCCGTGCCGGCAGCCATGCCACGTCGGGCAGGCCGCGAGCGAGCACAGCTCCTCGTCCAATGCGAGTCCCGGGCGCAGTTGCAGCAATTCCTGGGCCAATGGCACAGGGCGCTTTTTGAAAACCGGTCGGCCCTGGCGCGCTGGGCGATCGATGTTGATCCGCTCGAGTTCTAGGCTCGCTTATAATAAGTTGTTTTTTGCTCGATTCCGATGCCCGCATCCCCGGTTCCCGATCTGCGCGCCCATCTTGCGGCATTGCTGTCCGAAGCGATCCGGGAAGCGGCCCCGCATGTGTCCGACCCCGGCATCCTTCTCGAGAAACCCAGGCAAGCCCAACATGGTGACTACGCCTGCAACGTCGCGCTCCAGCTAGCCAAGACGCTCAAGCGCGCTCCGCGGGACATCGCCTCCCAGCTCGTCGCCGCCCTCCCGGCCTCGCCTTGCCTCGAACGGGCCGAGGTTGCCGGCGCTGGTTTTATCAACTTCTTCCTGAAACGAAGTTTCAAGCAGGGCACGGTCAACCGCGTTTTACGGGCAGGGCCGGCGTACGGCTTCGTGCCGTTGGGCGGAAAGAAAAGGGTGCTTGTCGAGTTTGTTTCGGCTAACCCGACGGGACCCTTGCACGTCGGCCATGGCCGTGGGGCGGCGTATGGGGCAAGCCTGTCGAATATCCTGAGAGCCGCCGGGTTCGAGGTCTCGCGCGAGTACTACGTCAATGACGCCGGCCGCCAGATGGACATCCTGGCGCTATCGACCTGGCTGCGCTACCTGGAGAAGTGCGGCATATCGGTCGATTTTCCCGGTAACGCCTATCAAGGTGACTATGTCCGCAGGATGGCAAACGCGATCCGAGAGCAGCACGGCGCGAAGTTCGCGCGCGACTTGTCAGCGGCTGCGTTTAAGGAGGCGATCGCCGAGCCGGACGAGGAAATACGGCTCGACCGCCTGATTCAGCACGCAAAAGAACGCCTAGGGGGTGACTACGCGTACTTTCACGATTTCGCCTTGAACGAGCAGCTCGAAGACTGTCGCAGCGATCTCGCCGAATTCGGCGTTAATTTCGATCACTGGTTCTCGGAGCGCTCGCTCTACGATTCGGGGCTGGTCGAGCGCGCGCTGCAGCGCCTCGACCAACACGGCCATCTTTACGAACAGGATGGGGCGACATGGTTCCGTTCCACGGCTTTCGGCGACGAGAAGGATCGCGTGGTGCGACGCGAGAATGGCCAGTACACCTATTTTGCGTCCGACATTGCCTATCATCTGAACAAGTTCGAGCGCGGCTCGGATCTCATCGTCGACGTCTGGGGGGCGGACCACCATGGCTACGTGCCCCGCGTGAAGGGCGCACTCACAGCCCTGGGCCTCAACCCCGAGCAGCTCACCATCGCGATGGTGCAGTTCGCCGTGCTCTACCGCAACGGCCAGAAAGTATCGATGTCGACCCGTTCCGGGGAGTTCGTGTCATTGCGCGAGTTGCGGCAGGAGGTAGGTAACGACGCCGCGCGATTTTTCTATGTCTTGCGAAGATCGGACCAGCACCTTGACTTCGACCTGGACCTCGCGAGGTCGCAAAGCAACGAAAACCCCGTTTACTACGTTCAGTACGCGCACGCGCGGGTTTGCAGCGTGCTCGAGCAATGGGGCGGAGAGCCCGCGGAACTTGCCGAGACTTCAGCCGACACGCTAGGTTCGGAGCAGGAACTCGCGCTGCTTGCGCGTTTAATGGACTATCCACAGGCCATCGAGGACGCGGCGCGCGACCTGTCCCCGCACCTCGTCGCGTTCTTCCTGAGGGAGCTCGCGGCAGAATTTCACAGTTACTACAACTCGACGCGCATTCTGGTCGAGGACGAAGGCACGAAACTCGCTCGTGTGGCGCTCGCCGCCGCAGTTCGGCAGGTGCTTCGTAATGGATTGGCATTGCTCGGTGTCTCCGCGCCGGAGAGGATGTAACATATCGTTATGACCAGGGATTACAAAAAACCCGAGCGCCGGGCCAGTTCCAGGGGCAACGGCAGCTCATTTCTGATTGGCATGCTGATCGGGCTCGTGCTCGGACTTGGGATCGCGCTCGGGGTAGCCTGGTACGTCAACCGGATGCCGAGTCCGTTCTTGCTTCACTCCAAACCTTCGGCGAAGGGGGAAGCCACGAAGGGCGACGCAGGCAAAAACAGGGCTCCGGCAGCGACATCGGCTGAGACCAAGCCCCGATTCGACTTCTACAAGATCCTGCCCGGCCAGGAAGAGCCCGCGACCGAGAAGCAGTTCCGCGAGGCGACCAGGTCGAAGCCGTCCGAACGCGAGGCCTTTTACCTTCAGGCAGGGGCCTTTCAGAACGCGCCCGATGCCGACACACTCAAGGCGCGGCTGGCGCTGCTCGGGGTCGAAGCGACGATCCAGACCACGACATTGCCCGACAAGGGGGTATGGCACCGTGTACGCGCGGGACCTTATACCAGCATCGAGGAACTCAATCAGGCTCGCGAGACTCTGAAACAAAACGGGGTCGAGACTACGCTCATTCGCGTGCGCGACGCCGGAGCAGGAAAATAATCGGAGAGAAGAAGACCATGCATCTGCGCAGTCGCCTCTTGCTAGTCACAATGCTCCTTGCCGGCTTGGCCGTTGCACCCGGTGCGTCTGCACAGTTCACTTCTGGCAAGGATTACCTGATCATCAGTCCGCCGCAGCCGACCGACAGCGGGAACAAAGTGGAGGTGCTTGAGTTCTTCTGGTATGGCTGCCCCCACTGTAACTCGCTGCAGCCTTCGCTCGGCGCGTGGCTCAAACAAAAGCCCGCCGACGTCGAGTTCCGGCGCGTGCCGGCGGTCCTCGGTCAGAGCTGGATACCCCTCACTCAGGTGTTCTACACGTTGGAGGCGCTTGGGATCACTGAGAAGTTTCACCACGATGTGTTCGCCGCCATCCACAAGGACAAAGTACGGCTGCAGGACCCCGAGACGCTGTTCGACTGGGTCGCCAAACGTGGCGTTGACCGGAAGAAATTCACGGACACGTACAGCTCCTTTGGAGTACGCAGCCGCGTGCAGCGCGCAATCGAAATGAGCCGTACGTATGGCATTCCTGGCACGCCGGCGCTCGTTGTCGATGGGCGTTACCTCACCGCGCCCCATCTGGGTCTCAACCAAGGCCAGACGCTCAGCTACGAGCGCTACTTCAAAATTGTCGATCACGCGATCGCTCTCGCCCGCAAGGCCCGCGCAGGAAGATAGAGTTGATCGCCATCGCGCTCCGCGGCTTGCTTGCGCTGCTCGCATTCGCATGCGCAGTGTCGGCAACGGCGCAGGAGACGGTAAGGTCG
Source organism: Betaproteobacteria bacterium SG8_41 (assembly GCA_001303585.1). Classification (GTDB taxonomy): domain Bacteria; phylum Pseudomonadota; class Gammaproteobacteria; order Burkholderiales; family SG8-41; genus SG8-41. The sequence continues at coordinate 24,228 of LJTT01000017.1, forward strand.
CGCCAGAACATCGAGTACCGTCTCATCGCCGCGCAGCCTGTCGAGACCGGCGCCCGCATCGAGGTGATCGATTTCTTCTGGTACGGCTGCCCGTACTGCAACGAACTGCAGCCGGCGCTCGAAGCCTGGCTCAAGCGCAAGCCGGCTGACGTTTCTCTTCGGCGGATTCCAGCCATATTGAACGACTCGTGGAAACCGCACGCGCGTATCTATTACACCCTCGAGCGCCTGAACGAGGTTTCGCGCCTGCACCTGCAGGTCTACCACGGCTATCACATTGAGTTGCTGCACATGAGCAAGCCCGACGTCATGACCGAGTGGGCAGTCAGGCACGGCATCGACCGCCAGCGCTGGCTTGACGCCTACCATTCGCGGGAAGTCGATGAAAGCGTTGAGCGCGCCAAGGCGCTGACCAAGGTTTATACGGTTACGGGAACACCGACGCTGGTGGTCGACGGCCACTACCTTACTTCGGGAGAGCTCGCGCCGAGCCTGCAGGGCATGATTCCGGTGCTCGAAGACCTCATTCGGCTCGCGCGCCGCCAGCGGGCCTCAAGATAGGCCTGACACCTCCGACGGGCAACACAGCGCCGCGCATCGTGCCGCCCAGCCAACGCGTCGTCATTACCGGAGCCTCCAGCGGGATCGGCGCGGCGCTCGCACGCCATTACGCTCGGCGGGGTGCCGTGCTTGGCTTGATAGCCCGGCGTGCGGCGGCGCTCGAACAACTTGCTGCATCGTTATCGACCCCGTGCGCGCTTTATCCCGTGGACGTTCGAGACAGCGTTGAGCTGCTCGCCGCGGGGCGCGACTTTATCGACCAGCATGGCTGCCCCGATATCGTCATCGCCAATGCGGGCATCAGCGTCGGGACACTGACAGAATATGCTGGAGACCTGGCTGTGGTCAGCGAGGTGCTTGATGTCAACGTGCTCGGAATCACGCGAACTTTCCAACCGTTCATAGCCTGCATGCGCGAACGAGGGCAGGGCGCACTTGCGGGAATCGCCAGCGTTGCCGGCTACCGCGGCCTTCCCGGAGGGGGCGCCTATTGCGCGTCGAAGGCCGCCGCGATTGCCTATCTGGAGAGCCTGCGCGTGGAACTTCGCAGAAGCGGCATCAGCGTCACGACCGTCTCCCCGGGCTACGTCGCCACGCCGATGACTCATGACAATCCGTATCGCATGCCTTTCCTGATGAATGCCGATGAAGCGGCCGAGAAAATTGCCGCACTTATCCGGCGCGGCAAGGGGTATGCGGTCATTCCGTGGCAGATGGCGCTGATCGCCACTGCGCTGCGCGTGATGCCAAACTGGCTCTACGACCGGCTCCTCGTTGACGCTCCGCGCAAGCCGCGTCGCCAGGATTGACTACTCGACAGTGACGGACTTTGCGAGATTCCGCGGTTTATCGACGTCGTTACCGCGCTCCAGGGCGGCGTGATAGGCAAGCAGCTGCAGCGGTATGGTGTGCAGGATTGGGGATAGCATTCCAGCGTGATCCGGCATGCGAATGACGTGCATACCTTCGCCGTGTATGATCTTCGTATCCTGATCGGCCAGGACGTGCAGTTCGCCGCCGCGGGCGCGCACCTCCTGGAGGTTGGACTTCAGTTTTTCCAGCAAAACGTCGTTGGGGGCAATCGCCACCACTGGCATTTGCCTGTCCACCAGCGCGAGCGGCCCATGCTTCAGCTCCCCGGAAGCGTAGGCCTCAGCGTGGATGTAAGAGATTTCCTTCAGCTTTAGCGCGCCCTCCATCGCAATCGGCCAGTGGATGCCGCGGCCGAGAAACAGCGCATGCTGGCACTGCGCAAACTTCTCCGCCCACATCCTGATCTGGGGCTCAAGATGAAGGACGGTGGACAGCGCCGAAGGCAAATGCCGCAGGGCCTGCAGGAGCGCCGCTTCCCGCTCCGGCGTAAGGCGTCCACGGAGTTTGGCCATCACCGTCGTGAGCAGCGCGAGCGCGGCAAGCTGCGTAGTGAACGCCTTAGTGGACGCAACGCCAATTTCTGGCCCGGCACGAGTAAGAAAGCGTAAGTCCGTGGCGCGCACCAATGCCGATTCGGGCACATTGCAAATCGCCAGGCAATGCTCGTGACCCAGTTTCTTCGCGTGCTCCAGTGCTGCGAGCGTATCCGCGGTCTCGCCAGACTGTGAGATGGCGATCACCAGTGCTTTTGGGTCCGGCACGGAGATTCGATAACGATACTCGCTCGCGATCTCCACATTGCAGGGAATACCCGCGATGCCCTCCATCCAATAGCGCGCAACCATGCCGGCATGGTAGCTCGTGCCACAGGCGAGCACGAGAACGCTACTCGCGCCGTGCAGAACGCCCTCAGCATCGGTGCCGAACAGCTGCGGCAGCACCGTTCCCGCGCCGGTAACCAGCTCGAGCGTGTTCGCCACCGCCATCGGCTGCTCGAAGATTTCCTTCTGCATGTAGTGTCGGTACTGTCCCAGCTCCACAGCCGCTGCGCTGAGCTGGCTCACCTGGACAGGTCGTTCAACCATCCCGCCCTTAGCGTCCACGACTCGAACGCGCTCGAGTGTGATATCCGCGCAGTCTCCGTCCTCGAGATACACCATTTTCTGGGTAACCTGCACGAGCGCCGAAGCATCCGAGGCAATAAAATTCTCGCCGTCGCCCAAACCGATCAGCAGCGGCGCGCCGTGGCGGGCAATGACAAGACGGGAATGGTCGCCCTCGCACACCACGGCTATCGCGTACGCGCCAACGAGCTCGCCCATTGCGCGACGCACCGCTTCGAACAGGTTGCCGCATGAAGCGAGGTTCGCGTGAACAAGATGCGCAATGACCTCGGTATCGGTATCCGAGACAAACTCGTACCCTTGCTTGCGCAGCTTTCGCCGCATCGCCTCGTGATTCTCGATAATGCCGTTGTGCACCACAGAGACCCCGCCGGACACATGGGGGTGCGCATTGGCCTCCGAAGGCACTCCGTGGGTAGCCCAGCGGGTGTGGGCAATTCCAATAGCACCGCTTAGGGCCTGCTGCTGTACGAGGCGCTCGAGCTCCGCTACCCGACCCGTGCTGCGCACACGCTGAAGCGTGCCGTTCAGGATCGCCACGCCGGCTGAATCGTAGCCGCGATATTCCAGCCGCTTCAGACCTTCGAGCAGAATTGGCACCACGTTGCGCCTTGCGATAGCCCCAACGATTCCGCACATGGCTAGATACGCGTGAACGGGGAACGGGGAACGGGGAACGGCGACCAACAGGTCATGAAATACTGCCCCGAACAAGTTGTGATCAGGTCACGGGTCACGGGCTACCACTCACTTTCGTCTTGACGGGGCGTTTCCAACCCGGACGTTGCTCCTGGCTCTTGGCATTGATCACCAGCCCGCCTTCCGACGTGTCTTTCCACACGGTGGTTCCAGCACCGACAGTCGACCCCCTTCCAACGGTGACGGGGGCCACCAATTGCACGTCCGAGCCAATATGAACGTCATCCTCGATGACCGTCCGATGCTTGTTTGCGCCATCGTAATTGCACGTGATGGTCCCCGCGCCAATGTTGACATCCCGGCCCACTACGGCGTCACCAATGTAAGAAAGGTGATTGGCCTTGGAGCGCGCCGCGATCGCGCTTGCCTTGACCTCTACGAAGTTGCCGATATGAACGTCCTCTGCGAGGCTGGTTCCGGGCCGGATACGGGCGTACGGACCGATACGGCAGCGTTCGCCAATCCTCGCCTCTTCCATCAACGTGAACGGTTCGATGCGCGTGCCGGCGCCCACTTCGGCGTTTCGCAAGACGCAGTTGGCTCCAACGACGACACCATCGCCCAGGCGCACCCGGCCTTCGAATACGCAGTTGACGTCGATGCTCACCTCGGCGCCGCAGGCAAGCTCGCCTCGCACGTCAACGCGCGCCGGGTCGGCCAGCGTTACGCCCTGGTCCAGCAACCCCTGCGCATTGCGCCATTGCCAGGCGCGCTCGACCTGCGCGAGCTGCGCCTTGCTGTTGACTCCCAACGCTTCCCAGGCCGCATGGGCCGAGACGGTGGCGACAGGAACCTTGTCCTTCAACGCCAGCGCGACGATGTCTGTCAGGTAATACTCGCGCTGCGCATTGCGGTTGCGGATGAGTGACAGCCAGCCTTTGAGCCGCCGGGTGGGCAGGGCCATGATACCGGTGTTGATCTCGCGGATGCGTCTTTGCGCCGGCGTTGCGTCCTTGTCCTCGATGATGGCGCGGACCGCCCCACGGCGGTCGCGCACAACACGGCCGTAGCCGGTCGGATCGTCGATCTCCGTCGTGAGAATTGCCACCTGTTCACGCTTGGTGTTGATCATCGCCTTAAGCGTATTGAGTTCGATCAGAGGCACGTCGCCATAGAGCACGAGCGTCAAGCCGGCGCCGCCAAGCTGTGGTAGTGCCTGCGCGAGTGCGTGACCAGTGCCGAGCTGCGGCGCCTGGCGCACGAAGGCAAGGTCGGGCGCGCGCACCGCCTCGGGTAGCGTCTCGCCACCGTGACCGTAGACGACGCAAATTCGCTGCGGCTCGAGCGCGCGCGCAACGTCCAGCACGTGCGTGATCAGCGATCGTCCGGCGAGCGGATGCAGGACTTTAGGCAGCGGCGATCGCATGCGCTTGCCTTGACCGGCGGCAAGAATGACGACACTGACCGGCTTCATGATGAAATTATCGCACAAACATCAACTTAGGCGCCGTTCCAAATATCGCGCTACCGCGGCGCGCTGACCCACGTCCAAGTGGAGCCCCGTCTTCGTGCGCCGCCACAGCACATCCTCGGCACTGAGCACCCATTCGCGCTCTACAAAATAATCGATCTCGCGCGCATACAGGTCAGCCCCGAAATGCTCGCCAAGGTCGGCCAGCGAGATACTCTGGCCCAGCACATCATAGGCAAGCTCGCCATGACGCCCGGCCAGAGCGTAGCGCAGGCTAGGCGGCAGCCACGGAAAGTCGCCCCGGAATCGCGATTCGACGAACGCCTCGAAGCTTGCGCCATGCAAGTCACCCCCAGGCAGTATCGCCTCCTGGGTCCAGGAACCGGGCATCCCCGGAAACCACGGTGCGAGCGTCGAAAGCGCCTGCTCGGCGAGGCGGCGGAAGACTGTGATCTTGCCGCCCACAATCGACAACAACGGGGGCTCACCATTTTCCCCATCGATACTCAAGCTGTAATCACGCGTGACCTCCGAGGGGTTCGAAGAGCGGTCGTCGAAAAGCGCTCGCACGCCGCAATAACTCCAGACGACATCGACGGGATCGACGCGCCGTTCGAAATAACGATTCGCTGCACGGCACAGGTAGTCGATTTCCTCCGCGCTCGCATCGCAATCTGCTGGCGCGCCGCGAAGCTCTACGTCCGTGGTGCCGATCAGCGTGTAAGCCCCCTCGTACCCGTACGCAAAAATCACCCGCCCATCCTCGTTCTGCAGAATGTAGGCATGGTTTCCCTCGTACAAACGCGGCACGACGATGTGACTGCCTTTCACCAGTTTCACGCCGAGCCCTGGCGGCCGCCTGATCACATCGTCCAGAAACTGTCCCACCCAGGGTCCCGTGGCGTTGACGATCGCGGCCGCTTCAGCCTGCGATTCAATTCCGCCCGGGCCACGCAATGTGGCACACCAGCTGCCGCCACGGCGATCCGCGGCAACACACACCGTGCGGGGCAGTATTGCAGCACCTAAATCAGCAGCCGCGCGCGCGGTAACCAGCACGAGTCGTGAGTCGTCCACCCAGCAATCGGAATAGACGAAACCCTTGCCATACTCGTGTTTGAGTCCCGCCCCGTATGGGCTGCTCCGCAGATCCACACCGTGCGATGCCTCCAGGGCATGGCGGCGCGCAAGATAGTCATAAGCAAAGAGACCCGCCCGGATCATCCACGCCGGACGAAGGGCGGGTACGTGCGGCATCACGAAGCGCAGAGGTCGGACCAGGTGCGGCGCGGCGATCAGCAGCACCTCCCGTTCAGCAAGCGCTTCGGCAACCAGACGGAACTGGAATCGCTCCAGGTAGCGCAGGCCGCCGTGGATGAGTTTGCTGCTGGCCGAGCTGGTCGCCCCGCCCAGATCTCCCTGCTCGACGAGCAGGGTCTTGAGTCCACGGCCGGCAGCATCCCGCGCGATCCCCGCGCCATTGATGCCGCCACCGACGATCAGAAGATCGTAGCGTTCCATTAATGCAAAAGGGCAGCCTTGGCCGCCCTATTCTGCTCCCTCCGCGCCCTCAAGGGGGCGCGCGTCGCTAACTCGCACAAAGGACCCAGCGCCCATCAGGCATCCGGGTCGATCACCGCTTCTGCCGGAGCTTCCGAATCGCCGCCAGCTGCGCCGCGATTGAGGCCAGTTCGGCCTCGACCGTTGCGACCTCCTGCTTGTCCTGCGCCTTGTCCCGCGCTTCCTCGGCGCGCTTCTGCGCCTCCAGCGCCTTCGCCTCGTCCAGGTCGTGGCCCCTGATCGCGGTGTCTGCGAGCACGGTCACGACCCGGGGCTGCACCTCCAGCACGCCGCCGGCCACGAAGATCAACTGCTCCTCGCCGCCGCCGGCCGGCCGGATGCGGACCGTGCCAGGCTTGATGCGAGTGATGAGCGGCGTGTGCCGGGGATAAATGCCCAGTTCGCCGACCTCGCCCGGAAGCACGACGAATTCCGCCTCGCCCGAATAGACGCTTTCTTCGGCGCTGACAACGTCGACTTGAATGGTTTCAGCCATTGGGGTTCCGGGAAATGGGGGACGGGAAAGGGGAAATGGGCGGGGGACGGGAAAGGGGAAATGGGCGACACGACGCGGGCGGCCTTTCGATTTGCCATTTCCTGTGCTCTAATTCCTGCTCACTGAAGTGATTTCGCTTTCTCGAACGCCTCTTCGATCGGCCCGACCATGTAGAAAGCCTGCTCGGGGAGCTGGTCGCACTCGCCGTTAACCAGCATGTTGAAGCCTTTGATCGTGTCCTTCAGGGAAACGTATTTGCCCTTCTGCCCGGTGAAGTTTTCCGCCACCGAGAACGGCTGGGAGAGGAAACGCTGAATCTTCCGCGCGCGCGAGACGGCCAGTTTGTCCTCGGGGGACAGCTCATCCATGCCCAGGATGGCGATGATGTCACGCAGCTCCTTGTAGCGTTGCAGGGTCGCCTGCACCGCACGCGTCGTGCCGTAATGCTCCTCGCCAATCGTGTTTGGGTCCACCTGGCGCGAAGTTGAATCCAGCGGGTCCACGGCAGGATAGATGCCAAGCGAAGCGATATCACGCGAGAGCACCACAGTCGCATCGAGGTGCGCGAACGTAGTGGCGGGCGAGGGGTCGGTCAGGTCGTCCGCCGGCACGTAAATCGCTTGCACCGAAGTAATCGAGCCGACCTTGGTCGAGACGATACGCTCCTGCAGCCGGCCCATCTCCTCGGCAAGCGTGGGCTGATAGCCCACGGCCGATGGCATTCGTCCAAGCAGAGCGGAAACCTCCACGCCCGCCAGCGTGTAGCGGTAGATGTTGTCGATGAACAGCAGGATGTCTCGGCCCTCGTCGCGGAACGCCTCGGCCATGGTGAGACCGGTCAGGCCCACGCGCAGGCGGTTGCCGGGGGGCTCGTTCATCTGACCGAACACCATCGCAACCTTGTCGAGCACGTTCGAGTCTTTCATTTCGTGATAGAAATCGTTGCCCTCGCGCGTGCGCTCGCCCACGCCGGCGAACACGGAAAGCCCCGAATGGGCTTTAGCAATGTTGTTGATGAGCTCCATCATGTTCACCGTCTTGCCCACACCCGCGCCGCCGAACAGCCCGATCTTTCCGCCCTTGGCAAACGGGCAGATGAGATCGATTACCTTGATGCCGGTCTCCAGCAACTCGACCGAGGGTGAAAGTTCGTCGAACTTGGGCGCCGGCTGGTGGATGGCACGAAGCTGCTCCGATTGGATCGGGCCTGCTTCGTCGATCGGGCGCCCTAGCACGTCCACGATGCGGCCCAGCGTGCCGTGACCGACCGGAACCGATATCGGGGCGCCGGTATTGACAACCTTCATGCCGCGGCGCAATCCGTCGGAGGAACCCAGTGCGATGCAACGCACGACACCGTCGCCGAGCTGCTGCTCGACTTCGAACGTGAGTCCTTTCTCGGCCAACCCGGCTTCCCCGGTGTCCTCCAGCATGAGTGCGTGATAAACCTTGGGCATCGCCTCGCGCGGAAACTCGATGTCGGTCACCGCGCCGATGCACTGGACAATCGTACCTTGTGCTTGTGCCATCTGCCTTCCTCTAATCGATTGCTTGTAATCTGCGAACCGTAAGCGGCGGCCGTTCGTCGCCTAACACGACGACCACCCGCATCGCCCGCCGCCCACCACTGGCGTCTCCAGTGCCTCCATCATACGGCCGCCGCGCCGCCCACGATCTCCGAAATCTCCTTCGTGATCGCCGCCTGGCGGTTCTTGTTGTAGATCAAGGTGAGCTCGTCGATCAGGGTCGCGGCGTTGTCTGAGGCGGCCTTCATCGCGACCATGCGAGCAGACTGCTCCGAGGCGCCGTTCTCGACCACCGCTTGGTAAATCACAGACTCGATGTAGCGTGTCAGCACCTGATCGAGCACGGCCTTCGCGTCGGGCTCGTAAATGTAGTCCCAAACGCCGCTCGGCGTGCCGAGCTTCTCGCCGGCAAGCGGCAGAAGCTGCAGCATCACTGGCTCCTGCTTCATCGTGTTGATGAAGCGCGTGCCGAAGATCATGAGCTGGTCGAAGCGGTCCTGGATATAGCCGTCCAGCATGATCTTCACCGCCCCAATCAGCTTTTCCAGCGAGGGACGGTCTCCAATCTGCGTGACGTTGGATACGATGTTGGCGCCCAGTCGCTGCATGAACGCCAGCCCCTTCGTGCCAATGCAGCACACCTCCACTTCCTCGCCTTGCGCCTGCCAATCCTTGTACTGCTGCAGCACCATCCGCAGCAAATTGGTGTTGAGCGCCCCGCACAGTCCCTTGTCCGTCGTGACGACTATGACGCCCACGCGCCGCACCGTGTCCCGCGCGATGAGAAACGGGTGGCGGTACTCGGGGTTCGCGTGGCTGATGTGCGCGGCGACGTTGAGGATTTTCTCGACGTATGGCCGCGTCGCGCGCATGCGTTCCTGCGCGCGCCTCATTTTGGAAGCCGCGACCATTTCCATCGCTTTGGTGATCTTCCGGGTGTTTTGCACACTCCGGATTTTCATCCGTATTTCCTTGGTGCCCGGCATAGCCCCTTTCTTTACGCTGGCGGAGAGGTCCTTCGTCTCCTCCATGCGCGCAATAAGATCGCCGTATTTTCCCCGAACGTAGTCACGCATGCTGCGCTCGGCCGCCAGTGCTTTCTTGACGTCTATATCGTCGAAGAACCCGTTGTTGACCGCGAAAAGCGTCAGCGCCATTTCCCAGACCTGGAGCGGATGATACTGGGCCTGTTTCATGAGCTCGGTCACCATGCGCCCGCGCTCGAGCTGCTTGCGGGTGGCTTCGTCGAGATCGGAAGCGAACTGTGCAAAGGCGGCCAACTCACGATACTGCGCTAGCGCCAGCCGGACGCCGCCCCCGGTGTCGCGGCGTTTCATGACCTTGGTCTGTGCCGCGCCGCCCACACGCGAGACCGATACGCCGGCATTAATCGCCGGCCGTATCCCCGCGTTGAAAAGGTCGGTCTCGAGAAAGATCTGCCCGTCGGTAATCGAGATGACGTTGGTCGGCACGAACGCCGTCACGTCGCCGGCCTGCGTCTCGATGATGGGCAGGGCGGTCAACGACCCGGTCTTGCCCTTGATCTCTCCCTTGGTGAAGCGCTCGACGTACTCGTCGTTGACCCGCGCCGCTCGCTCGAGCAGGCGCGAGTGGAGATAGAAAACATCGCCCGGATAAGCTTCGCGCCCGGGAGGGCGGCGCAGCAGCAGCGAGATCTGGCGGTAGGCCCAAGCCTGTTTGGTCAGATCGTCGTAAATGATGAGCGCGTCCTCGCCCCGGTCGCGGAAGTATTCACCCATGGTGCACCCGGAGTAGGGCGCGATGTATTGCATCGCGGCCGACTCGGAGGCGGATGCCGCGACTACGATGGTATAGGCCATCGCGCCGTGCTCCTCGAGCTTGCGCACCACGTTCGCGATAGTCGAGGCTTTCTGCCCGATCGCCACATAGACGCAGATGAGCGATTTGCCCTTCTGATTGATGATCGTGTCCACCGCAACCGCCGTCTTGCCGGTCTGGCGATCGCCGATTATGAGCTCGCGCTGGCCACGGCCAATCGGCACCATCGAGTCAATTGCCTTGAGACCGGTCTGCACCGGCTGGGACACCGAACGGCGCCAGATGACACCGGGAGCAACCTTCTCGATGACGTCCGTCATCTTGGCATTGATTGGCCCCTTGCCATCGATCGGCTGACCGAGCGAATTGACCACGCGCCCGAGCAATTCCGGACCGACCGGCACTTCGAGAATGCGGCCGGTGCACTTGACCGTGTCGCCTTCGGTGATGTGCTCATACTCGCCCAGAATCACGGCGCCGACCGAGTCGCGCTCAAGGTTCAGAGCGAGGCCAAACGTGTCGCCCGGAAACTCCAGCATCTCGCCCTGCATTACGTTCGATAGCCCGTGAATGCGGCAAATGCCGTCGGTCACGGATACCACCGTGCCCTGCGTGCGCATTTGTGCGCCGGCATCCAGGTTCTGGATCCGGCTCTTGATAAGTTCCGAAATCTCGGAGGGATTGAGTTGCATCGTTTTACCTCAGGCTCTCTATTCTTTAAGTGCGCTTTCGAGCGCGTCGAGTTGCGCGCGCGCGGAAGCGTCGATCACTTGGTCACCGATAACAATCTTGACGCCGCCAATGAGCTCCTTCTCGAGCTGCACGCGCGCTTTCACCTTGCGACCCGTCTTGTGTTCAAGCCCGGCCACTAACTGCGCTACCTGCGTATCGTCCAGCTCAAAAGCGGTGTAGATATCAGCATCGACTACACTCTCGCGCTCGTTTCTGAGCGTCTCGTACTGGGTGCGGATCTCCGGCAGAACCTCAAGCCGCCGGTTTTCCGCCAGAACGCGCACAAAATTTTCCGCCTCGCCGGTCAACCTTCCGGCCAATATGGCGATGAACAGGCCCGCAACCTTCGTGGGCGAGAGGTTGGGATCGTTGATCGCCGCGCGCACCTCCTGATCAGCAGCGACCGCGGCCAGGTTGCCGAGCACCGCCGACCAGTCGGCAAGCTTGCCGGCGTCATCGGCAAGCCTGAAGACTGCTTCGGCATACGGACGCGCTATAGTCGCGGTTTCGGCCATCGCTTCACTCGCCGGGGCTCTTTGGCGACCCGCCGCCTACCTGCAATGCGTGTTGGAGCACCATAAGGGACTACAACTGGCCCTTGATCGAACCGAGCAGCTCCGCGTGCGCCTTGGCGTCGACTTCGCGCCGCAGGATCTTTTCGGCGCCGGCCACGGCCAGCATCGCCACCTGGTCGCGCAACTGCTCGCGCGCCCGCGCGACTTCCTGATCGATCTCCGCCTTCGCGGCCGCTTTCTCGCGGCCGCTTTCTTCTTTCGCGGCCAACTTTGCCTCCTCGATCAGTTCGGCAGCACGCTTCTCCGCCTGTGCCAGGATCTCCGCTGCCCGGTCGCGCGACTGGCGGACTGTCTCCTCGGCCTGCTTGTTCGACACCTCCAGCGACTTCTTGCCCTGCTCCGCCGCGGCGAGCCCTTCGGCAATGGTCTTCTGCCTCGACTCGATCGCGCGCAACAGCGGCGGCCACACAAACTTCACGGTGAACCAGATGAAGGCGGCAAACGTGATCGCTTGCGCGAACAACGTCAGGTTAATGTTCATCTTCTACCCTTTCGGGATCTGTCGCGTGCATTGCCAGTGGCCCTACTGCACCACCGTCAGCAACGGATTCGCGAACGCGAAGAACATTCCGATCCCCAGCCCGATAATGAACGACGCGTCGATCAAGCCGAGCAACAGGAAGACCCGCGCCTGCAGTTGCGGCATAAGCTCGGGTTGGCGCGCCGCGCCTTCGAGGAAGCGGCTCGACATGATACCCACGCCGATGCACGCCCCGGCGGCGCCCAGCCCCACCATGAGGCCGATGCCGATGCCAGTGTAGGCCTGGATCATCGCCAGAAGCTGAAGTTTTTCCATTGCGGTTTCCTTTCCTGTGCGATAGGACGGTTAATCAGGGAAATTAATGGTGCTCGTGAGCCATCGAGATGTAGACGATGGTGAGCATCATGAAAATATAAGCCTGCAGCACGATGATCAGGATGTGGAAGATCATCCAGCCGAGCCCGAAGAAGAATCCGAAAAATGTCCCGACAACGCCGGTCGCCGCCCAGACCCAGAGCAGAAAGAAGATGATTTCGCCGGCGTAGATATTTCCAAACAGGCGCAGCGAGTGCGAAAGCGTCTTCGAGAAGTACTCGACCAGATTGAACAGAAAATTGAACGGCCAGAGGAGCGGATTCGAGCCAAACGGGGCACAGAACATTTCGTGGATCCAGCCGCCCAAACCCTTCACGGCAATGCCGAAATAAAGCGAGAGCAACAGCACCGTGATGGAAAGCGCAAAAGTCGTGTTCACGTCAGCGGTCGGGACAGGCCGCCATTCGTGCACGCCGATGACGCCCATTAGGACCATGAAGAGGTCTACTGGCAACCAGTCCATGGCGTTCATCAGCAGCACCCAGACGAACACCGTAAGGGCGGCGGGCGCGATGAAGCGGTGGCGATCACCGTGGAGAAATATTTCTTTTGCCTGGTTATCGACGAAGTGGATCAGGAGTTCCACGAAAGCCTGGCGCCGGTTGGGCACGCCAGCCGTTGCGCCCTTGATGACCCACCATATGAGTCCCAGGCCGATGCACCCAAGCGCAATGCTGGTCACCAGCGAGTCGACATGCAGCACCCAAAACTGCCCCTCCCCGACAGGCTTCGACAGGAAGGTCAGGTGGTGCTCGATGTAGTTGGAGGGGGTTAACGCACTACCGGCTGCCATCGCTTCATCGTTCTAATATTCGCGGACAAAAAACGCCATGGCAAAAATGAGCACGGTCACCGCGAACGAGCCTATGAACGCAGCCACTACGACGCTCTTGTATGTCGCCAGCACGAGCCACAGCAGAAAAACGACAAGGCCTACCTTGATCATTTCGGCCCTGAACGCCGCCAACAATGTTCCTGCTGCGGACTCTGCCTTTCCCAGTGAGGCCGCCACCGCAAACCCCAGGCCGGCGCAGATGCTCACGAGGCCGCCCAGTGCTGCGGACAGTGCCCCGTCGGCGCCCGCCAATATCCCTGCGATGAGGGTCAAGCCGGTGGTCGCCATCACCTGCCACCGGAGAACGGTGCGGATTGGCTTGCTCAGCTTGCGAAGCTTGGCGTTCATGTTCCCCGCAGCGAGCAAGGGCGCAAAAGTATAGCCTTTTTGCGCCCGCCCGGTCAATTTTCCGCGGCGCAGCAAGCGTCCTTATGCCGGCGTTATACGCCGTCGCCGCCCAACTTGCCCAGCAGGTGGTCGAGATGATCGTGGTTCGAATAATGCACGATGAGCTTGCCGGCACCGCCTTTGCCCGCCTTGATCTCCACTCGTGTACCTAACCGCTGGGAGACCTCTTCCTCGAGCCGGGCGACATCGCGGTCAACCTGTCTGCTCGCGCGTGGCGCGGGCCGCGTCAACAGGGCACTGACTCGCTGCTCGACCTGCCGCACCGAGAGCTGTCTTGCTGCGGCTTCGCGGGCAAGCTCGATTTGCTTGAGCGCCGGCAGCGCGAGCAGCGCACGGGCGTGGCCCATATCGAGCTTGCCTGCGCGCAGCAATTCCTGTGCCGGCGCGGCGAGCTCGAGCAGCCGCAGGGTATTCGTGATGCCCGTTCGGGAGCGGCCCAGCGCTTCGGCTGCCTGCGCATGCGTCATTCCAAACTCATCGATCAGACGCTGCATACCTGTCGCCTGCTCGAGGGGGTTGAGATCCTCGCGCTGAATGTTCTCGATGAGGCCGATCGCGAGCGCATGACTGTCGGGCACTTCCCGCACAAGGGCGGGGACACTTGCAAGACCCGCCATCCGCGCCGCGCGCCAGCGCCGTTCCCCCGCGACGATCTCGTAACGGCCTTCTGTCAGCGGCCGCACCAATATCGGTTGCATGACGCCCTGCAAGCGAATCGATTCGGCCAGCTCAGCAAGCGCGTCCTGATCCATGCGTGTGCGGGGCTGGAAGCGGCCCGGCTGGAGCGAATCCACCGCGAGCGTGGCGAGGGCATCTCGCGCCGTGGCTTCGCCCTCCGCGCCAAGCAGCGCGTCCAGTCCGCGGCCCAATCCTCTTGTCTTTACCATGGTGTCGTCCTCATCCAGCGGCGCGATTCAACATCTCTCCCGCGAGCGCCAGGTAAGCCTGGGCCCCCTTGGAACCCTGGTCGAACTTGATGGCCGGCAAGCCAAAGCTTGGCGCTTCGGCCAAGCGCACGTTGCGCGGAATGACTGTTCGATACACCTTCTCGCCGAAATGCGCCATCAGCTGCTCCGAAACCTGCTGAGCCAGTGTATTGCGCGGGTCGTACATCGTGCGCAACAAACCCTCGATTTCGAGGTGGGGGTTCAGGTGCGAGCGAACCTTCTTGACGGTCTGGACCAGATCGCTCAGTCCCTCCAGCGCGTAGTACTCACACTGCATGGGAATCATCACGGCATGTGCGGCCGTCAGGCCGTTGACCGTGAGCAAGTTGAGGGCCGGCGGACAGTCGATCAGGATGAAATCGTATTCGGCGGCGACCACCGCAAGCGCGTCCTTCAGGCGTGATTCCCGGTGTTCGAGCTCGACCATCTCGACCTCGGCACCTGCCAGCTCCCGATTTGACGGGACCAGGTCATAGCCGCCGTTCTCCGCCCGCACGCGGACTTCCGTTATGCGGCGCGAGCCGAGAAGAACGTGATAGACAGTCGCTGCCAGCGTTCGTTTGTCCACGCCGCTGCCCATCGTGGCGTTGCCCTGGGGATCCATGTCCACCAATAACACCCGCCGCTGGGAGGCAGCCAGGCTCGCCGCGAGATTGACGCCGGTGGTCGTCTTACCGACGCCGCCCTTCTGGTTGGTAATCGCAACGATGCGGGTCATGGGTTTAGCTCCGCTCGAGGAGTAGCAAATGCCGGGCGACGCGCAGCCCCGGGATGTTGAGCGCTTGCGCGCGGCGCAGCCGAAAACCGTCGGGAAGATGTGCCAATTCTTCGTGCGGATAGACCCCCTTCATCGCTGCCAAGGTCCCGCCCGGCGCGACGAGGTGGCCAGCAAGCAAGACAAATTCGGTGAGGTCGGAGAGCGCACGCGAGATAACGAGATCGAACGGTTTGGGCACCGACCAGTGCTCCGCACGCACGCATTCGACCGTCGCGTTGCCGAGGGCAAGCTCGATGACCGCTTGGCGAAGGAACGCCGTTTTCTTCTGGCTCGAATCGAGTAACGTTACTTGCGCGCGCGGCAATGCCAACGCCAGAGGAACGCCAGGCAGGCCTGCGCCACTGCCGACGTCCAAGATGGTCGCGGCCGAGATGTAGGGCACCACCGCCAGGCAATCCAACAGATGCTGGCCCACCATTTCCGATGGATCGCGTACGGCGGTCAAGTTGTAAGCCTGATTCCATTTGTCCAACAGTGCCAGGTAGTCCAGCAATTTCTGATGGGTCTGTGGCGGTAGGCTCAAACCGAGTTGCGCCACGCCATCGGCAAGCTGCGCCGCCAGATTCACGCGCCCTCGCCCGCCGCGCGCCGGGACGCGCCTTGGGCCTGCTCCGTTCCTTCGCGCGCACCGGGAAAGCCCCGCTTCAAATACACCAGCAGCACCGAGACTGCCGCCGGGGTAATACCTGAGATACGCGCCGCCTGACCCAGGGTCTGCGGTCGGTGGCCGTTGAGCTTTTGCTGCGCCTCGAACGACAAGCCGCGCACCTTCGTGTAATCGACGTCGGGCGGCAATGGCGTCGTTTCGTAATGCTCATGACGCGCGATCTCTTCGCGTTGCCGCTCGATGTAGCCCTGGTATTTGGTCTGAATCTCGATCTGCTCTGCCACGCCCGCGTCTCCCACGGCCGCTCCCGCGCCCGGCAGCGTCATGAGCCGCGCGTAGTCAATGCCGGGACGACGCAGCAGATCGGCGAGCGTGCAGTCGTGCTCGAGCGGCTGGCCGAGCAGCGTTTCCGCGGCGCCCGCCGGCAGGAGCCGCGGATTTACCCAAGTGCGTTCAATGCGTTCCTGCTCACGCGCGATCGCGTCACGCTTGCGAGAGAACTCGTCCCAGCGCGCATCATCCACGACGCCGAGACGGCGCCCAATGTCCGTAAGCCGCAAATCCGCATTGTCCTCGCGCAGACTCAGGCGATATTCGGCGCGGCTGGTAAACATGCGGTAAGGCTCCGACACGCCGCGCGTGACCAGGTCGTCTACCAGCACGCCCAAGTAGGCCTCGTTCCGGCGCGGGCACCAGGGCGTTTGCTCTTTCACGAGCAGCGCCGCGTTGATTCCGGCCAGCAGGCCCTGCGCTGCTGCCTCTTCGTAGCCGGTGGTCCCGTTGATCTGCCCTGCGAAGAAGAGGCCGGTGAACGCCTTGGTCTCGAGCGAGCTTTTGAGTCCGCGCGGGTCAAAATAGTCGTACTCGATCGCGTAGCCCGGTCGCGTGATATGCGCGCCCTCGAGTCCCTTGATAGAGCGTACCAGCTCGTACTGCACATCAAACGGCAGGCTGGTTGAAATTCCGTTTGGATAGTATTCCGTGACCGTCAGGCCTTCCGGCTCGAGAAAGATCTGGTGAGAGTTCTTTTCAGCAAACCGCGTCACCTTGTCCTCGATCGAAGGGCAGTAACGCGGACCAACGCCCTCGATCACACCGGTGTAAAGCGGCGAGCGTCCGAGTCCGACGCGAATGATGTCGTGCGTGCGCGCGTTTGTATGCGTGATCCAGCACGGCAGCTGCTGTGGGTGCTGCTCGCGCCGGCCCAAAAACGAGAAGACCGGCGTCGGATCGTCGCCGGGCTGCTCGGTCATGAGCGAAAAATCGATGGTGCGCCCATCGATCCGGGGAGGTGTACCGGTCTTTAGACGGCCCACCGGGAGATCGAGCTCACGCAAACGTCGCGCGAGCGTCAAGGAAGGTGGGTCTCCAGCGCGGCCCGCTTGATAGTTCTGGAGGCCGACGTGAATCCGTCCGCCCAGAAAGGTGCCCGTGGTAAGCACCACCGCGCGTGCGCGAAAGCACGCGCCCAGGTTAGTCACCACGCCGACAACGCGATTGCCTTCGAGCAACAGGTCATCGGCCGCCTGTTGAAAGATACGCAGGTGAGGCTGGCGCTCGAGCCGCCCTCGGATGGCCTGTTTGTAAAGCACACGATCCGCCTGTGCGCGCGTCGCGCGCACCGCCGGGCCCTTGCGCGCGTTGAGGATGCGAAACTGGATTCCAGCATCGTCGGTCGCCGCAGCCATCGCGCCGCCCAGCGCGTCGATCTCCTTCACGAGATGCCCTTTGCCGATGCCACCGACAGAGGGATTGCATGACATTTGGCCCAATGTCTCCACGCTGTGCGTCAGCAAGAGCGTATTGCATCCCATACGGGCAGAGGCGAGCGCGGCTTCGGTGCCTGCGTGACCACCGCCAACTACTATAACATCATATAATTCAGATACTTGCATATTAACGCGTCTCTGCGACCGGACGCGATCATACCGCAAAAGCCTATTTGATAGAACACTAAAGGGCGCTAATCGTAAAGTTTCACGTGAAACATTCGGCAAGAGGATCAGCCGATGGTGCGTCGCAACACATCGTGGTTTCACGTGGAACAAAATGCTACTTCCCGATGCAGAACCTCGAGAATATCTGCCCGAGAAGATCGTCCGACGTAAACTCTCCAGTAATACGCCCTAACGCAGCCTGCGCCAGTCTCAGCTCTTCCGCGAACAGCTCAATCTGACCCGTGCGTGTCTGCGCACGCTCCAGGTGCCCCCGCGCGACCGAAAGGGCCCCCAGGTGGCGTTCGCGGGCCATGAATAGGCCTTCAGCGTCGCCTCTCCACCCCGCCACCTCTAGCAGGGAGCGTCGTAGCAAGTCGACGCCCTCTCCAGTCTTGGCCGAGAGCCAGACAATGCTCGAGCCATCCTGGTTTCTCTTGGCCGCGGATTGTCCAGTCAGATCGATCTTGTTCATGACCTTCACCCGCGGAAGCGCGGCGGGGAGTCGCTCCTGGATTCGCTGGTCGCCCGCAACCTCTCCGGTTCTGCAGTCCATGATCAGCAGAACGAGGTCCGCTTTCTCAATTGCAGCCCAAGTGCGGGCGATCCCCAAGCCTTCTACCAAGTCGGCCGATTCGCGCAGTCCAGCCGTATCAATGATGTGCGCTGGGACTCCATCCAAATCGATACATTGGCGAATCGCGTCACGGGTGGTTCCAGGGATATCCGTCACTATCGCAAGTTCCTCGCCGGCGAGGCGATTCAGGAGGCTCGATTTCCCGACATTGGGCTGCCCCGCCAATACAATGTGCATGCCCTCGCGCAAAAGACTACCCTGCTGGGACGCCGCCTCGATCTTGGAAAGCTCGGCATTCAGGGCGGCCAATTTTTGCTCCGCACCCGCTCCCTCTAGTATTTCGATGTCTTCCTCGGGGAAATCGAGGGACGCTTCGACCAACACTCGGAGCTCGGTTAGGCCGTTCACGAGCACCTCGATCCGCTCCGAAAATGCGCCCTGCAGGGAACGCATCGCACAGCGGGCCGCGCGCGCGGTGCTCGCATCGATCAGGTCAGCGATACCCTCGGCTTGGGCCAAGTCGAGCTTGTCGTTCAGGAATGCGCGGCGGGTAAATTCTCCCGGCTCAGCAAGCCGTGCGCCCAATTCAAGACATCGTCGCAGGACCAGCTGCAGAACGACCGGCCCGCCATGCCCCTGGAGCTCCAGAACATCTTCGCCGGTATAGGAATGGGGCGCCGGATAATAAAGCGCGAGCCCGTTATCAAGAGCCCGGTGAGTTGAATCAAGAAAGTCTGCCAGAACCGCCCGTCGCGCTGGCAACCGTTTCCCGACCAGCGCTGATGCCAGTTCTTCCAGCCGAGGTCCCGACACCCTAACGATACCAACAGCGGCACGCCCCGGCGCCGTGGCAACAGCCGCGATGATGTCGCTACGGCTCATTGCATGCGAACAACCGTCTGATCAGGCTCGGCCAGCCAGTCTAGCGGCGAGTCTTACGCGCTGCGACGCGGCCGTCGCGCTCGATCATGCGCGTAATCTGCCACTGCTGGGCAATCGACAGAATATTGTTAACGAGCCAGTAGAGTACGAGGCCTGCAGGAAAGAAAAAGAAGAACACGCTGAAAACCACCGGCATAATCTTCATGATCTTCGCCTGAACCGGATCAGGCGGCGTTGGATTGAGCCAAGTCTGAATGATCATGGTCAGGCCCATCAGGATGGGCAAGATGAAGTAGGGATCGCGCGCCGCCAGATCATCAATCCAAAGCACGAACGGCGCGTGACGAAGCTCCACGCTGCCCAGCAAAACCCAATAAAGAGCAATGAAAACAGGTATTTGCACCAATATCGGCATGCACCCGCCCAAGGGATTGATCTTCTCGGTCTTGTACAGCTCCATCATGGCCTGTTGTAACCGCTGTCGATCGCTGCCGTATTGGTCCTTGAGCTTCTGCATCTTCGGCGCCACCACCCGCATCTTCGCCATCGAGCGATAACTTGCGGCCGACAACGGATAGAAGATCGCCTTGATGATGATGGTGAGCAAGATAATCGCCACGCCCCAGTTCTGCACCCATTTGTGCAACCAGTCGAGCACCCAGAACAACGGCACAGCAATCACGGTAAGCCAGCCGTAATCGACTGTCAGGTCGAGTCCCGGCGCAATCGCGGCGAGCTTTCCTTGCTCCTCGGGCCCCGCATACAGCGGCACCGTGACTGCCGCCGTGGCGCCCGGCGCAACCTTGCCCGCTGGAATAATTGTGCCTGCGGCGTAGAGCCCCCCGTCCAGCCGCCGCGTGTAGAACTCCCTTGGCGTTTCGTCACGGGGCAGCCATGCGCTTACGAAATAGTGCTGCAACATCCCGATCCAGCCGTCCAGCGAGTTCTTGGGATAGGATGTCTTGCCCTTCTGAATATCCTCGAACGAAACCTTCTGGAATTTTTCCTTGTCGGTATAGACCGCGACACCCGTGAATGTCGGCACCATCGCGGAATCACCCGCGGGCGGCGTCTCGTCACGCACCAACTGAAAATAGGCGTACGGCTGGATTGCCTCGGCGCCCTGGTTCGCGAGCTCGAAGCCCACGTCGAACAGGTAACTGTTCCGATAGAAACGGTAGACCTTGGTCACCTGAACCCCGCCTGCTGCCGGCGCCGTTAACCGTACCTCGACGTGGTCTTCGCCTTCGGCAAGCTCATAGCGCTCCGCCGCGCTGCCGAACTGGGTACGGTGATTGGGGAGGTCGCGGCCAATCAGGCCGGATTGCGCTATATAGGTGTGCTCAGCGTTTCGATCGAGCAGCACAAAAGGCTTGTTGCGGTCGAACGTATCGCGGTGCTTCTTGAACTCCAGATGCCTCAGATCACCGCCGGAAGTGCTGATACGCGCCCGCAGCAAATCGGTCTCGACATGCACCAGGCCACCAGGCTCGCTCGGCGCCTGTGCCTGCTGCGGCACGCCGCCCTGCGCCGCGACGAGCTTTTCGCTCGGCACGGGAACCTGCGCTGCCTGCGGTCTGTCCCCCGCTGCTTTTTGCCCTGCTACCGGTGCAGAGGCCGAGGGGGGCGCAGATTCCGTCTGCCGGTCCCGTTGCCAGGCGTCCAGCAACAGGAACAGGGAAAAAGAGAAAACAAAAAACAATATGAGGCGTTGCGAATCCATAGCCATGCTTGGCGGCTGTCGTGCAGCCTTTAGCGCCCGTCCGCCGCTTTGCGGCTATCCAGTTCTGCCAACAACCGCGCCAACTCGCTGCGGGCTTCATTTCCGCTTCCGCGGGTCGGGCAGCGTCGCAACCGAATTACGACATCGAGGCTGCCCAAGCGCCCACGGTGACTGCGGAATACTTCCCGTACCATACGCTTCACGCGGTTACGGTCGACAGCTCGCGGTGCAACTCTTTTACTGGTAACAATTCCGATACGGGCCTGGTCCAGGCCATTGGACTTCGCAAACACAGTGAAGTACCGGCGAGCGCCCTTTGAGCCCTGTGCCAAGGCCGCCGCGAATTGCTCCGGACGTCGCAGCCTGGCCGATCTCGGCAAACCCGCCCCTATGGGCGCCCTACCGGGGTTCAGACGCTCAGCCGTGCGCGCCCTTTCGCCCGGCGCGCGCGGATCACTGCACGCCCGCCACGGGTGCGCATCCGCACGCGAAAACCGTGCGTTCGCTTGCGCCGCGTCACCGATGGCTGATAGGTCCGTTTCATGTGGTTGCCCCTGCAGAAGAAAAGCGCGCTATTACAACCTCTAACACACTCTCGTGTCAACCTTCCCGCACTTGGGAAAATGCTTAGCCCACCCTCTCAAAGCTGTGGATAACCCCTCTCGAAACAGCTAAAATCACACCCTGAAAAGCCCCCCCGCGCCCAGTTGCGAATTCAAACTCCGATGCGACACCAATGAATAGCTTCTGGCGCTTCTGTTTGGCCCAGTTCGAAAAGGAACTTCCGCCTCAGCAGTTCACTACCTGGATCAAACCACTGCAGATCCGCGTGGAGGGTAACTCGCTCACCCTGGTTGCCCCCAATCGGTTCGTCCAGCAGTGGATCCGCGACCGGTTTCTGACCCGTATTGAGCAACTTGCGCTCGAACACCTTCAGCGCCCGATCGAGGTGCGCCTGGCGCTCTTAGAGCGCGATCAACCTGCGGCAAGCGTGAGCCCGGCGCCGCCCGCCAGCAGCAGTGGCCCGGCCAAACCCAGCAGTCGCGAAATCTCCCGCCTGAATCCGGCGTTTACCTTCGAGACTTTCGTTACTGGCAAAGCCAATGACCTCGCGCGCGCCGCCGCAATGCAGGTCGCCGAGCGGCCGGGCGCGGCGTACAACCCGCTGTTTGTATACGGCGGCGTCGGCCTCGGAAAGACACACCTCATCCAGGCGATTGGCAACCATCTGCGCGCCCACGCGCCGGAGACGAAAATCCGCTACATCCACGCCGAGCAGTACGTCTCGGACGTGGTCCGCGCCTATCAGCACAAAGCCTTCGACGACTTCAAGCGTTACTACCACTCGCTAGATCTGCTGCTCATCGACGACATCCAGTTCTTCAGCGGGAAAAATCGCACGCAGGAAGAATTCTTCTATGCCTTTAATGCGCTCATCGAGGCACACCGCCAAGTCGTAATCACCTGCGACACCTACCCACGCGAAATTTCGGGGATAGAAAACCGGTTGATCTCGCGTTTCGGCTGGGGCCTGACCGTATCGGTCGAGCCGCCCGAGCTGGAGATGCGCGTTGCCATTCTCCTCAAGAAGGCGGAGGCCGACGGGGTCAGGCTCGACGAGAATGTCGCTTTCTTCCTTGCGCGCCACATCCAGTCGAATGTCCGCGAACTCGAAGGTGGCCTCAAACGCGTGCTCGCTTACGCGCGCTTCACTGGCCACCCGCTATCGGTCGACGTATGCAGGGATGCTCTGCGCGATCTGCTCGCGATCCAGCACCGGCAGATTTCCATCGAGAATATCCAGAAGACCGTCGCGGATTACTACAAGATCAAGGTCTCGGAGATGTATTCCAAGCGACGCTCGCGTAATGTCGCCCGACCGCGCCAGGTTGCAATGGCGCTGGCGAAGGAGCTGACGCAGCTCAGTCTGCCCGATATTGGCGAAGCGTTCGGCGGTCGCGATCATACGACAGTCCTGCATGCCTGCCGCAAGATCGCGCTGCTGAAATCAACCAACAGCGATCTCACCCGTGACTTCAATTCCCTGCTCAAGGTGCTTCGGAGTTGAAAATCTCCTTGAACTCTGTGGATAAAAAGCACAAAACGACAAGGAGGGGATTTTGTCCACAAATCTCCCACACGCGATCTACTGCCCCTTGCACATCGTCCCGCGCCTGTTATGCCACGCCACAAAAGGGATTCGCGGGTTACCCACAAGATTTCGGCGGCTCTATTAGTCTTATTACTTGGATGTACCTATAACCTATGAAGCTTGTCCAACTCGAACGCGACGCGCTCCTCCGGCCGCTACAGGCAGTAACGGGCATCGTGGAAAAGCGCCACACGCTACCGATCCTCTCCAACGTTCTGATCGAACGTAAACAGGGACAGGTGCACCTGGTGGCAACGGATCTGGAGATCCAGGTAGCCACGAGTGCTGATATTCCCGCTGTCGCCGGTGAGGAAGTCAGCCTGACGGTCTCGGCACGAAAACTTCAGGACATTCTGCGAGCCTTGCCGGACGGATCCGAGACAACGCTGGATGCGCAGAACAACCGTTTGCAGGTTCGCGCGGGCAAGAGCCGGTTTAACCTGCAGACTCTGCCGGCATCGGACTTTCCGTTGCTTGCGGATCCGGGACAGGCCCAGGGCAAGATAACCTTGCCACAGAAAGCGCTGCGCGAACTGCTCCTCCTGGTTCAATACTCGATGGCACAGCAGGATATCCGCTACTATCTGAACGGTCTGCTTCTGGTGGTTGAAAGCGGTGACATCAAGGTCGTGGCCACGGACGGTCACCGCTTGAGCTATGCTGCCCGTCCGTTGGGGCAGGAGCACGAGAAGCGCGAGGTAATTCTTCCGCGCAAGGCTGTCCTCGAGCTGGCCAAGCTGCTTGACGAGACTGACGAGCCCGTGGAGATCGACATTTTTGCGAGCCAGGTGCGTTTTGCATTCGGCCGCATCGTGCTTACCAGCAAGGTCATCGACGGCAAGTTCCCCGATTACACCCGCGTCATTCCAACCGGTTACAAGAAGGGTTTCGTCATCAGCCGTGTCCAGCTGCTGCAGTCGTTGCAGCGCGCCGCCATTCTGTCGAACGAGAAATTCCGCGGCGTGCGCTGGATGATGACCGCCAATAGCCTGCGTGTCTCGTGCACGAACAATGAGCAGGAAGAAGCCCAGGAAGAGCTGGAAATCACCTATGGCGGCGAGGCACTCGACATCGGTTTCAACATTACCTACTTGCTGGACGTGCTCAACAATGTTGACGCAGACGAGGTCGAGTGCGCCCTCGGCGACGCCAATAGCAGCATGCTTATCACGGTGCCGGAAAACCGCGAGTTCCGGTACGTCGTGATGCCCATGAGAATCTGAAGGGACATTCCGTGACCGAGCAGCAGCCTTTAGCGAAAGAACACAATTCCGCCGACGACTACGATTCGAGCAGCATCAAGGTCCTGAAGGGCCTCGAGGCGGTGCGCAAACGTCCCGGGATGTACATCGGCGACACCGGTGATGGCACCGGCCTGCACCACATGGTTTTCGAGGTGGTTGACAACGCCATTGACGAAGCCCTTGCCGGCTACTGCGACGAAATCACGATCACGATTCATCCTGACAACTCGGTCAGCGTCATAGATAACGGCCGAGGCATCCCGACGGATCTGCATCCCGACGATGAGCAAGGGCGCTCGAGCGCAGAAGTCGTGATGACCGAGCTGCATGCCGGGGGCAAATTCGACAACAACTCCTACAAGGTCTCAGGGGGTCTGCACGGCGTCGGCGTTTCGGTTGTCAACGCGTTGTCGGAATGGCTTCGCCTGGCAATCCGGCGCGACGGCTCGCTCTATGAGATGGAGTTCAAACATGGCGAGCCGGTCGCCCCCCTCAAGACGGTGGGCAAGTCTGAGAGGCGCGGAACGGAGGTTCATTTCCTCCCAAGCCACGAGATTTTCGGGCAGGTGGAATTTCACTATGAAATCCTCGCGAAACGGCTGCGCGAGCTCGCGTTCCTCAATAGCGGGGTCAAGATCATTCTCGTCGATCAACGCAGCGCCAAGGAAGAAACCTTTGCCTTCAGCGGCGGCGTGAAGGGGTTCGTCGAGTATATCAACCGCACCAAGCGCGTCCTGCACCCGAACATTTTCTACGCCGTCGGCCAAAAAGAGGGGGTCGTAGTCGAGATCTCGATGCAGTGGAACGACTCGTACCAGGAATACGTTCAGTGCTTTACCAACAATATCCCGCAACGCGACGGCGGGACGCACCTCACGGGGCTGCGCGCCGCGATGACACGGACGCTGAACCAGTACATCGAGTCCACCAAGCTTTCGGAAAAAGCCAAGGTCGAGACCACCGGCGACGATATGAAAGAAGGCCTCACCGCGGTGCTGTCCGTAAAGGTACCGGAGCCGAAATTTTCGTCGCAAACAAAGGATAAGCTCGTGTCATCGGAGGTGCGCCCGGTGGTCGAGGAGATCGTGTCGCAGAAGCTGAACGAATTTTTACTGGAGAAACCGTCGGACGCGCGTGTCATCTGCGGCAAGATTGTCGAGGCGGCCAGAGCTCGCGAGGCTGCCCGCAAGGCGCGCGAGCTCACGCGCCGCAAAGGCGTGCTCGACTCGTTCGGGCTCTCCGGTAAGCTGGCAGATTGCCAGGAACGGGATCCTGCGCAGTGCGAGCTCTATATTGTCGAGGGCGATTCGGCCGGCGGCTCGGCCAAGCAGGGCCGAGATCGCAAGTTTCAGGCGATCCTGCCGCTCAAAGGCAAGATTCTTAACGTTGAGAAGGCCCGTCTCGACAAGCTGCTGTCCTCGCAGGAAATCACCACGCTCATCAGCGTCCTCGGGACGGGCATCGGGAAGGAGGAATACGCGCCGGAGAAGCTGCGCTATCACCGCATCATCATCATGACGGATGCCGATGTCGACGGCTCGCATATCCGGACGCTTTTGTTGACGTTCTTCTACCGGCAGATGCCTGAACTCATCGAGCGCGGGCACATCTACATTGCGCAGCCACCGCTCTATAAGGTGAAGCATGGCAAGACCGAGCGTTATCTGAAGGACGAGCACGAGCTCAAGCAAATGCTGCTGACCCTTGCGCTTGCCGATGCGGAACTCCACACAAAGGTTGGCGCTGAGCCGCTGAAGAACGAGGGGCTCGAACAAGTTGCCAAGCAATACCTCCTCGCGGAGGCCGTCATCGAGCGCGTGAGCCGGCTCGTCGACGAGGATGTGCTCCACGCGCTTCTTCATCGGCCGGCCGCCCTTGATCTGAGCGATGAGAAGGCCGCTCAGCAGAGCGCCAGCGTGCTCAATTCGCTGCTGCAGGGACAGACGATACGCGTCGAACCGCGGCTCGACGAGAAGAACGAGCGTTACATGCTTGCCATCAGCCGCATGCAGCACGGTATCGTGCATCACTGCTATATCGACAGCGAATTCGTGCAGAGCGGAGATTACGAACAGATCCGGCGTACGGCGCAGGTGCTTCACGGGCTGCTGGAAGAGGGCGCTTACGTGAAGCGCGGCGACCATCAGCAATCGGTCGGCAATTTCCGCGACGCGATCGACTGGCTGCTTGGCGAGGTTCAGAGAGGGGTTTCGATTCAGCGTTATAAGGGGCTCGGGGAAATGAATCCGGAGCAGCTTTGGGAAACAACCATGGATCCGAACACGCGGCGCCTGCTCAAGACGCAGATAGAAGACGCCATCGTCGCGGAAGAAATCTTCTCGACGTTGATGGGCGATCAGGTGGAGCCGCGGCGCAATTTCATCGAGGCCAACGCGCTGGGAGCGCGTAACCTGGATATCTAGGCTACTTTCCGTTTTGCCTTTGGCGTGGACTTGGCGGTCTTCGCGCGCGTGGTTTTCTTGGCTGAGCGCGCTCGTTGCCTCGGCGCGGGCGGCGGCGCGGGTTGCGCCCTCGCGCGTGACTTTGCGGTAGGAGCTGCCGTGGCTCGCGGTGCACGGGCCTCGAACTCGAATCCGATGCGTTGATCCGGTGTCTTGACGAGGTAGGCCTTGAAGCGGCGGCCCTTCTTGGAGACAAAGCGCGTGAACAGGTCAGTGCGACCGGTCGCGAGGAGTTTCTGCATCTGATCGCGTTCGATCGGCTGCTGAAGGATCATTTTGCCGGACCGGAAATCGCAACTGCGGTCCGGACCCACCGCTTTCTCGCAGACATAGGCGGCACCGTGCTCGAACACGCGGGCACCGCATTTGGGGCACGGCCCGAGACTGTCCTGCCCGCTGAAGTCGGGAGCGCTTTGTTCGTCGTCTTCGCGAGCCTGCCCGAAATCGAATTCGATTCGAAGATCATCGGTTAGCCGCACACCGGCGGAAAACGGCCGGCCCATGCGGCTGCGAAAGCCCGTCAGCGGCCCGACAAAACGGCGGCTGATCAACTCCGCTACTTCTTCAGGCGCCCATTCCCGACCCGCGACCACCCTCCAAAGCGAAAAGTCACACGATTGGCACTGGAACTTCCGATAGTTTTCCTGAACGGTGCCGCTGCACTTGGGGCACGGCGCCTCGACGGTGGCATATGCCTCTTCGGGAATGTCGCCGCTCTTGATGCGATCGACCAGGTCGCGCGTGACCTGTTCGATATGATCCATGAACTCGCCGCGGCGCAAGCCACCGCCCTCCATCAGCTTAAGCTTATGCTCCCAGTCTCCGGTGAGCTCCGGCGAAGTGATTTCGGTGACGCCGAAATGCGTGAGCGCGAAAAGGAGGGAGGTCGCTTTGGGCGTCGGCACCAACTCCTTGCCGTTGCGGTGAACATAGTCTTCGTGGATCAATCCTTCTATTATTGCCGCCCGCGTTGCGGGCGTGCCAAGGCCCTTGGCTTCCATCGCCGCGCGCAAATCATCGTCCTCAACCAGCTTTCCGGCGCCCTCCATGGCCGAGAGCAGTGTTGCCTCGGTGTAGCGCGCAGGCGGCTTGGTTTGGTTGTCCAGAATATTCAGCTCGACGGTGTCCACGAGCTCGTCGGCGTCAACAGGCGGAAGATTGGCATTTTCCTCCTGGGCCGACCTGCCGTAGACCGCCAGCCAGCCAGGGTTTTGGAGGATGCGGCCGTCGGTGCGGAACTGATGGTCGTCGACGTGCGTGATCCGGGTTGTCTGAAGGTACTCCGCCGCCGGAAAGAAAACCGCGAGGAAGCGCCGGACGACGAGATCGTAGATTTTCTGCTCCGGCTCGTTGAGGTGCTTGGGCAACTGCAACGTGGGAATAATGGCGAAGTGATCGCTCACTTTAGTGTTGTTGAACACGCGCTTGTTAGGCCGGATCCAGCCCTTCTTCAATATATTGACGGCGTGTGGCGCGTATTCGGAGGCGCCCTTCAACAATTCAATCGCCTCTTTAACCGTCCCGAGATAATCCTCGGGAAGCGCGCGCGAGTCCGTGCGGGGATAAGTCAGCACCTTGTGACGCTCATAGAGCGCTTGCGCCAGACCCAAGGTCGCCCTTGCCGAAAAGCCGAAACGGCTGTTGGCTTCGCGCTGAAGGCTGGTGAGGTCGAACAGCAACGGCGAGAGCTGCGTTGAGGGCTTGCTCTCTTCGGACACACGTCCGCGCTTTCCCTCACAGGACGCAACAATCGCTTGGGCCTCTGCTGCCGTCCAGATCCGCTCCGGGCGCCGCTCCGCATCCTCGTCCTTCTTGAACGCCGGATCCAGCCAGCGTCCGGCATATTCGCCGCCCGTAGCTGCGAAGCGGGCGTGGACCTCCCAGTAATCCCGGGGCCGGAAGGCTCGAATGCGTTCCTCGCGCTCGACCAGGATCGCGAGGGTTGGAGTCTGGACCCGTCCAACGGTGGTCTTGTAGAAGCCGCTACCGCTTAGACGATTGTTAAACGCCGTCATCGCGCGCGTGCCGTTAATCCCGACCAGCCAGTCGGCTTCCGAGCGCGAGCGCGCGGCGTCTGCGAGCGAGAGCAGCTCTCGGTCCGCGCGCAGGCTGCCGAAGGCGTCCCGGATCGCCGACGGCGTCATGGATTGCAGCCAAAGCCGCTCGATCGGCTTCGACGTCTTCGAGTACTGCATGATGTAGCGGAAAATGAGCTCACCCTCGCGCCCGGCGTCGCACGCGTTGATGATCCCGGTGACATCCTTGCGCTTGATGAGACGCAGCAGAAGATTGAGCCGCGAGCCAGCCCTCTCGTCGATGGGTGAGAGCTCGAACTTCGGGGGAATTACCGGGAGATGCTTGAATGTCCAGCGGCCGGAGCGCGGGTCATGCTCCTCCGGCGCGCGCAATTCAAGCAGATGTCCGACGGCAGAACAAATTAGGTAACGCTCACTCTCGAAGTGATCGCCATGACGCGTGAAGCCCCCAAGCGCACGCGCGATATCCGCGGCAACCGAGGGTTTCTCGGCGATGATCAGGCGTTTTCCCATGCGCTTGGCGTTTCCGCTTATGGAGGCAAAAAGAGCGCCAGATGATAAGAACAAAAATATGCCGGCGCAAGCGCGGCAGTTGAGCGTGAACGGAAAAGTGACCTAAATCACGGCGCGCAAACGCTTAGCTGTCAGCGATATATGCGCTGGATCATTCCACCCGGAAGCGTTACGACTGCGCCTTCGAGCTCGAGTTGTGTGAGCAGGACCGAGATTTCGGCGGCGCTGAACCCGCTGCGAGCGGCAAGCGTGTCACGGTCGCACACATCTTGGCCGAGCGCGTCGAGGACGCGGCGCGCACGCGTATCAGTTGGCGTGTCGCCCGCAACGTTCGCGGGCGGCACGTCAACCGGCCAGCGCAGTTCCTCGAGAACGTCGCGAGCGCTCTCCACGAGTTTCGCGCCTTGCTTGATCAGCGCGTGACAGCCTTTGGCAAGCGGAGAATGAATGGAGCCCGGAATGGCAAACACTTCCCGCCCCTGCTCATTGGCAAGTCGAGCCGTGATGAGCGAGCCGCTTTCAGCTGCCGCTTCGACGACCAGGCAGCCGAGCGCGAGCCCGCTGATGATACGGTTGCGGCGCGGGAAATTTCCTGCGAGAGGACGCGTTGCCAGCGGAAATTCCGATAAAAGTAGGCCGCGTTCGGCGAGCTCGTGAGCCAGCGCGCGGTTGCGGGCTGGGTAGACGATATCGGCGCCGGTGCCTAATACCGCGACGCTGCTTCCGGAGCCGGCGAGCGCACCGCGATGCGCGGCCGCGTCGATGCCGAGGGCGAGCCCGCTTATGATGGTCAGTCCGGACTCGCTCAATATCCGTGCGAAGGCCTCGGCATTCGCCACCCCCTGTGCGCTTGCGTTGCGGCTCCCGACGATCGCGAGTGCGGGTCGGCGCAAAAGCTCCGCATTGCCCTTTACGTAGAGCAGAGGCGGAGGATCTGGCACCTGGAGGAGTTGCTGGGGATAGTGCTGATCGGCAAGCGTGACGACGTGATTGCCCGGTTCCTGCAGCCACGCTGCGACGGCATCGATGGCTTCGTCGGCGACGCCGCGTTTCAACTCCGCGGCGACTGAGGGCGGCAGATGCGGGGACAGGGCGGTCGCGCTGGCGGAAAGCGCCGCCTGAGGTTCACCGAACGCGCTCAGCAAGCGACGCACGCGTTCGCTGGTAAGTCCGGGGGTTAATGTAAGTCTAAGCCACGCGGTGAGCTCTTCGTCGAGCGGCATGGCAGGCGGCCCCCCCCCGCGTCCACGCGCTGGCGCGGCGTGGACGCAATGGGCGGTCAGTCGAATTCTTACGGGTTTACCACGGCGTCGTAGAGCGCGACGGGCCGCGACGCCTCCATGACGAGCGCAAAAGAGGCTCGCTCGAAGGTCCTGAAGACCATGACCAGACCGTAACGTTCATCGGGGAGCTTGCGTATGAGCGCCTCGTCTATCGGCTCCACGTTCCCGTAGAGCGGGCCATCTCTCGGCGTGATTTCGTTATTGTAATAAGTGCGCGGCGAATCACTGCCGCTCAGGCCTTGCCGGCCGTAGAGGGCCGAAGTGCGAAGACCATAGCGACCCGAGCGTTTGGCGATGGCTGAGCTGGTGTAGATCGCCAGCACATGGCCGACCTCGAGGCCGTCACGGCTGCCCTTTGACAATGCCACGATCCCGAGCGGGCCGGTTTCCCCAAGATTGCCGTAGGCCGATATGACGTAGCCGCGCACCGGTTTCTCCGGGGCCCTCGGCACATAGGCGAAGACCGGTTTCTCCTGCGACGCGGGCAGCAGGCGATCGCCACGATTGATTTCACGAGCAGAGGATGTGATCTGCAGCGTGCTCAGCTCGCCAAATTTCGTAACGCGCGCCTCGCCAAGATAAAAGACCTCGTAGCCGAGCACTTCGTTGCTCTCCGGATCGACCAGCGGATCACCGCGTCGAAATACCTGCCAGACAAGGCCGCCGTCCTTCTTGATGCCCTCGGCGTAAGCCCTGTCTCCCATTCCCACTGAAATCCGGTCTTCCTCGGTCGCGACGATGACGGGAGCGTCATTGAGTTCATCCCGGCCCACAAGAAGCGGCTTGGACAGGAAGCCCGCAATATCGGATGGTTTGATTGTGGGAATCGCTTTGGGCGGGAGCCCCTCGAGCCGCACTCGCGGCGAAATAGACACTGTGTCGAGCTTCCCGGCTCCTGCGCGCCCCGCGCCCTCGCGTCCTGCGATAGAGAGGCTGCCCGTTGCCCGATCGAGCACGATCACGTCACCGGGGAAGATCAAATGAGGGTTGCGAATCTCGTCTTTGTTGAGACGCCAGACCTCGGGCCAGCGCCAGGCATCCTTGAGAAAGCGCCCGGAAATGCCCCAAAGCGTGTCCCCTGGCACCACCGTGTAGCGATCCGGGGCGTCCGCCTTGATCGCGTCGGCTTCGGCGGCGACTGCCACTCCAAGAGGAGTTAGCAGTAAAATCAGGAATATAATTGCTTTCTTCATGGAACGCCCCCAGTTTATAGGACACTAACAGGCGCAGCCGGATACTGCGGCCGCGCCCGAGAGATTGGTTTAAATTCTGCATCTAGCTGTTTAAATTCGCAAGCTTTTTCATGGCACTTTTGCACATTTTGCGCTATCCGGACGAGCGGCTTCACACGGTGGCTTCGCTCGTGCCGCAGGTTGACGATAAGATTCGTCAGCTAATCAAAGACATGGCTGAGACAATGTATGCGGCGCCGGGTGTTGGTCTGGCTGCCACACAGGTCGATGTCCACAAACGCGTGATCGTCATTGATGTGTCCGAAACGCGCGATCAACTCAAGGCCTTCATCAACCCGGAGCTCGTGGCAACGAATGGGGAATCCGACTTCGAGGAAGGCTGCCTCTCGGTGCCTGGCATATTCGAAAAAGTTCGCCGCGCCGAGCGCATCACGGTGCGTGCGCTCGACACAGAGGGAAAGCCTTTTACGCTGCAAGCTGATGGCCTGCTCGCGGTGTGCATTCAGCACGAGATGGATCATCTCGAGGGCAAGGTATTCGTGGAGTATCTCTCTCGGCTCAAACAGCAGCGCATCCTGAAGAAGCTGAAGAAGCAGGACCAGCGCGCACCGGCACCGGAGGGGGCACGACGGGCGGTGCTCTGAGACGCACGCCGAACCATCACGTCGAGCTCGTTTCTGAGCTGGTGATCGGGAGAGCGTGTCGGCCCCGCCATATGTGCCTGGTCGCACCGGTTCCATGAAGATCGTATTTGCCGGTACGCCTGCCTTCGCGGCCGTTGCGCTGCAAACGCTTCTCGACAGCGGTCATGAGGTGACACTCGTTCTCACCCAGCCTGATCGTCCGGCTGGGCGCGGGCTCAAAGCCCAGGCATCCGCGGTCAAGCGGCTCGCCGAGCAGCGCGGGCTGGCAGTGCTGCAACCGTCGAGCCTGAAGAGCGAGGACGTCGCTCGGGCGGTCAAAGCCGCATCGCCCGAAGTGATTGTCGTCGCAGCCTACGGGCTTATCCTGCCTGAGGCGTTGCTCAAACTGCCGCCACTCGGATGTCTTAACATTCACGCCTCTCTTCTGCCGCGCTGGCGCGGCGCGGCCCCGATCCAGCGGGCGCTGCTCGCGGGCGACGCGGTGACGGGGGTCACTATCATGCAGATGGAAGCGGGCCTCGATACGGGGCCGATCCTGCTGCAGGAGCCGATTCCGATCGCGGCCAATGACACCGCGGGTGTTCTGCACGACAAACTTGCCGCGCTCGGCGCACGCTTGATCGTGCGCGCGCTGGTGGACCGCCCGGCCACAACGCGGCAGGATGACTCGCGCGCGACGTATGCCGCGCGCATCGCCAAAGGCGAGCCCGAGATCGACTGGCGGCGCTCCGCCATGGAACTGGAGCGGCAGGTGCGCGCGTTCAATCCCTCTCCGGGCGCTCAGACGCAGCTTGGTCCGGCGGCAATCAAAATCTGGCGTGCTTGTGTTGAGCCACGGATTTCGGGCGCCCCTGGCACTGTCTTTGCCGCAGGGCCCGACGGTATTGTGGTCGCATGCGGCCATGGCGGACTGCGCATCACCGAACTGCAGCGCGCCGGTGGCAAGCGCCTCGCGGCGGGGGCATTCCTGGCGGGATTCAAACTAAAACCGGGCATGCGCCTGGGAAGCAACAATGGTTGAGGTGCAGCGGCTCGCAGCCAATGTCGTTGCCAACGTCATCGCGGGGCGCAGCCTTGACGCGGAGCTCGCGTTCCTGTGGCGCAGACACGCGCAAAGCGCTGCTCGCGACCGCGGCGCCATCCAGGATCTGACCTACGGGACACTGCGCTTTCTCGGCTGGCTGGAAGCCGTGCTCGACGCCTTGTTGCAGAAACCGCTCCGCGACGCACGGCTGCGTGCGTTAATGCTGGTTGCACTTTATCAACTCGAACACACGCGCGCAGCACCTCACGCGGTGGTTGACCACGCTGTGCGCACCTGCGAGCTGCTGGGGCTGGCGTCTGCCAAAGGACTCACCAACGCCGTGCTGCGGAACTTTCTGCGCAAACGCACTGCGCTGGGTGCCCGCGTGCAGCGGCTGGAAACCGCGCGCTTTTCCCATCAGCAATGGTGGATTGAAAAACTGCGCGCGCAATACCCTTCGCATTACACAGCAGCGCTGGAGGCCGACAACCTGCATCCACCGCTCGCGTTGCGCGTGAATCGACGCCGCTTAGGCGTTGAGAATTACCTCGCGATGCTCGCAAGCCAAGGGATCGGCGCAGAGGCGGCCGGTGAAAGCGGGGTGATTCTTGCGGCGCCGGTTCCTGCCGATAGGATACCGGGGCTCGCAGAGGGGCTGGTGTCGGTCCAGGATATTGCGGCTCAAGTCGCGGCGCCACTTCTCGATTTGCGCGACGGGATGCGGGTGCTCGATGCCTGTGCCGCACCCGGTGGAAAAGCAACGCACGCGATGGAGCTGGCCGACATCGATCTCACAGCGCTGGACAGTGACGAGCGGCGCTTGGAGCGGGTGCGCGCCAACTTCGCGAGGCTGGGTTTGGCGGCCCGGGTGGTTTGCGGTGATGCGGCTGAGGCAGGGGCCTGGTGGGACGGAAAAGCGTTCGAGCGCGTTCTGGCTGACGTTCCATGCAGCGCATCAGGGGTCGCGCGGCGGCATCCCGACATCAAGTGGCTGCGCCGCGTCACCGATGTCATTCAGTTCGCGCAAGTTCAAAAGCGCATGCTGGACGCGTTGTGGCAGGTGCTCGGCAGTGGTGGTAAATTGCTGTACGTGACCTGCTCCGTGTTCCAGGAAGAGAACGGCGAACAGGTCGCGAACTTTGTGGAGCGCCACCCGGACGCGACGCGCCTCAACTTGCCCGCACTCGATGACGATCCGCGGCTGCCCGCAGGCCAACTTCTCCAAAACCCACGGCATGACGGTTTTTTCTATGCGCTTCTGCAGAAGGCATAGCTGGCTCGCCGCACTTGCGGCGGTGTGGCTGTTCATGGCGGCTCCACTTGCGACGTTTGCGAACGGTATCGAAGTCCGAAAGGCCGCGCTGATCGCGGCGGAGAAGGGTTATGTCCTCGAAGCCGAGTTTGATATCACGCTTACGCATACGCTGGAAGAGGCGTTGAGCAAAGGCGTTCCTCTTTATTTTGTGCTCGACTTCGAGCTTATCCAGCCGCGCTGGTACTGGTTCAATGACCAGATCGCCAGCAGCCAGCAGGAGTACCGTTTGTCTTTCAATGCGCTCACGCGGCAGTATCGCGTGGCCGTCGGCACGCTCTACCAGAACTTCATCACGCTGGGCGAGGCGATCGGTTTCCTCAGAAGCGTTCGTGTAGGCGCGATTGCCGACAACGGCGTCCTGACGAAGGGCACCAGCTATATTGCCGGCGTTCGCCTGAGGCTGGATGGCTCACAATTGCCCCGGCCGTTCCAGGTGAGCGCGGTGGGTTCGCGCGAGTGGAGCGTTGGCTCCGACTGGTTTCGTTGGACGGTGACACCATGACCGCTGCGACGCCCAGGATTCGCCCGGCACTGGCGAGCGCCGTGATCCGCTACCTGCTGATCCTTTGCGTGGGGCTTGGCGCCATCGCGCTGTTTCTACTCGCTACTGCGAGTAACGATCCCGCATTGTTCGCGGAGTTTTACCAGCTGTTGCTCATCCTGAACGGAGGGGTGGCTGTAATGCTGATGACGCTGGTGATCTACCAGCTCTTCAGACTCCGGGGCAAGCTCAAGGCGCGCGTCTTTGGCGCGCGGCTGACGCTGCGGCTGGTGCTGCTGTTCGCGCTGATGGCGGTGCTGCCCGGCGCCTTGATCTACGGGATGTCGGTGCAGTTTCTGGCGCGCTCGATTGAGGCGTGGTTCCAAGTCCCGGTGGACAGGGCGCTCGAGGGAGGCATCAATCTCGGCCGGGGGATGCTGAACAACATGTTGAGGGAACTGGATGCGAAGGCCGACGCCATGGCGCTTACCCTCTCCACGCGCCCGCCCGCCGAGCATCTCGCAGCACTCAATAGCCTTCGCGAGCAGGCCGCGGTTCAGGAGGTCACGCTATTCAACATGCGTGGGAACGTAATCGCTGTCGCGGGCAACGAGCGGGTTGGGCTCATGCCGCAGCTGCCGGGTGCTGCGGCATTGAGAGAACTGCGGTCGCGTCGCACCTACAGCGCGGTCGAATCGATCCCGGGCAAGGGACTCTACCTGCGCGTGCTGGTGCCGATATCGATGCTGAGCCTCGCAGATGAGTTGCGAGTACTCCAGCTGCTCCAGCCGGTGCCCAGACAGCTCACGCAGGATGCCGAGGCCGTGCAGTCCGGCTATCGCGAATACCAGGAGCTCGCGCTCTCGCGACGTGGGCTGAAACGGCTCTATGGGCTGACGCTTACACTCACGTTGCTGCTCGCGCTGCTCTCTGCCGTGGCGCTCGGGTTTCTGCTATCCGACCGTCTTTCGGCACCGCTGGGGGTGCTGGTCGAGGGCACGCGGGCGGTGGCCCAGGGCGACTACAGCCGGCGCGCGGCGGTTGCTTCGAGCGACGAGCTTGGCGTGCTGACACAATCTTTCAACAGCATGACGCTGCAATTGACAGAAGCGAGGGCTGCGGCGGAACGACATCAGGCCGAGCTCGCCCAGGCGAAAGCGTATCTGGAGAGCATAGTGGCCAACTTATCGGCTGGCGTGCTTGCTTTCGACGATGCCTTGGAGCTACGGGCAGCCAACCGCAGCGCGGGCATTATCCTCGGCGTCGATTTTGCCTCCCTGATGGGTGCCGCTCCGCAGCGCTGGCCCGACATCGCTCCGGGTCTGTCCGAGCTGGCGCGCACGATTTCCTGTGCTTTCGAGGATGCGGGCGACCGGGAATGGTCGCAGCAAGTGGAGCGCCGCTCGCGCGACTCGCGGCAGCTTTTGCTCCTGCGCGGCACGCAGTTGCCGCAGAGTACGGAGCGGGGCTACGTGGTGGTGTTTGACGACATTACTCATCTTGCCGAGGCCCAGCGCGCGGCCGCCTGGAGCGAGGTCGCGCGGAGGCTGGCGCACGAAATCCGCAATCCTCTGACGCCGATACAGCTCTCGGCCGAGCGTTTGCAGCTCAAACTCGAGCGCAAGCTGGACGGCAGCGATGCCGACGTTCTGTCGCGCTCGACCCGGACGATCGTCAACCAGGTAATGGCCCTGAAGAACATGGTCGATGCCTTCAGCCAGTATGCGCGCAGCCCCGAAGGCGCGATGCGTGAGCTCGATATCAACGCGCTTGCGCAGGAAGTACTGGTGTTGTACGAAGCTTCCCTGGGCCGCGCGGTGCGACTCGAGCTCACGCCCGGCCTGCCCCCGGTGTTGGGTGATGCCGGTCAGCTGCGCCAGGTTATGCACAACCTCCTGCAGAATGCGCAGGACGCGCTGGTGGGCACCCCGCAGCCGCAGTTGGTCGTAACAAGCAGTTTCGCGGACCGCGCCGTGCAGCTCAGCTTTACGGACAATGGCTGTGGGTTTCCCGAGGGTTTGATTGAAAGGGCGTTCGAGCCCTATGTCACTACCAAGCCCAAGGGCACCGGCCTGGGACTGGTGATCGTCAAAAAGATCGTAGAGGAGCATGGCGGCACCGTTACCATTGCCAACGCGCCTCCCGGCGGCGCGCGGGTCACTGTCCGGCTGCCCGCGGCCATTACGCAGGATTCCGCGCGCCGCTCCGAGGCGCAGGTCAAGGTGTAAACTAAGAGTCCGCAAACTATGCAGCACATCCTGGTTGTAGACGACGAAGTCGGTATCCGTGAGCTGCTCTCCGAAATCCTCAGCGACGAGGGTTATCAGGTGCGGCTGGCCGAGAATGCGAGTGAGGCGCGCACTCAGCGCACGAGGGCGCGCCCGGATCTGGTATTGCTCGATATCTGGATGCCGGACACCGACGGCATCACGCTCCTCAGGGAGTGGGCGAGCGCCGGCCTCCTAACCATGCCGGTTGTAATGATGTCAGGGCACGGCACGATCGATACGGCAGTCGAGGCCACGCGCATTGGGGCCTACGATTTTCTCGAGAAGCCAATCGCACTGCAAAAGCTCCTCGCGACGGTTGGTCGCGCCCTCAAGCACGGCGGTGAACAATCCCGGCCCGCGCTCTCGCTGGCGAGCCTCGGGCGGGGCGCCTTGATTGCGGAATTGAAACAGCGCCTCGAGCGCGTCTTAAATCTCCGCACGCCATTGCTCCTTATGGGCGAGCCCGGCTGTGGCATCGAGCTGGCCGCGCGCTTTCTTCACCAACGCAATACGCCTTGGGTTGCGCCGGAGAATCACGCGGTGCTGGCGGAGGCACCCCTTGAGCTGCTCTCGCAGGCGCGGGAAGGGACATTGTTCCTGCACGAGATCGCGGATCTTTCGCGCGTCGAGCAGAAGGGGCTCCTGCTGGCCGTGTCGAAACTCGAACGCTATAACGTCCGGCTCGTCTGCGGCGTTTCCCGCGACCTGGCGGAGTTGGTGGCGGGCGGCATCTTTGACAGCCGCCTTTTCGGCGCGCTCGCCGCGACTATGATCCGGGTGCCGAGCCTGCGCGAGCACCGCGAGGACGTGCCCGATCTCGCCAACCTGATGCTGAATCGGATGGTCGAAGCCAAAGAAATCACGCCGCGGCAGTTTTCGACCGGCGCGCTGAATTCGTTGCGCAATTTCGACTGGCCCGGAAACCTGACCCAGCTCGAGAGCGTAGTGCGCACGCTGGCGACCACGGCCCCCGCAGAACAGATTTCTCTCGAGGACGTCAATCAGGGTCTCCCCCAGCCGGCCCCGGCGCCGAACATTGCCCACGACCTGCCCCTCGATCTGCCGCTGCGGGACGCGCGCGACGCCTTTGAGCGCGTCTACTTCGAGTATCACATCGCCCGGGAGGGCGGCAACATCAGCCGTGTCGCCGACAGTGTCGGTCTGGAGCGCACCCACCTCTATCGTAAGCTGAAGCAGCTGGGCATCCGCCTCGCAAGAAAGAACGGCGACGCGCCGTAGGCACCTGGTCGAACCACGCTGGCTCCGCGCCAGCAAGGCGCGCTGCCCCGCGTTTTGTAAATCAGCGAGGAAGGGCCACGACCCAGGTTTATAATTGAGGCACTTCCGCTTTACCCCCTCGCAAGGACTGGACAGTATGAGTTCCCGCGCTGAACTGGCCAACGCGATCCGCGCACTGGCGATGGATGCCGTGCAACAGGCCAAATCCGGACACCCCGGCATGCCCATGGGCATGGCAGAAATCGCAGAAGTCCTCTGGAACGACCATCTGCGCTATAACCCGGCGAACCCGGCCTGGCCGAACCGCGACCGGTTCGTCCTGTCGAATGGGCACGGCTCAATGTTGTTGTACTCGGTGCTGCACCTGGCGGGCTACGACCTGCCGTTGGCCGAGCTCAAACGTTTCCGGCAAATGCACTCGAAGACGCCGGGCCATCCAGAGTACAGCTGTGCACCCGGGGTCGAAACGACCACCGGCCCGCTTGGCCAGGGCATCGGCAACGCCGTGGGCATGGCGC
This sequence comes from Betaproteobacteria bacterium SG8_41, assembly GCA_001303585.1. Lineage (GTDB taxonomy): Bacteria > Pseudomonadota > Gammaproteobacteria > Burkholderiales > SG8-41 > SG8-41. Next base: position 63,506 of record LJTT01000017.1, read on the forward strand.
TCGCCGAGCGCCTGCTCGCGGCCGAGTTCAATCGACCGGGCTTCGACATCGTCGACCACCATACCTACGCGTTTTTGGGCGACGGCTGCATGATGGAGGGCGTCTCGCACGAAGTTTGCGCGTTGGCTGGAACGCTGGGACTGGGCAAGCTCATCGCCATTTACGATGACAACGGCATTTCCATCGATTCGGGGAAAGGCGAGATGCGGCAGTGGTACACCGATGACGTCAAACGCCGCTTCGAGGCCTATGGGTGGCAAGTCATCCCGCACGTTGACGGTCATGACGTGGCGGCCATCGGGCGCGCAATAAAGAAAGCGAAACGGGAGAAATCGCGGCCGACCCTGATCTGCGCCAAGACGATCATCGCCAAAGGCGCGCCGTCCAAGGCGAACACCGGGGCGGCGCACGGCGAACCGCTTGGCGAGAAAGAAGTGGCGGCCACGCGCGAGGCGCTGGGCTGGGCGCCCCCTCCTTTTGAGGTCCCGCCGGCGGTGTACGAGGCCTGGGATGGGCGCAAGCGCGGGGCGTCCGCCGAGAGGCGGTGGAAGCGCTTGTTTGCCGGCTACGAGAAGCAGTACCCGACCGAGGCAGCGGAGTTCAGGCGCCGCTCAACGGGGGAGCTGCCGGCCGATTTCGCGGCGCGCGCGAACGCGCTGGTGAGTGAAACCGACGCGAAGGCGGAAACCGTGGCGACCCGCAAGGCGTCGCAAAACGCGCTCGAAGCGCTGGCTCCTTTCCTGCCGGAGCTCATCGGCGGCTCAGCCGATTTGACGGTGTCGAACCTGACGATGACGAACGCCTCGAGGGCGGTCGGCCATGAAGGCGGTGGCAACTATGTCTTCTATGGCGTGCGCGAGTTCGGCATGTGCGCCATCATGAACGGACTCGCGTTGCATCGCGGCGTGATTCCGTACGGCGGCACCTTTCTCGTTTTCTCGGACTATGCCCGCAGCGCGCTGCGCATGGCGGCCCTGATGGGCGTGCGCGTCATCTATGTGTTCACTCATGATTCCATCGGCCTCGGCGAGGACGGCCCCACGCATCAACCGGTCGAGCAGGCCGCGACGCTGAGGCTCATTCCCAACATGCACGTGTGGCGCCCGTGCGACACGGTGGAAACCGTCGTGGCGTGGTCTGCCGCAATTGAGCGCGCGGCCGGCCCGACGAGCCTGTTGCTCACCCGCCAGTCCGTGCCGTTCATAAAGCGCACGCCCGAGCAGCTCGATCTCATCCGGCGGGGCGGGTATGTGCTGTCGGACGCGGGCGGCGCCGCGGCACGGTGCGTCATCATCGCGACCGGCTCCGAAGTGGCGTTGGCACTCCAGGCCCAACAGCAGCTTGCATCGGAAGGCATCGGGGTGCGCGTGGTGTCGATGCCTTCGACCAGCGTCTTCGACAACCAGGACGAGGGCTACCGCGAGAGCGTGCTGCCCCGGGGCGTGCCGCGTATCGCGGTGGAAGCGGGTGTTCCCGATTACTGGCGCAAATACGTCGGTCTCGAAGGCGCGGTAATTGGCATCGGTCGCTTTGGCGAGTCGGCTCCCGCCGGGGAACTGTTCCGGCATTTCGGCTTCACACTAGAAAACGTTGTCGCCGTGGTGAAGGCGGCGCTTTAAGCTTGGTAATAAAAGGGAATAAGCGGAGAGCGATATGGCAATCAAGGTAGGCATCAACGGATTTGGTCGCATTGGGCGCATGGTATTCCGGGCCGCGGTGCAGCATTTTCCGGACATCGAGATTGTGGGCATCAATGATCTGCTCGAGCCGGAGTATCTCGCGTACATGTTGCGCCACGATTCGGTACACGGACCGTTCAGGGGCGAGGTCGGCGTCGACGGCAATACGCTGCTCGTCAACGGCAGCCGGATCCGCCTGACGCAGGTCAAGGACCCGGCCGAGCTCAAGTGGAAAGACGTGGGCGCGGACGTCGTCGTGGAAGCCACCGGCCTCTTCCTCGACAAGGCGTCGTGCCAGAAACACGTCGCCGCGGGCGCGAGGAAGGTCATCATGTCGGCGCCGTCGAAGGACGATACGCCGATGTTCGTCTACGGCGTGAACGACAAGAGCTACACCGGGCAGGCAATCATTTCCAACGCGTCCTGCACGACCAACTGCCTCGCGCCGGTGGCGAAAGTCTTAAACGACAAGTGGGGCATCAAGCGCGGGTTGATGACGACCGTCCACGCAGCGACCGCGACGCAAAAGACAGTCGATGGCCCTTCGAACAAGGACTGGCGCGGCGGTCGCGGGATCCTCGAGAACATCATTCCGTCATCCACGGGCGCGGCGAAGGCGGTGGGCGTGGTGATCCCCGAGCTCAACAAGAAGCTGACGGGCATGGCGTTCCGCGTGCCGACCTCGGACGTCTCCGTGGTGGACCTGACCGTAGAGCTCGGCAAGCCCGCGGCCTACCCCGAAATCTGTGCTGAGATGAAGGCGCAGGCGTCCGGCGCGCTAAAGGGCGTACTCGGCTACACCGAGGAGAAGGTTGTCTCTACCGATTTCCGCGACGAGGTCTGCACGTCAGTGTTCGACGCGGGGGCGGGCATTGCGCTCGACCCGACGTTCGTCAAGGTCGTCGCATGGTACGACAACGAATGGGGCTATTCCTGCAAGGTGCTGGAGATGGTCCGCGTTGTCGCGAAAAAATGACGTTCCGTCGTCTCACCGACTTGCCGCTCGCCGGTAAGCGGGTCTTCATCCGAGCGGACCTCAACGTGCCGCAGGACGACTCGGGGAGGATCACCGAGGACACGCGCATCCGCGCCTCGCTGCCGGGCATTCAGCACGCGATAGCGGCTGGCGCCGCGGTCATGGTGACGTCCCATCTCGGCCGCCCGACCGAGGGCAAACTCGCGCCGGAGGACACCCTCGCGCCGATCGCCGGCCGCCTGGGCGAGCTGCTCGGCCAGCCGGTGCGGCTGATCGCGAACTGGGTCGACGGCGGCTTCGAAGTGAAGCCGGGCGAAGTCGTGCTGCTCGAGAATTGCCGCGTCAACAAGGGAGAGAAAAAGGACGAAGAGGCGCTCGCGCGCAAGATGGCTGCGCTGTGCGACGTCTACGTGAACGACGCTTTCGGCACGGCCCACCGCGCGGAAGCGACGACCCATGGTATCGCGAAGTACGCAAAGGTTGCCTGCGCAGGTCCGTTGATGGCCGCTGAGCTCGACGCGCTTGGCAAGGCCCTCGGCCATCCGGCGCGTCCGCTGGTCGCGATCGTCGCCGGCTCCAAGGTCTCGACCAAGCTCACGATCCTCAAGTCGCTCGCCGCCAAAGTCGACCAGCTGATCGTGGGCGGCGGCATCGCGAACACGTTTCTCGCCGCGAAAGGCGCAAACATCGGCAAGTCGCTGTCCGAGCCCGCGCTGCTCGCAGAGGCGAAGGCCATCATGGAAATGATGCAGGCGCGCGGCGCGCAGGTCCCGCTGCCGGTGGACGTGGTGGTCGCGAGCGATCTCTCGGCCCAGGCGCGCGCGAACCGGGTTGCCGTAGACCAGGTTAAGGCCGACGACATGATCCTCGACATCGGGCCGAAATCGGCGGCGACGCTTGCCGACGTCATCGCGCGTGCCGGGACGGTCGTCTGGAACGGGCCGGTCGGGGTATTCGAGTTCGACCAGTTCGGTGCAGGCACCCGCACTGTCGCCGAAGCGATCGCTAAGTCCAAGGCTTTTTCGATTGCCGGTGGCGGCGACACGCTCGCTGCCATTGCAAAGTACGGCGTCACCGACAAGATCTCCTACATTTCTACCGGTGGCGGCGCATTTCTCGAATTTCTTGAAGGCAAGAAGCTCCCGGCGATCGAGGCACTCGAACAGCGGGCCAGCGGCTAGCGGCGGCGTTCAACGTTCCAGGTTCCAAGTTCAAGTAGCGGGCCTTGACGTTCCACGCGAATCGGGAAGCCATTAAACTACAAAACGTTGAACTGGGAACGTTGAGATCGGAACCCGGAACTGGCTGATGCCCCGCCGCACCAAGATCGTTGGCACGCTTGGCCCCGCGTCGAGCGACAAGAAGACGCTCTCGCGCATGATCGATGCCGGTCTCGATGTCGTGCGCATCAACTTTTCGCACGGCTCACCGGCCGAGCACCGCCAGCGCGTCGAGCTGGTGCGCTTTCTCGCACGACGCGCGGGCCGCGCGATCGGGGTGCTGGTCGATCTTCAGGGCCCGAAGATCCGCATTGGCCGTTTCCGCGGCGGCAAGGTGAACTTGAGGCCCGGCAGTAAATTCGTGCTCGATGCGGAGTGCGAGCTTGGCGATGAGCATTGCGTTGGTCTCGACTACCGCAACCTTCCCAATGACGTGCGCTCTGACGATACGCTGTTGCTCGACGACGGGCGCATCGTGCTGAGTGTTACCTCCGTTCGCGGGCCGCGCATCTCTTGCCTTGTCGAGCAGGGCGGCGTGCTGTCAGACAACAAAGGGATCAACCGCAAAGGCGGCGGTCTGACCGCCCCGGCGTTGACCGAGAAGGACATGCGCGATATCAAGCTTGCGGCCGAACTGAAAGCCGACTTCCTCGGCGTGTCGTTCCCGCGCTCGGGATCGGATATCCGCTGGGCACGTGATCTCATGCACAAGGCTGGCGGCCGCGCGCTGACCGTCGCGAAGATCGAGCGGGCCGAAGCCATCGTTGCGCTCGAGGACATTCTCGATGCGGCCGATTGCATCATGGTGGCGCGCGGGGATCTTGCCGTGGAGGTTGGCGACGCAGTGGTGCCGGCGTTGCAAAAGCGCATGATCCGGCTCGCGCGCGAAAGAAACCGGATCACGATCACCGCCACGCAGATGATGGAGTCGATGATCAGCAATCCGATCCCGACGCGCGCCGAGGTCTCCGACGTCGCTAATGCAGTCCTGGACGGCACCGACGCGGTGATGCTCTCGGCTGAGACGGCGACCGGCCAGTACCCGATCGAAACGGTTGCGGCCATGGCACGCGTTTGCGTCGAGGCAGAGAAGGAAAACGAGCCAGCGACCGACCGGCGTACCATGCGGGCGCCGGCGAATCTCGAGGAGGCGATCGCAAGGGCGACGGTCTTCACGTGCAACAATCTCGACATCAAGGCGGTGTCGGCCATGACTCAGAGCGGGAACACGGTGCTTCTGATGTCGCGCATGTCCACCAATGTGCCGATCTATGCGATGAGCTCCGTGGTCGAGACGCGGCGCCGTGTCACCTTGTTTCGGGGCGTCTACCCCGTCAAGTTCAAAGGCGCCCGCGATCCGGAGAAGGCGCTACACATGGCCGAGGACGAGCTCTTGAAGCGCCACGTCGTGCAGGATGGGGACTACATGGCGCTCACCATCGGCGAGCCCTTCGGCAAGGCCGGCGGCACCAACACGATGAAGATCGTCAAGGTCGGCGAGCACCGGCGGGCCTGACAAGACGAGCGGTCAAGCACGGCGGCTGAAAGCGAGAGTGGACGGGCAAGCACCGGCAAGCCGGAAAGCCGCGAAGCGCCGGAGGCGAATGGTGGATGGTGGCGCGATAGGGGTAAAATAGCGGTCCCAGGGTTGTAGCATTGTTCGCCTGTCACAAGCTAGTCGTCACGAAATTCCGAGGAGTTCTATATGTCCATTCATCCATTGGAAGCCACTGCCCGGGCCATGGTCGCGGGCAGCAAGGGAATACTCGCCGCCGATGAATCAACCGGCACGATCGAGAAACGCTTCGCCAGCATCAAGGTTGAGAGCACAGAGGAAAACCGGCGCGCCTACCGTGACATGTTGTTCTCCGCCAAAGGCCTTGGACAATACATCAGTGGCGTGATCCTATATGACGAAACGATCCGCCAGAAAGCGGCGGACGGAACGCCGTTCGTCGACTTGCTCGGCAAAGCCGGGATCATTCCTGGCATCAAAGTGGACACCGGCGCCAAGAACTTGGCGTTGTGCCCAGGGGAGAAAGTTACCGAAGGTCTCGACAATCTCGCGAAGCGCTGCGCCGAGTACGTGAAGCTGGGCGCCAAGTTTGCCAAGTGGCGCGCGGTGATCGAGATCGGCGCCGACATGCCGAGCTCGACCTGCATCGCGGCGAACGCGCACGCGCTTGCCCGCTACGCAGCGATCTGCCAGGAGGCGGGTCTCGTGCCGATCGTGGAACCGGAAGTTCTCATGGACGGCAATCACATTATCCACCGTTGCGAAGAGGTGACGGAGTGGACGTTGAACGCTGTATACGAGGCGCTCTACATGCACCGCGTCATCCTCGAACATTCAGTGCTCAAGCCCTCCATGGTGATCTCCGGCAAGGACTGCCCCGAGCAGGCCGGCGTCGAGGAAGTGGCCGAGCGCACGGTGCGCGTGCTCAAGCGTTGCGTCCCGGCTGCTGTCGCGGGAATCGTGTTCCTGTCAGGTGGCCAGAGCGATGAAGTTGCGACCGAGCACCTTAACGCAATGAACAAGCTGTTCAAGGGCCAGCTGCCATGGCCGCTGTCCTTCTCGTATGGACGGGCGCTTCAGCAGCCGGCACTCAAGGGCTGGAAGGGTTCCAGCGCCAACGTCGCAGCCGCGCAGGCGGCGTTGCTTCACCGCGCGAAGATGAACAGCCTGGCTTGCAGCGGGAGCTACACGCAGGACCTCGAGCGTCAGGCGCGAGCGGCCTAGCGATTTTCACTACGGAACCACAGAGAGCGCAGGGAAGAATGAAGCTAGCCGGTTCTTGCACCGTTCCTGCGTTAAGCTCATTTTTGCTTTCTCTGCATCTCTGTGACCCTGTGGTTTCCGCGGCGGTTTTATGACTCCAGCCGGTGCTGAGCGCCCGCCGGTATCGGTCATCACCGGCTATCTGGGCAGCGGAAAGACGACGCTCCTCAACCGGCTGCTGCGCGACCCGGCACTGGCAAACACCGCGGTCATTATCAACGAGTTCGGGGAGATCGCGCTTGACCATCTGCTGGTAGCCGCGCCCAGCGAGAACATGGTGTTGCTGGCGAACGGCTGCATCTGCTGCGCGGTGCGGGGCGACCTAGTCGGCACGCTGGGCGAGCTTGCCGACAAGCGCGAGCGCGGCGAAACCCCTCCCTTTGACCGCGTCTTGATCGAAACCACAGGCCTGGCCGATCCGGTCCCCGTTCTACAGACCCTCATAACTGACCCCGAAGTCGGCCCGCGCTATCGGCTCGACGGGGTCTTGACACTCGTCGATGGCGCGCACGGCGCCGCCCAGCTCGACGCGTCTCGTGAAGCCGTCAAGCAGGCCGCGCTCGCCGACCGGCTGCTGATCAGCAAATGCGATGTTGCGCCTGGTGAATCAGTTGCTGCGCTCGAACGCAGGCTCGCAACACTCAATCCCGGCGCGCAGCGCTTCCGCGTGACACGGGGGGAAATATCGCCAGATGAACTGTTCGGCGTTGCGCCCGGGAATCGCGGCGCGGAAGGGCTTGCGCGTTGGCTGCGGCAGGAGGCCTACGTTGCGGCTAGCGCGCATCGCGATAGCTACCTCCGGCCTGGCCGGCACGACGATGGCATCGATGCTTTCAGCGTGTATCTCGAACGGCCGGTTACGCGCGTGGGGCTTATCACGTGGCTTCATCTGCTAGCCTCGCTGCGGGGTGCTAACCTGCTGCGAATGAAGGGCCTCCTCAATGTCGAGGGTCATCCCATGACGGTGCACGCGGTGCAGACGCTGATCGACGAGCCGGTCGCGCTCGCGCAGTGGCCGGACGAAGACCGCCGATCGCGGCTGGTGTTCATCACGCGCGACATGGCGCGCGCCGACATCGAGCGGACCCTGGACGCCCTGGGTTTTGAGGCGGGCGCTCCGCTGGAATCGGGTGGCTTCGATCCGCGCGCCTACGAGCGCTTCGTTGCCGTCGCGAAGAATTTCCGTTGAGACAGTTGCTGACAGTGACAAAGGAGGGGTGCAGGAAATGGAGATGAAGCTTCCGGAGGAGAAGGGCGCGCAGCAGTTCATCAGGGGCGGGATGCTGATAGACGGGTCCGGCAAAAAGCCTATCAAGGACCCCGTGATTGAATTGAACGGGCGCCGCATCAAGCGCGTAGGCACTAAGGCAAGCATGAGGATTCCGCCGCGCGCTACGGTGATCGACTGCGGCAACAGCACCCTTATGCCGGGCATGATGGATCTGCACATCCACACGGCGATGTATAACTGCATGACCTTCCATAACCACCGCGTCGCGCAGTTCGAGATCATGCCGCATCTGCAGCAAATGTACTCGCTGTTTCATGCGCAGAACTGCTTCGACATGGGTTTCACCACGTTGCGCGACCTGGGCATGAACGGTCCCTACGGTTTGCTCGTCAACGAGCTCTGCGCTGTGCGCGACGCGATCAACGCGGGCATCGTGGAAGGCCCGCGCATGCTCGTCGCCGGCTTCACGACCATGACCGGGTCGCACCTGGATCTCATCCAGCCGCGAGCGATGTATCGCTGGGGATTCAACACGGCCGATGGACCGTGGGAGCTGCGCAAGCTCGCGCGCAAGAATCTTCTCGCCGGCTGCGACGTCATCAAGACGTGCGCGTCCGGCGGCGGGGGCACGGACAAGGAAGAGCCCGATATCCGCAATCTCACGCAGGAGGAGCTCGACGCCCTGGTTGACGAGGCACACGCCTTGCACAAGCACGCGGCGGTGCATTGCTTTACGACCCAGGCGCAGCGCATGGCCATGAAGGCCGGCGCCGACACAATCGAGCACATGGTTTTCCACGACGACAAAACGGTCGACCTGATTGCCGAAGCGGGTGTGCCGGTTACTCCTACGTTATCGCATCGGACCGACCACGCAATCCAGCTGAGACGCGAACATGGCACCGCGGACTTTGTGCTGCGCAAGATGAAGTATCTGCAGCCTTTCTGCTTCGAGACCTTTCAGAAGATGTACAAGGCCGGTGTCAAGATCGCAATGGGGACCGACATGGGCTTCGAGCCCGACATGGGTACGAATGGCGCGGAGCTGGAAATCTACGTCAAGCTTGGGATGAAGCCGATGGACGCGATTCTCACCGCGACTCGAAATGCGGCGGAGGCGCTGAAGATGGACAAGGATATCGGCACGATCCAGGCCGGCAAGTTCGCCGACATCATCGCTGTGAACGGTGACCCGCTGAAAAACATTCGCTGCATCCAGGACAAGAAGAACATCCAGCTCGTCATGAAGGAAGGCAAGGTCTACGCGGACCGGCGCCCGGGCAGGAACAAGAACGTCGTGAACGTAAAGCCGGGCGATTGGAAAATCATAGACTATCTGTAAACCGCGTGACCGGCGACCACGGGTCGGTCGTGAACTGCGGGAACCTTTTTCGAGCACAGGAGAAAGATCATGGCAGCGAAGAAAAAGCGCCGGGCGTCGGCGAAGACGAAGACGAAGGGCGCGATCAAAGGCGGTAATGGGCGTTACCAGTTCAAGCTCGCCGGTCTGAAGAAGGTCCCGGCCGGAACCGGCTACTCGACGTCGCACGGTGGCGTCGTGGAAGGCAAGCGCATGCTCGTCGGCTACATCCACAAGCCCGGCGGTACGGGCTCGCGCATGCACACGCACAAGAACGAGCAGTTCAACTTCGTGGTGCAGGGCACGCTCAAGGGCTCGGTCAATGGCAAGCGCGTGCTCGCCCCTGCGGGCACCCTGATTTACATTCCAGCGAATGCTCCGCACACACTCGTCGCCACGCCGGGAAAAGATGTGATCTTCATCGCCATCAAGGATCTCTCGCAGGGCATCATCGGGAAGGCGGTAGACGGGACGATGGCGGGCCCGCACTACGAGCGAGGTTACGGGCCGCGCAGGTAAGGGGAGCCGGCATGTCGCACGACGAGGTCCTCCGGGAACTCGGGGAGAAAACCGCCGCAGCACTTGCAATGGGCGGGCCGGAAAAGCTCGCCGAGCGCAAGGCCCAGGGGCTGCTCAACGCGCGCGAGCGTATCGACTATCTCGTCGATGCGGAATCCTTCGTCGAAACCGGCCGCTTTGCCCGCGCGATCCGCCCGGAGGTCAGGCATAAGACACCCGCCGACGGCAAGATCGCCGGCTTTGCGCGAATCGGCGGACGGGAAGTTGCGCTCGTCTCGAATGATTTCACCGTGCTTGGCGCCTCGTCGAGCGTGGTGAACATGAAGAAGATCAAGCACGTCAAGCAGACCGCGTCCAAGCGGGGCTTGCCGCTGATTCTGCTCGGCGAGTCCTCGGGGGCGCGCATGCCGGACCGGATGGGCGCGGCCGGGCGCGCGATCATCGCGCAGGACCCCACCGAGTATCAGCGACTGCGTGAGACGCCCTGGGTTTCCGCCTTGCTCGGCCAGTGTTACGGCTCCTCGACGTGGTATTCAGCCATGTCGGATTTCGTCGTGATGCGCAAAGGGGCCATCATGGCGATCGCCAGCCCCAACGTCACCTCCATCGCAATCGGAAAGCCGATCGACCCGGAGGACCTGGGGGGGTGGAAGCTGCTGACCGGCGTCTCCGGTTTGGCCGACCTGGCGGTCGACACCGACGAGCAGGCGCTCGATGCCATCAAGCGCTTCCTGTCCTACCTGCCAAGTCACAACATGGAGCCGCCGCCGGAGCATCCGGTGCCCGCCGGCTCGGATGAACCGTGCCACAAGGTTCTCGAGATCCTGCCCGAGTCGCGGAACAAGGTATACGACGTGCGCAAGATCATCGCCGCGATCGCGGACCTCGACTCGGCCTTCGAGCTCAAAGAGCGCTACGGCCGCTCCGTATCGACCGTACTCGCGCGCCTCGACGGCAAGAGCGTGGGCTTCATCGCCAACAACCCGCTGTTCAAAGGCGGGGCGCTTGATGCCGACGCGTGCCAGAAGGTCACGAGCTTCATGGTGCTGTGCGATTCATTCAACGTCCCGCTGGTGTTTCTCGTCGACGTTCCCGGCTTTTTGATCGGGCTCGAGGGCGAGATGCGCGGCATGCCGGGCAAGGTGATCAACTGGATGAACGCGCTGACGCAGGTGACCGTGCCGAGGATAACGGTCATCATGCGGAAGAACTACGGTCAAGCCTTCATCAACATGGCAGGCGGCAAGAACACCGACGAGGTCGCCTGCTGGCCGATGGCCGATCTGGGATTCATGGATCCGGCGGTCTCCGTCAACGTGCTCTACGGCGTCAAGCGCGAAGACGATCCCGAACGGTTCAAGCAGCTTGTGGCCGAGGTCGAGCGCGACACG
>LJTT01000137.1 GCA_001303585.1 Betaproteobacteria bacterium SG8_41
CAGCATCCCGAGTGGAAAACCAAGCAGCCATTCAAGGCTGTGCTAGAGGGTGACCTCAAGACCGTGCTTGCCGGCGGCGAGCACGCGCTAATCGAGCTCGTCATGGCCACCCACGCGGGCAATACCACCGAAGAGTTTGCGCGCATCGTGGAGGAGTGGATCGCCACAGCGAAGCATCCGAAGACGGGTCGCCGTTACACGGAGATGGTCTATCAGCCGATGCTGGAATTGCTCGCCTACTTGCGGGCGAACGGGTTCAGGACCTACATCGTTTCCGGGGGCGGCATCGAATTCATGCGTCCGTGGACCGAGAAGGTCTACGGCGTTCCGCCCGAACAGGTTGTGGGTAGCAGCATCAGGACCAGGTTCGAAATGCGTGGTAGCAAGCCCGTCCTGGTTCGTCTCCCCGAGGTGAACTTCATTGACGACAAGGCCGGCAAACCCGTCGGCATCCATTCGCATATCGGCCGCCGCCCGATTGCTGCGTTCGGCAACTCGGACGGCGACCTGCAGATGCTGCAATGGACTTGCATCGAGCGGCAGCCGAGTTTCTGCCTGTACGTTCATCACACCGATGCGAAGCGCGAGTGGGCTTACGATCGCACGTCCGGCATCGGCCGCCTCGACAAGGGCCTCGACGAAGCCAAGGCCAAAGGCTGGACGATCGTCGACATGCAGAAGGACTGGAAGGTCATTTACCCGACTGTGCCGAAATGAAGGCCGCCCCAAGGTTTGGCCCCATGAGTCAATAAACGGTCGCGGTTCCCAGCCTGTTTCGAGCCGACAACTCCGGCGGATTCATGGGCAGTCAGAGGCTAACCAGCGCACCAGATCGCGTCGTGAGCGTCTATGCTCGGTCTAGTGTGTATGAACCCCGGTATCCGACGGGCGAGGCGGTCTGAATGGAGGAGGAACGTATGCTTCGAGTGCCAGCTAGGTGGAGGGCGGCAGCTGCTGCCCTTTTCATTTTTGCGTTTGGCGTTTTTGAGCCAGCGTCGGCGGAACGGGCGTCATCTCCCATTGGTGTCGTGATCATGCACGGCAAGGGCGGTATGCCTGGCGGGCTGGTGGCGGGGCTCGCCTCTTCGCTCGAAGCGAAGGGCTATCTGGTCTCGAACATCGAGATGCCGTGGTCGAAAAAGCGCCAATACGATGTTGATGTCCGGGCTGCCGAGAAGCAGGTCCAGTCCGCCGTTGATGAGTTGCGGGCCAAGGGAGCGACGCATGTGTTCGTTGCCGGTCACAGCCAGGGCGGCGTGTTCGCGCTGCATGTCGGTGGTCAAACGACCGCAACTGGCATTGTCGCCATCGCGCCGGGCGGAAATGTTGCCAACTCGCTCTTTCGCGAAAAGCTCGGCGCCACAGTGGCCGAGGCACGCAAACTTGTGGCGGATGGCAAGGGTAATGAAAGAACCCAGCTTTATGATTTCGAGGGATCCAAGGGAATGATCCCGGTCGCGACCACGGCAGCGGTTTACCTCACCTGGTTCGACCCGAACGGCGCCATGAACCAGTGGTCGGCCTCGAAGAATATGAACCCCAAGGTGCCGGTCCTGTTCATAGCGCCAACCGGCGACTATCCGGGCCTGCTCAAAGTGAAGCAGGACATGTTCGGTTCGCTTCCAGCGAATCCTCTGACACAGATCTACGAGCCGGATTCGAACCACAAGGATGCGCCTACCGCGTCGGTTGACGAGATAGCGCGCTGGACGGCCGAGGTCGCAAGCAGGACCACCACCGCGCAACGCCGCTGAGGCAAGCCAGGCATCGTCTCGAGTGTCTACTGTAATGAGCTTACCGCGGAATCTAAGCGGTTATGGCGAGCGCCACCTGTGGCTACTGACCCGCGGGACAACAAACCGGGATAGATTTATTTTCCAGTAAAGCAAATCTGTCTCGGTTTTCACCACTGGGCGGTCGCTGGCGCCCGGTGGGCGCTGGCGTTAACGTAAGGGCATGGCAAGCGCGTGGTGGAGTATCCGATGCCCCCGACGGTGAAGAACGAAGGCTACCGCACCGCGGACGAGATGGCCGATCGCCAGCGCGTGATCTCGGTCTCGGAGTTCTTCCTGAAGAATCGCCACCTGCTCGGCTTTGATTCCGGCGCCAAGGCGCTGGTGACGACGGTGAAGGAGGCGGTCGACAACGCCCTCGATGCCTGTGAGGAGGCCGGTATCCTGCCGGATATCCGGGTCGAGGTCTTCGATGAGGAAGACGGTGAGTTTCGCGTTGCAGTCGAGGACAACGGGCCGGGTATTGTCGAAAATCAGATCACACGCATCTTCGGTAAGCTCCTCTACGGTTCCAAGTTCCATAAGCTCAGCCAGTCCCGTGGGCAGCAGGGCATGGGCATTTCCGCGGCCGGTATGTACGCCCAGCTCACCACCGGCAAGCCCTTGCACATCATCAGCCGTGTGCGCGGCGACAAGCTTGCCACCGAGATGTTCGTCTCCATCGATACGGCGAAGAACCGCCCGGAACTCCACAAGAAGGCACACCTGAAATGGAACCGGACCCATGGCACGCGGGTGGAAGCCAATCTGGAAGGCCACTACCAGAAGGGCCCGCATTCCATCGACATGTACCTGAAGCAGACCGCGATCGCGAATCCCCACGTGCGCATTGATTTCACCGATCCACGTGGTGGGCACGTGCGCTACGACCGTAGTTCGAGAGCGCTGCCGCCGCGCCCGCAGGAGATCAAGCCGCATCCGCGGGGTGTCGAGCTTGGCCGCCTTATTCAGATGCTGGGCAGCACCAATAGTCGTACGCTGTTGCAGTTCCTGGAACACGAATTTTCCCGCGTCGGGCGCAAGACCGCGCAGGAGATCGTGCGTGTCGCGGCGCTGCGCTTGAGCGAACGTTCCCATCCGCGGCATATCGCGCACGCGCAGGCGAGCGCCTTGTATCGCGCGATCCGGAAGGTGCCGGTCTCCGCACCGCGCACGGATTGCCTGGCGCCGATTGGTGAGGCCCTGATGGAAGATGGGTTGCGCAAGGAAATCGATGCGGATTTCTTCGCGGCGGTGACACGACCGCCGGCGGTATATCGCGGCAACCCGTTCCAGGTCGAAGTGGCAATCGCGTACGGTACACCCGGTGGGGTCGGTCTGGAGGTGGACGCGGGCGGGCATATCCACAAAACCGGCGCGCGCAAGCGGGCGGCCGGCGCGGAAATTGCCCTGAGCGCGGACGAACCGGCTTACCTGCTGCGCTTCGCGAATCGCGTGCCGCTCTTATACGAGCAGGGCGGATGCGCCGTGACCAAGGCCGCGATTCAGACCCACTGGCGCACCTACGGCCTGCAGCAACCCAAGCGCGGGTTGCCGGTCGCGCCGCTCGCGATTGTGGTGCATCTCGCCTCGGTGTGGGTGCCGTTCGCCTCCGAGGCCAAGGAGGCGATCGCACCGTATCCCGAGATCGTCAAGGAACTGAAACTGGGTTTGCAGGCGTGCGGGCGCAAGCTCTCCGAATACTTGCACCGCACGCAGCGCTTGAAGCGCGAGTACGACAAGCGCTCGCATATCGAGCAGTATCTGCCGCATGTCGGCATTGCGCTACAGGAGATTCTGGGCCTCAGCGACGCCGAGCGCGACGCCACGGTGGTCCGGCTGGACGACGTACTCAACAAGAAGAGGAAGGTGTGATGGCCGATGACCCGAAGAACCAGGACACACCGGCGCCCACGGAACTCGACGTGCGCGCGATGGCGGTGATCGATGCCGTGGCCGAGGCGGTGCGCGCGAGCATTGGCCGTGGCGAGCTACCGAGCATCGAGCTGCCGGTACGCGGGCTGGAAAATGTCAGCTACGACGCGGCCGAGGGTTACCTGGAGCTCGGGGACGCGATCAAGTTGCGCACCCTCACCGTCAATACCGTACGTAGCTTTGCCCAGACCCTGCGTTTGATGGCCGCTTCGCGCGAGATGGTGCAGCACGACGATTTCGCCACCAAGCGCGAGGCTTATTACATCAGCAAGAACTGGGGCGATTGTCGTTTCGACGAGCAGGCGGAATCGGATGCGATCATGGATGACATCGAGGCGCTGGCGTCACTCCATGGATTGTCGCGTGAACAGCTGCGTTTCTATCCCGAATCCCACGGTGGCTCGGTGGCTGGCCAGCTCGTGGTACTCGACACGGATCCGGTGAGCGGCACACATCTTGAGATCGATTGCGCCAACCTCGGCAGTGGTGCCTACAGCATTCCGCGTTCGGTCGAGCGGCTTCAGTTTCGCACGAATGCCGCGTTCGTGCTTGCCATCGAAACCGGCGGCATGTTCCAGCGCCTGAACAACCATCGTTTCTGGAAGAATGCCAACTGTATTCTGGTGGAGATGGGCGGCGTACCGACGCGCGCGACGCGCCGTTTTATCCGCAGACTCTCCGATAACTGCAACCTGCCGGTTTACTGCTTCGTCGACTGCGATCCCTACGGGTTCGCGAATATTTACCGCACCCTGAAGGTAGGTTCCGGTAACGCGGCACACATCAACCGGTTTTTCTGTGTCCCGCGTGCGCAGTATCTGGGTGTGACGCCAAAGGATATCACCGAGTTCGGCTTGGAGGACGCGACCCATCCGCTGAGCAAGACCGACATCAAGCGGGCGCAGGACGCGCTGAAGAACGACCCGTTCTTTGCCAGTACGCCGGCGTGGATCGCCGCGATTGAACAGTTGCTGAACATGGGGGTGCGCGCCGAGCAGCAGGCACTCGCCAAGTGGGGACTCAACTACGTGATTGACGAATACCTGCCGCGCAAGCTTGCGCACAAGGAGAGTTTTCTGCCGTGAGGAATACCGGGGCCAGAGCACAATTCTCGCCAATATTGGAAACAATCAGGATCTGATCCCGGTTTTCAGTGAACAAAGCAGACGACAGCACCCTGCGCATCGACAAGTGGCTTTGGGCCGCGCGGTTTTTCAAGACGCGCGCCCTGGCCGCGGAAGCGGTGGCGGGCGGCAAGGTCAAGGTGAATGGCGAGCGCGTGAAGGCCGCGAAAGCGCTGCGCGTGAATGACGCCTTGAGCATCCAGATTGGCCCTTACGAATACGCCATTCGGGTGCGGGCGTTGTCCGCGCGGCGCGGACCAGCGTCGCAGGCTGCATTGCTTTATGAAGAGAGCGAGTCGAGCCAGGCCGCGCGCAAGGCCCTGGCCACGCGCCTTGCCGCCGAACGCCAGTCGGTCGCGCACACCGAAGGGCGTCCCAGCAAGAAGGAGCGGCGCCAGATGATTCAATTCAAGAAATCAAGGACTGAATAGCGGAATCCCCGCTGTGCAGGGGTAACAAATCCTGTCGGGGTTTGCTGCGCTTATCCCAACCTTGGGGCTAACCGGGGGCGACAAAGCCTATTGATAGAGCGAGAAATGGGCTTCGGAACAAGGCCTTAAATTCTCCAAATTTAGGGCTCCGGCACCGGCAAGGTGGCATATCTCTTGCCTTTCAGTGAGT
>LJTT01000018.1 GCA_001303585.1 Betaproteobacteria bacterium SG8_41
GCAAGGCGGGCGGTGTGGGAACCGTCGTCGCCCATGCCGACGCCGCCGGCAAGTTCGAGTTCTGGCCGAAGTTCGAGGCGCGCGATGTTCTCGCGTTCATCGGTGCCTGGGTTACGCTGATGTTTGGCTCGATCCCGCAACAGGACGTGTTCCAGCGCGTCAATTCCTCGCGCAGCGAGCGGGTCGCCGTCGCGGGCTCGGTCCTCGGGGGTTCTCTCTACTTTCTGTTCGCTTTCATTCCCATCTTCCTCGCGTACTCGGCAAGCCTCATTGACCCCAGGATGGTCGGCGAGCTCATGCAGAAGGACCATCAGCAGATCCTGCCAGCGCTGATCCTCAACCACACGCCTCGCACCTTCGGTCACCTTCACTGAAAACATTCTCAAGAAGCTCATTCGCAGGGAGCTGTCTGACCGGCAGTTTCTCTGGACCATGCGCGGCACGGTTGCGGTTTTCGCCACGGGGGTCACACTATTCGCGCTCAATTCCGAGTCGACCATCTATGAGATGGTGGTCGGCGCCTACAAGGTGACCCTGGTGGCCGCGTTCGTGCCCCTCGTGGCCGGGCTCTACTGGAAACGCGCCACGCGCCAGGGGGCATTGGGCGCGATTCTGGCCGGACTCGTCGTTTGGGTGGTGCTCGAGATCGCGGCCCCGGAGGGCCTCTTCCCGCCGCAACTCGCGGGGCTCCTCGCAAGCATCGCCGGAATGATCGCGGGCTCCCTCTTGCCGCAATGGTACGGCGTAAAAACCATTGAACGGTGAACGGCGAAGAAGACCCTGTCGTCCGACGCGTGTTCCGATTCACGATTAACGAGTATTGCACAGCGGATGGATGCCCTTCGTAGCAGCCTGATGCAGGCACCCGGCTCCCGGGCGCGAGCGTACTCGCGCTTCAAGACAGCACTGTTTGTGCTGCTCGCATGGAACACCGGTGTGTTCGTCTATAGCGGGACATTCAGCGAAGGCCTCGATTCGATCGCCTGGCTGGTTCTGCTGGCGTTGTTCGAGCTGGAAACGGGCGCCGCTGCTCCCAGAAAGCAGACCGCCGTCATTCACGCCGCGCGGTTCGTTGCAGCCATCGCGATTCCGGTGGCCGCCGTTGGGTATGTTCTCGACCGGGAATGGCTCGATACCGTCAACAGCGTGTTGTGGATCGCGGTTGTGGCGGTCCTCGAATTCCAGGTGCGCTTCCGTTCCGCTGCAGCACGTTACCGGGCGTTGTGCACGCTGGTTGCGACTGTTCTTTATGCCGGCCTCGGCGCGGTGGCGCTGATTTGGCTGTGGCGCGCGGACTGGTTCAGCGCGTACGACGCGCTGCTGTGGCTGCTGGCATTCGTCACCATCGAGATCAACGTGCTGCAGGTCCTGCGGGCCCAGTCCGCCACCGCTCGCGCGGCAGCAGCCGGGTTCTAGAATTACCGAATGATGATCGATACGATTCTGGTATCGCTGGCGGTGATGGCGGGCGCCGCCGCGCTCATCGGCGTGCCGGTACGATGCCGGCAATATTTCAGCGGGCGGCTCCGTTCGCAGGTTCCGCCGCATGCGGTCGCCCACGCAACCTTCGGGTTTTTCTCGGTGTTGTTCTGCGTGCCGGCGGTGCTCGCCTGGGCGTACGCCTTCTATGCCGCGTACGTGGACTACTCGTGTGTCAGCAGCTGCGCGCAGCGGGGAGTCGGCACGGCCATCGCGCTGGGCATGCTCGGCTGCGCCTATGCCCTGCTCGAGGGATTTCTGCTTGTCGCCCGGCGTCGCGTCAGCGCAGTGAGCAGTGACCAGTGACCGGGAGTTAGCTCAAAAATAGCCGCCGCCACGGCAACACACGGAAGGTCACGGAGGTTTTCCGTGTAGTTCTTGATGCAGGACAATTTCGCTTTGATTCGATCTGATGCCGCGGCGGATGCTTTTTCGGCTCGCCATACACTGTTCTTGAGCAGCTCTTAGGCCGCAAAAGCTTTCTCGAACTCGGCAACGAAACGCGGATAGTCCGACTCGGGCAGGAAGTTGATGCCGGCGGCCGCCTCGCGCCCGCCACCGCTCTCGAACATCCGGCACAGCGCATCCGCGCCAGTCGGACGCCCGCGGGGTGCGCGCACGCTGACGGTATAGCCGCCGGCTTTTTTCACGAGCACGGCGTTCGCCCGCTCCGGCTCCACGAGCGCAACACGATTGCCGAAATGGCCGTGAATTCGCCGGCTCCAGGCGGCGTCGGGCAGTACGTAGAGCGCCCGATCTCCGCGCTCGAACGCCGGCGCGAGCACCTCGGCCCGATCCAGGTCCTCGGCCAGCGCGTTCCGCAGAACATCGTAGACCGGCTCGCTGTTGATGAAGTCGAGCGGGTCGCGGTAGACGCGCAGCGCTTCGAACAGGTCGGCCGGATGATAGTGGAGATCGTCGATTGTCTCGCCATAGGCGTTGTAGTTCATGACCTCCCCAAGACGCTGCAGCCGCTCGAGATCGCCCCCGTCAATCTGCATCGTCGCGGCCGTGCGCAGCGCGGCTTCGGCGAGGTTATCGCCAAACGCGGCGACGATCGCCCACGACCGGTGGCGACCCTTGAGGTACTGGTCCACGATCAGGCTCGTGCAGGCGTCGGGCGCGGTGTCGATGAAGGTCCGCAGATTCGGGTGCTGCGGGATGATGCCCGGCGCATGATGGTCAAAATAACGGCAGCGCACGCCAGCCGCCAGCAGGCGGCTCAAGTCGCCGGCGTTCGTTCGCAGCGAGATGTCGAGCACGGTCAGCTCGTCGCCGCCGCCGGCGTGCACGCGCTCGAGCAGTCGAATATCTCGCTTGACGCCCGTGACGAGCACGCTATCGCGCGGCTCCTCGAGCCGTAGCTGCTGCAGCGCACAGATGCCGTCGGCGTCGCCGTTGAAGATATCGTAGAATTTCATCAAGTGTCCCCAAAACCTCTCATTTGGTTGCGGCTAAAGCCGAACGCGGCGCCCGCGTGCGGGTGCGTCCCGGCTCGGCCCCACCGCGGCCGAAGAATAGATTTCCTCGCGATCGCGCTGCCTCAGGCCCGTTAGATCGCGATGACTCCGACGACGAGAGGACACCACGCCGACTCACGCGCGAACCGCGAAGGGTTTTCCGCGCACACCGTGCGCCTGGCGTGGATTCTCGGCCTAGCTTATCTACTCATCGTCGTCTACGCCAGCGTGCAGCCTTTCCACGGCTGGCGCATGCCGCCACCGGAAATCGCCAGATTTTTGGGAGCCCCCTGGCCGCGCTACATCACATCTGAGGACATCTTCGTAAACCTGGCGGCCTATGCGCCGCTCGGGTTTCTGCTCTCGATAGGCTGCGGGGCGCGCTACGGGGCGGGCCGCGGCGTGCTCGCCGCGACTTTCTACGCCGCGGGCTTGAGCCTTGCGATGGAAACAGTGCAGGTTTTTCTGCCTACGCGGATCGCTTCCAACGTCGATCTGCTCACCAACACGGTTGGCGCGTTGATCGGCGCGATGGCCGCGCCGCTGTTTGCGCCGACGCACATCCTCGGCGGCAAGCTTCACGCCGTTAGGCACCGGTTGTTTCACGAGGGCATGGCCGCCGACGTGGGATTGGTTATCGTTTGCCTGTGGCCGATGACGCAATTTCACCCTACCGCGCAACTGTTTGGCACTGGCGCGGTGAGGGCCGGCTTCGATTTGCCCGCGTACTCGACCTACACACCGGCGCTCGCGCTCTGGGGAGAAGCGGCGGTTACATTTTTCAATCTGCTGGGCGTAGGGCTGATGGTGTCCGCGCTGATGCGCGGCGCAGAGCACCGCATATTGCTGATCGGCCTTGTCACCGGCGCCGCGCTCGTGCTCAAGGCAATTTCCACCGCGGCGCTGCACAAGGCGGGGGCCCCTTTGAGCTGGTTGACGCCCGGCGTCACCATTGGGCTTCTTGGAGGTTGGGCTCTGCTCTACGGTGCGACGCGCCTGCCTCGCACGGGTCAGTTCGCGTTGGCCGCGCTCTGCATCGCGCTCGCCACCGTTGCCATCAACCTCGCCCCGGATAACCCTTATCACAGCGTCTCGGCACGGCTGATCGCGGCGGGGCAAAGCCACTTTCTCAATTTTTCGGGCATCGTGCGCGCGCTGTCCGAGTTGTGGCCGCTGCTCGCGCTGAGTTTCCTCCTTTACAGGCTTGCGGAACGCACGGCGCGGGATTGACCGCCCTTCGCGGCACGCGCGATCCCGCCCGAGCGTCGCGCCGGAACCGGCGCTTCCTGAAGCACCGCAAGCGTCCATGGCGGCCGCGTCTATAATCGTCCCCGGCTCAAAGCGACGAGGAGGACGACATGCGGGGCGGCCAGACGGTGGACCGGCTGCGGGAGCAGGTACGAAAGTTTGCGGATGCACGCGACTGGGCGCAGTTCCATACGCCCAAGAACCTGACCATGGCGCTGGCGGTCGAGGCGGCAGAGTTGATGGAGCATTTCCAGTGGCTGACGCCGCAGCAGAGCGCTGCACTGCCCGCGCGCGAAAAGCAGGCCGTCGCGCAAGAAATTGCAGATGTCCTGATCTATCTCGTGCGGCTCTCCGACGTGCTCGGCGTCGATATGCTGGCGGCCGCTTTTGGCAAGCTCTCAGTCAACGCACGCAAATACCCTGTTGCCCGCGCCCGGGGCTCGGCCGTGAAGTACTCCCGCAGGGGACGGCGGGGGCATCGTCTATAATTGTCCGCGGACGCATTGCTGCTGCCAGCCGCCACGCGCCGGAGTTGAACCGATGCCAGCGGCTGGGTATGACGTTAAATTGAGGCCACGACGGGATTCGGCATGGCGTACTACGAGCACCACGTTTTCGTCTGTTGCAACCAGCGCGAGGAAGGCGAGCGTTGCTGCAACAACCGCGGAGCGCAGAAGCTGCGCGATTACGCCAAGGAACGCGTCAAGGCGCTCAAGCTCGACGGGAAAGGCAAGGTCCGCATCAACCAGGCCGGGTGCCTGGACCGCTGTGACGAGGGACCGGTACTGGTGGTCTATCCCGAAGCCGTCTGGTACACCTACGTGGACCGGGACGATATCGATGAGATCATCGACGAGCACCTGGTGCACGGTCGCATCGTCGACAGACTGCGCATCTAACGACGGCGAACCGCGGGCACTGAGCAGTAAGCCGTAAACTGCAACGGGGAATCTTCCCGCCTGGTCGCTCCTGCTCACCCCTTACTGCTTACTGCTTACCGCGCACCGCTTGCCGGTTCACCATGTCCCCAGTGCACGTCCGTCCAATGCCCTCCTCATCGCTCACGCGCGTCGTGATCGACGGCCCGGCGGGCGGCATTGAGACCGATATCAATGATCCAGGCGATGGCCGTCGGGGCATTGCGCTGGTTGCGCACCCCAACCCGGTACAGGGCGGCACCAAGGACAACAAGGTGGTGACCACGCTCGCGAAGACTTTTTTCGCGCTCGGTTACGTCGCAGCGCGCCCGAATTTCAGGGGCGTAGGGGCATCGGAGGGCGCTTTCGACCAGGGCCGCGGCGAGACCGAGGATCTGATCGCCGTGGCTGCCCATCTCAAGCGTCACTATGGCAAGTTGCCGGTCGTGCTCGCGGGGTTCTCGTTTGGCGCTTTCGTTCAGACGCGCGCCGCGCGCCGCATTCACCCGCAGCGCATGGTGCTGGTCGGGGCCGCCGTCAACCGATTTAAAGCGGAGGGCGTGCCAGCGGACACCCTCGTCGTCCACGGGGAGCACGATGACGTGGTGCCGCTCGCTGCGGTACTCGACTGGGCGCGGCCCCAGCATCTGCCGATCGTCGTCGTACCCGGCGGGGAGCATTTCTTTCACGGCCGGCTGGGCCTGCTCGCCGAGATCGTCGTGCGCCACTTCCACCCATAGCCCGATGCCTTCCACCAGCCATCTGCGGGCAAGCGGCCTGCGCAAATCCTACGGCAGCGCGGAAGTGGTCGCCGGCATCGACCTGGAGCTGAGGCCCGGCGAGTGCTTCGGCCTGCTCGGCCCCAACGGCGCGGGCAAGACGACGACGCTCCGGCTCTGCCTCGGTCTGATCGAGCCGGACGCCGGCTCGATCGAATTATTCTCGCTGCCTGTTCCTGCTCGGGCGCGGGAGGCACGGCAACGCATCGGCGTCGTGCCCCAGCACGATAACATCGACCCCGATTTCACCGTCGAAGAGAATCTTCTCGTCTATGGCCGCTACTTCGACCTGAAGCGGTCCGAGATCCGTGCACGCATTCCGTCGCTGCTCGAGTTCGCCGGACTGAACGGACGCGCTCACTCGCGCATTCACACCCTCTCCGGCGGCATGAAACGGCGTCTTACGCTGGCGCGCGCGCTCGTGAATGACCCCGATCTGATCTTTCTGGATGAGCCCACGACCGGTCTCGATCCCCAGGCCCGGCATCTCATCTGGGAGCGGCTGGGTGGCCTGCTCCATCAGGGCAAGACGATCTTCCTCACGACCCACTTCATGGACGAGGCGGAGCGCCTCTGCCGCCGGCTTGCCATCATGGACCGCGGACGGATCATCGCCCAGGGGGCGCCGCGCGAGCTCATCAGGGCCCACATCGAGCCGCAGGTGGTCGAGGTCTATGGCGACGGGGCCGAGCGCTGGGCGACTGAGTTCGGGCGCGCCCGCAGCGAGCGCTGCGAGCGCACCGGCGAAACCGTCTTCTGCTACACGCACGACGCGGGCTTGCTGGTGCAGAACCTGGAGAACCGGGAGGACCTGCGCTATCTGCACCGCCACGCCAATCTTGAAGACGTGTTTCTCAAGCTCACTGGCCGCGAATTGCGCGACTGACGTCATGAAGCGTGTTGAGTGTTCAGCGTTCGGTGTTCCGGTCCTGAAAACTGGAAACTCGAAACTACCATGAGACGGGGTAACCAGACATGACTGCAAAGCATCTGGCGCTGCCGGCGTTCAGCCTGCGCCACCTCCACGTATGGCGCCGCAATTCTTTGGTGTGGCGCAAGCTCGCCATCCCGTCGATGATGGGGAACCTGGCCGATCCACTGCTCTACATGCTCGGGCTGGGCTATGGTCTGGGCGCGATGCTGTCAGACGTGGGCGGCATGCCGTATGTCGCCTTTCTGGCCTCGGGCATCGTGTGCTCGAGCACTATGATGAGCGCCTCGTTCGAGGCAATGTACTCGGGGTTCTCCCGCATGCACGTGCAGAAGACCTGGGACGCGATCATCAACGCGCCCGTCACTTTGGATGACGTGCTGCTGGGCGAAACCGTCTGGGCCGCGAGCAAGAGCGTTCTCTCCGGCATTGCCGTTCTGCTGGTAGCGGCCGCGCTCGGGCTCACGCAATCGGCGCTCGCCCTCTGGGTCATTCCGGTGGTGTTCATGACCGGACTTGCCTTTGCCAGCATGGGCCTCATCATGACAGCGGTCTCCCCGAGCTACGACTTTTTCATGTACTACTTCACGCTCGCGATCACGCCCATGATGCTGCTCTGCGGCGTGTTCTTTCCCTTGGAGCGACTCCCCGGCGCCATCCAGGCTCTGGCGCAGGTGCTTCCCCTCACCCATGCCGTCGCGCTGACCCGCCCGCTCATGCAAGGTTTGGCACCAACGGACGTTGTGCTCCATCTCGCAGTGCTCCTTGCCTACGCCGCCGTCAGCTTCTACCTCGCGCTCGTCCTCACCCGCCGCCGGCTCCTAAAGTAGAATCGTCAGGAGCATTCAGGCCGAAGACTAGCGCTGATCGGAGCCGGTAATAGACAAGCGTTCCGGATGCTTTATCCGGCGTGCCGGCACTCTCGATTTGAGGTGGCGCCGCCGTTTCACGATTCACGGAGGTTGCAAATGCTCTGGATAAAATCGCTCCACATCGTGTTCATGGTGACTTGGTTCGCGGGGCTCTTCTATCTGCCGCGACTCTTCGTCTACCACGCGATGACCCAGGACGAGCCAGGCCGTGAACGCTTCAAGGTGATGGAGCGAAAGCTCTATTTCGGCATCATGACGCCGGGCGGCGTGCTGACGCTCGTGTTCGGCATCTGGCTCTGGTTGGCCTACGGCTTCACGGGAGGGTGGTTGCACGCAAAACTCGCGCTAGTCGGGATCCTGGTCGCCTATCACCTCTGGTGCGGGAAACTGCTCGCGCAATTCAAGCACGACCGCAACACGCGCAGCCACGTATGGTTTCGCTGGTTCAACGAGTTTCCGGTCGTCATTCTTATCGCCGCAGTCATACTGGCTGTCGTCAAGCCGCTCTAGCCCGTGACGGACAGGATCGTCGACTATTATTTTTCGGCCTCGTCGCCGTGGACTTACCTCGGCCACGCAAGATTTCTCGCGCTTGCCGCGCGTCACGGTGCCCGCATCAATGTCAGGCCGGTGGATCTCACGGCGCGCGTGTTTCCGGTTTCTGGCGGCCTCCCGGTCAAGCAGCGCCCGCCGCAACGACAGGCCTACCGCCTCGTGGAACTCCGGCGGTGGAGCGCTAGCCTCGGAGTCCCGCTCCATCTGCACCCGCGCTTCTTCCCCGTCGCCACGGGCGCGGCTTCGCGCATGATCATCGCCGCCGACGTCGCCCAAGGCGCCGGTGCCGCCCTCGAGCTGGCGGGAAAAATAATGGCCGGAGTCTGGGCGGAGGAACGCGACATCGCCGACCCGGAGACGCTCGTAGCCATGGCGGTTGCCGTTGGCCTCGAGGGCGTTGCGCTCTTGCAACGCTCGCAGGAGCGGGAAATCGAGGATCGCTTCGAAGGCTATACGCAAGAGGCGATATCGCGGAACGTGTTCGGCGCGCCTTTCTACCTCTATCGCGACGAGCCGTTCTGGGGTCAGGATCGGCTCGATTTCCTCGACCGGGCGCTCGCAGCTACTTAGCTCGCCGTCCTCGTTCGGTCCCGATCCCGCTGCGCAACACGCCCGGCGGTATGATGCGCGCACAGCCCGCTTGCCGGCCATTGCGAAATGGGCAATAGTGTGTCCCGTCCCCATGCCGGCCTTCCCCCCGAGGCGAAAAGGGGAGCCGCTTGTCTCATCCACCACTCACCGCATTTCAGGAGAAATGATGAAGTTCGGACGTTTCGAGCAACAAGGGCGCGTGTTCTTCGGCGCCGTCGAGGGCGATCAAGTCACCGAGCTTGAAGGATCCATCTTCGAAACCTACAAGGCCACCTCGGAGAAGCACGCGCTCTCCGCGCTGAAAACGCTTGTCCCCTGCATGCCCTACAACTTTTACTGCGCGGGACTCAACTATGCCGCGCACATCGAGTGGGCTAACCAGCGCAAGGGCACCCAGACCAAGCTTCCCGACAAAGCCGATGTCGGCTACCGCTCCCCCAACGCGCTCATCGCAACCGGCGAGACGATCGTGATACCAGCGGATGCGCCGGGGCCGGTGCAGTACGAGGGCGAGCTCGTCGCTGTCATCGGCAAGAAGGCGCGCAACCTCTCGGAAAAGGACGCGCTCTCGTGCGTGCTCGGCTACACGCTCGGCAACGACGTCAGCGACCGCGGGTGGCAGAAATCCGATCGCACGCTCTGGCGCGCCAAGAACTGCGACACCTACAAGCCACTGGGACCTTTCATAGCGACCGGCCTGGACCCGATGAACCTCACCATCGCGATCAAAATAGACGGCAAGGTCGTGTCGGAATACAGCACCGCCAAAATGCTGTTCTCCGCGCAGCGCTACCTTGCCGAGATCTCGAAATACATGACGCTGTGGCCAGGAGACGTGCTCTGGCTCGGCACCGACGGCGCGACCATCCCGGACCTCGCAGACGGAATGCTCTGTGAGGTCGTTCAAAACGACATCGGCGTGCTCGCGAACCCTGTCAGGCGCGCCCGCGCTTGAGAACCCTGAACGGTGACCTGTGCGCGGTCATCCTTTGGCCAACCGTCTCCGCCTGATCGGGCGCCCGGGGTAGCAATCGGCCATGCGCACTTCGCGGCAGGGGTCTTCTGACAGAGACTGGTCAAGGATCGCCGGTCACAGGTCACGCCGTTAATGGAACAGTACTTCGCGACGTGCCCGCGCGGTCTCGAGCAGGTCCTGGCGGCTGAACTGACGGCGCTTGGGGCGAATGAGACCCGGGCGGTCGACGGGGGCGCCTCGTTCGCGGGCGATCTTGCGCTCTGCTACCGCGCCAACCTGGAGAGCCGCATCGCGAGCCGGGTGTTGTGGCGGGTCGGTCGCGCGCGCTACCGTACCGATCAAGATATTCATGACGCAGCGCGCACGATTGCCTGGCCGCGGATGTTCGATGTACGTCGCTCAATCCGTGTCAACGTCTCGGCAATCCGCTCGCCGGTCAAAAGCCTCGACTTCGTCACGTTGAGCGTCAAGGACGCTGTGTGCGATGCGTTCCGCGCCGCGTGCGGCAGGCGGCCTGATGTCAACACGTCGCGCCCCGACATCCGCATCCATGTCTTCCTGACACGTGACGAGGCGACCTTCTATCTCGACACCTCGGGCGAGGCGCTGTTCAAGCGCGGCTGGCGCGCGGAAGGTGGCGAGGCCCCGCTGCGCGAGAATCTCGCTGCCGGCATCATCCGCCTGACGGGCTGGGCGCCGCCGGTTCCGTTATACGACCCGATGTGCGGTAGCGGCACCTTTCTGATCGAGGCCGCGATGATGGCGCTCGATGCCGCGCCAGGCGCCAAACGGGCATTCGGGTTCGAACGGCTGGAAAATTTCGACGCCCGGCAGTGGAGCGCCCTCAAGGACAATGCCCTCGCCCGACGCAAAACCGCGCGCCCGCTGCCCATATTCGGCAGCGACAAGTCCGGCGGCACGCTCAAGCTGGCACGCGACAACCTCATGGCGGCCGGCCTGGTCGATGTGGTACAGCTCAAGCAAATGGATGTTCTCGATGGCGGGCCGCCCGCCCCGTCCGGCGTCCTCGTCACAAATCCGCCTTATGGGGAGCGCCTGGCTGATCCCGAGGCGCTGGCCGCCCTTTATCCGAAGCTGGGTGACGCGCTCAAGCAGCGCTTTTCCGGCTGGACGGCTTACATTCTGTCGGCCGATCAGCGCCTGCCCAAGCTCATTCGTCTGCAGCCGTCGAAGCGCACGCCGCTCTACAACGGTGCGCTCGAGTGCCGGCTCTATGAGTACCGCTTAGTCGCCGGTACCATGCGCCGGCCAAAGAAGGCGGCGGGCAGCGACACGACGAAATGACGGGCCGGCGAAACGACGATGCGGTCAGCGCCGGACCGGTTTTCTCAGGGCCGGATTGAGCCGGTCGATGTCCGCCTGAACTTGCTCGCGGCTACGCTCGTAGACGATCTCCCGCCCCATCACGGTCCCGGCGTACGCGCGGCCGTTGCGAGTCGGCGTCAACTCGCACTTGACGTTGTGAATGCCCTCGCCCAGTACGACTTGAATCCGCTCGGGACGCTTGTTGAGCACCACGACGTCGATGATCTGCCCGCCATCGGTCACCCGTACCTTGATTTTTTCCGCGTCCACTGAATTCTCCGCATTCCCTGACGAGCGACAACCTTGATGAGACGCCGCAGTCTAGCATCCGTGAGCAATAGCGTGCGCAATTTCCGCGCCGGCACGGCGCCCGAAGTGAGGTTTGAGCGAGCACCACAACTCGGCCGACGCCACGAGATCACCCTTGTCGGCCGGCGGCTCGAGGCACGATTCATCGCACGGGAAGCTCGCGCAAATCTTCACCCTCGAAACACCGGTGGCAATAATCACAGTAGTGACGATCTGCCTGGCTACCGCTGCGGTGCACGGCACGCTGCCTCGACCGCCGCAACAGCCACACGAGAAGGATGATCGCCCCGAGGCCTCCAACCCGCTCGCCAGTGCTGCTCGCCACCCAGAGAAAACCCAGGACCAGGGCGAGCGCAATCCAGAAAAGGACCTCTCTCAAGAGATGACGGCCGACCGGGAAAGAGCTGAAGGCGCCCTCGGCGTGAAGAACGTTCCCGCAGTTGGGGCACAGCTTCGCGCCGGACATCGCGTCATGCGCAGCGGCGGGCGCCGCGCGTGCGTGAGGGCCGGTGCATCATTCGGCGCCGCGTGCGAGGCGCAAGCCCGAAAACTGCCAGCGCGCTGATGAGTTCGAATCCGGCGTGGGCTTCACGAACACCTCCATCATTTGAGCCGGCAGGACAACGACGGTGGCTCGGCCGCGAGGCCGGGGCTAGTCCGCGCCGAGGCGCGGCTCACGCTCCCGACACTACCACGAGCCACTGGCCTGCAACAGCGCCCCGCCGGCCGCGGATGAAAAGGCGCCAAAGGCGAATATCCCGCGCGGCGAGCTGAGGTCAGCACGGATCGGAAAACGGCAGAGATCGCTAGCTGCCTTGTTTCAGGGTGAACAATCGCGAGATGGCGGCGGCGCAACCCGGCTACGCCATGGCGCCACCCGCGTGGCCGGCGGCGCCGCAGGGTGGCGGGAACCGCATCTGTCGTCAACCGAAATGCAGCGCTCTGCGTTAGGGGGAAACGCGCGGCGCAGATTGCGCGGCGCGCGTCACCACAAGGAGGAAAAACCATGGAGAGGGAACAAACACTCAGGATCCTGCAGGCGCTCGCAAACGGAGTCCATCCGGCCACCGGCGAGCAGTTCGCCGCGGACAGCCCCTACCAGCACCCCGACACCGTCCGGGCGCTCTGCGAGTCGGTCCGGATCTTGCGGGATACGCAGTCGCCAACCGCCGCCCGCGAACAAAGGCCCGCATCGATGCCCGGTAATACCGGCAACCGCTGGACGCCGGATGAAGAAGAGCGTCTGGCGAGCGCATTCGACGCCGGCAAGAGCGTGGATGAGATCGTCCGGGGTCACAACCGTAGCCGTGCAGCAATCGAGGCAAGGCTGGTCAAGCTGGGCAAGCTTGACCCCGCGGCGGTAACGGTAGCGCTGCGCTACCCCCCAAAACCGCCTGGCGGCCAGACGCGGCAGGGGGCGTGAGGTTCAATCGGGAAAGAGCGGCTCATCTTCACCGCCTCCCCTTCTGCCGCCTGGAGAAGGGGAGGCGATCGTCACCTCTCCCCCGCGGGGCAAGGAGCAGGGGTGAGGGGCTGGATGCCAATAACGGGATATCGGCTGACGTGCGCGGAGAACCGCGCATCGAATCAAGACCCGCCGATCTTCAGCGCCGATCTGCGGCTAATTTCCTGCGCCCAGCGCTGTCTGACGATTCATGATTTGCGATTTCCGGTTTACCGATGGCCGTTGCTCGGCTATCGCCCTCCGATCGCAGGCAGCCGTAGCGCTAAGAAAGAGCGCGATAAATGAGAGACGCCCCGATCAGGAGGAGCAGCACGCTCACCAGCCGCAACGTCGCCTCGCGCGAGATGCGGCGCTGAAGGCGGTTTCCGACCCACAGGCCCGCAAGTGCAAACGGCGCAAGCATGACGAAGCCGATCAGCCGGTCCGCGAGCATCAGGCCGCTTGCAAGAAAAACCAGGGCGCGGATGGAAACCGAGAACAGCACCATGTTCGAGAGCGTGGCCCGATAGGCGCGCAGATCGGTCTTGCGCCGGGAGAGGTAGATCGCATAGGGCGGCGCGCCGATCCCGAATAGCGTGCCGAGCACACCGCCCGCAAGGCCCGAAACGGGCGCCCAACCGCGCCCGACGATGGATACTTTTCCACCCCGGTGGAGGGCGTGAGCGCCGTACGCGATCAGAAAGACACCAAGCGCCACGATCGTTGCCGCCCGCGGCAGGCTGACGAGCAGCGTCACCCCCAGGACGGCGCCGATCAAGCAGGCGGGCACCATCAGCTTCAGCTCCGATTTGTCCGCCTCGCGCGAGAACCGCGTCCCGAGCGCGAGCGCCGCCGAGACGTCAAGCAGCACGGACAGGGGCAGCACGAAGTCGAGGGGAAAGAACTGCGACAACAGGGGCACCGTAAAGAGCGCTGCCCCGAAAGCCGTGATGCCGAAGATTATGTAGGCCGCGCCAACACCCGCCGCTGCGATCATGTAGGTCTGCAGGTCGAACGGGACGGTCATGGCGAAAAACAACGCCGGTGTTTTTCACCGGCGTTTGGCTTCGGAAGATGTCGGCGGAGCAGCGCTCGTTGGGCCGGCCCGGAGCGCCGAACCTGGCCCGGCGTGCAGCGTCCCGGATCACACGATGTTGAGATGCTCGATCCCGGTCATGATGTCCTTGTCTTTCGCTTCCTTGCCATGGAGCTTGATCATCAGGCGCAGCTCGTTCACGGAGTCGGCGTTTCTCAAGGCATCCTCATAGCTGATCAGGTCCTGCTCATAGAGCTCGAACAGGTGCTGGTCGAAGGTCTGCATGCCAAGCTCGCGCGATTTCCCCATGATCTGCTTGATCTCGTGCACCTCGCCCTTGAAGATCAGATCCGCGATCAGCGGGGAGTTCAGCAGCACTTCCACCGCGGCGATGCGCCCCTTACCGTCTTTTTTCGGAATCAGCCGCTGCGACACGATCGCCCGCACGTTGAGCGAGAGATCCATCAACAGCTGCTGTTTACGCGCCTCCGGGAAGAAGTTGATGATGCGATCGAGCGCCTGGTTCGCGCTGTTGGCATGCAACGTCGCCATGCACAGATGCCCCGTCTCCGAGAATGCGATCGCATAATCCATGGTGTCCATGTCGCGGATCTCACCGATCAGGATGACGTCGGGAGCCTGCCGCAGGGTGTTCTTTAGCGCCGCATGCCAGCTATCGGTGTCCACGCCCACCTCACGCTGCGTGATCACGCAATTCCTGTGCTCGTGCACGAACTCGATCGGATCCTCGATGGTGATGATATGGCCGTAGCTGTTCTCGTTACGATAGCCGGTCATCGCCGCCAGGGTCGTCGATTTCCCCGAACCGGTGGCACCGACCATGATGATAAGGCCGCGCTTCGTCATGCAAATATCCTTGAGGATGCCCGGCAGGTTGAGCTCCTCGAAGCCCGGAATGATCGTGGTAATGGGCCGCGCAACTAACCCGATTCGCCCTTGCTGAACGAAAGCGTTCATGCGAAAACGGCCGATTTCTGGCGGGTTGATCGCGAAATTGCATTCCTTCGTCGCCTCGAACTCCTGCGCCTGCTTGTCATTCATCAACGCGCGCGCGAGTTCGGCGGTGTGCTGCGGAGTCAGCGGCTGATTGGCGACGGGTGTCATCCTGCCATCGAGCTTGATGGCGGGCGGGTAGCCCGCCGTGAGGAAGAGGTCGGAGGCGTTCTTCGCCACCAGCGCCTTCAACAAGTCGTGCATGAACCTTACTGCCTGGTCTCGATCCATGAGCGTCTCCTCGAATTCTCGGTTTCTGCGCTCCCGGTTAACGGAACATGTCCTTGTTCGCCGCCTTCGCGCGCGCTTCGTCAACCGACACAACGTTGCGCTTGACCAGCTCCTGCAGGTTCTGGTCCAGCGTCTGCATGCCCAGCTGCTGCCCGGTCTGAATGGCCGAGTACATCTGCGCGACCTTGTTCTCGCGGATCAGGTTGCGGATCGCGGGCGTGCCGACCATGATCTCGTGTGCGGCCACCCGTCCGGTGCCATCACGCGTCTTGAGCAGCGTCTGTGAAATGACCGCGCGCAGCGACTCGGAAAGCATCGCGCGCACCATGTCCTTTTCCTCCGCCGGGAAGACGTCGATGATCCGGTCGATCGTTTTCGCTGCCGAACTGGTGTGCAGGGTGCCGAATACCAGGTGGCCGGTCTCTGCCGCCGTCATGGCCAGACGGATCGTCTCGAGATCGCGCATCTCGCCGACCAGAATGATGTCGGGGTCCTCCCGCAGAGCCGAGCGCAGCGCATTGGCGAAGGACAGGGTGTGCGGCCCGACCTCGCGCTGATTGACGAGGCATTTCTTCGACTCGTGCACGAATTCGATCGGGTCCTCGACTGTGAGAATATGGCCGTATTCATTTTCGTTGAGATAGTCGATCATGGCCGCCAGCGTTGTCGACTTGCCCGAACCCGTCGGTCCCGTCACGAGCACGACCCCGCGCGGCTGGCTGGAAATGTCGACGAACACTTTCGGGCATTTCAGCTCTTCCAGCGTGAGCACCTTCGAAGGTATCGTCCGGAACACGGCGCCCGCGCCGCGGTGCTGCACGAATGCATTCACCCGGAAACGCGCGAGGTTCGGGATCGAGAATGAGAAGTCGCATTCCAGGTTTTCCTCGTAGAACTTGCGCTGGCCATCGTTCATGATGTCGTACACCATGGCGTGCACGTCCTTATGCTCCAGCGCCGGCAGGTTGATGCGCCGCACGTCCCCATGCACGCGGATCATGGGCGGCAGCCCGGCCGAGAGATGCAGGTCCGAGGCCTTGTTCTTGACGACAAATGCTAGCAGTTCAGAGATGTCCATTTATAATGCTCCAAGTTCAAGTTGGGCCTCGGAAACACGCGTTAACGCGCTGATTTTACTTTTAAACATGAGCCTTCAGCCCGCGGGAGATTATGGCCACAATCGCTGAGAACTTGCAAGCAGTTCGCTCACGAATCGGGCGTGCTGCGCAGGTTGCGGGCCGGAATGCTGAGGAGATCCTGCTGCTCGCGGTGAGCAAGAACTTTCCCGCCGCGCGCATCATTGAGGCATATGTCGCAGGTCAGCGCGCGTTTGGCGAGAGCTTTGCGCAAGAGGCTGTGGAAAAAATCACGGAACTCGCCTCGAAGCCGCTCGAGTGGCAGATCGCGCAGGTCTGTTGCAAAAACGATCGCGCTGGGGGCAAGGCGCCCGCTCCCTCCCCCGGGATGGCGTCTCCGCAGGGGTCCGGGTTACCTGCCCTGGAGTGGCATTTCATCGGCCCGATCCAGAGCAACAAGACTCGCGCGATCGCCGAACATTTTCAATGGGTGCACAGCATCGAGCGCGAGAAGATTGCGGTGCGTCTCAACAACGCCCGGCCCGCGGGCCTGCCGCCGCTCGAAGTGTGTATCCAGGTCAACGTCAGCGGCGAGCGCAGCAAGAGCGGCGTTGCGCCGGGCGGAGAAGTGCGGCTCGCGGACGCCATCGCGCAGCTGCCGCGGCTGAGACTGCGCGGCTTGATGGCGATACCCGAACCGTCGCCCGACGCGGGCGTGCAGCGGCGCCGGTTCGCCTTGCTGCGGGAACTGCGGGACGGGCTCGTTGCGCGTGGCCACGTCCTGGACACGCTCTCGATGGGCATGTCCGATGACTTCGAAGCCGCAATCATGGAGGGCGCGACAATCGTGCGCGTCGGCACGGCGATCTTCGGCCCCCGAAATCGGTGACCGGTGGCCGGTAATCAACAACTCGAACCGCTGTTAACATAGCCGTTATGCTCGAACGGATCACGGGTCACGGGTCGCGGGTCACGCAGTTATCATGAACATCACGTTCATCGGGGGCGGCAACATGGCGGGCGCCATGATAGGCGGCCTGATCAAGCAGGGCTGGACGCCCGCTTCCATCACCGTGATCGAGATTGCGGCGGCCGCGCGCGCGCAGCTCGAGTCGCGCCTGAAGGTGAAGACGGCGCCGGCTGTCGACGCCACCGCCCTGGCGGCCGACTGCATCGTTCTCGCCGTCAAGCCGCAACAGATGCGGGAAGTGGCCCAGGCCCTTTCAGCTTTTTTGCGCGCGCAACTCGTCATCACGATTGCGGCCGGGATTCGCCTGGTCGATCTTTCGCGCTGGCTCGGGGGACATCCGCGGATTGTGCGCGTCATGCCCAATACGCCGGCCCTGGCGCTGGCCGGGATTTCCGCGCTCTATGCCGCGCCGGGCGTTGACGCCGAGGACCGGACCGCCGCCGAGCAGATCCTTGGAGCCGTCGGCGCGACGGTGTGGCTGGACCGCGAACAGGACCTCGACGCGGTGACGGCCGTGTCAGGCAGCGGCCCGGCTTATGTGTTCTACTTCATCGAGGCGCTGGAGCGGGCGGCGGGCGAGCTCGGCCTGGGACAGGACGCGGCTCGCAAACTCGCCCTGGAAACGTTCGTCGGCGCGGTCAAGCTCGCGTGCGAGTCCGGCGAATCCCCGGCCACATTGCGTGCCCGCGTCACTTCCAAGGGAGGCACGACCGAGCGGGCGCTTCTCTCCCTGGAGGCAGACGGCGTTAAGGATGCCATCGCGCGCGCGGTGCGGGCTGCTGCGGAGCGCTCGCGCGAGCTCGGCGACGAGCTAGGCAAGGATTAGACAACGTGAGCCGTGATCCGCAAGAGGCTCGCTGTGGCATGCGTCGTCTGATCGGCTCACGGTTCACGCATCACTTTTTTGGATGAAATAACCGGTGCTATCGGGCGCGCTGATATTCCTGGCCAACGTCGTGTTCGGCCTGTTTACAGTGGCGCTGCTGCTGCGCTTCTACCTGCAATGGGCGCGCGCGCCTTACCGCAATCCGCTCTCCGAATTTCTGCACGCCCTCACCGATTTCATGGTGCGGCCGACAAGACGCGTCATACCGGGTTTGTGGGGCATGGATCTCGCGACATTGATTCTCGCGTGGCTTGCCCAGTGCATCAATCTGTTCCTC
Organism: Betaproteobacteria bacterium SG8_41; assembly: GCA_001303585.1. Taxonomy (GTDB): domain Bacteria; phylum Pseudomonadota; class Gammaproteobacteria; order Burkholderiales; family SG8-41; genus SG8-41. The sequence continues at coordinate 18,378 of LJTT01000018.1, forward strand.
GAGTTCCAGCTGCGGGGCTATCAGGCGGGCCCGCAGGCGGGCCTCGCCTTCGTCGGGCTCATCGCACTGGCCGCGCTGACGCTCCTGAAAATCAGCCTCTATATCGTCATGGTGGCGGTCATCGTGCAAGCCGTCCTCACGTGGATTGGCCCGTACAGCCCGTTGATGCCCCTGCTCAACACCCTGACACGCCCGTTCCTGCGCGTTTTCCAGCGGCGAATCCCGCCTATCGGCAACGTCGATCTCTCCCCGATCTTTGTTCTGGTGGTCTGTCAGCTTCTGCTGATGGTGCCGGTAGCCTACCTCGAGGTGTCGGTGGCGAGATTGTTCTAAGGCGTAAGCAGTGAGCGGATTCTTAAGAAAAGAATGTATTTCCCATGACCTCTGACCGCTTACGGCTTACCGGTTACGATTTCGCTCCGTGACATCGAGCTGGCACCGCTACGATTCGGCGCGGCACTGCCTGATCCTGACCGTGCACGTTCAGCCCAACGCGAGAAATAGCCAGTTCGTGGGACTGCACGGCGATGCGTTGAAGGTGAAAATTGCGGCGCCAGCGGTGGACAACAAGGCAAACGCCGCTCTGATCGAATTCTTGAGCGTAACGCTCGGCGTTCAAAAATCCGTGATGGCGATTCGCCGCGGCGCGACCGGCCGCCGCAAAGTCGTGGAAATCACCGGCGGCCCCGAACTGGCTGCGCTGCTGGAAAAGCTGCTGGACGAGGAAAATCATCAACCGCGGAACGACAAGGGATGACACGGACGCAAACCCGAATCAGAAGGGCGCTGCGGTGGGTCAATGGTTTCTGTGTGGTTCCGCGGCCGCGTTGTCTGCGAGGTGGCTTCGCATCACGGTTCACATCAGGATGATGTCGAACTGTTCCTGATTGTAGGCGGTCTCGACCTGCAGCGAGACGGGCTTGCCGATGAAGTCCGAGAGCATGGCGAGCGACTGGGATTCCTCGTCCAGGAACATGTCGATCACCGCCTGGGAGGCAAGAATACGGAATTCGCGCGCGCTGAATTGACGGGCCTCGCGCAGCAACTCCCTGAGGATCATGTAGCACACCGTTTGCGCTGTCTTCAGCTGGCCGCCGCCGACGCATACCGGACAGGGCTCGCACAGGAGGTGGGCCAGCGATTCGCGCGTGCGCTTGCGCGTCATCTCGACCAGCCCGAGCTGCGTGAAGCCGTTCACCGTCATGCGCGTCCGGTCGCGCGCGAGCGCCTTGCGGAATTCGTTGAGGACGGCATTCTTGTGCTCATCGCTGTCCATGTCGATGAAGTCGACGATGATGATGCCGCCGAGATTTCTAAGCCTCAGCTGCCGCGCGATCACCTGGGCCGCCTCGAGATTGGTTTTGAAGATCGTGTCATCGAAGCTGCGCCCCGTCACGAAGCCCCCCGTGTTGACGTCGATCGTGGTCAGCGCCTCGGTCTGGTCTATGATGAGGTAGCCGCCGGACTTGAGATCGACGCGGCGCGCCAGCGCCTTCTCGATCTCGTCTTCGACGCCATAGAGATCGAACAGCGGGCGCTCACCCTGGTAATGCTCGACGCGCTCGGCCACGTTGGGGGTAAAGTCCTGGCCGAAGGACAGCATTTGCTGCCAGGTCTCGCGCGAATCCACCAGGATCCGCGCCGTCTCCTCGTGCACGAAATCCCGCAGAACGCGCAGGCTTAGATCGAGATCCTGGTAGAGCAGCGCAAGCGGCGCGGCGGTCGCCGCCTTTTCCTCGATACCCGACCAGAGACGCCGCAGGTAGTCCACATCGGACCTCAATTCCTGATCGGAGGCCGCCTCCGCGACGGTGCGAATGATGAATCCGCCTTTCTCCTCCCGTGGCAGGAGCAGCTGCAGTTTTTCGCGCAGATGCGCGCGCTCCTCTTCATCCTCGATGCGCTGCGAGATGCCGATGTGGGAATCCTGCGGCAGGTAGACGAGAAAGCGTCCGGCAATGGACACCTGCGTCGAGAGCCGCGCGCCCTTGGTGCCAATGGGGTCCTTTACGACCTGCACCATCAGGTTCTGGCCCTCCGAAATCAGTTTTTCGATGGGGATCGCGGGCTCGCCATTGCTGCGACGCCCCCAGATGTCGGCGACATGCAGGAACGCAGCCCGTCCTCCGCCCACATCGACAAAGGCGGACTGCATGCCCGGCAGCACGCGGATGACGCGGCCCATGTAAATGTCGCCAACCAGTCCGCGCGCGGACGCGCGCTCGATGTGAACCTCCTGCGTGACGCCCTGCTCGATCACGGCGACCCGCGTCTCCTGCGGTGTCACGTTGACCAGGATTTCCTCGGTTACGGCCATAACGGGAGCGCGTCTACGGTATCGAGACGTTGAAGCGGGCCAGCAGCTCTGCGGTCTCTGCGAGCGGCAGCCCCATGATACCGGAGTAGCTTCCCGCGATGCGCGTGACGAAGGCGCCCGCGCGCCCCTGAATGGCGTATGCCCCGGCTTTGTCTCTAGGCTCGCCGCTCGCGACGTAGCGCCGGATCTCGGCCTCGTCGAGCTCCCGGAACCAAACGCTCGAGACCGAGATCTGGGTTTCGACCTGGTCCCGCAGCGCCAAGGCGATGGCCGTAATCACCTGGTGCTCGCGGCCAGAGAGCGTGCGAAGGATACGCACTGCGTGCTCCGTGTCATCCGGCTTGCCGATCAGCTGCTCATCGAAGACGACCGACGTGTCGGCCGCGAGCACCGGCTTAATCGGCAGCCCGCGCTGGGCGACCTGGCGCATTCCTGTCGTCGCCTTGGCGTTCGCGATACGCAGCGCGTAGACGCCAGGCGATTCATCCGGCAGTGGGGTCTCGTCCACGTCCACGCCACGCCGCAAATCCTCGCGCAACAGCAACAGCTCGAACGGCACGCCGATCTGCTTGAGCAGTTCGCGCCGCCGCGGGCTGCGCGAGGCGAGGTAGATGCGTTTGTCGGCAACACTCATGTTCTGATAAATGTTTTTGGCAAACCGTCAAAGGCAAAAGCGGCGAACGGCGATTCCCGCCCGATCATACGGCCTCCCGCGGGGAGGCGGGTGCCGTTCACGGCTTACCCTCCCCGCGATGATAAGGGTGATTGTGCAGTATTGATGCGGCGCGATAAAGCTGCTCTGCCAGCAGGACGCGAGCCAGCCCGTGCGGGAGCGTCAGAGGGGAAAGAGACCAGACTGCGTCCGAGCATTTTTTCACGTTTTCGGACAGCCCGTCGGCCCCGCCGATGAGGAAAGCGATGTTGCTTCCGCTCTGGCGCCAGCGTGCAAGCCGCCTCGCCAGATCCATCGTCGTGATTGCGGTCCCGCGCTCGTCCAGCGCAGTTATGGCGCACCCTTCAGGCACGGCGGCGAGAATCCGCTCGCCTTCGCTGTCGATGGCACGCCGCTCGCCACCGCCCCGATGCGCGGGTTTGAGCGCGACGAGTTCGACTCTCATCTCGCGCGGCATGCGCCCCGCGTAATCGGCAAAACCGGCGTCCACCCAGCCCGGCATGCGGTGTCCAACCGCCACAATGAAAAACTTCATGGCGGCGGCTCGCCGTCAGGACGGGACAGCGCGGCGCCCGCGGCGCACCTTGCGCACCGGCGGCCCCCAGAGCTCTTCCAGGTCGTAGTACTTCCGGATGGCCGGCTGCATGATGTGGACGACCACGGGACCGAGATCGACCAGTATCCACTCCCCTTCGCGCTCGCCCTCCACCCCGTAGACGCGTGCCCCCGCGGCCTTGAGCTTCTCCTGGACATTGCGTGAAAGCGCCTTGCCCTGATGCGATCGAACAGCGCGGTCAGTCGCTTCACATCGAGCACCACGATGTCGCGTCCCTTGATGTCCTCAAGCGCGGCAACCGTGGTCTTGACCAGCTTATCGAGTCTCATCCACACCTATGAGTAAAGGCCGTTCGACCGAATATAGTCGAGAACGGCAGCGGGCAGCAAATAGCGTGCGCTCTTGCCCGACCGCAGCGTCTCGCGCAGCGCGGTCGCGGAGATGTCGAGCGCGGTAAGAGGTATCACCACGATCCCGCCTGCGGGCGAGAGGTGGACCGACAGCAACTGCTGCATCAGGCGCGCGGAGTACTCGCGCGCCAGCGGTTGCGGCATCTGATCGGCCCAGCCCTCTATCGGAAATCCGGGACGGTGAGCGACCGCGATGTGCGCCAGCCCGAACAGCTCCCGCCAGCGGTGCCATGTCGCAAGTTCGAGAAAGGCATCCGCGCCGAGCAGCACAACGATCGCCCGCGCGGGCCCGATTTCTGCCCGCAGCGACGCGAGCGTGTCGAACATGTAGCCGGGTCCCGAGCGATGGATTTCGCGCTCGTCCACACGGAATCTCGGGTTGCCCTGCGCTGCAAGCCGCGTCATTGCCAGCCGGTGCTCGCTGGAGGCCGCCGGCGCGCTGCGATGTGGCGGCGTGCCGCTGGGCAGCAGACGCACCTCGTCCAGCCGGAGCGCTTCCCCGAGCTCCTCGCCCAGGCGCAGATGACCGTAATGTATCGGGTCGAACGTCCCGCCAAGCACGCCGATTGGAGCGGTTGACATGGGTCAACCGCTCCGGTGATGGGTGATGGGCGATGGGTGATACGTCACGTGCACTACGCCGGCCCGGCACGATTCACGATTCACGATTCACGCCTCGCCGGGATCAGAGGACGAGACGCCTGATATCGGACAGCACACCGCTGAGAAATGCGATAAAGCGCGCGCCCTGCGCCCCGTCGATCACGCGGTGGTCATACGAGATCGACAGCGGCAGCATCAGCCGTGGCGCGAAGTCCTTTCCCGACCACACCGGTTTCATCGTCGACCTGCCGACGCCAAGTATTGCGACTTCGGGCGCGTTGATGATGGGAGTGAAATGGCTGCCGCCGAGCCCCCCTAGGCTGGATATCGAGAAACACCCGCCCTGGAGATCGTTCGGGGATATCTTGCCTGAGCGCATGCGCTCGCTTACCTCGCCGAGCTCGCGCGCGAGCTCGAGCAGGCCCTTCTTGTCAACATCGCGGATTACCGGAACGACGAGCCCGTTGGGCGTGTCCACCGCAACGCCGACGTGGAAGTACTGCTTGAGCACCAGGCTCTCGCCATCCGCCGAGAGCGACGCGTTGAAGTTCGGATATTGCTTGAGCGCCACTACCACCGCCTTGAGCAGGAAGCACAGGATGGTGAAGCGAATGCCTTGCTTCTTCGCTTCTTCGACCTGGATCTTGCGGAATTCCTCGAGCTCGGTGATGTCGGCCTCGTCGTGCTGTGTAACGTGCGGAATCGTGACCCAGTTGCGGTGCAGATTCGCGCCAGAGAGCTTCTTGATGCGGGGAAGCGGCTGCGCAGTAACCGGGCCGAACTTGGAGAAGTCCACTTGCGGCAGTGGCGGCAGCGCGAGGCCGAAGCCGCCCCCGCCGGCGCCCGGTCGCGCCAGCGCGGCCTTCACGTAGTTCTGAACATCCTCCTTCAGCACCCGTTCCTTCGCCCCGCTGCCCTTGACGCGCGCGAGGTCGACTCCCAGTTCGCGCGCAAATCGCCGCACGGAAGGGCTCGCGTGAGAGCGCGCAAAACCGCTCTCGTCGATGCGTGCTTCCACGCCAGCCGGCGCCTGCGCGCCGCGCGTGGGCGGTTGGGGCTCGGGACTCGCCGGCGCCGGCCTCTCCGCTGCAGGCGGCGCTGGCTTCTCAGCCGCAGGCGGCGCTGGCTTCTCGGCCGCAGGCGGGGCCGCGCGTGCCTCGTCGGCCGTCTCGAGCATCACGACGAGCGAGCCTTCCGAAACCTTGTCCCCGACCTTGACCTTGAGCTCCTTAACCACGCCGGCGGCTGGCGCGGGCACCTCCATGGTCGCCTTGTCGGATTCCAGTGTGATCAGTGAATCCTCGGCCTTGACGCTATCGCCCGCCTTGACGAGGACTTCGATCACCGGCACGTCCTTGAACTCGCCGATGTCGGGAACCTTGACTTCGATGATGTTGCTCATTGCAAATCCGTGACCGGTGACCGGTGATTCGAGGTCACGTCAGGAAAGAACTGAACTACAGCCGCAGATGGACGCCGATCAACGCCGATTGAAGCAAGAGATACGGTGTTCCGCGGTTGTTTGTCTGCGTTCATCTGCGTTTATCTGCGGCTAATCTCGTTTTTGGTTTTCGACACGGGCTCTGCTCACGGGTCAGCGGTAACAACCCATTAGACGCGGGCCGGATTGGGCTTCTCGGGATCGAGGCCGTACTGCTTGATGGCCTCGGCAACTTTCTTGCGCGGCAGCGCTTCCTGGTCCGCGAGCGCCTTCAGGGCAGCCACCGCCACATGGTGTCGGTCGACCTCGAAGAAGCGGCGCAGCGCCCTGCGCGTGTCGGAACGACCAAAGCCATCCGTGCCCAGCACACTGTAGTGCGCCGCCTGCGGCAGGAAGCCGCGGATCTGGTCCGCGTACGCCTTCATGTAGTCGGTGGCGGCGATCACCGGCCCGGCGCGATCGCGCAGGCAGTCCTCGACGTAGGAGGCGCGGCGCTCATCCTGCGGGTGCAGCATGTTCCAGCGCGCCATCTCGATTCCGTCACGCCGCAGCTCGTTGAAGCTGGTCACGCTCCAGATGTCCGCGGAAATGCCGAAGTCCTTCTCGAGGAGCTCGGCGCCGGCAATGACCTCGCGCAGAATCGTGCCGCTGCCCAGCAGCTGCACTTTCAACTGATTTTTCTTCGTGACCTTGCCTTCCGAGAACAGATACATCCCGCGCAGGATCCCCTTCTCCACGCCTTCCGGCATGGGCGGATGCGCGTAGTTCTCGTTCATCACCGTGATGTAGTAGTAAACGTCTTCCTGCTGCTCGTACATTCGCCGCAGGCCGTCCTGGATGATGACCGCGAGCTCATAGGCGAAGGTCGGGTCGTATGAGACGCAGTTGGGAATCGTCGAAGCAAGAACGTGACTGTGCCCGTCTTCGTGCTGCAATCCCTCGCCGTTCAGGGTGGTCCGGCCCGCGGTGCCGCCCAGAAGAAAACCGCGGGCGCGCATGTCGCCGGCCGCCCACGCCAGGTCGCCTATGCGCTGAAAGCCGAACATCGAATAGAAGATGTAGAAGGGGATCATCGGCTGGCTGTGCGTGCTGTAGGACGTCGCCGCGGCGATCCATGAGCACATTGCTCCTGCCTCGCAAATGCCTTCCTGGAGGATCTGGCCGTTCTTGTCCTCCTTGTAGTACATGAGCTGGTCGGCATCCTGCGGCGTATAGAGCTGGCCAACGTGCGAATAGATGCCGAGCTGCCGGAACATGCCTTCCATGCCAAAGGTGCGCGATTCATCGGGCACGATCGGGACCACAAGCTTGCCAATGTTCTTGTCGCGAATGATCGTGTTGAGAACGCGCACGAACGCCATTGTTGTGGAGATCTCGCGGCCTTCCGTGCCCTTGAGCTGCTGCTCGAAGGCGGCGAGCGCCGGCACCTGCAGCGGCGCGGCTTTGCGCCGCCGCGCCGGAAGCAATCCGCCCATCGCCGCAACGCGCTCCCGAAGGTATTTCATCTCGGGACTGTCCTCGGGCGGCTTGTAGAACGGCACCTCCTCCAGCTTTTCGTCCGGAATCGGGAGGTTGAACCGGTCTCGGAAGGCCCGGATCGAGGCAGTTCCCATCTTCTTCTGCTGGTGGGTAATGTTCTGGCCCTCACCCGCCTCGCCCATCCCGTAGCCCTTCACCGTTTTCGCCAGAATCACGGTGGGCTGGTCCTTGTGCTTCATCGCGGCGGCGTACGCCGCATAGACCTTGTGCGGGTCGTGCCCGCCGCGATTGAGGCGCCAGATATCGTCGTCCGACATGTTGGCGACCATCTCCAGCAGTTCCGGGTATTTGCCGAAGAAATGCTTTCGCACGTAGGCGCCGTCGTTCGCCTTGAAGCGCTGGTACTCACCGTCGACGCATTCCTCCATGCGCTTGAGCAGCAGGCCCTTTGTGTCGCGCATGAACAACGGGTCCCAGTAGGAGCCCCAGATCACCTTGATGACATTCCAGCCCGCGCCACGGAATGCCGCCTCGAGCTCCTGAATGATCTTGCCGTTACCCCGCACCGGTCCGTCGAGGCGCTGCAGGTTGCAGTTCACCACGAAGATGAGGTTGTCGAGCTGCTCGCGTCCGGCCAGCGAGATCGCCCCGAGCGATTCCGGCTCGTCCATCTCGCCGTCACCCATGAACGCCCAGACCTTCCGACCCTGCGGCTCGACGACGCCGCGGTCCTTGAGATAACGCATGAAGCGCGCCTGGTAGATCGCCATGATGGGACCGAGCCCCATCGACACCGTTGGGAACTGCCAGAAATCGGGCATGAGCCAAGGGTGCGGATACGAAGAGAGGCCGTTGCCGGCGACCTCCTGGCGGAAATTGCTGAGCTGCTCCTCTGTAATGCGCCCTTCGAGGTAGGCGCGCGCGTAGACACCGGGCGCGGAGTGACCCTGTATGTAGACGAGGTCCCCGAGAAAGGTCTCGTTGGCCGCACGGAAGAAATGATTGAAGCCGATGTCATAGAGCGTCGCGGCCGAGGCAAAACTCGCGATGTGGCCACCGAGTTCCGAGGATTCCTTGTTGGCGCGCACCACCGTCGCCATCGCGTTCCAGCGCACGAGCGAGCGCAGTTTGTTCTCGATCTCGGCGTCACCCGGGGAGCGCTCTTCCTGCGAAAGCGGGATGGTGTTCATGTACGCCGTGTTGGCGTTATACGGAATGTAGGCGCCGGCGCGACGCGCCTTCTCGCTCAACCGCTCGAGGAGGAAATTCACGCGAGCGGGACCTTCACGCTCCAGCACGGAGGCCAGCGCCTCCAGCCACTCGTTGGTCTCTTGCGGATCAGCGTCGGGTTGTATGTCTCTCAGGTCCATTGCGGCCACCTAATGCGCATGTCAGGGACTCGCCGGCGGCAGAATCCTCTTCCGGCAATCAAGCACTTACGACACCTCGCGTTGGGCGCGACATTATAGCATCGGGCCCATGGCGCACCCGCGGGCGCGCCAGCTCACGCTACTTACCGCTGAAATTGGCGCGGCGCTTTTGCAGGAAGGCGGCCATGCCTTCCTTCTGATCGGCGCTCGCGCAGCAGCGGCCGAACAGTTCTGATTCGAGAGCAAGCCCGGCGGCAAGTTCCATGTCGGCGCCGCGCCGGACAGCCTCTTTGCTGCAACGCACCGCGACCGGGCCTTTGCTGGCGACGCTGCGCGCCGCCTCGAGACCCTTTTGCATCAGTTCGTCCGCTGGCACGACCGCACTCGCCAATCCGATGCTGAGTGCTTCCTCGGCCTTGACCTGGCGACCCGTCGTCAGCAGCTCGAGCGCCCGGGACGGCCCGATCTTTCTCGGGAGCCGTTGTGTCGCTCCGAATCCCGCGCACACGCCGAGGGTAACCTCCGGCTGACCGAACACGGCACGGTCCGTCGCAATGATCCAGTCGCACGCGAGCGCAAGCTCGCAGCCGCCACCCAGGCAGTAGCCGTTGACGAGCGCGATGACCGGCACCGGCACGGCTTCGAGCCGGGCGAAAGCACGTGAGCCGCGCGCGGAAAATGCGGCGCCCTCTTCTTGCGTGAAGTTCTGCATCTCCGCGATGTCGGCGCCCGCGACGAACGCCTTGTCGCCGGTGCCTGTGACGAGCGCGACCCGTGCTGTGGAATCCCGCGTGATGAGCTCTGCCGCCGCCCCGATTTCGTCAAGCGTCGCGGAGTTCAGCGCATTGAGCGCCTTCGGGCGATTGACCGTAAGGAGATAGATGCCCGCTTCGGGCTGCTCCAGCAATATGTTTTTATAGCTCATGCTGAGCCGGTGCGTACTGAATGTTGAATGTTGAACGGCAAAGACGGACCAGCGCGGTGGTCAAGGGGTCGACCACCGTTCCTTTTATGATTCACCTCGAACAATCGGCGTCCATCGGCGGCTAAATGCCAACAATCACAATTTAATGGTTCTTGTTTCTCCATATCTGCATTTAGCTGCGGCTATATTCTTCTTCCTCTTCCTCTTCCTCTTCCTCTTCTTCTTACTTCGGCGCCATTCGCACCGCGCCATCAAGGCGGATCACCTCGCCATTGAGCATCGTGTTCGTAACGATGTGCTCCACCAGCGCCGCAAACTCGTCGGGTCGTCCGAGTCGCGACGGAAACGGAATCTGGGACGCCAGCGATTGCTGCAGCTCCTCGGTGAAGCCACCCACCATCGGCGTCTCGAAGATTCCGGGCGCGATGGTCATCACGCGGATCCCGAAGCGCGCTAGCTCGCGCGCCGCTGGTAGCGTCATGCCCACGATACCTGCTTTCGAGGCGCTGTAGGCAGCCTGGCCAATCTGCCCGTCGAAGGCCGCGATCGAGGCCGCGTTGATGATGACGCCGCGCTCACCCTCCCTGTCCGGCGTGTTCTCCGCCATCGCCTGGGCCGCCAGCCGCAGCACGTTGAACGTGCCAACCAGGTTAATTTCAATCGCGCGGCGGAAGCTCTCCAGCCGGTGCGGCGCGGCCTTGCCCAGGATACGCTCGCCCGGAGCAATACCGGCACAGCTCACCGCCCCATGCAATGACCCAAACTGCGTCCGGGCGGCAACGACGGCTCGGCCGAGCTGGTCTTCGTCCGTCACGTCCGTGGCCACGAAGAACGCAGCACGCCCGATCTCGCGCGCCAGGCCGGCACCCTGCTCCTCGCTCAAGTCGCAAATGACGATGTTGCCGCCCGCCCGTGCCAGGCGGCGCGCGGTTGCGGCGCCAAGGCCCGAGGCGCCGCCGCTAACGAGAAAAGTCCTGCCGTTTATTTCCATGTCCGAAAAGAGTTCCTGATGAAAGGCAAACGGTGAATGGAAAATCGCGAGTGGCGCGATCAGCGCCCGCCGCGGCGCGCTGGCCGCGCCTTCTGCCGGCGTTCGTCGGGCGGTGGGGGCGCAGACTCGCTGGCCTGCTTCGAGCCGACGTGGACCTTCACGTACGCTCCTGGCGCGTCTTCGATCGAATTGAGCTGGCCCGTGCCGGGAACGCGCGCGGGCACCTTCTCGCCGCCGTGACCTGCGATCCACTTGCCCCAATCGGGCCACCACGACCCCGGATGCTGGCTTGCGCCACTTAGCCAGTCCTCGGGATCCGCCGCCAGTTTTTCGTTCGTCCAGTAGCAATACTTCTTTGCCGACGGGTGATTGATGATGCCGGCGATGTGACCTGAGCCGCCCAGAACGAAACGCACCGGCCCCTTGAGCAGCTGCGCGCCGGCATATGTTGATCTCCAGGGAGCAATATGATCCTCCAGCGTCGAGATGAAGTAGGCCGGCGTCTTCACCTGCGAGAGGTCGACCGGGAGCCCGTCGAGCTCGATGCCACCCGGCTTGGTCAGCAGATTTCGCAGGTACATGTTGCGCAGGTAGAAGCTGTGCATGGTCGCCGGCATGCGCGTCGAATCCGAGTTCCAGTAAAGCAGGTCAAACGGGAACGGGTCGCGACCGAGAAGATAGTTGTTCACCACAAACGTCCAGATGAGATCGTTTGCGCGCAGCATGTTGAACGTGGTCGCCATCTCGGCGCCCTCGAGATAGCCCCGCTGCTCCATGCGCTTTTCCAGCGCCTCGAGCTGCTTCTCATCGATAAAGACTTCGAGCTCCCCGGCCTCGGCAAAATCGATCATGGTGACGAAGAAGGTCGCTGCGCTGATCCGCTGCTCACCCTTGGTCGCGAGGTACGCGAGCGCACAAGCGAGCAGCGTCCCGCCGAGGCAATAGCCGATCACGTTGACCTGGCGCTCGCCGGTCGCCTTCTCGATGCCATCGAGCGCGGCAAGCGCGCCCTCGAACAGATAGTCCTCGAAGCGCTTGTGCGCGAGACGTTCGTCCGGGTTGACCCATGAAATCACGAACACGGTCTGGCCCTGGTCGACGGCCCACTTGATGAATGAGTTGTTCTCGCGCAGATCGAGGATGTAGTACTTATTGATCCACGGCGGAATGATGAGCAACGGGCGGCGATAGACATCCGGGGTCGTCGGATCGTACTGAATGAGCTGCATCAGCTCGTTCTGGTAGACCACCTTGCCGGGCGTGGTGGCGATGTTGAGCCCCAGCTTGAATGCGTTTTCGTCGGTCATCCGCAGCCGGATCTGCTCGCCATTGCCGCGCGAGAGGTCGTCGAGCAGGTTGCTCAGGCCCTTGACGAGGTTCTTGCCTCCGGTTGCGACCGTTTCGCGCATGACTTCAGGATTCGTCAGCACGAAATTGCTCGGCGACAGCGCATCAATGTACTGGCGCGTGTAGAAATCCACTTTCTTGGCCGTTTTCTGGTCCAGCCCCTCGACGCCCGCCACCGCCTGGTGCAAGTGCTTGGCGGCAATCAGATAGGATTGCTTGATGTAGTCGTAGAGGAAGTTCCGTTCCCAGTCCTCGTGCTTGAACCGGCGGTCGCCTTTGAGGGGTTGCGCCACAGGGGCGGTTTCCTGGCCCATGAATCTCAGCCACGAGCTTTGCATCAACGACACGTAGTCCTGCCACAATCGCATCTGCACCTCGGCGAGCTTGAACGGGTCTGCCAGCAGCTTTGACCATGCGTCAAAGAACGCCTGCGCAACGCCCAGCTCATCCGCCATTCCGAGCGAGCCGCCGCCTTTGCGCCGGTCGAGGAACTGCGCGAGCACGTCCATGCTCTTGCGGGCGACGTCGGCGTAGAGTCCTGCGAGTTCCGCCGGATCAGTGGCCTGCTGCTGCGACGGCTGTTGAGCGCTCATGTCGAGTCCTCTCGGTGTTGGTCACGCAGCGCGCACAAAGTGGCAAGCGTCATCCTGTGACGCGCGCCGCGTCCTTCGTTTGTCAGACTGTGCCTGTGGGCAATCGTCTCGCCCGCAGGAAACGGAAGCCGAAAAATCCGGGAGGGCGGGCCGAACATCTTCGGCCGCCATTCTGCCGCAGTGAGCGGCGCCCGACAAACCTCGCGCACACGTCCGACGCTGGCCTTGCGGTCGGCGACACCTTTGATAACGCATGGGCGGCACGACGTGCCGCTGGAAATCAATCGCATCACTCGGCCGCAACGCAGATCAGCGGCTTCGGAAGGCGACCTGCCACCAAAAGTCCCTCGCCCCGCGAAGTGGACGGCGTCGAGCATCTCGCCGCTCTCGAACCGTTGGGCCGCTAGCGGCCGATACAGCGCACGCTTCAGGTCAACCGCACCGGCACAGATGCGCGCTGCGCGCTCTCGCTTTATCAGCGATTCCGGGTGTTCAGTGGTGGGGAAATCCACGAGCGAGTCCCGCACGGCCGCAACCATCAAAACCTGAGTCATTCTTGACGTTAACGTAAAGGTTATATACGCTTGCCAAACCTAATCCTACTCTCGATTGTTGCGACGCACAATGGCTAAGACCTACTCGATCTCTGAGCTGGCTCGCGATTTTGACATCACCACCCGGACCATTCGCTTCTACGAGGACCAGGGCTTGCTTAGCCCCCAGAGAAACGGTCTGAATCGCGTTTTCAGCGCGCGCGACCGTGCCCGGCTTCAACTCGCGCTGCGCGGGAAGCGGCTTGGGTTCAGCCTCAGCGAAGTCCGCGAGCTTTTTGAGCTCTACGACGTTTCGCAGGGCGAGCCGCGTCAGATGGAGGTTTTTCTCGCAAAGCTCGAGCGCCGACGCACGATACTCGAGCAGCAGCGCAAGGATGTCGAGATCATGCTGAACGAGATTAATTTTTTTGCAGGTCAATGCCGGCGCAGGCTCAAGGAACACGTTGATGGCGGAGCTGGCGAAGCGGCAGCCTGACGGCAAGCTTCCCAACAAGAATTCAGAAAAGTTATTACCTTGACGTAAACGTAAAGCTGAAACAGCGCAAGTTCTGGCGACCCGCCTGCCATTTCGCGTTACGTGAATGACGTTTGCTCCGATATGGCCAGCGCCCGCCATGTAAGGGCCACCCCCACGTGTTTTTTTGCCGCGCAACGGTCAAGGTGGCCAGCTCGTGACCCGCCATTGCCCCCTCCACGCAGCGGTCAGCGCGCGGCATATACTCGCACCCATAAGTCCATGGCCAATCCGATCGACTTCTACTTCGATTTTTCTTCCCCCTACGGCTACCTTGCGAGCACGCAGATCGACGAGATCGCCGCGAGGCACGGACGGGGCGTGACCTGGCGCCCCATCCTGCTGGGTGCCATGTTCAAGGTGACCGGCGGGCAACCGCTGCCCACGATTCCGCTCAAGGGCAGCTACGCGGTCCACGACATGACGCGAACGGCACGTATGCTGAAGGTGCCGTTCAAGCTGCCCTCGAAGTTTCCAGTCGCCGCGACGGCGCCCAGTCGCGCCTTCTACTGGGTCAACGACCGGGATCCCGCACTCAGCAAGACCCTCGCCCAGGCGCTGTTCCATGCCTACTTTGCCGAAGACCGGGACATCTCAAAACCCGAGGTCACCGGCAACGTCGCGGCCAAGCTCAACTTGAACAAGGAGGCGCTTCTGCGAGCGCTTGAGGAGCCAGCGGTGAAGGAACGCCTGCGGAGCGAAGTCGACGCCGCGATCGAGCGAGGGGTTTTTGGCGCTCCCTATATCGTGATCGACGGCGAGCCGTTCTGGGGCGCGGACCGTCTTGGGCAGGTGGACAAGTGGCTCGAGACGGGCGGCTGGTAAAAACGGCCCGTTCAAGTTTCCGGTTCACGCAAAATTGGATGGCAGCGGTTTACGAAGTTCCCCACTTTGAACTTTGAACTCGGAACATTGAACCGGGAACATGGAACACGGAGCATGGAACCCGGGACTTGGAACACGAGCGAGCCAATGCGAACGAGACTAGAAGCCCGGCAGGTAGACATCGTCACGCTGGATGTGGATGCGATCGTCAACGCCGCGAATACGACGCTGCTCGGTGGCGGCGGGGTAGACGGCGCCATCCACCGCGCCGCCGGCCCCGAGCTCCTTGCCGAATGCCGCGCGCTGGGCGGCTGCCCGACCGGCAGCGCCAAGATCACCAAGGGCTACAAGTTGCCTGCCCGGTACGTTATACACACGGTCGGTCCGGTGTGGAACGGCGGAAAACGTGGCGAGTCCGAGCTCCTGGCCTCGTGTTATCGCGAAAGCCTCAAGCTTGCCGCCGCCCATGCGCTGCGCACCGTTGCGTTCCCTGCCATCAGCTGCGGTGCATACGGCTACCCGCTGCACGAGGCGGTCAAGGTAGCGGTAGGTGAGTGCGCAAGCTTCGCCGGCACCCACGCGTTACCTGAAAAGGTCATCTTTGCCTGTTTCGACCACGCTACACGCCTCGCGTACGAGGCAGAGATCGCGAAGCTCTAACAATGAACAGGCCGCGCCCGCGCCGCGCGCCAACAGCGGCCGGATGCGCGAATCCTTCGTCACAAGCATGACATCGCCGTTATGCGATTAGCGCCGCAATCCCGCGGCGAAGCCTGCAGAGCACCGATCGTCGCAGGTTATGAGCCGCGGCTATAATGGTGGCGCCCGGAATGCTGCGCCACTACCTGTCATGACCACCAAGGTTCTCGCCCAGGTTGACGCTGACGGCAACGCGACCGTCGTTCTCAACCGCCCTGAAGTACACAACGCCTTCGACCCGGAAATGGTCGATGCATTGACCGCGACCCTGCGGCAGCTCGAATCGCGCGCCGAGGTGCGGGCAATCGTTGTCACCGGGGCAGGCAGGAATTTCTGCGCGGGTGCCGACATCGAACAGATGAAGCGCAGCGCCAACTATACGCGCGAGCAGAATTTCGAGCTGGCGCGCGCTACGGCGCTCATGCTGCAGACGCTCTACTCGCTGGAGAAGCCGACTATCGCCTGCGTCCGCGGTGCCGCGCGCGGCGGCGGGGTGGGATTGATCTCGGCCTGCGATATCGCACTCGCCGAGCGTGGTGCGACATTCCGGCTCTCGGAGGTCAAACTGGGAATCATCCCGGCGATGATCAGCCCTTACGTGATCGCCGCCATGGGCGAGCGCATGGCCCACCGCTACATGCTGTCGGGCGAGGAGTTCGACGCGGCCGAGGCCTATCGCATCGGGCTCCTGCACGACATTTGCGAGGAGCCGGAGCTGAATGGGCTCGTCGGCCGCATGCTGGCGCAGCTCCACTCGAGCGGTCCGCGCGCGGTAGTCGCGATCAAGAAACTGATTCCGGAGATTGCGGCCGCTGCCATCGATGACGCGGTGTCCGAGAAGACCGCCCAGCGCATCGCCGACCTGCGGGTGACGCCCGAAGCGCAGGAGGGATTGGGCGCATTCCTGGAAAAACGCAAGCCCTCCTGGGTCACCGCAGCCCCGGAGAAACCGCAAAAGGAATCAAACCGCGAAGACGAAAGGAAGAGCAAGGGCGAAAACTGAAACGCCAAGGCGCCATGAGAGACAAGACCAACGAATGGAGTTGGCTGCCAGGAACAAACCGTTTTTGTGAAAATCAAGCCTGACGCGTTATAGTTTCATTCTTCGGTTCGATCCTTCGGAATTTCGGTGCTGATTTTCATGGCGTCTTGGCGTCTTGGCGGTTCGTTTTAGGTTTTCGTATTTTTTGCCCTCTTGGCGGTTCAGATGACGTTGCCGAAACGAGTAAAGCTGGTCGAAGTGGGGCCGCGCGACGGGCTGCAGAACGAGCCCGTGCCGGTGCCGACCGCGGTTAAGGTCGAGCTCATACACCGCCTGCAGGATGCGGGCCTCACCTACATCGAGGCTACCGCTTTTGTCTCGCCCAAGTGGGTCCCGCAGATGGCGGACAATGCGCAGGTGATGGCGGGGATTAGCCGCAAACCCGGCGTCTGCTACCCAGTGCTGGTGCCCAATCGCAAGGGCCTCGAAGCAGCGCGCGCCGCCGGCTGCGAGGAAGTCGTGGTATTCGCCGCGGCAACGGAAGCGTTTTCACAGAAAAACACCAACTGCTCCATTGCCGAGGGCCTCGCCCGCTTTACCGAGGTGGCGCGCGAGGCGCGCGCGCATGGCCTCCGGGTTCGCGGCGACATCTCGGTCGGCCTTGGCTGCCCTTACGAAGGCGAAGTCCGCCCCGAGGCCGTTGTCAGCATCGCGCGGGCGCTGGACGAAATGGGCTGCTACGAAATCACGATTGCCGACACGATTGGAGCTGGCACGGCCGGCAAGACGCGCGCCGTGTTCGAAGCGGTGATGAGGCATTTACCGGTAAAGCGTCTCGCCGGGCACTTCCACGACACTTACGGACAGGCCATTGCCAACACCTATGCCGCGCTCGAGTGCGGGGTCGGCGTATTCGACTCCTCGGTGGCCGGTCTCGGCGGCTGCCCGTACGCCAAAGGCGCGACGGGAAACGTGGCAACGGAGGACGTGCTCTACCTTCTCGACGGGCTTGGCATCGAGACCGGCGTGGACATGGCCAAGCTCATCGCCGCCGGCGACTACATTTGTGGTGTGCTTGGCCGTCCGACTTCTTCCAGGGCCGCGCGGGCGTTCGCTGCAAAACGCCAGGCCGCCTGATATCGGAGTCGCCCATGCCGTTGAGCCACCCCGCCGCGCGCAAGTTACGGCACACGCGAACCATCGAATGCAAGGGCTACGAGCGCGAGGACGGCTTGTGGGACATCGAAGCGAATCTCGTCGACACCAAGACCTACGTTCACACCCGTCGCATGGGGGGGCGCGAGCGACAGCCCGGCGAGCCCGTGCACAACATGTGGATTCGGGTGACGATTGATCTCGACATGAAGATCCACGAGGTCGAGGCGAAAACCGACGACGGTCCCTATCCCGTCTGCGGCGACATCGTGCGCAACT
The DNA here is from genome assembly GCA_001303585.1 of Betaproteobacteria bacterium SG8_41. Taxonomy (GTDB): domain Bacteria; phylum Pseudomonadota; class Gammaproteobacteria; order Burkholderiales; family SG8-41; genus SG8-41. The sequence continues at coordinate 36,091 of LJTT01000018.1, forward strand.
TCAAGGCGCTGGCGGGCGTCACGATCGGCCCCGGTTGGCGCAGGGCGATCGCCGAACGCGTTGGTGGCATCAAGGGCTGCACCCATTTGGTCGAGTTGCTCGGACCGTTGGGCACCACCGCATTCCAGGCCACGGGTCGCGCGCGCGAGGCCCGCAACGCCGGCAAGCCGGTCACGAAAAAGCCCTACCAGCTCAACTCCTGTCACGTCTACAAGGACGACGCACCCGCCGTCCTCGAGCGCTGGCCGCAGTTCTACACCGGACCCCGGCCGCGCTGATTCGGCGCACCGTACTTGAGCAAGGGGGGCCCGACAGCCCCCGCGTTTCGTCGCATCCATTCCGGTGTCATAATGTGCGCCATCGTTACGCACCGGCCCCATATCGAGCAGTCCTTGTCCTCCCGCGCCGGCATCCGCCGCGCGCCGTCGGGCGGTGTTTTTCTCCACGGTAACCTTGCCCTGTGACGGCTACCCGCGTCGACGAGCACCGCAAAGCAGCCACGCGCGCCGGTCTGCGCTATGTCACGGACGGGGCACCGGGAATTCGCCGCCGGCGCTTCGGCACGGGCTGGGCGTTCTATACGCCGGGGGGGGCCCGCATCACTGACCGCGCCGTGCGTAACCGCATCCAATCGCTCGCCATCCCCCCGGCGTGGACCGATGTCTGGATCTGCCCGGAACCCGACGGCCACATCCAGGCAACAGCACGCGATGCCCGCGGGCGCAAGCAGTATCGATACCATCCCGCCTACCGCGCAGCGCGGGACCAGTCGAAGTTCCGCCGCGTGCTCGAATTCAGCGAAATCCTGCCCGCGGTCCGCGAGCAGGTCGAGCGCGACCTGCGCGCGCCCGATCTCACCCGTCGGCAGATCCTCGCCACCGTCGTGCGCCTGCTCGACAAAACGCTGATCCGCGTGGGCAATGACGAGTACGCGCGCGAGAACCGTTCCTACGGCCTCACCACCCTGAGGGGGCGCCATGTCGAGGTCCGGGGAACGAAGTTGCGCTTCAGCTTCCGCGGCAAGAGCGGGGTCAACCACAGCGTCGCCATCAGCGATCGCCGGCTTGCCCGCATCGTGCAGCGCTGCCAGGACCTGCCGGGCCAGGAGCTGTTTCAATACATCGACGCCAACGATAAACGCCAGACCATTTCATCCGATGACGTCAATGCTTACCTGCGCGAGGTCACCGGCCGCGACATCACGGCCAAGGATTTCCGGACGTGGGCCGGCACCATGCTTGCCGCACGGGAGCTGCGCGAGATCGGTCCTGCGCCAAGCCAGCGCCAGGCCCAACGCAACATCCTGCAGGCGGTGGATATCGTCGCGGAGCGCCTCGGAAACACGCGCGCCGTCTGCCGCAAGTACTACATTCATCCCGCGCTGCAGGAAGCTTATCTCCAGGGCATTACCGCCCGGCTTCCCGAGCCGACTCGCCGTATGCGAAGGCGGCGCGCGCCTGCCGCCTTGCGCCGCGATGAGGTCGCAGTACTGCAAATTCTCGCAGAACAGGAAAAGAAAAGGGCAAGGCTGCCGTCCTGAAGGCAGCAAATTCATGCGGAGGTGACGATGAAGCTCGAGTTGGTCTACCTGGTGCTGGTGACGACGCTGACTGCAGTGATGTGGATACCGTACGTTCTCAACATGATCCTGGTGCGCGGAATTGCTGACGCGGTGGGCTATCCGGACAACCCCAAACCGCTTGCGCCCTGGGCGGCAAGGATGAAAGCGGCTCATGCAAACGCCGTCGAAAACCTCGTTCTATTCGCGGCGCTGATTCTGTCCGCCCATGCCCTGGACGTCGGCAACAGCGCGACGGCCACAGCTTGCATGGTCTACTTCTGGGCTCGTTTCGTGCATTGGCTTGCCTACTCGCTTGCGGTGCCCTGGGTGCGCACAATCGCGTTCGTCACCGGCTTCGGCTGCCAGATCACGCTCGCCTGGCAGATTCTGGCGAGGTAGGCGAAGCATCGCGGGCGAGCGCACTACGCGATCGTCCACTCATTGCCGCACTTCCGGCACCGCACTCGCGTCGGCGAAATCGCCAGATCGTCATTACCCTGGCCAGATGGTGCGCCGGATCCGGTGGCTTCGAGCAGTCCGTACGTCTTGCACGTCCCGCACACCGACCGGTCGGCAGCGTGCTGCGCCACGACCAGCATACGGATGTAGCGCAGGAACGACCACCCGCCGACCGCGCCGCCCGCCAGTATCACGGCGAGCCCTCCAAAGAGCTCGATTGAGACTTCGCGTGGACGGAAACCTTCCAGAGCCGCGAGGACGGCAACAAGACACAGCAGCGCGCTCGCAAGATAGAGATGGCTTTGAAGCAACTGGCGCTCGTGCCAGCGGCGGAAGCCGATCGAGTGACTAAGTGACCAAGCGGCTGGATCGCCCCGTTATAACAAATAAACCCTAGCGAACGAATTCACGCATAGTCGCTTAGTCGCTTAGTCACCTAGTTACCTGGTCACCTGCATTCTCCCCATCACTCCTGGCGCAGTCTACGCCTGCGGTAGAGCCAGCGCGCAACCGGGGAAAGGGCGCCAAATATGCCGATGCTTGCGAACGCCAGGCCCCAGCCGATGAGGTTCCGGTTGCCGCCGGCAAGATCCAGCACGACGCCGAAGACGAGGGGGGCGAAAAAAGCGGAGCTAAAGCCAACAAAGGAGTAGACGGCCATGGTGGCGCCACGCTGGTCGGGATGAGCGGAGGCAATCGCCCCGGCGGTGAGCGCTGCCGAGTCGCCCAGCATCAGGCCATAGTGCACCCCCATCAGCACGAACACGAAGATCCACGGCAGCGCCGCCGTGTAGCCCAACACGCACGCCAGCAGCCCCGAAGCGCCCATGAAGCTGAAGATCACTCGCGTGCGGCCGAAACGCAGCGCGAGCTCATTGCCGCTGATGCTCATGACCGGTCCGAGCATGTTGATCATCGCCGCAAGCGTTGCCGCGCTCAACAGCATCGGCGCATCCGCGGGTTGCAGGGAGGCCGTGAACACAAGGAACGCAACCATCCAGCTGCGCTGGCCAAAGAGTTCGTAGTTGTGCGCGGAATAGCCGGCAACGTAGACGAGGGTTGTCCGGTTCCTCAGCACCGGCCGGAAGTCGAGCAGCGCCTGCCGGGGGTGATCGGCGGAGCGCGTGCGCCCGCGTGGCATGAAAACGTTCACGAGCAACCCCGCCATGACCGGGCCCGCCGCGCCGAACGCGAACGCCGAGTGCCAGCCGAAAGCACCCCCGATCAACCCGCACAGGTAGATCGATGCGCTCGAGCCGATGCCGAAGGTCGCTGTGTAGAACGCGACGCCGCGTGACTGCACCGCGCCGTCGAGCTGGTCGGTGAGCATCTTCAGTCCGGGCATGTAGCTGCCCCCGAGCCCGGCACCGATCAGGAACTGGAAGAACAACGCCGGGATCAGCCCATCTGCCAGGAACGCGAACCCCGCGGCGCCGAAAAAGGACAGCAGGCACGCAAACAGGTAGATGCGCCGCGCATCTACATGGTCCGTGAGGCTGGTTAGGACCGGCGTGACCACGACGTAGCCGGCGAAAAAGATGCCGCTGATGAGCCCTGCTTCCGAATTGGAAAGCGCCCACTGGCGCTGCAACACCGGCAGCAGCGTCGTGTAGGCCGCGAAGCCCGCCATGCTCAGCACCTCGGCCGCACACATCAGGACGATGAGGCGGACTGCGGGTCGCGATGTGTCGCTCATCAGGACGAGAGCGACTAAAGCCGCAAATGAACACCAGCCCCTGGGCGAGGCCGGCATGCGCAAAGACTCGCGGATCTCTTTACGGACTGCCCCGTTGCCGAGGCACCGCTCCCGTATCGCGGTTCGGGGTCCGCGGTCAAAGCGCCCCCGCTTCGCGCAGCAGCTGCGCGAGCGCCTCGGCCATCTTGCGGTAACCCCTCGCATTGGGATGGATCGGATCGGCCTTCATATCGGCCGCACGGAGTACGCTGGTAACGATCTCGGACTCGTAGGGAACACCGAATTCGCGCGCCAGCTCGGCATAGAACCCGGGCGCGCTCATCACGAGCGACGGTTTCGGCACGCCGACCAGCACCGCGGCAATTCCGCTCTGGCTCAACATCTTCAGCATGTCGCGCAGGTTCCGTTTGATCTCCCTCTCGCCGATCTTGCGCAACATATCGTTGCCGCCCAGGCATACGATTACGAGCCGCGGCCGGTGCTCATCGATGACTGAAGGCAGCCGGCGCAACCCCTGTGCCGTCATCTCCCCCGGTACTCCCGCGCGAACGACGGGTCGACCGATCAGCTGGGCAAGCACGGCCGGGTAGCTCTCGCGCTCCTCGGCGCCGGTGCCATAGGTCAGGCTGTCGCCGAACGCCACGATGACGTCGTTTGATCCCAGCGGCGGTAGTTGCGGAACACGGTCACCGCAGCCGGCGGGCAGCGTCAACGACAGTGCAAGCAGCAGGACGCGCAGACCGCGGGCGCCCCAGTTCATCCCTCACGCCTTTCCGCGGCGTTTGCCATTCACCCTGCCCCAACGGAAATCGCGAATGATTTCCCGCGCAGCATTGTGTCCCGGGATGCCGCTCACGCCTCCCCCGGGGTGAGCGCCCGCGCCGCACATATAAAGCGCACGCACCGGCGCGCGGTAGTTGGCGTGGCCCAGCACCGGGCGCGCGCTCCAGAGCTGGTCGAGCGTCAGTGCGCCGTGGAAAATATCTCCGCCAACAAGACCAAAGTCGCGCTCCAGATCGCGCGGCGAAAGGATCTTGCGCCCGATCACCGCGCCCTTGAAGTTGGGGGCGTACTTGGTCACGGTATCGATGACGAAGTCCGCAGCCTCCTCCCGCACCTGATCCCACTGCAGGTTGCCCGGCAGGTCACGAGAAAAATGCTGGCAGAAAAGGCTTGCGACATGCCGGCCGGGCGGCGCAAGCGTCTCATCCAGCGTGGAAGGAACGAGCATCTCCACGATCGGCGCTCGGGAACAGCCGTAAGTGCGCGCGTCGAAGTAGGCCTGCTCCATGTACGCGAGTGAGGGCGCGATGATGATGCCGGCCTGATGATGCTCATGCACCCCGGCGCCCGGCAAACAGGTGAATTCGGGCAGCTCGGCGAGCGCCACGTTCATGCGGAATGTCGCAGACGCGCATTTATACGCGCGGATCCGTTCCTGAAAGTCGGCGTCCAGTACGGCTGGATCCAGCAGCTTCTGGAAAAGAAGCTTCGGATTCACGTTGGCCACCACGCAGCGCGCTTCCATGACGCGGCCATCGGGAAGCTGCACGCCCTGCGCGCCACGCTCGTCGACGACGATTCTCGCGACCTCGCTTTCCGTCGTGATCTCCACCCCGCGTCTTTCCGCTTCCCCGGCCATCGCCTGCGTAATGGCCCCCATCCCGCCCACGGCGTGACCCCAGGCTCCACGCTTGCCGTTGACTTCACCGACGACATGATGCAGCAGCACGTAGCCCGTTCCCGGCGCATAAGGGGTTGCGTAGTTGCCGACGATCGCGTCGAAGCCGAAGGCTGCCTTGATGGCGGGCGTCTCGAACCAGCCGTCGAGCAAATCTCCCGCGCTCTTCGTCAGAAAGTCCAGGAGATCCCGCCGGGTGCGCATGTCGAGGTGGCGCAGGCAGTTGCCCGCGCGCAACGCGGCAAACAGGTCGCGCGCGCCGCCCCCAACATTGGGCGGCGTCTGGAGCATCAGCTCGCGCAGCGCGCCGCCGCTGCGTTCGAGCAGCTCGTAATACGCCGGAAGCCGTTCGGCGTCTCGCACCGAGAAGCGCCGGAACTCAGCCTGCGTCGCGGCAAGCGATGCGCCGACCTTCAGGTGTTCGCGTTCGGACAACGGCAGGAAGTTGGCGATGGGCCGCTCGACGATTCTGAGGCCGTGTTCGGCAAGCCGCAGCTCTCGCAGCACCTTGGGGTGGAGCAAGCTTACGGTGTAGGCCGCCGCCGAATTTCGAAATCCAGGGAAGAACTCCTCGGTGATCGCCGCCCCGCCGATGACGGCCCGGCGCTCCAGCACCCTGACCTTGAGACCTGCGCCGGCAAGATAGCAGGCGCACGTGAGGCCATTGTGACCGCCGCCAACGATGATTGCGTCGTACGGTTTGCTGTTTGGCATGCGCAATAATGGCGCGCCCGGCGGGATTCGAACCCACGACCTTTGGCTTCGGAGGCCAACACTCTATCCACTGAGCTACGGGCGCGTACGGGGCGGATTCTAACACAGCGTTCATGCGCTAACGCCCCGAAATTCAAGGTTTTATCGGGTGGAGCCTTCCGTTATAATGGGCGCCTTTCGTGCCCACCCCAGAGACTTTCCATGTCCGAGATCCACGTCGAAGAACACTCCTCCCCGATCAAGACGCCCCGGCAGCTGATCGTCGTCATGGTGCTCGCGTTTGCCCTACCCGTGCTACTGATCTCGCTGCTCGCGTCGCTCATATCGGGCGGCGGCGACTACAGCAAGGACAGCCCCAGAATGTCGGACGAGGCGATCGCCAAACGCCTTCAGCCGGTGGGCACCGTCGTGGTATCCGCGCCCGGCGCATCCGGCGCCGAGAAAGGCGGCAAGGAAGTCTACGAGACCGTGTGCGCCGCCTGTCACGCGACCGGCGTGCTCAATGCGCCGAAGTTCGGCGACAAGGCCGCTTGGGCAAAGCTGATAGCCGAAGGTCAGGAAAAGCTCACGGCAGACGCCATGAAAGGCGTGCGCCAGATGCCTCCCCGCGGAGGCAATCCTGATCTGAGCGACACCGAGTTTGCGCGCGCTGTCGCCTTCATGGCCAACGCCGCCGGGGCCGACTGGACGGTGCCGGAATCCAAGGCCGCATCGACCACGCCGCCACCCGCTGCAGCTGCAGCGCCCGCGCCAGCTCCAGCCGCAACGACGCAGACCGACTCGGCCAACGGCAAAGCGGTCTATGACAAGGCTTGTATGGTGTGCCACGCCGCCGGGGTTGCTGGCGCGCCCAAGGCTGGCGACAAGGCCGCGTGGGCCCCGCGACTCAAGGCCGGAATGGACACGCTCTATGCTTCCGCGATCAAAGGCAAGGGTGCCATGCCGCCCAAGGGAGGCAACACCGCATTGCCCGACGGCGATGTGAAAGCAGCCGTGGATTACATGGTGGACCTCGTCAAATAATCCGTGAACCGTAAGTCGTGATTGGTGAACGCAAAGGCGCAGCCGAAGCTGCGCCTTTTTTGCTTGCAGCCAAGCTGCCCAGCGCGGGTCACCGGTCACCGGTCACCGATCACGCCCTCGAGTAATGGCGACTTACGCAATCGGCGACGTCCAAGGCTGCTACGACCAGCTGATGCGGCTGCTCGAGCGCTGCGGCTATGACGGGCACCGCGACCGCCTCTGGTTCGTCGGCGACCTGGTGAACCGCGGGCCGCAATCGCTTGCAACCGTGCGGTTCGTGAAAGGCCTGGGCGAGCGCGCGGTCACGGTGCTCGGCAACCACGATCTGTCCCTGCTGGTCGTCGCAGAGGGAGCGCACAAGGGCCACGCGAGCGACACGTTCAGCGACATACTCGGCGCGCCCGATCGCGACGAACTGCTCGACTGGTTGCGCCGGCAGAAGATGATGCACGCGGAGAACGGCTACGCGATGGTGCACGCGGGCTTGCTTCCCCAGTGGAGCGTCGCTCGCGCGCTCGAGCTCGCCGGCGAGGCGGAAGTCGCGCTGCGCGGCCCGGCATGGGCCGAATTCCTTCGCGTCCTTTACGGCAACCGGCCGGCGCGCTGGGGCGAAGAGTTAAAGGGCTACGACCGGCTGCGCATCATCGTCAACGCGATGACACGAATGCGTCTGGTCGCACCCGACGGAACGATGGAGTTCAGCCACAAGCTCGGGCTTGCGAGCGCGCCGGCGGGCTACGTGCCATGGTACGACGCGCCGGCTCGCGCCAGCCGCGGCGCCGCGATTGTCTTCGGGCACTGGGCGGCGCTCGGCCTGCTCGTACGAGACGATATCGTGTGCCTCGACAGCGGATGCGTGTGGGGCAGGCAGCTCAGCGCGCTGCGGCTGGAGGATCGCCAGTTGATCCAGTGCGATTGCGCCGAGATGAAAGGAAAGGCGAGCGAGGATTAGGCGGCGACCGCAGGGCGATAAGCAAAGCGATGCTGCCGCGCTCGGCTCGAGCCTTTTGCGTTCTCGACGGACGCAGTGATATGGCTTTCCTGGCAATCAACGCACTCGCACCTGGCGTCCGTCACCAGGGCCTGCTCCCAAACTGCTCCTTGTAGCGTTGGCCGATTTCGTCTCGCGAGAAATGGTGATTCTGGCCGCCGCGTTTGGCGATCTTGATGGCGCCGAGCAAGGAGGCGAGCCGCCCGGTAGTCGGCCAGTCAAAACCATTAACGATCCCGTAGAGCAACCCCGCCCGATACGCGTCGCCGCAACCCGTCGGATCCACTACCGCATTCGCCTTGACGCCCGGAATCTCGAGCCGTTGCCCGTCGGTCAGAATGAGCGAGCCGCGGGCGCCGAGCGTCACGATCAGCGCCCGCACCCGCTGAGCAAGCTCTTCGAGCTTTTTGCCGGTGCGCTCCTGAAGCAGCTGGCCCTCGTAGTCGTTGACGGCCACGAAGCTCGCCATGCTCACGAACTCGTTGAGCTCGTCGGGAGTGAACATCGGCAGTCCCTGACCGGGATCGAACACGAAGGGAATGCCGGCCGCGTGAAACTCGGCGGCGTGCTGCAGCATGCCCTCGCGCCCGTCTGGCGCGATGATACCGAGCTTGACGCCGTTCGCCTCGTGCACGTGGTTATCGTGGGAGCGGTCCATCGCCCCGGGATGAAATGCGGTGATCTGGTTGTCGTCGAGATCGGTGGTAATGAACGCCTGCGCGGTGAACGTATCCGGAACCCTGCGCACGTGCTCCTGCGACAGCTCCAGCTTCTGCAAGCGATAAGAGTACGGCTCGCAATCGTCTCCAACGGTAGCCATGATGAGCGGGTCGCCGCCCAGCAGTTTGAGCGTGTAGGCAATGTTGCCCGCGCAGCCGCCGAACTCGCGCCGCATGTCCGGCACCAGAAACGCCACATTCAGAATATGCAGCTGGTCCGGCAGGATGTGGTTCTGGAAGCGATCGCGAAACACCATGATGGTGTCGTAGGCGATCGAACCGCAAATCAGGGTGCGCATGTTTTTTCTCGAGTACGGCGCCGGATTATAGCATCGCGATGGTGCCTGCTTCCGATCCCGCGCTGGAAGCCAGCACGATCTTCGCGCATAATCCCGACCGCGACTGGGCGCAACGGAGCCCTCGTGACCAACCAAGAAGGAGCCCAAATCATGTTCAAGGAATTCAGGGAATTCGCAATGCGGGGTAATGTCGTCGATATGGCAGTCGGCATCATCATCGGCGCGGCGTTCGGGAAAATCGTCGATTCCCTGGTGAGGGACGTCATCATGCCGCCGATCGGTCTGCTGCTCGGCAAAGTCGATTTCTCCAACCTGTTCCTGGTGCTGAAGGAGGGGAAGACTGCGGGTCCGTACCTCAGCGTCGAGGTCGCGCAGAAGGCCGGCGCGGTCACCTTCAATTACGGCGCGTTCATCAACACCGTGATCACGTTTGTCATCGTTGCCTTCGCGGTGTTTCTCTTGATTCGCGCCATAAACAATCTCAAACGCAAGGAACAAGAGAAACCGGCGGCACCTGCGACACCCGAGGACGTGCTGCTTCTGAGGGAGATTCGCGACGCGCTCAAGAAGTAGAGCTTGACTCGCGGCGGGCGGCGCGCGAGTGACAAACGCGGTCGGTTCAGGCGAAGAGCACGAGAAGCCAGACGACAGGAACGTTTATTAGCGAGAGCATCACCGCCGCGCTACCCATGTCCTTTGCGCGCTTGGCGAGGACGTGGTCCTCGAGCGAGATCCGGTCGGTCACAGACTCGATCGCGGAATTGAGCAGCTCGACGATCAGCACCAACAGCACGCTCGCCACCATCACCGCCTTTTCCGTGCCCGATGCGGGCACAGCGAGTGCAATGGGAACGAGAATGAGCGCAAGCAGGACTTCCTGGCGAAAGGCGTTCTCGTGACGGAACGCGGCGGCAAAGCCGTCGAGCGAATAGAGCAACGCGTTCCAGATGCGGGTAAGGCCCGTCTTGCCCTTGTGCCGATTTTGCATGGGTTTGATCGCTATCCAGCGGGTAGAGGGCGATGCGGCGGACCGCTCCGCTCACGGCTCAAGGTTTGCGGGTCACAATTTGCCGCTCGCCCGGGGCGTCCAGGCGAGATCGAGCAGGCGCGCTGCCTTGGTGTCGTCGAGGCGGCGCACCGGGGTGGCATGAGGCGCCGTCTTCAGCAGTTGGGGATCGCCCCGCGCTTCCACGAGGATCTCGCTCATGGCCGCAGCAGCGGAAAGTAGACGGTGGGGGCATGGAAACCTTTGTCGAGAAGGCGCTTGGCCACGTCCAGCGCGGTGACGCCGGTTTCCTCCTTCAACCGGCGCAAAGTAACAATGAATTCGTGGCTTGCCCGTCTCTGCGGAAACGCAATCTCGAATCCCGCTTTTGCCAGCTCCACCATCAGGTAGTTGGCGTTGAGGGTCGAAAACTCCGCGACCCGACGCATTCCCTCCGCGCCAAGCATACGGGCGTAAACATAGGCGCGCAGCAGCACGCCCGCGTTGCCGAGCTGCGCGCCGAGCCGCCCGATCGACAGCGGCCGGTCGGTCTCCCCCAGCAGGCGATAGCCGCCTTTGCGCTGCGCCACCAGCGGAAGCGGCAGGAACGGCGCCAGCCGGCTATTTACGCCAACCGGCCCCGCACCAGGGCCACCTCCGCCATGCGGCGTGGAGAACGTCTTGTGCAGGTTGATGTGAATCGCGTCGAAGCCCATGTCGGCAGGTTTGGCCTCACCGAGAATCGCATTCAGGTTGGCGCCATCGTAATAGAGCAGCCCGCCCGCCTCATGCACGGTCCGCTCCATCTCGAGAATGTGCTGCTCGAACACCCCCAGCGTTGAGGGATTGGTGAGCATGAGTCCCGCCGTCCGCGGCCCTACTGCGGCCTTCAGCGCCGCCAGGTCGACGTTGCCCTGCGCGTCGGTTGCGATCTCGCGCACCATGTAACCGCACATCACCGCCGAGGCCGGATTCGTTCCGTGCGCGGCGTCCGGAACGAGGATCTCGCGCCGATCCGCGTCGCCGCGTGCGTCGTGGTAGGCGCGGATCATCGCCACGCCAGTGAACTCACCTTGCGCCCCGGCCAGCGGCGCAAGGCTTACTTCCGCCATGCCCGTGACGCTCTTCAGGATTTCCTGCAGATCGTAGAGGCACGCAAGAAAGCCCTGCCCCGTATCGTCCGGCGCTGCGGGGTGGCGCCCGAGAAACGCAGGCAGCATCGCCAGCGCGTTGCACGCCCGCGGGTTGTACTTCATCGTGCACGAGCCGAGCGGATAGAAATGCGTGTCGATGGAGAAATTGTTCTGCGACAGGCGCGTGTAGTGGCGCACGACATCGAGCTCGGAGCATTCCGGCAGGAGCGGGGGCTTCGTTCTGAGATACCGCCCCGGGATCTCGCCTGCGCCAGGCGTCGCGGCGGGCGCTTGCGCCGCGCTCTTGCGCCCCGACCTCGATCGTTCAAAGATCAGCATCGCAGGCCGATGTCCTTAAGGTCGTTGCCCGCAAGGCTGAATTCGGGTGCGGCATACCCCTTCCTCATTGGGTCGCCTCTTACGGTTACGGCATTGCCGCCCGATGTTACCTTCGCCATTGAAGCGGTCTCCATCTCGTTCAGTTGCCGCTTTTGCGATTTAGCGCTCGCGACTTTCGGCGTCCAGTTCGGCCGATGATGCGCTCGAACTGCTCGGCAAAGCGCGCGAGGTCGTCTCCATTCTTGGTCTCGGTCGCGCAGACGAGCAGCGCATGCCCGATCTCCGGATGCGTTGGCTTCAGATCGAGGCCGCCCAAAATGCCCTGCGCCTTGAGCCCCCGCAGTACCGTCGCCGCGGGCGCGGGCAGCGTCAAGACCGCTTCGTGGAAGAACGCCCCGCTGAATGCGCGTCTCACGCCGCTGACCGCCGTGAGCCTCGATGCAAGCGCGAGCGTGTTCGCATGACAAGCGCGCGCCACACGCGCGAGCCCCTCGGGCCCGAGCAGCGCCATGTGTACCGCCGCGGCCGCCACCATTAGTCCCTGATTGGTACAAATATTGGAGGTCGCCTTCGAACGGCGGATGTGCTGTTCGCGTGCCTGGAGGGTCAGCACGAAGCCCCGCCGGCCCTCGACATCAGTGGTCGCCCCAACGAGACGTCCGGGCATCTGTCTCAGCAGATCCTTGCCGCAGGCCATGAAACCGAAGTACGGGCCGCCGCCCGCGAGCGGCGAGCCGAGTGGCTGACCGTCGCCCACGGCAATGTCAGCGCCCTTGCTGCCCCACTCGCCTGGCGGCCTGAGCAGCGCGAGCGAAATCGGGTTTACCACAGCGATCGCGAGCGCGCCGCGTGAGTGCGCCCAATCGGTCAGTTCATCTACCGGCTCCAGCACACCAAAGAAGTTGGGTTGCGGCACGACGACCGCGGCGAGGTCATCTTTTTGTGCGGCCGCCTCCAATGCCGCCGGCGCCGTATGGCCCGCCTCCCTGTCGTAAGGCACCTCGATTAGCTCGATGCCCTGGTTGCGCACGATCGTGCGGGCCACCCTGCGCCAGACCGGATGCACCGAGGCCGGCATCAGTACGCGCCTCGATGTCCTGTGGGCACGCACCGCCATCAGCACCGCTTCGGCGAGCGCGGAAGCGCCGTCGTAAAGGCTCGCGTTCGTGACGTCGAGTCCCGTGAGCGAAGCCATCATCGTTTGGTATTCGTAGAGCAGCTGCAGCGTGCCCTGGCTCGCCTCTGCTTGATACGGCGTATAGGCCGAGTAGAACTCCCCGCGGGTGATGATCTGCCAGACCGCCGCAGGAATATGGTGCTCGTAGGCGCCAGCGCCGATGAAGTTGAGCCACGTTCCGTCGCGCTCGGCGCGCTCGCGCATCAACCGCGTGACCTGCATCTCATTGAGCGCCGCGGGTACGCCCGCGGGGGGGCCCGCACGCAGCCCCGCCGGGATCTCGCTGAAAAGTTCGTCGACCGAACCGACGCCGATCGCGGCAAGCATTTCGCGAACGTCCTGCTCGGTGTGAGGGATGAACGGCATTTTTCAGAGGCCCGTGAGCAGTGATCGGTAGTGGGTGATCAAAGATGACGGACCAAGGGTAAAGTCTTTTAATCGTCGCCGATCACTCATCGCGCGGCATTAATGTTAGTGCTTGTCCTCTGCGGCGATCTTCTCGTAGCCGTTTGCGTCAAGCAGCGCCTCGAGCTCGCCGGGCGCGCTGGGCTTCAAACGGAACATCCACGCCGCGTACGGATCCTGGTTCACCCGTTCCGGCTGGTCCGCGACCTCCTGGTTCACGGCCACCACCTCGCCTGAGACCGGCGCGTAGATGTCGGCGGCCGCCTTGACCGATTCGATGACGGCACACTCCTCGCCTTGCTTAAGGGTGCGGCCAACCTCAGGGCTCTGGACGAACACGACGTCCCCCAGCTGCTCCTGCGCGTGGAACGTAATGCCAACCATCACGGTGCCATCGGGTTCGGCCTTCACCCATTCGTGGTTCTTCGTGTACTTCAGATCTTTTGGTGTCGTCATGATCGCTCCAAAATATAGTCATACCGCAAAGACGCGAAGGTGCAAGCTTTCCATAAAATGAATCTGCTCTTTTTGAGAACAGGCTCTTCTTTGCGAGTTTTTGGCGTCTTGGCGTCTTCGCGGTTCAAATCCTTGCCAAGATTTTTCCGTGGCGCACGAACGGAGGTTTGACCACCCGTGCGCGCAACCAGTTTCCACGCACCTCCACTTCGACCTCGTCATCGGGCGCGACCGCTCGCGGCACTCGCACGAGCGCGATGGAACGGTTCAACGTCGGGGAAAATCCGCCACTGGTGACCTCCCCCTCCCCCGCGGCGCAGCGCACTTTCTGATGGCCGCGCATGATCCCCTTGTCGATCAGCACGAGGCCAAGCAACCGCCGTGTTGGGGTCCTCGCTTCCAGCGCCCGCCGGCCGACGAACTCGCGCGCCTCTTTAAGCGCAACCGTCCACGCCAGCCCCGATTCCTCGGGCGTAACCGTCTCGTCCATGTCCTGGCCGTAGAGGTTCATTCCGGCTTCAAGCCGCAGCGTGTCGCGCGCGCCCAGTCCCGCGGGCGCAACACCCTCGGCGAGCAGCGCGCCCCACACGGCGGCCGCGTCATCCCGCGGCAGCACGATCTCGAACCCGTCTTCGCCGGTATAACCCGTGCGGCCGATGAACATCGCGCCGACTTCGGCGGCCTGAAATTGGGCAAGCTGCGCGGTTGCCGCTCGGATGGCGGGAATCGCGCCCCACGTCTTCTCTCGCGCGTGCGGCCCTTGTACCGCGAGAATCGCGAGATCGCGGCGCGGCTCGATCCGCAAAGGTGCCGCTTCGAGATGCGATTCAAGCCACGCGCAGTCCCGTTCTGCAGTGCCCGCGTTCAACACCAGCCGGAAATGCTCATCGCCCCGCCAGTAGGTAATCAGGTCGTCGAGAACGCCCCCCGCCTCGTTCAGCAGGCATGAGTAGAGTGCCTGGCCCGGCGTTTTGAGCTTCGCGACGTCATTCGCGAGCATCCGCCCGAGGTATGCGCGCGCGCTGTCGCCGGTGATGTCGACCGCCAGCATGTGCGAGACGTCGAACACGCCGGCGGCGCGTCGCACGGCGCGATGCTCCTCGATCTGCGAGCCGTAGTGCAGCGGCATTTCCCAGCCCGCGAAATCCACCATCCTCGCGCCCAGCGCGCGATGCGCGGCGGCAAGGGGTGTGTGAAGAAGCGCGGCTGCAGTCATCGGGTCCCAGACATAAAAAAAGGGCGAGGCCGGCATTCCGGCATCACCCCTCTGTCCTCGGGAATCCCCTGATGGATTCCGACCTGAGAGATTGCGGCGGCGATCGCCGCGTGCCCCTTCGGTGGAGGAGTCGCGCCCCTCGCTCTCCAGAGTTGCCGCGCTGCAGCGGTATTCAGGAGCCGTTGGCTCCACGCCTGAGCGTTTACGGGTCGTTGCGCCTTCGGTGGCGCGATGCCCAGCACCGCGCGCTCTCCCGTTGCAGCTTGCTGGCCGGGTCACTATAGCGCGGCATCCGCACGCGTGGCAAGGCGCCCACCGCGATCAGGGAGCCGCAAGGAGGTTGAGACGGTAACCCGCGGGATTGAGGCTGCCGGTATCGAGATCCAGCTGCACGGTGATCTCGGCATTGGCCGGAACCCCGCTCGCCGGGTCAGGTCCCGACTCGAGATATTCCAGGGGCAGAAAGATGCGCCGCGCGAGCGTGTGCTCCAGATTATTCGTCAGCACCAGATCGAGCGCCGGATAGCCGACGTCGTAGCCCGCGTGGTTGCGCAGCGTGGCCGTGAGCCGGATCAGTGATGGCTGCTTGGCATCGACGAACTGCAGATCCGACGCTTCAATCCCCAGTAATTTGGGCCGCTGCGGCGGCATCACCGTGCAATTCAACAGCTCGCACAGGCGCAGCAGATGAGGCTTCAAGCCTGGAACCCGGGTTGCAAGCTCGCTGCGGTAAACATACGTTGCCTGTCCGCCCAGCGCAAAGAAAAGCAGCATCGCGCCCACCGCCCACCAGCGGGCCGAACGGCTGCGCGCGCGCGCTTCCTCGAGCAAAACCTGGTCATCGAACGAGAGCTGCTCCGGCGGCGGACCGTAATCCCGCTCTTCCGGGATTGTCTCGGCCACGCTCGCAGCCTCGGGTGCCATGGCGCCGGGATCGACGGGCTCGAGACGAAACGTCGGCGCTTCGTTCGCGGTTGCAGGCCGTGGGGTCGGTTCGGTCGCTGCTTGAAGCGGCTCGCGCCCGTCAAATATCGTCATGCAAAGGCCGCAACGCACCTTTCCCTGCCGCGCCTCGAGCTGCTCCAGCGTGACGCGAAACCGCGTGCCGCAAGACGGGCACTGCGTCACCATGCTCACGTTCTGTCCTTCGCTAACCGGCGCATTGGTGCCTGCTGAATTCGAGGCGCTGCGGCCCGTCTTGCGCAGCAGACATATTCATGCTGGTTCACTCTTCCCTCTGATTCCGCTGAGCAGCGTCCAGCCTTCGTCCTCTTCTTCGATGCCAATATCGAACCATGTGTGATAGGCGGCGCACACTTCCTCGGCCTGCGGCGGAAGCAGTCCCGCGAGCGCCAGCCGCCCGCCCGGGCGCGTGAGCCGCGCGAGCACCGGCGCGAGCACAATGAGCGGATGGGCAAGGATGTTGGCAACCACGATCTGCGCCGACTCGCCGGTTTCCTCGGCAGCGCCGTGGAAGCCCGCGTCGACCTGATTTTGCATAGCATTGCGGCGCGCTGCAAGAAGCGCCTGCTCGTCGATATCGACGCCCGTCGCACGCGCCGCCCCGAGCTTGAGCGCCGCGATCGCGAGCACACCGGAACCGCAGCCGTAATCGATCACGGATTCGCCGCCGCGCACCGTGCGCTCCAGCCAGCGCAGGCATAGACGGGTCGTCGGGTGGCCGCCGGTTCCGAAGGCAAGGCCCGGATCGAGAACGATGTTGATTGCAGCGGAGTCGGGCGGACGGTGCCAGCTGGGAACAATCCACAGCCGCTGCGACACCCGGATCGGCGCAAATTGTTCCTGGGTCGCGCGTACCCAGTCCTGCTCGGGTACGCGCTCGACTTTGTGCGGCGGCGCGGGGATTCCAACATGGGCGCACGCCGCTCCGAGCACCGCCGCAGGGTCTGCCTCGGGGTCGAGCAGCACACGTATCCGGCTGCGCTGCCAGCCCGCTGGCGGCGCAGCCCCGGGCTCTCCGAACAGCGGCCGCTCGCCCGGCAAGCCCGCCTCGGCATCCGCGACATCGACGCTGAGCGCGCCCGCCGCGAGCAACGCCTCGCTCACCGGCTCAACGAAGCGCTCTTCGAGCTCGAAGTGGATGGAGAGCCAGGACATCCAACTCACGAAACACTAAACGGTGAATGGTGAACAGAATGACACCGCGTCGCGGACGTGCCGTCTTCCGGCCAAATGTTACGGTTCAGCGGCCGCTGGTCACCATTCACCATTCATCATTCACCGGCGCTGGCGCTCACGGCTCGCGCGCCTTTTTCGCGAGCATCTCCTCCAGGTAATGAATGCTCGCGCCGCCTCGCAGAAAGGCCGCGTCCCGCAACAGCTCCTGGTGCAGGGGAATATTCGTCTTGATGCCCTCTATGACGGTCTCGGAAAGCGCGGTATTGAGTCGCGCAATCGCCTGCTCTCGCGTGTCGCCGTAGGCGATGATCTTGCCGATCAGCGAATCGTAGTTTGGCGGCACGAAATAGCCATTGTAAGCGTGGGAGTCGACGCGGATGCCGGGCCCGCCGGGGACGTGGAACGAGGTGATGCGGCCGGGCGAAGGTGTGAAGAGGTGCGGGTCCTCGGCGTTGATGCGGCATTCGATCGCGTGTCCGCGGAACTGCACGTCGCGCTGCTTGATCCCGAGCTTTTCGCCAGCTGCGATACGAAGCTGGAGCTTGACGATGTCGAGCCCGGTGATCATCTCGGTCACCGGATGCTCGACCTGCAGTCGGGTGTTTATCTCGATGAAATAGAACTCGCCGCCGGTGTAAAGGAATTCGAAGGTCCCCGCTCCCTCGTAACCGATCTTGCGGCAAGCCTCGGCGCAGCGCTCGGCGATGCGCAGGATGGTGCGCGCGCTGATATGCAGCGCGGGGGCCTCCTCGATCACTTTCTGGTGCCGCCGCTGCATCGAGCAATCGCGTTCCCCGAGGTGAATCGCGTTGCGGAACTTGTCTGCCAGCACCTGGAATTCGATATGACGCGGGTTCTCCAGGTACTTCTCCATGTAGATCAGAGGATTGCCGAAGGCAGCCTGCGCCTCGGTGCGCGTCACTTGCACCGCGGGCAAGAGGGCGGCTTCAGTGTGGGCAACGCGCATGCCGCGGCCACCCCCGCCACCCACCGCCTTGATGATCACGGGAAAGCCGATCGAACGCGCGACCTTAACGACTTGATCCGGCTCCTCGGGCAGCGGCTCGTCCACGCCGGGCACGACCGGAAGTCCGGCCTTGTTCATCGCGTTCTTCGCGCTCACCTTGTCACCAAGAAGCCGGATGGTTTCCGCCTTCGGCCCGATGAACACGAATCCGCTCTGCTCGACGCGCTCGGCAAAGTCAGCGTTCTCGGAGAGAAAACCCCAGCCGGGGTGAATCGCCTCGGCGTCCGTCACCTCGGCAGCGCTGATGATTGCGGGAATATTGAGATAGCTCTGCGCGGACGGCGGGGGCCCGATGCACACCGATTCATCTGCGAGCTTGACGTACTTGGCATCGCGGTCGACCTCCGAGTGAACCACGACGGTCTTGATGCCCAATTCCCGGCAAGCGCGCTGGATGCGCAACGCCACCTCACCACGATTGGCGATTAGTATTTTTTCAAACATTTCTGGAGCGGCGTGGGTCGTGAACGGTGGGTGGCAAGTGAACTAGAACACAAGAAAGGGTCCGAAAACGGTCAGGGGCTCGACTCACCAATCACAACTCGCCACTCACGCCTTTTCACTCAAGGGTGAAAAGCGGCTCGCCGTATTCCACCGGCTGGCCGTTCTCGGCGAGCACCGCCTTGACCACGCCATCGCGGTCGGCCTCGATCTCGTTCAACAGCTTCATCGCCTCGATGATGCACAATGTCTGGCCCGACTTCACCTCCTGGCCCACCTCCACGAACGGCTTTGCGCCGGGCGCCGAGGCGCGATAGAACGTCCCCACCATGGGCGAGCGGATGACGTGACCCTCGGGCTCCGCTTCCGCTCCGGCGGGCGGTGCGGCTGCGGCTGGCGCAGGCGTGACCGCCTGTGCGGGCGCGCCGGCCTGCAGCGCAACCGTGGGTACGCCGCGGCTGATGCGCACCCGCTCTTCTCCCTCGGTAATCTCGAGCTCCGAAATCCCGGACTGCTGCACCAGGTCAATCAGCGTCTTGAGCTTGCGCAGATCCACCACGTTATTCCTTCCCCCTGCTCCCCAAGGCAAAGTCCAGGGCCAGTTCGTATCCCCTTGCCCCCAGGCCGCTCAACACCCCGACCGCCAGATCCGAAAAATACGATTCGCGCCGGAACGGCTCCCGCGAAAAGATGTTGGAGAGGTGCACTTCGACAAACGGGATCCCCACGGCTGCCAAGGCGTCTCGAATGGCCACGCTGGTATGCGTGTACGCCGCCGGGTTGATAATGATGTAATCAACGCCGTCACGCCGCGCCTGCTGGATGCGCTCGATCAGCTCCGCCTCGGCGTTGCTTTGGAAGCTCGCGAGTTGCGCCCCGGCATCTTTGGCTCGCTTCTCCAGCCGGGCGTTGATGGCCTCGAGCGTATCAGTGCCGTAGAACTCCGCCTGCCGGGCGCCCAGCAGATTGAGGTTCGGGCCGTTTATGACCAGGATGTTCTTTGCGCCAGCCATCTAAAAAGCTGTGAATTTGTTCACATTCTGCCCAAAGCAGAGGCCCGGCACAACGTCCGGTGCCATGTTGGCTACAAGTTACCGTAAGTTAGCCGGCGTTGTCCAGAAATTAGCAGGAGTTAGAACCTGTACACAGAACAAATCTACCTGCGAGGCCGCCGGTCGGAGGGCTCCAGCCTGAGGAGACGTCAATATCAACTCCCGCTGGACGTCCGCCCATCGGGCGGCCTCGAAACCAGCAGCTGCTGGCCGGGTATTCCAGCGCTAGTTCCCCCATTTTAAGCGAAGTTAGCCTAAATAAGTCAGGAGTTAGGCAAAATTAGCCTCAAAGAAGAGGAGCCAAAAGGGCTTCCAGTCGGTCTTCTTTGAGCCCCCCGAGGGTCTGACTCGCGAGCCGGCCAGCCCGGTCGATTACCAACGTATAGGGCAGGACCCCGGATCGGTTACCGGTCGATCGCATGAGCTCCATCGTTTCGAGGCCGCCCAGCAGGACCGGATAGTTCATGCCGAATTCGCGCTGAAAAGCGGAGACAGGCTCACGCCGATCGATGGCGATGCCCACGAACTGGAGGCCCCGCGCGCCGTAGCGATTTTGCATTCGTATGAAAACAGGGATCTCTTCCCGGCAAGGCGCGCACCACGTCGCCCAGAAGTTGACCACCACAACGCGCCCGCGCCACTGCTCAAGGGTCTCCGTGCTCCCTGAGAGATTCACAAAGCGGGCGGCGAACACCGCGTCCGCCCGGCCGCGCGCGTTGCTCTGGTCAGCATCCGCCGAGACCCACAATCGCCGCACCGCGTAGCCGCCGGCCGCCGAGGCGGCCGCCACCAGCGCGACAAGCCCGATAACGCCGCGGCGGGTCACCGGAAGGCGAGCACCTGGTCAAGCACCGCGGCGAATTCCTTCGCCGGCTGGAACCCGATTACCCGCAGCCCCTCGATTTCGCGCCCGCTCCGATCAAAGAAGATGATCCCGGGCGGGCCGAAGAGACGAAAGCGTTTTAGCAGCGCGAGGTGCTCTGGCGTGCCGACAGTGACATCCGCCTGCAGGAGAAGCATCTGGTCCATTCGCGCCTGCACACCTGCGTCGCTGAAGGTGTATCGCTCCATTTCCTTGCATGACACGCACCAGTCTGCATAGAAATCGAGCATCACCGGCCGGCCGCCGGCGGCCTGGATGCGGCCGTCCAGCTCGGAGACGCTACCGACGCGCTCGAAGCTCGGCGCAGCCGCCTCGCTCGCCCCCACTCGCAGTCCGGACAGCGGCTGAAGCACGTCGCGGCCGCCCGAGAG
The DNA here is from genome assembly GCA_001303585.1 of Betaproteobacteria bacterium SG8_41. Lineage (GTDB taxonomy): Bacteria > Pseudomonadota > Gammaproteobacteria > Burkholderiales > SG8-41 > SG8-41. Next base: position 56,858 of record LJTT01000018.1, read on the forward strand.
CGCGCCAATCAGGAACGCGATGCCCGCCACCAATGCGATGATGCCGACGCCCTTGCTGAACTTCTGGAAACCGTGCGCGTGGACCGGAAGAGGATCGATCGCGCGCAGGTAGATCGCCGTCACGATCAGCAGAACACCCCATGCGAGAAGATGCACTGCTGCAGGAATAAATGGGGAGACAAGGAAGATCGCGACACCGAGTAGCAGCACGCCAAAGAAGCGCTTCACGGTCTCCATCCAGGGTCCCGCCTTGGGCAGCAATGCGCCCGCGGATGCGCCGACCGCCAGCAGCGGCACCCCCATCCCGAGCGCCATCGCGAACAGCGCGGAACCGCCCAGCACGACATCGTGGCTCTGGCTTATGTAGAGCAGCGCTCCCGCCAGGGGCGCCGCCACACATGGGCCGACAATGAGCGCCGAGAACACACCGATCAGGAACACCCCTGCGGCATGCCCGCCCTTGATGCGCCCGCTCGCCTCGGCGAGCTTTGATTGCAGGGCAACCGGCAACTGCAGCTCGTAGAGCCCGAACATCGCCAGCGCGAGCGCCACGAATACGGCGGCAAAGCCGCCCACGACCCATGGATTCTGCAGCACCGCCGAGAGCATTGCGCCTGACAATCCGGCCGCCACGCCTGCAATGGCATAGGTCACGGCCATCCCGAGCACATAGGCCGAGGCCAGCAGGAATCCGCGCATCTTTGTGATGTGGGCACCGCCGCCCACGATGACGCCGGAAAGAATCGGCACCATCGGCAGCACACAGGGCGTGAACGACAACAGCAAGCCGAAGCCGAAGAAGCTCGCGACGACCAACCAAAAACCGCTGGCAAAAAGCGTCGCGACTGTCGCATCGCTTACCGGCGGCTGCGCACCAAAAAGCTGCGCCGTTGCGCCACCTTGAGGCGGGACAGCGGCGAGCGATGCCAGCATGAGCTCCGCTTTCTGATCCTGCGGGACGTAGCACACGCCCACGTCGGCACAGCCCTGCGATGTTGCCGTAAGCGTCAGCGCGGTAAGGCCCGTGCCCTCCACCTCGAAAGGCACGATGATCGTGAGATCGCCTCGGTGGGTCTCTACCTCGCCGAAAAACTCGTCGCGCTTGCGCTTTCCGGGCGGAATCTGGGCCGCCCCGAGCTTGACTTCGGCGGGCACCGCGGAGAAGCGAAACTTGTCGTGATAGAGGTAGTAGCCCGGCGCGATCCGGTAGGTCACCTCGATGGTGCGAGGGTCCTGCAGGCGAGCCGAGAACCGGAACGCCTTCTCGGGCTCGAGCAGCTCGGGCTCCGCCGCATGGCCAAAGGAGCTGACCGCCAGGAGAAGAACCAGAAGGAGGCGCATCGCAGTCAACTCCATGGTCTCAGCCAATGGAAATGGTCGTTTCCGCGCCCACCCAGTCGAGATAGTCGGCAAGCCCGCAACCGACTGGGACAGCGATGATTTCCGGAAGTTCGTAGGGGTGAAGCTCGCTGATGGCGGCTTCGACCTCGGGATAAAGCGCGGCGCGCGTCTTGATCAGCACAGGGACCTCGGTCGCATTCTCGACCTTACCTTCCCAGCGGTAGACCGAGGTGCACTCCGCAAGCACGTTCACGCACGCCGCAAGGCGGCGTGCGAGCAGCTCCTCGGCGAGCTGCAGCGCGGCCGCGCGGTCCGGAAGAGTCGTGAGTACAACGAGTGCCTCAGGCATGGGGTCAACCGCGCGACGGCCGATCCGCGCGCGCTGCCGCAATGCCGTGGCGCACGGTGGGATATCGCAGCTTCATGCGCAGTTCGTTCTTGAGCCGGCGGTTGGTGAGGCGCCGTGACTCGTTCATGAACGAAAGCAGCCGCGCGGACAGCACGCTCTCCGCCTCCGCGCGTGTCACGCGGGGTGGGTGCGGCAGGCCGAAGTGCTCGGCGACGAGGTCGAAGTAGTCGCCCATCCGGATCGGCGCGTCGTCCGACGCGTTGTACATGCGGCCGCCCCCGCCGCGGTAGAGGGCCGCCATGACGATGCGCGCCAGGTCGTCCGCATGCACATGGTTGACGAAAGCGTCCTCCGCGGGCGCCAGCGCGGGTGTTCCGCGCTCGATTCGCGCCACTGGCAGCCGGTCCGCCGCGTAAATGCCGGGAACGCGAAGGATCACGACACGCACGCCGCTGCGCCTGCCCCACTCGCGCAGCTGCCCTTCCGCGTCCGCGCGGCGGCGCGCCCGTTCGGTGCCAGGACGCGGCGTTCGTGTTTCGGCGACCAGCTCCCCGCGGCAGTCGCCGTACACCCCGCTCGTGCTAATGTAGACGAACTGCTGTGGTAGACTCGAGCCCTTTGCAAGTGCCGCGATCAGATGAGCCGTGCGTGTATCGCGCGCGCCACGGTCCGGCGGCGGCGCGAGGTGCACCACGTCGTGGGCGAGGCCGGCGAGCGCTCCGAGCGTGTCAGGCACATCGAGATCTCCCCGGACAGCCGTCACACCGAGCGAGCGCAGCGGAGCCAGGTGCTGCGGCGTCCGCGACAGGGCATAAATGCGGTAGCGCCCCTGCAGCAGCGGTATCAGCCGCCTCGCAATATCGCCACAACCGACAATGAGCAGGCGTTTCATAGCGGAATTTTAGCCGAAAGCCGGGCCGCCCGTTCCGGGCCGAAACCGGCACACCCGTCGAGCATGCCACATCAGGTCACGATAAAACCCAGCGACCACGTTTTTAGCGTCAATGATGGCGAAACCGTGCTGGATGCGGCGCTACGCGGCGGCTTGATCATCTCCTACGGCTGCCGCAACGGCGCCTGCGGGTCGTGCAAGGGCAAGCTTCTGGAAGGCACGATCGACTACGGCCATTACCAGGAGCACGCCCTGCCCGATACCGAAAAGCAGGCTGGCCTGGCGCTTTTCTGCCAGGCGCGCCCGCTGACCGATCTCGTGATCTTGACGCGGGAAGTGGCAGGCGTGACGGGCATCGAGATCCGGAAACTGCCGGCGCGCGTGCACAAAATGGAGCGCCTCGCGCCAGACGTCATGGGGCTGCACCTCAGGCTGCCGGCGAACGACCGTCTCCAGTTTCTTGCCGGCCAATACATCGATCTTCTGCTGCCGGGCAACACGCGCCGCAGCTTCTCGATGGCAAACGCACCGCATGACGATGCCTTCCTGCAGCTGCACGTGAGAAACTACGGCGGCTCGTTCAGCGGGCATGTCTTCAGCAAGATGAAGGAACGGGACATTCTGCGCTTCGAGGGGCCCTTCGGCACCTTCTTCCTGCGCGAGGACAGCGACAAACCCATCATACTTCTCGCGAGCGGGACGGGGTTTGCGCCGATAAAAGCCATGGTGGAGCACGCGCTGCACAAGCGGCTGCAGCGGCCAATCACACTGTACTGGGGCTGCCGCGCCCGCGCCGATCTCTATCTCCACGAGCTGGCAGAGCGCTGGCAGCGGGAGCACGGCATCCGCTATGTTCCAGTGCTCTCCGAAGCGCAACCCGGAGACCATTGGACCGGCCGGGGCGGCCTAGTCCATCACGCGGTGATGGAAGATTTCCCGGATTTGTCGGGGTTCCAGGTCTATGCCTGCGGTTCTCCGGTGATGGTAGAAGCCGCGCACCGGGACCTGACGACGACGTGCGGGCTGCCCGAGGACGAGTTCTATTCGGATTCGTTCACGCCCTCCGCGCCGGAAGCCGGCCCGGCCTGACCCTTCGGGCGCGAGCAGAGCAAACCACAAACATCAGGCCACTGAGTCATTCCACTCGCCGTCCGCCGCTTTCGGGTTACGGGTCACCGGTCACCGGTCACCGGTGACCGATTTTAGAGCGGTATACGGCGGTGCCCGCCGGTGACCGCCTTGAGCTGAGAGAGCGCAAGGTCAAGGCTCTTGCGTTGATGGTTCCGCGCGACCTCCGTGTTGCCAAGCGTCTCATGCAGGCGGGCCAGCGCGAGATGAGCCGAGTAGGTTGGATCAACCGCAATGCTCGCCTCGAGATAGCTCTGTGCCTTCCCCCACAGTTGCTGCGTGCCGCACAGCCTGCCCAATGTCAGCAGCAGCGCAGCGTCGCGTGGGTAAGACTTGAGCCAGCCCTCCGCCCGCTCGATGCGCCGTAATGTGTCACCGCCGTCGCACTCGGCGTAGAGCGCAACAAGGTCGCTGTCCCAGTTCGACTCAAGCGCCTCCTCGATGATGCGGTGTGCCTGCACGCACCCGCCGAGCGCGATGAAGCAGTGCGCGGCCGCGGCCGCGACCTCTTTGTCGGCGCGCTCTTTCGCCGGCATCTTGTGCCAGGCTTCTTCCAGCGCCGCAATGTCGAGTGCCTTGCGCCTTAGATTCTCAATCAGCGCAACGCGGCGGATCTGCGCCGCCTGATCTGCGTCGAACACCTTGCGCCGCTGCAGCTCGTTCACCAGCACGAGCATCTGATCCCAGTTGCGCAGCGCCTCTTGTGCTTTCAACTCGAGCCGGAGTGCCGCCGTATGCGGGCGCGCCAGTCGCCGCAGCGCCTCGAGCGCCTCCTCGAAGCGGTGCTGCCCGAGCAGCAGCTCGGCCAGCGTGACCACCCGCATCGGTTCGTCCGCGCCCGCGGCGGCCGCACGCGCAAGGTAGTCATCGCGCCGGTCGTAGGCGCGCAGACCATGGGCCGCGCGTGCGGCAACGACTGCGCTGAGACCCGGCTGCTCCCCCATTTCGAGGGCGCGCTGCGCCGCTTTCTCGGCGCGCGCATAGCGACCTGCCAGATACTCTTGCAGCGCGCTGGCGAATATCGCGCGCGCCTTCCGGCGCCGGCGCGCTGCCCGATACTCGCGGACCTGGCGCGGCAAGTGCAACGTGGCGGCGACCATACGTACGACGAAATAAAAACCGAGGAACGATGCGGCAAGCAATAGCAGAAGGAGGTTGAGCGAGAGCTCGATGCGATACGGCGGGGAAACAAACAGGACATAGCCGGCACTATGGCGCGCGAGCAGCGTCAGGCCGACCGCGATGGCAACGATCGTCACGATCCAGATCAGTGCCCGCAGCACGAGTCTGCCTCCGGATTTTGAAGAACGACCCCTGGCTGCCCGGTCACACGACTGAACACCGGCCGCGATGCATCAGCGAGCCGCACACAGCGGGTAGGCGGGTAGCAGGCGCCAATGGTTTGTCCGATCACGGTCTGCCGGTCACTGATTACGGCTTCTCGGCGGTGCTCGCCTGCCCGCGGCCATAGCTGCGGATCGCCTCAAGCGAGGCCGAAATGTCCGCGACCTCAGCGCTGAGTTCCGCCGCGTGCAGGCTCGACAGCGTTTCGACGGCGCGAGCAACCGCGGCGTTGCGCACATCGTAGTATCGTTGCATCCAGTCGCGCGCTGCTCCGATGTCGGCCTTATAGGCCTGCGTGTTGCGCGAGAGCAGCGCAAGCCGCGCCGCGAGAAGGCGCAGCTTGAGATTCTCGCGCAGGAAAAACGCCTGCGAAGGCGCCAGTAAAGGTGTTTCGGGACGGTCCATGCGCTGGACCCGCACGAGCTGCTTCAACTCTTGCCAGGTCTCGCGCAACAGCCGCTTCCACAGCGGCTGCTCTGCGCCCCCGAGGTCGGACCGCGCCCCGGGCTGCGGCCGCACGTCCATGGCGAGGGGCAGCTTGTCCACGCCGGCGAGCAGTTCATCGATCTGCACGGTTAGTCCGGCGGTGTCCACCGCGGCGAGCCCTCGCAGCCGGGCGCGGTCGGCGCTGATCGCCTTGCGCACGTCGTTCAACTGCGGCCGCGCCAAGCGGCCGAGCTTTTCGTCCGCTGTCCTCAGCGCGGTAAGCGCCGCCGTGGCATTGCCTGTGAGTTGCAGCTGCTGGTTCGCGATGACGAGTGACTGCTCGATTTCTGCGATCGCCACGTCGCCGCGGTTTCGGGAGATATCCTGGAGCAAGGTTTCCAGCGCAGCGAGCCGAGCCTGGATCTGCACGAGCTGGCCTTCTAGCGCGCCCACCCTGCCCTGGACCGCGGATACCGCTGCGCGTGCCTGTTCCGCAACGCGGCGGTCCTCGAGCACCTTCGCATCCGCGTCAGCCAGTTTCTGCGCCAGCTCCTTGCGCATGGCACTGGTTTCGATGCGGCCCTGATACCAGTACCAGCCGACCAAGCCTGCGCCGACAGCGATAAACAGCAACGCCAGCCCTGCGCCGCGCCACCAGGGCGTGCGTGCAGGCGTGGCGGCCGGCTCTGCCGCGGCCTCGTCTGATACGGCCTCAGCAGCTTCCTGCTCGGGCACCGGCACAGGCCCTGCTTCCGGCTGCGTTTTCTCCTGCGGGGATTCGCTCATGCGACGTGATGGGCTGGCTCAGCCGATAGTATGGAGGGTCGTTCGCGGCGCCGCAACACTCGAAACCGCGTTGGCTGACCCGAGACCATTACCCGGTACTACCGAGCGGGGGCCGAAACCCTCGGGCGAACGGGACATCGCAGGCACATCAGCCCGATCGCTTGCCTCGGGGGCTCGCGGTGGCGAAGTGTTCTATCAGCGCGCTCAGCAAGCCCTCGTCGGCCGGCGCCGTGACGATCACGCGCGTGAGCCCCAGCTCGTGCGCGACCTCGGCGATGCGCGGATGCGGCACGAACACCGCTGTCTTGCGCAACCATTGACGCCCGAGGACGCCGATCATCTCATAGAGGTTGCGCAGCCCTTCGCTGCTGGTCACCGTGATCGCGTCGAGCTCGTTGCGCGCCCACGCTTTTAGCAATGGCGCCGCGTCCAGATTGGGCATGCCGCGGCGATAGCATTCCGCGTATTCCACGGTTGCGCCGCGCAGCTTCAACGTATCGCCGAGCAGCTCGCGCCCGCCATCGCCCCGAAAGATCACGACACGCTTGCCTCTCATCTCCTGGAGCTCGGGCAGCTCAAGCAGCGCCTCGCTATCAAAGCGCGGCGATGGCGCGATTGCGTTGGTCACCCCGAAGCGCGCAAGCTCCTTCACGCCGCCACGGCCAATCGCGGCGCAAATCAGCGCGGGAGGCAGCGTGCCGTGCGCTGTAATCAAGTTCATCGCCTTGTTTACGGCGTTCGGGCTAATGAATATGGCGAGGTCGAATTCGTCCAGGCGCACGATGATGTCCCGCAGCGGCTTGAGATCTTCCACGTCGCGGATTTCCAGCACCGGAAACAGCGTTGCGGCGCCTCCCGCAGCTCGGATCATCTCGGCCAACTCCCGGGCCTGGTGCGCCGGACGAGTGACCACGATGTTTTTCCCCGTGAGCGGGCGATCCTTCATGGGCGTTCATCGCCAGCTTGCTTTTCCAGCTCGGCGAGGATGGCGCCGGCGCCACGGGATCTGAGCTCGTCGGCAAGTGCAGTTCCGAGCGCCTCCGCATCCTCCGCGCCCGCGGCACGCTCTCCGGCGATCAACCGGCTTCCATCCGGGGCCCCGACGAATGCGCGCAGGCGCAACTGCGGGCCGCTGAGTTGGGCATAGGCTCCAAGCGGCACGTTGCAGCTGCCTGAAAGCGCGCGTGACAGCGCCCGCTCCGCTGTCACGCATAGCATCGTGTCGCGGTGGCTCAGGGGCTCCAGCAGCTTGAGGAGATCAGTTCGCTCCGCGCGGCATTCGAGGCCGAGCGCGCCCTGCCCCGGCGCAGGCAGACTCTCCTCGGGTTCGAGCAAGGCGGTTACCCGCTGCTCGAGACCGAGGCGCCGGAGTCCCGCTGCGGCAAGCAGGATCGCATCGAAGGCGCCTTCGTCCAGCTTGCGCAGGCGGGTGCTCACGTTGCCGCGCAACGGCTTCACGGCAAGACCGGGGTGGGAGGCGCGCACCTGGCATTCGCGGCGCAGGCTGGATGTGCCGACCCGCGCGCCCGCGGGCAGCGCGGCAAGCCCCGTGTAGCGGCCAGACACGAAAGCATCACGGGGGTCCTCGCGTTCCATGACCGCGGCCAGCGCGAAGCCCGGGGGCAATTGCATCGGGACGTCCTTCATGGAGTGCACGGCGAGGTCGGCCCGACCGCTCGCGAGCGCGTCCTCCAGCTCCTTGATGAACAGGCCCTTGCCCCCAATCTTGGCGAGCGAGACATCGAGCCGGCGGTCACCCTCCGTTGTCAGGCCAAGCACCGTAATTTCAGTGCGCGGGTATAATCCGGCCAGCAGCGACTGGACATGACGCGCCTGCCACATTGCAAGCGCGCTTTCGCGCGACGCGATGACGAGGCGCCGCGGCGCTGCCCCGGCGACATTACTGCTCAACACCTACCTCGCTGAATGCTTTCAAACCGTTCCCTGCGACGCCTGCTGGTCGCGGCGATTCTAGCATGCGCGGCAACCGCCTTCTCGGCGCAAAGCACGGGGCATTTGCCGCGGGCCGACGATTTCGAGATGCTGGCCAAGGAAGCACGAGCGCGGCGCGTGCCGGTCATGATCGCCTTCGTTCGGGAATCCTGCCCCTATTGCGCGATCGCCAAGCGCGATTTTCTCGTTCCAATGCACCGCGACGCCAAGCTGCAAGACCGCGTCATCATCCGCGAAGTGGACATCGACCGGCACGCCGAATTGCGCGACTTCAGCGGCAAGGCAATTTCTCCGGTGGAGTTCTCGCGGCATTATCGCGTCAAGCGCGTTCCCACGATCGTCGTGGTGGGCTACCGCGGCGAACAGCTGGCGCCGCCCGTCGTCGGGCTTCTAGTGGAGGATTTCTACGGCTTCTACCTAGAGCAAGCCGTTGAGACAGGGCTGAAAAAGCTGCGTGCAGCGCCGGATCAGCGGCGCTCGGGCGCCGCCTCGCGTTGACGTCGCTCCACCGCTTTCCGGTAGCCCGCCAGCTCAAAGGACACGAACAAAAGACTCTCGCCGCTGTACGCAGCAATTGTAGAATCGGCGTTGCGCCAATGGTAAGACGCAAAGGCGCCAGTCGTCGCCGCCCTGGTCTCCCTCGGCGCGCCGTGTTCCTGGCGCAGCGCCGCCATAACCGATTCGATCTCCGCGATGTCCGCGGTAATCGAGAACTGTTGCAGGACCCCGTCAAGGAATTGCAGGCGGATCTCGCGAGTTGGCGTGTCGCCCACCTTCTCGTCGTGCGACACGCAGGCGACCTCGGCATAAGGGTCTTCGCGCCGCATGCAGCCATAGCCGCGCCGGCCGAGATCGGGCCTGGCCGCCTTCGCTGCAAGCTGCCGGTCCAGCGCGGCGTGAATGTCACGGAAGTCGAGCGCGCGCGCGAGCTCGTCGAACGATGCGCCAAGATGGATGTTTCCGAAGCCATACGGGTCCGCCGCTGCCACCGCCGAAACCCCGAATGCCAGAGCGATTGCGGCGCCGAGCCGGCGCAGCTTCCGGTGCGTCGTGATTTGTGGTTCGTGATGGGACTTCAGGTGCACTTCCGGTGCGTCCGCGCGGGTCCGGTCACGGGCAGCGGTCGCGGGTCACGACCCTCATCCACTCAGCGGAAGAACTCCCGCATCACATGCTGCTGGCGCCGGCTCACCGGGAGTTTTTCCTCGATGCCATTTAGCACCACCACCCAGCGCGCTTCGCCGTTCTCGGCCGCGCGCTCAAAGCCGCGAATGGCACCGCGCGCAACAAGGCAGTTGCGATGCACTCGCACGAATCGTTCCCCGTACTCCTCCTCGAGCCTGCTCAGTGATTCCTCGATCAGGTGCTCGCCCCTGGCGGTGCGCACAGTCACGTACTTCAGCTCGGCCTTCAGGTACACAATGTCCCCGATCGGGATGAGCTCGATTTTGCCCCGCTCCTGCGCGCTCAGGTGCGCGCGCGGCGCGCGCTGCAGCTCGCGGAGCGCCTCCGGCCGTAGCGGGCGAGCGGTTCGTACCCGGGCCAGCGCCTCCTTTAGGCGCGCCGCGCGAATCGGCTTGAGCAGGTAGTCGACCGCGTTCACCTCGAATGCCTTCAGCGCATACGCATCGTAGGCGGTGGCAAAAATCACCGCTGGAGGCCGGTCCAGCTTCAGCAGGTGCTGTGCAAGTTCGATGCCGTCCATCTCAGGCATGCGCACATCCAGCAGAACGACGTCGCAGGGCACTCGCTCCAGCAGTTCGAGCGCGGCGCGCCCGCTTGCCGCTTCGCCGGCGATCTCGAGCGGGAACTCTTGCGCGCAATCAGCGAGCACATCGTGCATGCGGGAGCGTGCCGGCGCCTCGTCGTCCACAATCAGCACGCATAGCGGTTTGGGAGCGTCACTCATGGCTCACGACTCACTCATCACGAATCACCACCTTTGACGTAGGGCATGGCAATGTGCACCTGATAGGTATCATCGCCGACGCGTGTATCGAGTGTCGCCTCGGCGTCGAAGTGCAGCTGCAGGCGCTCGCGGATATTGGCAAGCGCCATTTTGTTGCCGGCGTGATGCCCGCCATCGTGGCGATACGGGTTGCGCAGAACCGCGTGCACCTGCCCGCGGGCGCCATAGATGTCAATGCTGACCACACCGGGCTCGACCCGCGGCTCGATGCCGTGGTAGACGGCGTTCTCCAGCAGCGGCTGGAGCACCAGCGGGGGCACCAGCGCATCGGCCGGCATTTTATCGATATGCCACTCGATCTGGAGCCGCTCGCCCAGGCGCAACTGCTCGAGCTCGAGGTATTGCCGGCACAGGTCCACCTCGCGAGCCAGCGGCGACAGGCTGCGATTGTCGGCCATCAGCACGCGGAAGAGGTCGGCCATGTCCTCGAGCGCAGCCTCGGCCCGCTTCGGGTTCTGGCGAATGAGCGAAAGCACCGCGTTGATGCTGTTGAACAGAAAGTGCGGCCGGATGCGCGCCTGCAGCGCCTGAAGCCGCGCCTCGGTGAAGGCCGGCGACAGGGCACGCCCCCGCAGGTCGAAATACACCAGAAGCGCGCCCGTCGCCAATGCGACCAGCGCCCAGTAACGCATCAGCGGCGCAGGCTTGTCCGCGAGCAGGGGCTGGCCAAAAGTGTAGAGCAGCGTGGTCAGCACGAGCTCGATGGCAAGTACCGCGAGCACGCCAAGGTAATAGGGCAGACGCTTCAACAAGTCATTCAGCGCGACAAGCGCAACCACGCTGAGGATCAGCAGTGGCTGCACGACCGCAGAAAGCTCCAGCAGGACGTTCCAGAGCTGGCGCAGGTCGCTCGTCTGCACGATCGCCGCAGCCAGCGCCATCACGTTGACGATGACGACGATACGCAGGGCGATACCGAGATTGCGGAAGTTCGGCAAGGCGCCTGAGTAGGCGTTTTGATTTATACTTCTCGCCATGCGCTATCTGAACGATGACACCTTGAGCGTTTCCCTGCCGCCATCAGTGCGCCCTGTCCGTATTTGAAAGGCCTGTTGCGCTGCCGCGCAGCGCGCGCTTGAAGCCCATCGAGACTCCCCAGAACGCTGTAGATTCTAACAGCCAGCATGTCCGCAAACGACAAACCCCACAACAAGCCGTGGTCGGGCCGGTTCTCCGAGCCGGCGACCGAGCTCGTGCAGCGTTTCACAGCTTCCGTTTCCTTTGACCAGCGGCTTGCCGAGTATGACATCGAGGGCTCGCTCGCCCACGCGCGGATGCTGAGGGCAGTTGGCGTGATCGGCAAGGACGATCTTGCCGAAATCGAGAAGGGGCTCGCGCAGATCCGCACGGAGATCCAGTCCGGCGCGTTCCCCTGGTCCGAGGCGCACGAGGACGTCCACTTCAATATCGAGCGTCGGCTGATCGAGCTCGCCGGCGAGCCGGGCAAGCGGCTTCACACCGCCCGCTCGCGCAACGACCAGGTGGCTACCGACGTGCGGCTTTTTGTGCGCGCGGCGATCGACGATTCGCTCGGGCTCATCAAAGGCCTGCAGCGCGCGCTGCTCGACCTGGCCGATGCGCACACCGAGACGGTGATGCCGGGGTTCACCCACATGCAGGTGGCGCAGCCTGTTTCGTTTGCGCATCACCTCATGGCCTATTTCGAGATGTTCTCGCGGGACGCGCAGCGGCTCAGCGACTGCCGCAAGCGCGTGAACCGCCTGCCGCTCGGGGCCGCCGCGCTGGCCGGCAGCTCGTTCCCCATCGATCGCCAGGCCGTCGCAAAAGAGCTGGGTTTCGATGGCGTCTGCGAGAACTCGATCGATGCCGTCTCCGATCGCGATTTTGCGATCGAGTTCTGCGCCAGTGCGGCGCTTATCGCTATGCACCTTTCGCGCTTTTGCGAGGAACTCATTCTGTGGACGAATCCCCGTTTTGGTTTCGTCGAGCTTGCCGATCGCTTCTGCACCGGCTCTTCCATCATGCCGCAAAAAAAGAATCCCGACGTGGCCGAGTTGATCCGCGGCAAGACGGGGCGCGTAAACGGCCACCTCGTCGCGCTGCTGACGCTCATGAAGGCACAGCCGCTCGCCTACAATCGCGACAACCAGGAGGACAAGGAGCCGCTCTTCGATGCGGTCGACACCTTGACCATGTGCCTCGCGGTCTTCTCGCAGCTGCTGTCGGGCATCGAGGTGAATCGCGAGGCGATGGCAAATGCCGCGCGTCAGGGGCACGCGACTGCCACCGATCTCGCAGAGTACCTGGTTCGCAAGGGGATGCCGTTCCGCGAGGCACACGAGGCGGTTTCACAGGCAGTGCGCTTCGCGGAAGGCCGTGGCTGCGAGCTCGCAGAACTGAAACTCGCCGAGCTGCAAAAATTCGCGCCGGCCGCCGGCAAGGACGTTTTTGCGGCGTTGACCCTCGAGGGCTCGCTCAAATCGCGCACCCACATCGGCGGGACGGCGCCCGCTCGCGTCAAAGCAGCGATCGTGAAAGCGCGCAAAACGCTTGGCTAGAATATAGCCGTTGATGAACGCCGATAGGAATCTGCCCTAGATTCGATTTAGAAACCGTTTCGGTTCGGATCTTCGGTTGTACATCGGCGTGCATCGGCGGTTTCATTCAGGCTCTTGACCCATGGATCCCTGGCGCGACATCGAGGCGGCGATCCGCGAGGCATCGGGCGAACCCTTCGCGATCGAATCCCGTGACGGTGTGGGGGGCGGCTGCATCAATGAGAGCTACGTCGTCCGCGGCCAGGGGCTTGCCTTCTTCGTCAAGCTGAACGCCTCGGACCGGCTATCGATGTTCGAGGCCGAAGCGGACGGTCTCAATGAGATCGCGCGCTCGAACACCGTGCGCGTCCCGCGCCCGCTTTGCCACGGCACCGGCGCGGGCGCCAGCTGGCTCGTGCTCGAGCATATCGAGCTGGGTTGTCCCAGCAGCCGCGGCATGGAGGAGCTTGGCCGCAGGCTCGCCGCGATGCACCGCGTCACGGCGGCGCGCGCCGGCTGGCACCGCGACAACACGATCGGCGCCACACCCCAGATCAACACACCAAGCGCAGACTGGATCGCGTTCTGGCGCGAGCACCGGCTGGGCTTTCAGCTGCGGCTCGCCCGCGAGAACGGCCACCGCGGCCGCCTGCTGGCGCAAGGTGAGCAGCTGCTCGAGCGGCTGCCGGCCTTCTTTTCCGGCCATGCGCCGCCCCCGTCATTGCTGCACGGCGACCTGTGGTCGGGTAATGCCGCTTTCATGCAGGATGGCCCGCCGGTCATCTTCGATCCTGCGGTTTATTACGGGGACCGCGAGGCCGACATTGCGATGACCGAGCTATTCGGGGGCTTTTCAACGGATTTCTACCGCGCGTACGACGAGGCCAATGCACTGGACGCGGGCTACGCGACGCGCAGGCAGCTCTACAATCTATATCACGTGCTCAACCACCTCAATCTGTTCGGTGGCGGCTATCGCGCTCAGGCCGAGCGCATGATCGACGAGTTGCTCGCCGAGACGTAAGAAGCAGCACGCAGTGCTCCCCTCGCCTCTCGCGTCTCGCGTCTCCTCACTCATCATTCATCATTCAAAATTCGTAACCGGCCGCCGGTCACGACTTCGGGGGCGGCGCGCTCGAGCCACGCACGACCAGCTCGACCGGCAGCTCCACGCACGGCTCGAACGGCTCACCCGCAAGCCGCGCGATGAGATGCTGCGCCGCATAGGCCCCCAGTTCCGCTGTCGGAAAATGCACCGTGGTCAGTCCCGGCGTAATGGCCGCCGCAATCTCCATGTCGTCGAAACCGGTGAGGGAGAGGTCACCCGGCACAGCCAGACCGAGTGCGTGGCATTCGGCGAGCGCCCCGATGGCCAGGACGTCGTTGCCGCAAATCACGGCGGTTGGCCGTGGCGCTGCCTCCAGCAGCTCGCGCATGCCCTCGCGCCCGCCGCTTAGCGTATAGGGTTTCTCGACGAAGCGGCCCGGCCCCAGACGCAGGCCGTGAGCCGCAAGCGCTTCCCGCACCCCTTCGACCCGATCGCGCGCGCGCTCGTTGCCCGCCATGATCCCGGAGACCATGGCGAATTCATGGTGGCCGAGTTCGAGCAGGTGGCGCGCCATGCGGATGGCCGCTGCGCGGCTGTCGAATCCGATGCATGGATGCCGCCCGCTGGCATCGAGCGCCCACGTGAGCACGTAGGGAACCTGGTGGGTATGGATCATGCGGAACACGCTGGGGTGATGAGAGGTGCCGAGCAGCACCAGCCCGTCGACACCGCGTTCGATTAGCGCCTGCGTGACACGGGCCTCCACCTCGGCATCAAATTCGTGGCTTGCGACGAGCAGCGTGTAGCCCGCGTCATCGAGTGTCTTCTGCAGTGCATGCGTAGTGTTGGCGAAGATCGCGTTGTCGAGCGTCGGGATCACCGCCCCGATCGTGCGCGTTCTCCGCGAGGCCAGCGCGCGCGCCGCGCCGTGAGCGACATATCCGAGCTCCTGCACGGCCTGGCGAATCCGCGCGGCAGTGGCGGGTTTCACCTTGTCGGGCCGCGTCAGGGCGCGCGAGACCGTGGCCGTCGAGACCCTGGCAAGCCGCGCCACGTCGGCAAGCTTGGCGGCTTTGTGCTGCGAACTCGATTTCAAACGGATAGCCTCTTGGGAAGCCGCAAAAGCCTAGCAACTTGATTGCCGCCGTGCAAGCGCTTTCATTCCAGCGAGGATTTCCGCTGATCAACCGTTGAACTGCTACACTCGGGCGGCGGTCGCCGCGGCGCCCGCGCCAGCAACCGACACGACGCCCACCTTGACCACACCGCGCGCGATTCCTCAGCCCTGGGCGCTCGGTCTCCTCTTTGCGGTTTTCACGCTCTCGGGATTTGCCGGGCTCATCTACGAATCCATCTGGAGCCACTACCTCAAGCTCTTCCTCGGTCACGCCGGCTATGCGCAGACGCTGGTGCTCGCGATCTTCATGGGCGGGATGGCTGGCGGCGCCGGGCTTGCGGGTCGCTACTCGCGCAACTGGCGAAATCTGCTGCTCGGCTACGCCCTGGTCGAGGCAGTGGTCGGGATTTTCGCCCTCGCGTTCCATCCCGTCTTCATCGCCGCAACCACCGCAGCATTCGAACGCTTTCTTCCGGCGCTCGGAACGCCGGCGGCGGCAGCGCTGGTGAAGTGGCTGCTGGGAGCGGCACTCATCCTGCCGCAGTCGGTTCTGCTTGGGATGACGTTCCCCCTGATGAGCGCGGGCCTCATCCGGCGTTATCCTGGCGCGCCGGGGTTTGCGCTCTCGATGCTGTATTTCACCAACAGCCTCGGTGCCAGTGTGGGCGTGCTCGTGGCCGGTTTCGTCCTGATCGATCGCTTCGGACTGCCGGGCACGGTCCAGTTCGCCGGCATGATGAATCTGGCGCTCGCCGCGGCGATGGTCCTGCTCGCGCGGGGCGCGGCACCGGAAGCCGCGCCCATTCGCCCGGCGCCCACGGCCCGACGAGAGCCGGCGTATTTTTATCTTCTGCTCGCGGTGGCTGCGCTGACCGGGGCCGCCTCGTTCATCTACGAGATCGCCTGGATCCGCATGCTCACGCTCGTGCTGGGCAGTGCCACGCACTCGTTCGAGCTCATGCTGTCAGCCTTCATATTGGGGCTCGCCTGCGGCGGGCTGTGGATCCGCCGTCGCATCGACCGCCTCTCCGAGCCGCGGCGTTTCCTCGGCTACGTGCAGGTGACGATGGGGCTCGCCGCGATCGCGACGCTGCCTCTTTACGGCCAGACATTCGGGCTCATGCAGTGGACGCTCAAGGCAGTGGAGCGCAGCGACAGCGGCTACGCTCTGTTCCACGTCGTGAGCCACGCGCTGTCTCTCGCCGTCATGTTCCCAGCAGCGTTCTGCGCCGGCATGACGCTGCCGCTCATCACCTACGCGCTGCTCAGACGCGGCCATGGCGAGCGCGCCATCGGTGCGGTCTATGCCGCCAATACCTTCGGGGCCATTGTCGGCGTCACGCTCGCGGCGCATGCCGGGCTTCCTTGGCTCGGGCTCAAGGGCACGGTACTGGCGGGCGCCGCCATCGACATCGGGCTGGGTCTCGCGCTGCTGTGGACGGCGGCAGCCGAGCCGCGCCGCTTCGCGGTGGCGGCGAGCGCCGCCACCGCGGTCTTCGTGCTGGCGCTCGGCGCTTTGCGCCTCGATGCCTACAAGATGATGTCGGGAGTCTACCGATACGGCGAGATCTACAGCGCCGGTGACTCGAGCATCCTGTATTACAAGGACGGCCGTACCGCCTCGGTCAGCCTCGTGGATTTCTCCGAGGGCCGCTCGATCCGCACCAACGGCAAGTCCGACGGCGGCGTCAATATGCTCGGGGGGCGGCTGATCGACGAGACCACCATGACGCTCACGGGTGCGCTGCCGCTCTCGATCAAGCCTGAGGCACGCCATGTTGCGGTAATCGGCATCGGCACCGGCATCACCACGCACACGCTACTGGGCAGCCTGAGGATCGAGTCCGTGGACACGATCGAAATCGAGCCCGCGATGGTCGAGGCCTCGAGGGGGTTCGCGCCGCGCAATGCCGCTGCGTTCAATGATTCGCGCAGCCGCATCCACATCGACGACGCGAAAACATTCTTCAGCACACATAACCGCCGCTATGACGTGATCGTCTCGGAGCCCTCGAACCCCTGGGTCAGCGGCGTCTCGAGTCTCTTTTCCGTCGAGTTCTATCGCGTGGCGCGGCGCCATCTCGCCCCCGACGGCGTCATCGTCCAATGGCTGCAGCTCTACGAGTTCGACCTCCCTCTGCTCGCCTCGGTCATGCGCGCGCTGGGCGAAGTCTTCCCCGACTACGTCATCTATGCGGCGGACGACAACGATCTGCTGGTGGTCGCCGGGCCACCGCGGGTGCTGGCGCGGCCGCTTGCTGACGTCTTTAGCGAGGAAGGCGTCCGGCGCGAGCTGAACGCAGTCGAGGTGCGTTCGATCGGCGATCTCGAGCTGCGCCGGATTGGCGGCCGGCGTCTATTGCATCCGCTGTTCCTTTCCTACGCCGTGCCCGCGAACTCCGACTACCGCCCGTACCTCGACCTCAACGCCGCGCGCGCGCGTTTTCTGGAAAGCGAGGCGACGGAAGTTCTGGACCTCGGTGGCATACACGCGCCGCTGCTGGCGTTAATCGATCCGCAACCAGCGGCGCGCCCCAGCACGCTTCCGGGCGCCAGCTACTACACGAAGGTGGAACGAATGCGCCGGGCGCGCTATGCGCGGGATTTTCTCCTCGGGGCAGTGCCCGAGCCGGTCAACATCCCCTATTCGTTGCAGAAAGACCTTGAGCTCGTGCAGCTGAGGGTTCTCCGATGCGAGCGCCCGGAACAATTCGACAGCTGGGTCCATGGGCTCTACCAGATCGGGATGGCAACGATTCCGTACCTGCCGCCGGCAGATGCACGGGCGCTGTGGGACAGGCTCGCCACGACCGCGTGTCGCGATGCATTGCCCGAGGGTCAAGCGCGGTGGCTCACGCTATTACGCGCTTTGGCGGACCGTGATGCCATAGCGCTGACGAACGGCGCCAAGGACCTGCTGGAGAACCCATCACCATCCCTGGAGTCGCGCAAGAGTCGCGATTACCTGATCGCCGTGGCCCTGAGCGGTTATCTGGCACAAGGAAAGCGCGCTGAGGCGCGCGCTTTCTGGACGCGTTATGGCCCCCCACTATCAGACAGTGTCAGCCTGGAGTTGCGGCTGTTGCACGCCCACGCGCACCTCCCCCAGTAAGCGCCCACTAACAGGCGTTTTCCCCCTGGAAAACGCCTGTGGCTCAGATGGTTACCGATACTGTTTGGCGTTGTATTTCCGGTACTTCGGGAGCAGGCGGCGCGGCGGCCGGAAGGCATCCCGGCGGAAGGGCTCGCCCAGCTCCTGGGTCAGCATGACCTCCACCACCGAGGGCTTGCCGGACTTGAGCGCCGCCTTGAGCGCGTCGCTCACTTCGTCCTCGTGCTCGACGCGGTAACCTTCCGCTCCCATCACCCGCGCGACCTCAGAGAAATCCGGGTTCGCGAGATTGGTTCCGACGAAGCGGTTGTCAAAGTAGTCGACCTGGTTCTTCTTCTCCGCGCCCCATTGGCCATTGTTGAAGACGACGGCGACCGCCGGGATCTTCTCTTTCACCGCAGTCATCACCTCGGCCAGGCTCATGCCCCAGGCGCCGTCGCCGACGTAGGCAATCGCTGCCCGGTCGGGCCGCGCAACCTTGGCGCCAAGTGCGGTGGGGTAGGCGTAGCCGCAGTTGCCCCAGCTCATTGCCGCGAGAAACGACAGCGGCTGCTCGAACTTGAGGTAGCTGTTCGCGACCGAACACACGTTACCAATGTCCGTCGAGACCATCGCGTTGCGGGGCAGAGCTTTCGCGAGCTGCGCCAGCGCACGGCGCGGTCCGATGTGGCCTTTCTTGTTCGGCGAAGGCCAGTTGGCCAGCTCGGCCGCCCAGGCCGCTTTTTCGATCTGCACCTGGGTGAGCCGCGCCTTGTCGGGTTTGCGCGCCCCGCGTGCCTTGATCCGCTTCAGCAGTTCCGCCGCCGCCAGCCGTGCATCGCCTTCGATGGCGAGTGAAGCCTTTTTCACCAAGCCCAGCGTGCGATGATCGGCGTCGATCTGGATGATCTTCGCGTTCTTCGGCCAGTAATCGAGACCATGCTGCGGCAACGTTCCGAACGGTCCGAGGCGCGAGCCCAGCGCGAGCACGACATCAGCGCGGGCGATGATGTTCATCGCCGCCTTCGAGCCCTGATACCCGAGCGGCCCGCAGGCGAGTGGATGGCTTGCCGGAAACGAATCATTGTGCAAATAGGAATTCACCACCGGCGCGGTGAGGTGTTCGGCAAGCGCCTTCACTTCGCCAACGCCGTCGGACATGACGACCCCGCCGCCCGACAGGATGACCGGGAACTTCGCATCCGCGAGCATCTTCGCAGCCTTGTCGAGGGCGGTGGACCCGCCGGCCGCGCGCTCGATGACGAGCGGCGGCAGGATCTCGTAGTCGCTCTCGCCATAGAAGTAGTCGCGCGGAATGTTGACCTGCACCGGCCCCCGTTCGTGGAGCGCAATGGTGAAAGCGCGATGCATGAGCTCTGCCATGCGCAGGGGGGAATTCACGTGCACTTGCCATTTCGTGATCTTGGAGAAGATCGGCATCTGCTCGGTTTCCTGGAAACCGCCATGCCCCGCAGTGAGACTGCCGGCTTCCGGTGTCACCACGACCATCGGCGTATGCGCCCAATATGCCGCAGCCACCGCGGTGACGAAATTGGTGATCCCGGGGCCATTCTGCGCGATGCATACGGTGGGCCAGTTGGTGACGCGGCCGTAGCCGTCCGCCATGTGCGCGGCATTCTGCTCGTGCGCAACGCTATAGAGGCGGATCCCCGCGCCCGGAAACAGGTCGAGTGCGTCCATGTAGGCCGAGCCGACGATACCGAACACGTCCTTGACCTTGTGCGCCACCAGTGTCTCGACAAACGCCTCGGATGGCGTCATCCGAACTTTGCCGGCGGGTAATTTGGCGGCATTGCTACCAGCGAGATTTTTCGCTTCGGTCATGTAATTCATTGACTAGACTCCTCTCGAGGACGACGCGGCCGCCCGCAGGCGGCCGCGCCAGCCCGATTATATATCATGACTCTCGCGATGCAAGCGCTTTCATTTGGTCATGTCGCAGACTTTTAGTAGAGATCTTTTACATCCGGGCGCTCAAGCACACGCCGCGCGGCGGGGCATCCGGTGCGCGCTCAGGCGTGAAAGAAGATCTCGCAAAAGGCGACGTAGACCGAGGCCATGATCACCGGCAGCAGGACCAGCAGCCCCAAGCCCAACGGAATGACGGCGACTATGCTCAGGACCAACACCACGACGCCGTAGACGAGAAAAGGAACGATATTGTGAAGGCAGCCCCGGAAACTCTGCTTGAGCGCTTCGATCGGCCGCATCTCTCGAAATACCACCAGCGCCGGCGCAAACCAGAGCGCCATATAGACCGGGACCGCGAGCCCGATCGCCAGCAACCATGCGATCGCAACGCCCGGACCGATTGCGGCCAATGCCTGCGGGTCACCTTGCGCCGTCGCGAAAAAAGCGCCGACGCCCAGGGCCAGGATGACCGGGATGATCACGATGATCCAGGCCACGATACTGAGCAGGCCAATCACCACGAGATCTCCCGTGCACTTCCTGAAGCCCGCAAACAGGTGCCCCACCTCGAGATCGCCTTGCTGCGCAAGCGCGTGACAACCGAGCATGATGCCTCCCGCGAATACCGGTGAAAGCACCCACGTCGCCAATGCGCCCACGACCGGGATCAGGCTGAGACCTATGAAGATGACGCCCAGCAGGATCGTGATCAGAATCCAGATTCCAGCCTTGCGCTTGAACATCTCGAAGCCTTGCGCGATCCACGCCCAACCCCGGCCCGCCTCAAGTGCGCGGCCCCCGGGGACGAACGCGTGCTCATCGGTCACGCCAGGGCCTGCATCGACACCTGCTGCTGGCATGGAGTGCGGATTCGGTTCACTCACGTTGGGCCTCCGACGATCGAGCACGAGGTAACGGGCATGGTAATTTAAGCGCTCCGGCGTGACAAATACCGCCGCCGCCGTTTGCTACACTGCGGGCGGTCCTCTTGCTTTCCTTCTTCCGGCATGGATACTTTCACGCCCGCGCTTTCTGCCGCGCCTGAAGGCGCCGCGCCCCACCGTGCGCTGCTCGCGCGCACCGATGCTGCGCGGTGCAAGGACACAAGGATTGTCTACCGGGTCACCGGTCACCCGTCACCGGTCGCGTCCCATGCTTGCTGAGTCGCTCTCGCCCTACCTGCTCGCATGGATTACGGGCGCGATCGTGCTAGCGGGACTCATCCATGGCGCGCTCGGGTTTGGTTTTCCGTTTGTAGCCACCCCGCTCATCGCGATGGCGAGCGATATGCGCACGGCGGTTTTCGCCGTGCTGGTGCCGACCATCGTCGCCGTGGTGGTGAACATCGTCATGACCGGCTCGCTGCGGCCGGCTCTGGCGCGATTCTGGATGATGCCGCTTTATGCCATTGTCGGCTCGTTTGCCGGCACCACGTTGTTCGTGATGGCGCCGGAAATTCCCTATGCGCTGCTGCTGGCGTTCACCATCATTGTCTATCTCAACCTCGACCGCCTGGGACTGGGTGATCTGCCGCTCGTGCGCCGGCACGAGCGAGCCTTCGCCCCACTGTCGGGCCTCGCCGCCGGTTTTTTTGAAGGCACGGCAAACGTCGCCGCCCCACCGCTCATCATCTTCTATCTCGCGCTCGGCCTGGCGCCCGCCGTACTCGTGCAGGCACTGAACCTCTGCTTTCTGGTCGGGAAGATCATCCAGTTCTCGGTGCTCAGCACGCGCGGAGGCATCACCCTGACCCAGTGGACCACGACGCTGCCGCTCGCCGCAGTCGCCGCGGGCGCATTCTTCATCGGCCTTCGCGTCCGGCACCGTATCGACGCCCAGACCTTCCGCGCCTGGGTGAAGCGCTTCCTGCTCGCGATCGCGCTGGTGCTGCTGGGGCAGTACACCTATTCGCTGTTTGCTTGAACCGCGTGACCCGTGGCTGCAAGCCATCCCAAAAACAACACAGCCACGGAACCACACGGACGCACACGGAAATCGTCGTGCTATTACCGCGCACGTCCTCGTTCAGGTCACGGTCCACGTATTTCCGTGTGCTTCCGTGGCTGATGGTCTTCCGGTTTCAGGGGGGTTGATACCGGTTCTAGTGACCGGTAACGGGTAGCCGGGCGGATCCAGAGATGAACACGGCCGGCGTGAAGCCGGCCGTCAGTCTCGTCAAGAAAGACTGCTCAGGCGGTCGTCTTATCGAGCAGCTTCTTCAACTCGCCGCTTTGGAAGAGCTCGACCATGATGTCCGAGCCGCCGACGAACTCCCCGTTAACGTAGAGCTGCGGAATGGTCGGCCATTTGGCGTAGTCCTTGATGCCCTGGCGAATGTCGGGGTTTTCCAGCACGTTGACCGTGTGGAATTCATCCACACCGCACGCCCGCAGAATGCCCACGGCGTTTGCCGAAAACCCGCACTGCGGGAAGTCGGGCGTGCCTTTCATATAGAGCACGACGCGATTTCCAGTAACCTGCTGCTTGATCTCTTCCTGAACGCTCATCACCCACTCCAATACCTGACAGAAATGATCGGGTATCCTACCGTTAGCGGCACGGTGGGTCAAGTTGCGCGCCGGAGACGCGCTCAATACCGGCGAGGTCGCGCCAGGTCCTCATCTGCCGCGCAAAACCTGCGGCGCTGAGTAGCGCGCGCACGCGCGCGCCCTGATCATGCCCATGCTCGATGAGCAGCCAGCCGCGGGGGTTCAGATGCTCGCGTGCTGCGTCGACGATCACGGCGATGCACTCGGTCCCGTCGGGGCCGGCAACGAGCGCTGGCCGCGGCTCGAACCGCAGGTCATCCGCAGCCAAGTGGGGATCGTTGGCGGCAACGTAGGGCGGATTGGCGGCGATCACCTCAAAGCGCTGCCCCGGCACCGCAGCGAACCAGTCGCCGTGCACGATGTCCAGGTTGCGCACGCCATGGCGCGCGGCGTTCTCCCGAGCAAGCGCGACCGCTTCCGCGGCGGCGTCGACCGCGACGACCCGCGCCTGCGGTCGTTGCCGCGCAATCGCGATCGCCACGCAGCCGCTGCCGGTGCCGAGGTCGAGCACGCCGGCTGCGGAGTGCGCCGGCACGCGCTCGAGCACGAGCTCAACCAGAAGCTCGGTCTCCGGCCGCGGAATCAGCACCGCGGGCGTCACCTTGAACTCCAGGCCGAAGAACTCCCGGCTGCCCGTGAGGTAAGCCACGGGCTCGCCGCGACGGCGCCGCACCGCGAGCGCCTCGAACGCCTCCTGTTGCCCGGAACTCAACAGCTGCTCTCCGTGCGTGATGAGATAGCTGTCGTCGCAGCCGAGCACGTGCCGCAGGAGGGCGCGCGCCTCGACAACTGCCGTGCCGCCGCCCAGGCAGCGCAATGCGTCCATAATCGTCAATGTCGTAGGAAACCCGGTCAGGACGCGCGGCGGCACCGGTACTATGCGGCTTGCGTTTCTTCGCCGAGCTGCGCCAGTTGCTCGGTCTGGTGCTCGGCCGAGAGCGAGTCGATCAAGTCGTCGACATCGCCGTCCATGATCTGGCTGATCTTGTAGAGCGTCAGATTGATGCGGTGGTCAGTCACACGCCCCTGAGGAAAGTTGTAGGTGCGAATGCGCTCGGAGCGGTCGCCGCTGCCGACGAGCAATTTTCGCGTGGCGGCAACCTTCGCCTGTTGCTCGCGCAGCTGCTTGTCCTTGATGCGCGCCGCGAGTATGCCGAGGGCGCGCGCCCGGTTCTTGTGCTGAGAGCGGTCGTCCTGGCACTCGACCACGATCCCCGTGGGCAGGTGCGTCACCCGCACCGCGGAGTCGGTCTTGTTGACATGCTGGCCGCCCGCGCCGGAAGCGCGGAACGTGTCAACGCGAAGCTCGGCAGGGTTCAAAACCACATCACTGATCTCGTCGGCCTCCGGCATGACGGCCACGGTGCAGGCCGAGGTGTGAATCCGGCCCTGCGTCTCGGTTACCGGCACGCGCTGGACCCGGTGCCCGCCCGACTCGAACTTCAGCCTGGAATAGGCCCCCTGGCCCGTGATCTTGGCGATGATCTCCTTGTAGCCGCCGAGGTCGGAGGTGCTCTGCGAGATCACCTCGACCTGCCAGCGTTTGCGCTCCGCATAGCGGCTGTACATCCGGAAGAGCTCGCCCGCGAACAGCGCCGATTCGTCTCCGCCGGTGCCGGCGCGGATCTCGAGGAAAATGTTGCGCTCGTCGTTCGGGTCCTTGGGCAGCAACTGTCTCTGAAGCTCTGCCTCGATCGCGGAGAGCCGCTCCCGGGTCGTCCTGATCTCGCTCTCCGCGAACTCGCGCATGGCCGGATCACCGGCCATCTCCTCCGCCGTCCTCATATCCCCTTCCCCGCTTACATATTGGGCGTAGAGTTCGACGACCGGCGTGATCTCTGCGTGCTCGCGTGTGAGCCGGCGGTACGCGTCGAGATCCGCAGTCGCGTTCTCCCGAGCGAGGAGATCGTTGATTTCCTGCAAACGGCTCGAAAGCTGCGCGAGTTTCGCGGCGATGCTTGGTTTCATCGGGCGGTGCGCCGTGGAAAGCGCTTACTCGGGGCGCGCCAACTGGTAAAGCCGCGAAAGCAACCGGGCAAGCTCCTCCCGATCCTCCTCGCGCGCGTGCGCCAGCGCATGCGTCGGCGCGTGCAGAAGCTTCGCGGTGAGGCCACGCGAGAGTTGCTCGAGCACCACTTGAGGATCGTCCCCTTTGGCAAGGCGGCGCAGCGCGCGCTCGAAGCTGTGGCGGCGCGCGCGTTCGCCCGAATCGCGCAACGCCCGGATGGTTGGAACGAGCTCGCGATTACCGACCCAGTGCATGAACTCCGTCACCTGATTCTCGATGATGACCTCGGCCTGCGACACCGCATTCTGACGCGCGTCCATGCCCTCGCGCGCGATCTTGCCGAGATCGTCAACGGTGTAGAGAAACACATCGTCGAGCGCGCCCACTTCACCCTCGATATCCCGCGGCACGGCGAGATCGAACATGAGCATGGGCCGGTGCTTGCGCGCCCGCAGCGCCCTCTCCACGAGACCCTTGCCGATAATGGGCAAGGGGCTCGCCGTGCAGGTGACGACGATGTCGTGAGCCGCGAGCTGGGACGACAGGTCGTTCAGAGTGAGCGGCTGGCCGCGAAACCGGTCGGCAAGCTGCTCGGCGCGCTCCAGCGTGCGGTTTGCGAAGCTCAACCGCCGCGGATGGTGCGCCGCGAAATGGGTCGCGGTGAGCTCGACCATCTCCCCGGCCCCGATGAACAGCACCGTCTGCTCGGCGATGCTTGGATAGATGTGGCTCGCCAGACTGACCGACGCCGCCGCCATCGAGATCGTGGCTGCGCCGATGTCAGTCTCGGAGCGCACCGCTTTCGCCACGGAAAAGGTTCGCTGGAACAGCTTGTTCAACAGCAGGCCGAGCGTTCCTGCCGCCTGCGCCGTGCGCACCGCCTGCTTGAACTGGCCCAGGATCTGAGGCTCGCCGAGCACCATCGAGTCGAGCCCGCTCGCGACCCGGAAAGCATGCTTGACCGCGCGTTCCTGCGGGAGGCGATAAAGGTAGGGCTCGATTTGATTGGGCTTGAGCCGGTGGTAGCCGGCCATCCAGTCGACCGCTGACGGCGGCTCTTCGGTATTGCAGTAGATCTCGGTGCGATTGCAGGTCGAGATGATCGCGGCTTCCTTGACGGGCCGCCGGTCCACCAGGTCGCGCAGCGCCTCGACCAGGGTTTCGGCGTGAAAGACCACCTGCTCGCGCACGGACAGCGGAGCGGTCTGGTGGTTGATGCCGAAAGCAAAGAGCTGCATGGGTGCGGCCGTGTCAAAAGGGCCTAAATATTAATACGCTACGGGCTCGGGCGACAATGCGGCGCGGAACCGGCATGCAGGCTGCGCTGTGGCGCGCCGCGCGAGTATTAGCAGGCCGCAAACGGCGCTCTGGCCACGGGGTCCACCGTTCCCGACTGACGACGTGGGCATCACCCCGCATTCGAGCGGTGCGGGCAGGAAGCGGCGCCAATCGATGCCAGCGCCGAAGAAGCGCAGCCCTCTCGGTTTGGACAGCAGCAGGCCCGTCACAGCGCGCCCGCCGGAATGAGCGCTCAGCTCTTTTTGCGCTTGTCGCGCGCGAACAGCTCGTCGAGCTTCTGCTCGTAGGCATGATAATCGAGAAAGTCGTAGAGCTCGTCGCGTGTCTGCATGAGCTCCACCACCGCCTTCTGCGTGCCTTCCTTGCGCAGCGCCTGGTAGACCCTGAGCGCCGCCGCATTCATGGCACGGAACGCGGAGAGCGGATAGAGCGCCATGGCCACGTTCGCGCCACGCAGCTCCTCCACCGTGTACAGCGGTGTCTTCCCGAACTCCGTGATATTGGCAAGTATCGGAACCCTCACCGCATCCGCAAACTGCCTGTACATCGGCAGATCGGTGATGGCCTCCGGGAAGATCATGTCGGCGCCGGCCTCGACGCAGGCGCAGGCGCGATCGATCGCGGCCTGCAGCCCCTCGACCGCAAGGGCGTCGGTGCGCGCCATCACGACGAACGCCGGGTCGGTCTTCGCGTCGACCGCGGATTTGATACGGTCGACCATCTCCTGCTGCGTGACCAGCTCCTTGCCCGGCCGGTGGCCGCAGCGCTTGGCGCCCACCTGGTCCTCGATGTGCATGGCAGCGGCGCCGAACTTGATGAGCGACTTGACGGTGCGGGCGATGTTGAACGCGCTCGATCCAAATCCCGTGTCGACGTCGACGAGCAGCGGCACCGAGCATGCGTCGGTGATCCGTCGCACGTCGGTCAGCACGTCATCGAGCCCACTGATCCCCAAGTCCGGCACGCCAAGCGATGCGGCCGCAACGCCGCCGCCCGATAGGTAAATCGCGCGATAGCCCACGCGCTCGGCAAGCCGCGCGTGATAGGCATTGATGGTGCCGATGATCTGCAGCGGGTGCTCCGCGGCGAGCGCGGCGCGGAAGCGCGCGCCCGCCGAAGCAGGCGTGGCGGAAGGGGCGGAGGCGAGATCGGTCATGTTGGCGGCTTCCTGCGGCGCGCCGGAACAGTCGCAATACCAGGCGAGAAGTCCATGATATGAAAGTCTCTCCCGAAGGGCTGCCGGAGCGCATTTACCTTAGCACGGCTGGCCCCTTTTTGTCAGCCGCGCTCTGATGGCATAATCGGGTTCGCACCACTATCTGGACTTCCTAATGGCTCGCAAATCCGACGCCGGGGCGGACACCCGCCTGACCGGCACCCAAAGCATCGAGCGGGCGCTCACGCTCCTGCGCGAGATTGCGGCGCACAACCGCAGCGGCTCGCGGCTCCTCGACCTCGCAACTCGCACCGGCCTGCAACGACCAACCGTCCATCGCATGCTCAAATGCCTTGCCGCGGAAAGCATGGTGCAGCAGGACGGCGAATCTCACCGCTATTTCCTGGGGCCCATGGTGTTCGAGCTCGGGCTAACTGCCGCGCCGCGCTTCAACCTGCGCGAAATCTGCCACCCATCGCTCTCGCGCCTTGCGGAAGCGACCGGCGACACGGTCTTCCTCACCCAACGCAGCGGGCTCGATTCTGTGTGCCTTGACCGCCGCGAGGGTGCCTTCCCGATCAAGACCTTCACGCTCGAGATCGGCATGCGGCGACCTCTCGGCGTCGGCACCGGCAGTCTCGCCATCCTGTCGGCTCTCACGGATGACGAGATTGGGGCGATCGTTGCGGCCAACACCGCCCGCCTGCCGGAGTACGGCCTAAACCCCGGCATGCTCCTCTCGCAGGTAAAGCGCTCGCAGAAGCTCGGCTACGCGATGCGCGAGTTGCCGGGACTCTCCGGCGTGCGCTCGGTGGGGCAGGCGCTGCGCAACCAGAGCGGCGTTGCGTTTGCGGCGCTCTCTGTTTCCACGATTTCGAGCCGCATGAACGACAAGCGCGCGGCCGAGATCGCCCAGCTGCTCAAAAACGAGTCGCGGCAGCTCGAGCGCCAGCTTTTGACCGGCGCCGAGGTCCGCTAGGGCGCCATTCGATGAAGGCGTTTCAGCCTGCAACCCGCTGCCCGCTCGACGGCGTGCGCGTGCTGGATCTGTCGCGCGTGGTCGCGGGAAACATGGTCAGCCTGCTGCTCGCGGATTTCGGTGCGGAAGTCGTGAAGATCGAGCCACCGGCGGGCGATCCGCTGCGTGATTGGCTCGTCGCGGGTGTCCCGACGAACTGGAAGGTCTATGCGCGCAACAAGAAAAGCGTCTGCCTCGATCTGCGCAAGGACGAGGCGAAGACGCTCCTGCTCCAACTCGTCGACACCGCCCAGGTCTTCATCGAGAACTTTCGCCCTGGCACGCTCGAAAAGATGGGCCTCGGCCCGGATGTGCTGCACGCGCGCAACCCGAAGCTCGTGATCGTGCGCGTCACTGGCTGGGGGCAGACCGGGCCCTACCGGCACAAGCCCGGGTTCGGCACCCTCGCTGAAGGCGCATCGGGGTTCGCGGCACTCAATGGCTTCGCTGACCGCGAGCCGGTGTTGCCGCCCATCCAGCTCGCAGACTGCACCGCGGGCGTGCATGGAGCCTTTGCCACGCTGGTGGCCGTGCGCGAGGTCGAGGTGCGCGGGGGCCGCGGACAGGTAATCGATCTGTCGCTGCTCGAGCCGCTTTTTTCGTTCATGGGACCGCAGGCGGCGAGCTTCCAGGCGAGCGGCCGGCTGCGCCCCCGCACCGGCAGCCGCTCGACCACGGCGGCCCCGCGCAACGCCTACCGCACGAGCGATGACCGGTGGGTTTGCCTTTCGGCGTCGACCCAGGCAATGACCGAGCGATTGTTCAGGGTCATTGGCCGCGCCGAGCTAATCGACAACCCACGCTATCGCACGAATGCCGAGCGGGTGCAGCACGCTGCCGAACTGGACGCCATTATTGGAGACTTCATCGGGCGCATGACGCTCGCGCAGAACCTGGAGTTCTTCGACCGGGCGGACGTGACGGTCGGGCCGATCTACGACATCGCGCAGATCATAGACGATCCCCACGTCAAGGCGCGCGAAATGGTGAGCGCCTACCCGGACGAGGAGATGGGGACGGTCCCGATGCACTGCGTGGTCCCCCGCCTCTCGGTCACGCCGGGCGCGATTCGCCGCCCGGCGCCCGGGCTCGGCGAGCACAACGCCGAAATACTCGGCGCGCTGGGGCTGGGCGCGGATGAGCTCGCGCGGCTGAGCGCCGCGGGCATAATCTGCGCGGGCAGGCAGCGCGCCAGGAAAAGAGCCGCGCAGGCAGGATAACAGTGACGAGGTAACTAGGTGACCAGTTGACTAAGTGTTCTAGCAAACCCGTAGCGCATGTAGTGCTCCGCGCTCTGCTTCCGGTTCATACCCGGTCGCTTCGTTCCTGAGTCACGCGAAGACCCCCGGTTAACGCCGCCAATGTCTCTGTTTTTTGGAGACCGCTATGGAAGGAAAGAATGAGATGACACGCGAACTGCCGGTATGGCGTTCCCTGCTCTACGTTCCCGTCAACGTCGAGAAGTTCGTGGCGAAGGCGCACACGCGCGGCGCCGACGTGATCCAGCTCGACCTTGAGGACGCCATTCCTCCGGCGGAAAAGGAAAAGGCCCGAACGCTCGTGGAGAAGAACGCCGCCAGGGTGCGCCAGGGCGGTGCCGACGTCGTTGTTCGCATCAACCAGCCGCTGGCCCTGGCGGTGCGCGATCTCGAGCACTCCGTGTGCCCCGACGTCGACGCGATCGCCGTCACCAAGGTCGACAGCGCCTCTCACGTGAAGCTTTTGGCAGAGCTCGTCGGCGAGCTCGAGGACAAGCGCGGCATGAAAGCGGGGCATACCCGGTTCATCGCCATGATCGAAACTGCCGATGCCTTCTTCCGCATTCACGAGATCGTGCGCGCGCATCCGCGCATTGTCGCGTGCAACATCGGCGGCGAGGATTTCGCGCTCGATTGCAACATGCAGCCGACCGGCGAGACGCTGCTGTATCCAAAGCAACATATGATCATCGCGGCGAACGCGGCGGGGATTATCCCGCTGGGCTTCGCGGACACCGTGGCAGGCTTCGGCGACTGGGACAGATTCCGCAAGATGGTGCGGCGCTCACGCGATTTCGGCTTCATGGGCGCCGGATGCATACACCCTGGACAGGTGACGATCGTCAATGAGGAGTACAAGCCGAGCGAGGACGAGGTCGCGTACGCGCGCAAGGTAATCCAGCTCGACCAGGAAGCCGCAGCGGCCGGGCGCGGCTCGTTCCAGATCGACGGCAAGATGATCGATATCCCGGTCGTCGTGCGCGCCAGGAGGCTGATACGGCGCCATGAAGCCATCCAGCGGCGCGAGGAAAAAACGCTTGCCGCAACGAAGGCATGACGTGATTACGGCTCACTATTAGGTTGACAGGACATGGCACAAGAGCTCGAGAAGCTGAAGGAATGGATCGGCCGGCGCGAAGAGGCCGTGGACTATGTGACCGTGCCGCTCGTGCACCGGGTCGCCGCGACACTCGATCGCAACGATCCGTTCCCCACAATGGGCGCCCCGCTGCCGC
>LJTT01000066.1 GCA_001303585.1 Betaproteobacteria bacterium SG8_41
GGAAATGAAGCAGCTGCGTGGACAGATCGAGGTGCTGGGCCACGAGAGCCAGATGGCGGCAAAGCGCCAGCGCGACATGTATGTCGATCTCGATGCGCGTCTGCGCCGTCTCGAGCAGCCCTCGGCGCCACTGGGCCCGCCCGCGGGCGCTGCCCCCTCGGCGGCACCCGCCGCCGCGCCGGGCGCTGCCCCGCCTGCCATTGCTCCCACGCCGCCGGCCGGCGCGCCGCCCGCGGTAGCGGCTGCGCAGACGACGATCGCCCCCGCGCCTTCCGACGCGGAGGCCCGTGCCTATGAAGCAGGACAGGGTCAGCGCCGCATCGGCAATTACCAGGGGGCGATCACGGCGTTTCAGGCGTTCATCGACCAATACCCCAAGAGCCCGCTCGCACCGCGCGCGCAGTACTGGATCGGCGACTCGTATTACAACCTGCGCGATTTCAAGCGTTCGATCGCGGCCCAGCAGAAGCTTATCGCGACCTACCCGGGCAGCTCCTCGGTTCCCGACGCGCTGCTCAACACGGCGAGCTCTCAGATCGAGCTTGGCGATATGCGCGGCGCGCGCACTACGCTCGACGGAATCGTGACGCGCTATCCGACCAGCGAAGCCGCAGTCAAGGCCAAGCGCCGTCTGGCCAATCTCAAAGGACCGTGAGACGTAAATCGTAAATCGTAAATCGTGAATCGTAGAGACTGACACGCGCACCCAGCATCGGTCTGCAACGATTTACGATTCGCCATTTGTGATTCACAAGTCCCAGTCCTGGCCCGGTTCCGTTCCCCATGTCCAAGGCTGTCGTGCTGCTCTCCGGCGGACTCGATTCCGCCACGACGCTGGCGCTGGCGCGCGCGGCGGGTCACGAGTGCCATTGCCTTTCGGTTGATTACGGCCAGCGCCACCGCGCCGAGCTGGGCGCGGCCGCAAAGGTCGCGCGGGAGCTGGGCGCGGCAACCCACCGCGTCATCACGCTGGATCTCGCTGCTTTCGGGGGGTCGGCATTGACCGACCCGGCCATCGCCGTCCCGGAAACGCCGACCGAGGGGATTCCGGTGACCTACGTGCCGGCGCGCAACACGATCCTGCTCTCGCTTGCGCTCGCTTGGGCCGAGGTGCTCGGCGCGCGGGATATCTGGTTTGGCGCAAACGCGGTGGATTATTCCGGGTATCCCGATTGCCGGCCAGAATTCATGCGCGCATTCGAAGCGCTCGCCAATCTGGCGACCAAGGCAGCGGTCGAGGGCCGCCGGCTTGCGCTGCATACCCCGATCATCCAGCTGACGAAGGCGGAGATCATCCGGCGCGGCACGGCGCTGGGCATCGACTACGCGCTCACCGTATCGTGCTACCAGGCGAGTGAGGCCGGCCTGGCGTGCGGACGGTGCGAGTCGTGCCGGTTGCGCCGCGCCGGCTTCGAGGCGGCGGGGATCCCCGATCCCACGCGTTATGCCTAGCGCTTGTTGAAGAACTTTATCGGCCGCAGATAAACGCAGATACACGCAGACTGTTCAAGAATTGAATCGCTCAGGCGCAGAGCGAAGCAGGATTGAATGTGAGCTGCCATGACGCCAAGACCGGCCAGGATTTTTGACAAGAATCAGAAAGTGCCGTAGCTCCGGTCACTGGTCACAGGTCAAGGGGTCAAGCCCATCCGCCATTCCGCTGTTTGGAGGCGCGGCGGCGGTCGCCTTACACTAGGGCCAGGCAAGCGATGGGGGAGGCCTTATGGATTCCACAATTCATATCCAGGTTCTGAGCGCGATCTTTGTCATCGCGGTAATCCTGGGCGCGGTGACGAACAAGACCAACTTCTGCGCGATGGGGGCGGTCTCGGACTGGGTCAACATCGGGGACACGGGGCGCATGCGGGCGTGGGTATTTTCGATGGCGGTTGCGCTGGCGGGTGTTGCCACGCTGGAGGGCGCCGGCGTGATCGATCTGTCGGGCGTGACGTTTCCGCCGTACCGTACCGCCAATTTCGCCTGGATCCGGTATCTGGTGGGCGGCTTGATGTTCGGCATCGGGATGACGCTGGCGAGCGGCTGCGGCAACAAAACGCTGGTCCGCATCGGCGGCGGCAATCTCAAATCGCTGGTCGCGCTCGTGATCGCGGCGATTTGCGCGTACTCGATGCTGTGGACGCCGGTGTTCGAAAAAGGCTTCTTTCCGTGGATCGCGGCAACGACCATCAACCTCCAGCAGTACGGCGTCGCCAACCAGGAGGTGGGGACGGTCCTCTCGGGGATGTTCGGGCTGCCGATGTCGAAGGGCCTCAACGTCGCGCTCGCGGGCGTGGTGGTGGTCGGGCTGCTGGCGTTTGCCTTCAAGTCGGAGGATTTCCGCGGCAGTCGGGACAACATGCTTGGCGGCGCTGTCATCGGACTCGCAATCGTCGCCGCATGGTGGATTACGGGCGGCTCGATCGGCCAGTCGTGGAAGGAGTACGCCGAGATGTCGACGGTGATCCCGAGCCGAGTGCAGACGCAGTCCTACACGTTCATCAGCCCGATGGGCGACACCGTGCGATATCTGATGGCGCCGGGCAATCTCTCGCTCATCAATGTCGGAATCGTCGCGCTGGCGGGCGTGATCGTCGGGTCATTTCTGTACGCGCTCCTCAGCCGGCAATTTCGTGTCGAGTGGTTTGCTTCGTGGAAGGACTTCGGCAACCACGCGCTGGGCGGTGTGCTGATGGGCGTAGGCGGCGTGCTGGCCATGGGCTGCACCGTTGGCCAGGCGATCACCGGCATCTCGACCCTGGCGATCGGCTCGATTCTCGCGTTCTTTGCCATTGTGATTGGCGCTTCGGGCACGATGAAGTATCAGTACTGGCGCATGATGCAAGAGGCGTGATTTCAAGGGATCAGGGATACGGGATGAGGGCAGCGCGACGCACGTAGCATGATGAGCTGGTTTGATAAACCGCCACCCATCACCGATCACTCGTCACGCATCTCGCCTCGTTTCGTTGACCCTACGCGGGCGCATCTGTAAAATTCGCGGTTTTTTACGAATCACGACGTCGTCGCGCTTCACGGGCGGTTAGCTCAGTTGGTAGAGCAGCGGACTTTTAATCCGTTGGTCCGGGGTTCGAGTCCCCGACCGCCTACCAGATCAAACAAGGGGTTGCGGTTTCGCTTCCCCTTTTTCTATTTCATCCCGTGCCGCGGCTATCCGATCGGGAAATGGCGCCTTCGAGCCGGTGATGGTTGATGAGGCCAGAGTCACTTTTCCGGAATGCGGGCGCGGGGCTCTGACCCCGTCTGTTGCCGCAAGAAAGCAGCTTCCATGGGCGTAGCCCACCGTCTTGCGGCGTCACGCTCATGAGTTGTGGAGAAAGACTTCATGGCCCCATGAGATAATCGCCGACAGGGCCAACCCTCGGCTCATGCTGGATCGTCGACGGGCCCTGCAAATTCCCGAGCCCCCGCGCCGCTAAAATCGGAGTTCCAATGTACGGTATGGTGAACAAGGCCGTCGAAGACATGGTCTGCAGGAACTACGGCGCGCCGACATGGAAGCGTATCAAGGAGCAGGCCGGAGTCGACACCGAGGTCTTCCTGAGCAACGAGCCTTATGCGGACGAGGTCACCTACCGGCTGGTGGCCGCGGCGAGCGAGTTGCTCGGCACGCCGGCCGCGAACATCCTTGAAGCCTTCGGTGAGCACTGGGTGCTCCATACCGCGCAGGAGGGCTACGGCCCCCTCATGCGCGCAGCGGGGAGGTCATTGCCGGAGTTCCTCCTCAACCTGCCCAACTTCCACAGCCGGGTGGCCATGATCTTTCCCCAGCTGCAGCCACCGCGGTTCGAGTGCACCGATATCACTTCGCGCTCGCTCAAGCTGCACTATTTCACGCACCGGCAGGGGCTCGAGTCCTTCGTCGTGGGCCTGGTCCGTGGTCTGGGCAAGATGTTCGGCACGCCGGTGACGGTGGACTTGGCCGCCGCACGCGTTTCGGGCGCCGATCACGACGTCTTCGCCATTGCCTGGGAGCAGCCGACGCCATGAATGGCGCGCATTCGCCCGCAGCGGCCGCGATTGGCATGTCGCCGGAGCAGTTCGCGGCGGCGTTTCCATTTCACCTGGCGCTCGGGCGCGACTTGACGCTGCTGCAGGCGGGACGCGCCTTGCGGCGCGTCGCCCCCGATCTCGTGCCCGGGGCGAGTATTGCGCAGTCCATGGATCTCATCCGTCCCGAGGAAGGCCAACTCAGCTTCGAGTGGATCGTCGCCAACCGCGCGCGCTTTTTCCTGCTTCAGCACCGATCGACCGGCCTGCGCTTGCGCGGGGAGTTCGTGCTGCTGCCCGATGCGCAGGCGCTGGTGTTTCTTGCTTCGCCCTGGCTGAACGACTCGTCGGAGCTCACTTCCTTCGGCTTGGAACTGGGTGACTTTGCAGTCCACGACCCGATGACCGATTTGCTCTTCGTCCTGCAGTTCAACAAGCAGGCGCTCGAGGATGCGACGTTGCTGAACAAGAGGCTGACGCTTGGGCAAGCGGATTTGCGGCGGGCGAACGCGCGCCTGTCCCTGCAGTTCCGGGTGGCGAGCCTGATGAGCCAAGCCAGCACACCGATCGAGGCGGCGGCATCACTGCTCGAGCCGATCTGCGCTGCGCTTGGCTGGCAGTGCGGCGGGCTTTGGATCGCCAGGGAGAACTGCCTGCAGTACGCCGCCGGGTGGCATGCGCCCGAATGTGATGCCGAAGCATTCCTGAAGGCGTCCGGCGAGACCGACATGGAGCGCGGCATCGGGCTGCCGGGACGCGTCTGGAAGAGCCTCGCGGCGGCGTGGATCGAGGACGTAACGCGGGACCCGAATTTTCCGAGGGCAGCGGCAGCCGCGCGCGCGGGGCTGCGCAGCGCTCACGCCTTTCCGCTTCTCGTGCGGGGCGAAGTTTGGGGCGTGGTCGAGCTGTTTTCTGCGGAGCCCCTGCCGCCCGATCAGCAGTTGATTGTGACCTTCGCGTCCGTCAGCGGCCAAGTCAGCCAGGCGATCGAGCGGCTCGAGGCGCAAGAGCAGCTGCGCATAGCCAAGGACAAGGCCCTTGCCCTAAGCGAGGAAAGAGGGCGATACGTTTCGACCGTCAGCCACGAGATTCGCACCCCGCTGAACGCGGTGATCGGGATGACCAGCGTGATCAAGAGCCTGCCCCTGGATCGGGAGGTGCGCGACGGCATTCTCACGATCGAGCAAGCGGGGGAGCACCTGCTGTCCATCATCAACAACGTGCTCGACATCGAACGCATTGACGCCGGCGCGATGCCGCTGGATATCGTCAATTTCGATGTGCACGATCTCGTGGCTCACGTGATGCGGGTCATAGGCGCCCTGCCCGCTGCGAGGGCCCTGGCCATCGATTCGAGCGTTGATCCGGAAGTGCCGCGTTTCCTGCTCGGGGATCTAGGACGCGTCAATCAGATCCTCGTCAATCTCATGAGCAATGCGGTGAAGTTCACGGAGCGCGGGTCGGTGAGACTGCGGGTAAGCCTGCAGGCCACGGACGCCGACCGGGTGAACGTGCGGTTCACGGTGCGTGACACGGGCATCGGCATACCGCAGTCAATGCAGGAAAAGGTCTTCGAGCCGTTCGAGCGGGTCTCCGTCTCGAGCAGCGGCACGGGGCTGGGGCTCGCTATTTGCCGCGAGTTCGCCAAGCGCATGGGCGGGGAATTGACGCTGGAGAGCATCGAGGGCGGCGGCTCGACGTTCACGTTCAGCGCACCGCTGCAGCGCGGATCGCAGCAGCCAGCGAACGAACCGCAGCGCGTGTCGGCATTGCATGCGCTCGACATCCTCGACAGCGTGCCCGAACGCGCATTCGATGCGCTGGTGGACGAGGCCGCGCGCGTGTGCGAGGCGCCGATCGCGCTGTTATCGCTGGTGGACGAGCACCGCCAGTGGTTCAAGGCGAAGGTTGGGCTGAAAGCGAGCCAGACCCCGCGCGAGCAGGCATTCTGCGCGCACGCCATCCTCACTCCTGAGCGCCCGATGGTGGTGCCCGATGCGCACAACGACCCGCGCTTCTCGGCCAACCCGCTGGTGACGGCAGACCCCGGCATCCGCTTCTATGCCGCGGCGCCGCTGGTGGATGCAACCGGGCACGCGCTCGGCACGCTGTGCGTGCTGGATCGCGTGCCGCGCGAGCTGAGCGCAGCGCAGCTGGCGGAGCTGCAGCGACTGGCAGGGAAAGTGACGGCACTGCTCACGGCGCGACGTCTGCGCGTGCTGGTGGCCGAGGACACGCCGGCGAGCCAGCTCGTGCTCCGGCTGATGCTGGAGCAGCTGGGTCATTCGGTGCGGGTGGTGGGGGACGGCGAACAAGCGGTTCGCGCATTTGCCGAGGAGCCCTTCGATCTGGTGCTGCTCGACATCCAGATGCCGGTAATGGACGGGCTCGAGGCCGCCCGGGCGATGCGCCGGCACGAGCGCGGCGGACGCGACTGTCCGATCGTGGGGCTCAGCGCCTACGCAACGCAAAAGGACCGGGAAAGCGCAATCGAGAGCGGAATGACGTCCTACCTCGTCAAGCCGGTCAGGGCGAGCGACGTCGCAACCCTGATTGCCCAACTGAAGGTGCGCGCGAGCACGTCCATGGCTCCCGCGGCGCGCCATGCCGCCGCTGGCGCGGATACGGTCGACGAAGCAGCGCTGCGCCAGTTGTCGCAGGATTTGGGGCCCGACGGGATGGCCGCCACGCTCGCACAGTTCGAGCTCGATGCGCGTGCCGGCCTCGAGCGGCTGCGGGCAAGTGCCGCTGCCGATGATGGCGACCAGGTGCGCAAGACGGCGCACCGGCTGAAGGGGCTGTTCTTGCAGTTCGGCGCCTCGGCCGCCGCCAGGCATGCCGCGGAACTGGAGCGGGCGCCCGGCGGGCCGCAAGCGCAGGCCGCGCAGCAGCTGATCGAACTCGGGCCGGCCGCCATTGCGGCGGTGCGCACTGCCGCCCGTGAAATGCTTGCAGCCGAGGCAGGATCGCTCCCCCATTCGTGATGGCCGATGCGAGCGGCGGGCCGCGTGAAAGGGCCGAGATAGGTTTTGCCGTGAGGTCCGGCGCATAATGATCTGAAATGAAAACCGACCAGGCATCCTCACCATGCCCGCACCGCGTGTTCTGATCATCGAAGACACCCCCGCCCTGGCCTTGATGCTCGAGCAGTATCTCGACAAGCATGACTTTCAGGTAACGGTGGAGAGCGATGGCGCGCGCGGCCTCGAGCGCGCGCTGGCGGAAAATCCCGACGCGGTGATCCTGGACAACAACTTGCCGAGCATGGACGGCTTCGAGGTGTGCATCGCGCTGCGCCCCAAATACCGCGGCGTGATCATGATGCTCTCGGCGCGCGACGAGGACCGCGATCGCATCGCGGGACTGGAGCTCGGCGCGGATGACTACCTGGCAAAGCCGGTGAATCTCGGCTTGGTGATGGCGCACCTCAAGGCCTTGCTGCGGCGAGCCGGGAGCGCCGCCCCGGCGGAGCCGCAGCCCGCGGACGAACTGCACTACGGCCGCTTCCGCATCAGCCGTGCGACGCGGGTCGTGCGCCTGGGCGAGGAAATCATCCCGTTGAGCGACACGGAGTTCGATCTCCTGTGGCTGCTCGCCGAAAAAGCCGGCTCGATTGTCTCGCGCGATGAATTATTCCGGAATTTGCGCGGAATTCCCCATGACGGCCTTGATCGTTCTGTCGACATGACCGTCAGCCGGCTGCGTCGAAGCCTTGGCGACGATGCCGCCAAGCCTACCCGCATCAAGTCGGTGCGTGGCAAGGGCTACCTCTTCAGCAAGGCTGACTGGGACTGATCCATCCCTTTTGCGGTGAGCCGCCGTAACCGGGCACGAGTTGCTCGGCGTCGGTCTTGGCGCCCGGCCCTGCGCCGGCTGATGGCAGTCATTTGTTGCTGGCCGGATCGCCGGTAGTCGCCGGACTCACCCGGGCGAACGTCCCCTTGCATGCGTTCCCGCCCCGCAAGCGTGCCGGTCAACCCGGGCTCCCGCCCCTTCGCATGGACCGATCCGACCGGGAATTGGCTGCCGATATGGGGCGTCTCCAGCGCGAGGCCGCCGGCAGCCCGCGCCCTTGTTACACACGGTGACACTTCTCATACGCTTTCGCTACAGACCCCGCGTCGGGCACTGCCCATACTGCGCTTCGTCAAACAGGAATTTTGTTGCACCGGACGACTAAACCAAACTGGAGAACGCGACATGGCTGAATTATTGATTTCGAGCATCGACGTGGAAGGCGGCGGCACCCTTGAAGTGTACGCAACCGAAAATGAGGGATCGATCACGTTTCACATCAAGACCGCCGATGGCTGGAACCCGGACTACAACCTGGACTTGAACGGGCTGTTCCTCGAATACCAGGAAGACGGCTCGATCAAGCTGACGGTCGACGGCGAAAAGGCCAACAACCTCAACGGCACCACCTATGAGGGCGAAAAGATCTATTGGGACCTGGCGGAATCGACGGGCTCAACGGTCGGCGGTTCGGACGGCATCACGAGCTTGATGGAATGCACCGTCACCGTCGAGGGCCTCACCCTCGCAGACATCGACGGCGGCCTGATCGGCATTCGCGCGA
Source organism: Betaproteobacteria bacterium SG8_41 (assembly GCA_001303585.1). Lineage (GTDB taxonomy): Bacteria > Pseudomonadota > Gammaproteobacteria > Burkholderiales > SG8-41 > SG8-41. Next base: position 8,588 of record LJTT01000066.1, read on the forward strand.
CGAGCACGGGGACCGATGGTGAGGGCAGCCTCAAGCTGGTGGGTGAGATCGTCGTTCCGGAAGCAGAGACGACCGACAGCTATCCCGATTTCGAGAAGGACATCTCCCACGCCACTCTCGTTTTCAACACAACGGACGGCGACACCAGCGGCGACGGCTATTACACCGTGAAAATCGACGAATGGACGGGGAGCAACGATCTCGACGCAGAACTCGACGCCATTCTTGCTTGGCTGATCGAGAACGACGAAAACATCACCGCCGAAACGGAACTACTGGGCGCGCAGCTCAAGGGCGGTAACGTGGGCACCGCCGACGGCAGCTACGACGACTTCTGGGCGAACGACGGCGACGATAGCGTGGACGTGGTGGTGGTGGGTTACAAGCAGAACGGCTCGGAAATTACGGAAGTCACGAGCACGGACGCGGAGCCCACGAACCTTGATCTCGAGCAAAACGGCACCCTTAATGGCTCCGATGTGAGTTATGACTACGACGTGGTGATCGGCTGATCCCGTGTAGCCATCCAGCAGAAGAACCGGCGGCTCGTCCGCCGGTTCTCTTTTTGCAAACGCCTGCCGACGCCGCGGTGAAGCCCGCGGCGCGCGCCTGATCCAGTGCCGTCACGCAACCGCTAATGCAACCGACCTAATGAAGACCTCCGCCTCCCGGCCGCCGCGCGGCGAGCTGAGCGACGCGCTCTTCGCGCTGCGCCGCGCGTTCTACGCGCTCGGCGGGTTCACGTGCGCGGTGAACGTGCTCATGCTGGTGCCGGCGATCTACATGCTGCAGATGTACGACCGCGTGCTCACCAGCAGGAACGAGAGCACGCTGCTGCTGCTGACCGTGCTCATGCTCGCGCTGCTCGCGCTCGCGGCGGCGCTCGAATTCGTGCGCGGGCGCGTGATGGTGCGCGTCGGCGCGGCGCTCGATCAGCGCCTGGATGGGCGCGTGTTCGACGCCGTGTTCGAGCGCGCGCTCGCCGGGCGCGGCGAAAATTCCGGCCGGGCGCTCGCCGACCTCGGCACGGTGCGCCAGTTCCTCACCGGCAAGGGCCTGTTCGCCTTCTTCGACGCGCCCTGGACGCCGGTGTTCATCCTGGTCGTGTTCCTGCTCAACCCGTGGCTGGGCCTGTTTGCGCTGATCGCCGCGCTCGTCCTGCTCGCGCTCGCGTGGGTGAACGAGCGCGCCACCGCGCCGCTCTTCGCCGAGGCGGGCAAGCTCGGCGCGGGGGCGAACCACTACGCCACGGCGCAGCTGCGCAACGCCGAGGCGATTGCCTCGATGGGCATGCTCGGCGGGCTGCGCGGGCGCTGGTTCGAGCGGCACAACCGCTACCTCGCGCTGCAGAGCAAGGCAAGCGATCGCGCCGCGAGTATCGGCGCGGCGACGCGCTTTTTCCGCCTTGCATTGCAGTCTGGCATCCTCGGCCTGGGGGCATGGCTGGTGCTGCAGAACCAGCTCACGCCCGGGGGCATGATCGCGGCCTCGATCCTGCTCGGGCGCGCGCTCGCCCCGGTGGACCTGGCGATCGCCACCTGGCGCGGGTTCGTCTCGGCGCGCGAGGCCTATGCGCGCCTGGGCACGCTGCTCGCCGCGCACCCGGCGCGGCGCGAAATGGTGACGCTGCCCGCCCCAAAGGGCGAGCTCGCGGTGGAGAACCTGGTCGTGGCCGCACCGGGCAGCCGCAGCCCCATCCTCAAGGGGCTGGGCTTCCGCGTGTCGCCGGGCAACATCATCGCGGTGGTGGGGCCGAGCGCCTCGGGCAAGTCGACGCTCGCGCGCGCGCTGGTCGGGGTGTGGGCGCCGCTCAACGGCGCGGTGCGCCTGGACGGCGCCGACGTGCACGCCTGGGACAAAGCGGAGCTCGGCGCCTTCATCGGCTATCTGCCGCAGGACGTGGAGCTCTTCGAGGGCACGGTCGCCGAGAACATCGCGCGCTTCGGCCCGCTCGATTCCGGACGCATCGTCGTTGCAGCGCAAAAAGCGGGGGTCCATGAGCTGGTGCTGCAGCTTCCCCAGGGCTACGAGACGCCGATCGGCGAAGGCGGCGCGGTGCTCTCGGGCGGACAGCGCCAGCGCGTCGCGCTCGCTCGCGCGCTCTACGGCGACCCGGTGCTGCTGGTGCTCGATGAGCCCAATGCCAACCTCGACGAGGCGGGCGAGGCCGCGCTGATGACGGCGCTGCGCACCGCCAAAGAGGACAAGCGCACCGTGTTCGTCATGACCCATCGCGTGAACATCCTGCGCGTCGCCGATTCCATCATGGCGCTCGTGGACGGTAAGGTGAAGGGCTTCGGCCCGGCCGACAAGGCGCTCAAGGCGCTGCCGGCCGCGCGTGCGCCTGCCGTGAAGGCGGCCGAGGCGGGGGCCGAATGAGCTCGCCAGTCGTCCTGCCGAACGCCTCCGGGGCGGGCGAGCTGCCCAACGCGGACTACGCCGCGACCATCCGCTTTGGGCTGTGGATCCTCATGCTCGGTTTCGGCGGCTTTCTCGCCTGGGCGGCGCTGGCGCCGCTCGACGAGGGCGTGCCGGCGCCGGGGGTGGTCGCGTCCGAATCCAAGCGCAAGCACATCGACCACCTCACCGGGGGCATCATCACGCAGGTTCTGGTGCGCGAGGGTTCCCGCGTGAAGGCGGGCGAGGATCTGTTGCTGCTCGACGGCGTGCAGGCCGGCGCAGCGCTGAATGCCGCGCTCGGCCAGTGGCGCATCTCGGTCGCCACCGCGGCCCGGCTCGACGCCGAGCGCAAGCGCTTGAAGGCCGTGGTTTTCCCAGCCGATCTCCTTGCGGCCGAAAGCGAACCCGAGGCCGCCGCGGCGATGGCGGCGCAAACGGATCTGTTCCGCTCGCGGCAAACCGCGCTCGAGGGCGAGCTCGGCATCATCCGCGAGTCGGTGCGCGGCCTCGAGCTGCAGCTCAGGAGCCTCGACCAGCTCAAGGCCGGCCGCCAAAAGCAGGTCGCGCTCTTCGAAGAGCAGCTCGCCTCCTACACCAAGCTCAAACAACAAGGTTTCGTGTCGCGTAACCAGCTGCTCGACATCGAACGCCAGCTCGCGGAAGTCCAGAGCAAGCAGAGCGAGGACCTTGCCAACATCGCCGGTATCAACGCGCGGCTGGCGGAGTTGCGCATGCGCGGCGCCCAGCGCGAGAACGAGTTCCGGCGCGAGGTCGAGACCCAGCTCACCGAGGTGCAGCGCGACGTCTCCACGCTCACCGAGCGGCTCGCCGCGCTGCGCGACACGCACCAGCGCCTCGCGATCAAATCGCCGGTGGATGGCGTGGTAGTCGACCTGGCCTTCCACACCATCGGCGGGATCATCAAGCCCGGCGACCGCATCCTCGACATCGTGCCCGAAGGCGACGGGCTCATCATCGAGGCGCAGGTGGCCCCGCAGTACATCGACCGCATCTATCCCGGCCTGTCCGCCGACGTGCACTTCGACGCCTACATGGCGCGCGCCGAGCGCCCGGTGATCACCGGCACCGTCGAGGTGGTATCGGCCGACGCGCTCACCGACGCCCGCTCGGGCACGCAGTACTATTCGATGCGCGTTTCCGTGCCCCCGGCGGGGCTGAAGAAGCTCGGCAACCTCGCCCTGCAGCCGGGCATGACCAGCACCGTGATGGTGAAGACCGGCGAGCGCTCGCTCCTGGTCTACCTCACGCGGCCGTTCCTGCGCCGTTTCAGCTCGGCCATGAGCGAGCGCTGATCGAGGGCGCAAGGGCCGTCCCCCTGCACGGCGCCGCGGCAGCCGCGCTTGCCGGATCGGCGCGACGGCCATTTCCCTTGGGAGGGACGCGCATAGCTGACCGCACCAACGAGCCAGTAAATCGGGGCTCTGTCACTTTTCCGGAATGCGGGGGCGTGGCTCTGACCGCATTTCGGGTTGGAGCAGGCCCTTTCTTCGATTTCTTCCAGCATCCGCTCTGCCACGCTGCCGCGTATGGCGTAATCCGGTTAAGTAATCAGCTCGATCAATGCAGAACCTGCATGAATTCTTTTCACGACTCGCGCCGGGAATGGCTGATTGAGTTACTGATTTCAGCAAGAGGCGCGCAGCGTTTGGTACAAAAAGAAACCCCTCTTGCGAGGGGTATCTTCGGACCCGTGCCGGCAAACCGGCTCGAGTGGTTAGCGGCTTAGTGACGGCATTCAGCCGGCATATACTTGTGAATCGCGGTGCTGGCCGTGCAGACCCAGAGGACCTTGCCGTCGGTGGCGCTGAAGCTCGGCGTCAGCACGACTTGAACCGCGGTGCCGACAGAGGTCGACGTGTTGGCGCCCTGGATCGTGATCG
>LJTT01000019.1 GCA_001303585.1 Betaproteobacteria bacterium SG8_41
TCAAGGTCGCGGCCTTTGAGCCATGGCAGCTCCTCGGTGAAAAGGGTGACGCACTGGCGCCACGAGCATGGCATGCGCGTGATGTCGGTGCCCCAAAACATCCGCTCGGGGCCGAAGGCGTCGAACACCTGTTTCAGATACCGGTGAAGGTTGCGGTAGGGGTAGGGCTCGCTCGAATAACCGGGAACAGCGCTTGCCTTCACGGCGACATTGGGGTGCGTGGCAAGCGCCAGCAGATCGCCAAGATCGGCGAAACTCGCATCATCCTTGCTGCCGCGCGCGCGGGCCATATGGTCGATCAGGAGACGCAGCTTTGGGTGCTTCGCGGCGATTGCGGGGATCGCCTTGATCCGGCCGGGTGCCAGAAGTAGTCCCACCGGCAGCCCTGCGCGCTCGGCCGCTGGCCAGAGCCAGTCCATCGTGCCGTCGATGAGCCAGTTCTCCTCGCCCGGCCCCAGGAACGCGAAGCGCAGACCGAGCATGCCGGGCTGATCCTTCCAGCGTTCGATCAGGGAACGATTTTCAGTCCGGCTCACGTCGAAGAAGCCAAGCACTGCGAGGCGGTCCGGGTGTTGCCGCGCTGCCTCAATTGCGACCTCGTTCGCTCTTGGATCCCAGCCGGGCGGATGCAGGACTGCCGCGTTCACGCCGGCCTCGTCCATGGCGCGCAACAACTCGTCCTTGGTGTGCGCCGGGACGTTTCGATGGGGTGGATTCGGCGTGCCGCTTGACCAGATGTGGACCTGTGCATCGACGAATAGCATGGTTTTTTTCCTCTCTGAAGCTGGTGCCACGCGGATGGTTATTGTGATCCATGCGGTGACGGACGATGGGAAAAGACCGAAAACGCGTGGCCCAGTTCATTTACCGTTAACGGATTTCATCGGCGTTTATCGGCGTCCATCGGCGGCCCGGTAATGGGTTTTTGGCGTATTAAGTCACGACTGGCCACTCGCGACCCGCAGTTTTTTTCTGCTAGACTACGCGCTGGTCAATTTTGAAAGGAGGTGATCCCGTGAGAGACCTTGAAGGCGTGACCGGCATGCGTGGCTCGAACAGTGGATCAACCCGCCACAGAAGGACGTTCGACCGGCGCTAAGCCGGCGTGCCTTTGCAAAAGCGACGCCCTGCGGAATTCGTTCCGCAGGGCGTTTTCTTTTGCGAAGTCAGAAATCAGAAGCCAGAAAACCTGAACCGTGGAGACGCGGCGAGAAACCAGGAATTCAGTTTAACCGCCAAGGCGCCAAATGCGCCAAGAAGAACCAACTTCAATTCAAAATTTAACATTCAAAATTCAAGATCGCGCGCTCAGGGCGCGCGCCCGCTCGCCTTGAGTCCTTTCTCCAGCCCCGCAAAAGAATAGGTAGGCAGCGTCATCAGCCAGCGGTAGCCCTTGGTAACGAGCGCCTCGATATTCTTCGCGTCCGCATGGGGATGGCCGCAAACGACGTTGTGTGCTTTGCAGATCGCCAGGATCTCGTCGATCGCTGACGCGACCGTCGGATGATCGTACTGGCGCGGCAGCCCGAGATCCTGCGAGAGGTCGCCTTCCCCGATCAGAACGAAGCCGATCCCCGGCACCTGTTCAAGTATTTTCGGCAGGTTCTTTATCCCGCGCACTTCCTCGCACTGGATTCCGACCAGGATCTCCCCCTGGGGATTGAGCGGCCACACGTCCGCGCGCTTGTAGTACTCCTGATTCGTGAGGCCCCAGTACGGCGCGGCGTTCTTTGGCGCGTCGCCCCGTTGGCCGGCCGGTTCGTAGTACGGGGCGGATGAGGGCCGTGCGTAGCGGCAAGCCGCGACGGCGTTGCGCGCCTCGTCGACCGTACTGACATGAGGCCAGACGATGCCGTAGACGCCGATATCCAGCACCTGTTTCGCGATGAACTGGTTCATCTCGCCGCCGTTCACAGGAATGCGGACCATCGGCGTGACAGCCGGCGCGATGCTGCCCGATTTGAGGATCTGCTTGCGATCCAGCATGTATTGCATGCAGTTGCGCAGCAATTGAACGTCGAACGGGTTGTGCTCCATCTCGAACACCACGGCGTCGTAGGGTGCCGCGTTGATCGCCTGCGCCATCCCGATCTCGGGTGGCGAGAAAGTCGTGATGGCGGGCTTGCCCTGCTCGAGTGCCCGGATCGCGCCGTTGAGGCGGGGTATTTCAGCCATGGTTCAGCTCCTTTCAGGTCGGCGCGCGGGAAGGGTTTGCGCACACGGGGTTACAGGAAAAGCTTCCACTCCCACCGGGCTCGCGTCAAGGACAACGGTTCCGCCCCGCATTGGAGCAGGCAGTGACGATGTCCTGGCCGGGATCGGCAGGAAAGCTTGCACGATTTGCCGATTGCGATGGTGACCGTCAAGCGCGGAACATCGTGTTTGCCGCTTTCAGGAACAGCGTCCGATTGACGCCGTCCGAGTGCAGGAATGCAGCGGCATCGCGCACGAGTTTTTCCACGCCCACTTCCTTCATGTAACCGTGGCCGCCATGGATCTCCATTGTCCAGGTGGCGATCTTCCAGGCAGATTGCGCGGCCATCGCCTTCGGCAGCGCGCCGAGTGTCTTGTCCCAGCCCGATTGGGGATGGTCCGCAAGCCAGCAGGCGCGGTGAATGTACGCGCGCGATGCGTCGATCAACATCCGCATCTCGGCGAGCTGGGCGCGAATGCCGTCATGCTCGATCAGGCATTTGCCGCCTTGCACCCGCAGCCGGGCCCATTCGATCGCCTTGCGATGCAGCGCAACGGCGACGCCCAATACGGTCGCGCCCGCGTAGGCGTTGGACTGCGGCGAGAACTGGGCAAATACGTCCGAGCCCTTGTTGACTTCGCCCACCACGTTCTCGTCCGGAATGACGCAATCCTGGAAGACGAGCTCGGCGTTGTTAGCCAGCCGCTCTCCCATCTTGTCGTGGACCCGGCCGATCGTGAAACCCGGATGGCCCCGTTCAAGCAGGAAGCACGTCGACCCGTTGGCCATGGTCTTCTGCCGGTCGGTCTGGACCATCACGAGGTAATGGCTGGCCCGGTTGCCGTTGGAGATGAAGTGCTTCATGCCGTTCACGACCCAGCCCCCGCGCGTGCGCTCGGCGCTGGTGCGAAACGGCACCGGCTGATTGGTGTGCTTGTCCGAGCCGTTGCCGGGTTCCGACATGCCGATCGCAAGGACCGCCCGCGGATTTTTCGCAAAAACAGGCAACACCCGCGCGCGCTGCTCGTCGTTGAAGGCCTTCTGCATCAGCTGGGCGATCTTGAAGGTCTGGGCCAGCACGACGGAGATGCCCATGTCGCCGATGGCGAGCTCCTCCACCACCATCGCGGTGGTGAGCGAGTCGAGCCCGAGCCCGCCCCACTGCTCCTCGAGAGTCATGGTGCGGATGCCGAGCGCGTCGGCTTTTTCCACCAGCTCCCAGGAAAAACACTCCTCGGGATTCTGCTTCGCGTCGAGCGCGGCCGAGCGCGGCCTGATCTCCTGGTCGACGAAGCGACGGACCGTCTCCAGGATGGCTAGCTGATCCTGATTTGATACGAGCATATCGTTCATGGCGCACCTTGCTCCGATTCGTGAAAGTCGGCGGTGAGAACCACTACCAGATTGAGGCCCGCCAGGCTGAGGCCAGGCCCGCTGTCCGGTGTGAAAAAGTACAAAGGGCGAAGCGCAACATGATACCGCGTGAACGGCAGAGCGGAAATAATACTCGCGCCGGGATGCGCCCTGATTTTCCATCTCAACGTCTCGAATCCTTGGTGATACAGTGCCGCAGTGACAAAGCGCTGACTGGAGACACGTTATTACACCCGCCGGACGCCTCATCGCCACGATTTGCTGCGCCGAAGTGCTGAGCATGACTGCGTTCTCAGCTTTCGTGACCCTGCTGCCCGTGCTGGCTCCCGAGTTTGGGCTCAACAACTCCCAAGCGGGCATGATCGGCGGTATCGTGCTGGGCGGCTACATGGCAGGCGTGCCCATACTTGGGCCGCTTACCGACCGTATCGATGCGCGTCGGGTATACGCGGTCGCTGCGATCGTTGCCGCAAGCGGCGCCCTCGGCTTCTCCATGGTGGCAAGCGGGTTCTGGTCAGCGTTCCTTTGCCAGGCGCTGATCGGCATTGGGCTGGCCGGAACCTACATTCCCGGCATGAAGGCGCTCACTGATCGCCTGGAGGGCCCCCTGCAGAGCAGGGGCGCCGCCATTTACGGGGCGACGTTCGGTGTTGGCGCCAGTGCATCGCTCGTCCTGGCCGGCGCGATGGCTGAGGCTTTTGGCTGGCGAATCGCTTTTCTGGTGGCGAGCGCCGGACCGCTGCTGGCAGCTGCCATCATCGTGCTCGCGCTGGAACCAAGGGTGCCCCGGCCGTTAGCGCGCCCGGCGCTGCTCGACTTCCGACCGGCGTTTCGGAATCGAGCCGTGCGCCCGTACCTGTTCGCGACAGCCGCGCACTCGTGGGAGTTGCATGCGACCCGCGCATGGCTTGTCGCCTTTCTTACTTTTGCCGTTGGCCTGCGCGGCGGTGCCGAGAGTGTGCCGGTTTCGGTTGCGTTGACGACGGCGGTTATCTTTCTGCTCGGGCCGCTCGCGAGCGTGAGCGGCAATGAACTGGCGCTGCGCCTTGGCCGCGCACGCGTGATGACCTTTGGTCCCACGCTATCGGCCCTTGCGAGCTGCATCATCGGATTCCTCGCCGGTTCACCGTGGATCGGGCTGCTCGTGTTCGCGGCGGTTCACATGTATTTCATCGGCATCGACGCCGGCACCATGACGGCCGGCGTGGTAAACGCCGCCGACCCGGCCCATCGCGGCGCCACATTGACGTTGTACTCCCTGGTGGGATTCGGAACCGGATTCATCTCGCCGACCGTGTTCGGCGTGGTGCTCGACCTTGCCGGCGGCCGTGGCGAGCCCGTCGCCTGGGGGCTGGCGTTCGCAAGCCTCGGGTTGGTCGCGCTGCTGGGTGTCATTCCCGCGCGGCGGCTTGCCCGGCCCAAGCAGGCGTGATGGTGAATCGTGAAACGTGAAACGCGCCTTAATTCTTTGCCCGCCTCTGCAGTTCGCCTGCTTTCGTCTGATGGTTCGGCAAAGATATCAATTGGCATTCATCGGCGGTTGACGGGGAGAGCGGGACAGCGCACACGCTATACCGGTTTGCGGGTTGCGGGTTAGACTCGCAGAGCAATGCGGCCCGCTGCTCCCGTTCGCAAGCATTTCTCGATGATCCGCGAGTTTCAGCTCGCCGACTTCTTCACGTTGGGCAACGCGGCCTGCGGCGTTGCAGCCGTGTTCTGCGCGACAATCTTCATGGGCCAGCAGACGCTGTCCCATTTCCACGCGGCCGTCGCCCTTACGCTGGCTGCGCTGGTTTTCGACGTGCTCGATGGCCGTATCGCCCGCTGGCGGCAAAAGCATTCGGCGCTTGGCCGCGAGCTGGATTCGCTGGCGGATATTATCTCCTTCGGCGTCGCGCCGGCGGTTCTTGGATTCTCGGCGGGTTTGCGCGGCGGCTGGGACTGGATAGCCTTGATCTACTTCGTGTGCTGCGGGGTTAGCCGACTGGCCCGCTTCAACGTAACCGCGGAGACTCTCGCGGCGGAAACGGGCAAGGTGGCCTACTTCGAGGGCACGCCGATTCCCACCAGCGTAGTGTTGACCGGTGTGCTCGGCTTTGCCGCATGGCAGGGGCGACTGGGAGAGAATCTCTATTGGGGCGTGTGGACGCTGGGTCCGTGGGACCTTCATCCCTTGGCGTTGCTTTTTATGCTGTCGGGCACGTTGATGGTCAGCAAGACGCTCCGGATTCCCAAGTTTTGAAGAACCCTGGCAAACCCTGGCGATGGTGGTCCCCCATCGCTGCTCTCGAAACGAACACGGCGGGCAATGACAGGGGCGGCTGGCATGGTTGAAAGCGACTGCCCCAGACTGCGTTTGCTGATGGCCCCTGGCACTCTCCCGAGCCAGGGAAAGAATCGCCTGGATTTCCTGCGCTACAGCCGCAGCGGCCGGCCACGCCTGACCGGTGAGGCGCTATTGGACACGCTGCCGGAGATCGGGTCCATTGCGCGCGTGCACGTTGACGAGGCGAACCCGCATGAAGTGGCGACGGTGGAGGATCTGCGCCGATTGGCGCTACGAGCTGAAAGCCTTTTGCGCCTTGCCGAGGTGGACGGGCTCGTCCTGGTCCAGGGCACCAACAGTCTGGAAGAGACGGCGTATTTTCTGCATCTCACGGTGCATAGCACGAAACCGATTGTGGTGACCGGCGCCCAGCGGCCATACACGGCGTTGAGCACCGACGGACCGATCAACCTGCTCGATGCCATCCGAGTTGCGAGTGCGTCCGAGACTCATGGCAAAGGCGTGGTCGTGGTGACCAATGGCGAAATCAACGCGGCGCGCGAGGTGACCAAGACCAGCACCTATCGTCTGCATGCGTTTCGCAGCCGCGATATGGGGCTACTCGGATATGCCGATGCTGACAGGATCGTGTACTACCGCACGCCGACGCGGCGTCACACGAGCAGCAGCGAGTTCGACCTGGGGCCGGTAGCGCGACTGCCAAGCGTCGACGTCCTCTATATCCACGCAGGCACCCGGCGCGGTCAAGCCGAAGCGGCCATCCGGGAGGGCGTAAAAGGGCTGGTGGTGGCAGGCACCGGCGCGGGTTCGCCCGGACACCTGGCGAAGGAATTGACCGGCATCGCGGCCAGCGGCAAGGCTGTCGTTGTGCAGAGCTCCCGCGTCGGCGAAGGCCGGGTCGTCCAGCACAATAATTGGCACGAGCCCGGCATGGTTGTCGCAGACAATCTGTCTCCGCACAAAGCGGCGTTGCTGCTGGCGCTGGCCCTGACGAAAAGCGGGGATCCGGAGGAGATCCAGCGCATTTTTGAAGAATACTGATGGATCGGTCCGTGAGCTATGTATAACCGCCATCGAGCGCCAACCCGCCGGCGCCGGGGCCATTCAGCGCCGAGTCGAGGACGCGACGGCAGGCAGGGCACTTTTCGGTCGCCCGGAAGTCTTACTAAAAATTCCTCCCGATCCGGCGCGGCTGGCTCGGGGCCATCGGGATCGCGCATAAACGAGGCTTGAATGAGCGTCGTGACCGCACTGATCAGTATCGTGATCATCGGGATCCTCGCGTACCTGGCGCTCGAGCGTCTGTTTCCGAAAGATCCGCCTGAAGGCGGGGAGGCCTCGGACAGCTAAAGCCGCCGATGTGGCAGTCGCTCGCCGAGTCATCGTCAAGGCCCACGAATTGGCGATGGCAAGGGACTCGAGCTTCCCATCCTCCGTTCAGGGAAACCAACAAAGTAAGGCGGGCGGCTGATAACAGGTTTCTTTCGCGCGGCTCATAGTGACAAAATAAGATGGTCCATTTTCAGGAGAGACCCCATGGCGAATGAAGAACCCAAGGCGCGGAACGCGCCGGAAATCGATCTGGCCGAGGTGGAAAAGCTGCTCGAGGCCCTCGAGCGCGACCTGAAAAAGGTGCAGAGCGGCACGCGCGACGTTCAGGTGCTGCGGGACGAAGTCGAGACGCTCAAGAACGTCCTGAGCTCTCCGGTGCGTCGGCATCACTGGGTGCGCGACGGGCTGCATGCGATTCACGAGGGCTTCGAAAACGTCGTGGACTCGGCCGTTGCCGAGGGCCTGCGGGCAAGCCGCTACATCGCCGAGATCGGGCGCATGCTCGGGATGTAGGGCGCCGAACGACCTGTTGAAGCAGGTGGAGACTTTGCCAAGAAACCGAATTTCAGCTGCCGATGAACGCCGGTAAGATCGCAATAGGGTGATTCGGCAGGATTTGATTTGCACGTTCATCTGTCGCCGCAAAATTTTTTGACAGCCGCCAGTAATCCGCTCTGGATATGTGACGGCTGGTCGTTCGGCCGACGCGCCAGGCACAACTTGATCTCGCCGGCACGGCACGCAGTGAGGTGATCAATGGCTCGATATCGAAGCGCATTGCCTCAACTCGGCTCAGGGCTTTTCCTAACCGATGGCGGCCTCGAGACCACCCTGATTTTTCAGGATGGGATCGAACTCCCGGACTTTGCCGCGTTCATCCTGCTGAAGCAGGCGCGAGGAGAGGCGGCCTTGCGCAACTATTTTCGGACGTACGCTGCCATCGCGAACCGTTTTGAAACGGGGCTGATTCTGGAGAGCGCCACCTGGAGGGCCAGCGCGGATTGGGGCGGGAGGCTTGGATACTCGCGAGCCGCACTGGCAGACGCGAACCGGCAGGCGATCCGATTGCTGGAAGACGTCAGAAGCGAGTTCGAGACCGATAAGACGCGGGTCGCGATCAGCGGTTGCATTGGCCCCCGCGGAGATGGCTATAGCCCGGCATCGATGATGTCCGAGAAGGAGGCGGAGGCCTACCACGCCGACCAGGTTCAAACCCTGGCCGAGACCGCTGCCGACATGCTGGGCGCCCTCACCATGACCTGCGTAGAGGAGGCAATTGGAATCGTTCGCGCGGCGCAGAAGGCTGCAATGCCTGTCGTCGTTTCATTCACCGTGGAGACAGATGGCCGGCTTCCCAGCGGCCAGCCGCTCAAGGACGCAATAGCGCAGGTGGATGCCGCGACGTCGTCGCTGCCCTGTTATTACATGATCAACTGCGCCCATCCCGTCCACTTCGATCATGTGTTGTCTCCGGAGGAGCCATGGTCGCGCAGAATCCGGGGTCTGCGCGCCAACGCCTCGCGGAAAAGCCATACCGAGCTGAATGACTCGACTGAGCTCGATCCCGGCAATCCCGTTGAACTGGGAGCGCAGTACGCCGAGCTCAAGCGCAGACAATTATTGGATCTGAATGTTCTCGGCGGTTGTTGCGGCACCGACCCACGGCACATTGAAAAAATCGCTCAAGCTTGCGCCTCGTTGTTTCGGAAAGCCGGAACCGAAAACTGACTTGCTGAGATTCATGATCGGCCGGTCAGCCTACTGTGAATGAACTCTATGTAAAACGAGAAAATCCGAATCACGAATCATCGCATTCACTTCGGCGTCTCGACGCGCAGTAGGACAACCCGGTCGTTATAGGTGTCGATGACCCAGACGTGCGGCGCGCGGGCGAGCACGGCCTCGGGCTTGTAGAACGCGTTGGGGCCACGGCCCTGCTGGCCGGTCCCGAGGACGCCCAAGAGCCGGTGGCGGCGGTCGAGCAGCAGGACCCGGTGGTTATATTCGTCGGCGAGCCAGATATGCGCGCCGTCGAAGTGGAGGTACTTGGGTTCATTGAGCTTGAGGGCGCCGCCGAACGTAGAGCGGTGCTTCATATCAGCACTGAGTACCTGCACACGATGGTTGCCCGAGTCGACGACGTAGATGCTGCCGTCGGTGGCTGCCTCGATGTCATGCGGGCGCGCGAACTCGCCATCGTCATTGCCATAGCGTCCGACCGTGCGCTCGAGCTGGCCGTCACGGAACACGCTCACCGAGCCGCCGCCGGTATTCGTGACGAAGACCCGTCCGTCCGGCGCGACCGCGACCCCTTCCGGGCTCGACAGCCCTTTCCACTCGCCAACGAGCTTTGCATCAGCGCCCTTCACGTTGTAGATCGCGACACGGTGGTTGCCAGTGTCGGCAACCAGCAGGTGGCCAGCTTGGTCGAACTCGGCGTCGTGCGGGCGCGAGAGTTCGTCAGCGCCGAAGCTGCCGACGAGCCGCAACGTCATGGCCTCGAGCACCACCATGCGGCTGTTCGCCATATCGGTAAGGTAGATGAGCTTTCCGTCGGGGGAGAACGCCGCGTCATGCGGTTGCGCGAGACCCTCCGCGAATTCGGCGAGTTGCACGACCTTCAGCGAAGATTGTGCGGCGGCCAGAGGAGCGAACAAGAAGCAAACAGCGAGAACGATGGCTCGCATGAGCGTGGACTCCTGTGCGGGGACGGATTTCAGTTTGCGCTGATTTCGCCGAGGACGCGTGGCGTGGCAGAGCCGTCAAGCTGAAGGATCACCCCGCCGCCCGAAACGGCAAACGTTCCGGTTATGGCGCTGATCGTGACCTGGTGTGTCACCAGCACCACGGGTGGCCCGTCGGCGGGAAGCTTTGCCAGGAACGCGCGGAGCGCGGCGATGTTCGCATCCCGGTCCCGTGGGCGGTCAAAGAACGAGTTGAGGGCAGGCAATTCCGTGACCGTGCCGAGGCCGAGCAGTCGCGCCGTGTCGAGGCAACGACACCATTGGCTGGAATAGACCCACGCACGCGAGATGCCGGCTCGCGCGAGACGCTGGCCCAGTTCTACCGCCTGCGAGCGGCCGGTCGCATCAAGGTTACGCTGCGTCGAGCAATCGCGCAGCTTGAAATGAGCCGGGTCGCCGACGCCCGGGGCGAGCGCATGGCGCAGCATCAGGACGCGGCCTGGCTTGGCAAGTTCGGCGAGCGCAAGCGGCTCGGCCGCGAGCGCAGCGCCAGGGAGAAGGGCAAGCGCAGCGCTTGCAAGAAATGTACGACGGAGCATGGACATATTATGGCTGATTACCGAGAAGTTTAAAGCCAGCGACCTGTGATTGATGAATTCTTCCCGCCCGCTCGACAGGGATGCCAGTGCCGTAAGAGAATGAGGGCCACCACGCGCCTGCGAGTCCGCGCATTCCTGAATAACATTAACTCCGGAAGGGTATTCATGAAAGCCCAGAACATTCTCGCTACCATCGGCAATACGCCGCACATCCGTGTAAACCGCCTGTTCGGCGCCAGGCATCAGGTGTGGATCAAGTCCGAGCGCGCCAACCCGGGCGGCTCCATCAAGGACCGCATCGGCCTGTCGATGGTTGAGGACGCAGAACGCAGCGGCAAGTTAAAACCCGGAGCCGCGATCGTCGAGCCGACCTCGGGCAATACCGGGATCGGGCTGGCGATGGTCGGGGCCGTGAAAGGCTATCCGGTCATACTCGTCATGCCCGACAGCATGTCGATCGAGCGCCGGCGGCTGTTGCTCGCGTACGGCGCCAAGCTCGTGCTGACGCCGCGCGAGAAGGGGATGCCGGGAGCGATTGAGCGTGCGCAACAGATCCTCGCGGAGACCCCCGGCGCGTGGATGCCGCAACAGTTCGAGAACGAGGTGAACATTGCCGTGCACCGGGACACGACGGCCAAGGAGATCCTGGATGACTTCCCGAAGGGCGTGGACGTGCTCATCACCGGTGTTGGCACCGGTGGCCATATCACCGGCTGCGCGCAGCTGCTGAAGAAAGCCTGGCCCAAGCTCAAGGTCTACGCGGTCGAACCGGCCGCCTCGCCTGTGATCTCGGGCGGCAAGCCCTCGCCGCATCCGATTCAGGGCATCGGCGCCGGCTTCATACCCAAGAATCTGCACAAGCAACTCCTCGACGGCGTGATCCAGGTCGAGGCCGAAGCAGCCAAGGAAATGGCGCGCCGCGCCGCTCGGGAAGAAGCGATGCTGGTGGGTATTTCATCGGGCGCGACGCTGGCGGCGATCGCGCAAAAGCTGCCCGAGATCCCTGAAGGAGCAGTGGTGCTGGGGTTCAACTACGATACCGGCGAGCGGTATCTGTCAATCGAGGGCTTTCTCCCGTCCGAGAGCTGATAAGGCATGACCAGTGACCGGTGACCCGTGACCGGAGGCTAGTTCGAAGACTACACAGCCACGGAACGACACGGATCCAAAACCGTAAGGCCTCGGCCACGGAAACACACGGAAGCGCACAGACTGAAAAGAATTCCAAAGTCTACTCTGGATCAATTCCGTGTGATTCCGTGGTTAGGGTGTTCCGATTCACGATTCACGGTAGTGGGGCGAGGGGCTTGCCCGCGAGCCACTCGGCGCCGCGGGCGTAGAGCCGCTCCACTTCCGGTCCGCTCAAGCCCGGCATGTCGCGCTTGACCGGGTAGCCGATCCGCGTCTGCAGGTAGGCGAGATGGCGGTAGCCTTCGGGAAACTGGGCCAGTAACGCCAGGTCAAGCTTGAGCTCCGCGCCCGAATCGAGCGGATCGATCCGGTCCTTTTCGTAGATCGGCTGGCGCAGCACCATTCCCCAGACACCACCGCGCTTCTCGAAGAAGTCGTAGAAGCGGCCCGTGCATGCGACGTCGCAGGTCACGTTCTCCACGCTGGCGCGTTGTGAGATGGTCATCTTCGTCTGCGCGATGGCCCGGTTGCCGGCAACGTCGATCGAAGAGCCGCCGAGGAAATGCAGGATTCTCACGCCCCGATCCCAGCCCTCGATCGAAGCCTTGATGAATTCCTCGAACGGGGCCTGGCACCAGGTGGCCATCATCACGCCATCCGGATGCCAGACCGAGCGGAAGCGCTCCCAATGACCGGCGTCCCGCCAGACCGCCCAGCTCTCGACGAGCTGGCGTATCCGCAACTCATCCGCCATCTCGTCGGTCATGTCGCGTCTTTCTTGCGGTGCTTCGACCCGGCCCGGAGGGAGCCGCAGCGCATCAGGTCCAGTACAACATCGCCAGGGCGACGCATGCGATGGCCCAGAACACGCAAAATTCCATCCCGCCGAGGTTCCAGAGCCACTTGACCGAGCCGTTGAAGAAGCAAACGGCGACGGCGGCGACCGCGAGGCTGGCCGCGGCGACCAGCGCCGCCCACTGGGTATAGATCCCGAACAATAGAGCCAGCGCAGCCATAGTTTCCACGACCGTGGCAATGCGCATCCAAAGAACCGCGGGTTTGAAGCCGGCCTTCTGGAAAAAGCCGAGCGCCGGCGGCGGATTGCCGACGACCTTGAAATAGATATGGGGAAAGAAGAACAGCGCGCAGATCAGGCGCAACACCACCGCGCCGTTGGTGAGATCGAATGCGGAGGCAGTTATCGACAAGATGGGCTCCTCTTGATTGGCGGGGTCAGCTTACGCCACCATTCTGAAAATGTGAATCGCGAACAGTGACCGGTGACGGTAAGCTGCGAGTCGCGACTGGACTGTCTCCCGCGTTGTTTCTCCTTACTCCTGTGTCGTGCCCGGTAACAGGCCACGAATTACCGGCCACCGTTGCATTCAGTCGGGAACGACCGCCACGCACTGGATCTCGATCATCATGCTGGGCCGAGCCAGGCCGGCTACGCTAATAAGTGCGCTCGCCGGATACTTTGCGTCAGGAAAGAACTCCTTGCGAATCTCGATGAAGCGATCGCCGTGGCGTGCGTCGATGATAAAGACCGTCATCGTGACGATATCGGATAGCTTGCCGTTTGCCTGCGCGAGCGTCGCGGCGAGATTCCTGAACGCCTGGCGTGCCTGACCGTCGAAGTCGCCGTCGAGGACCTCGTTGGTGCCGTGCACGCCGCCGTGACCAGCCACCCAGATGATGCGCCCGCCCCTCGTCGCCACGGCGGGCGAAAACGCGCGCTGCTGTTGCCAGGCGCCCGGATAGAATTTCTTCTCCACTTTGTGCGCTGGAAGTCGAAGGCTCGTGGCCCATGTTGGGTTTGCATAGTATGCAGAGCAGTACCGTGCGGGACAATCAGAATTTTGGACAGGACGGCTTGAGGAAGCCCTGTCCCGTGTGACGGAACGCGCCCTTTCGGCTGCCCGCTGTAGGGAAGACCCGGAAAATCGGCAAGGCCTATGCGATCCCCGAGCAGGACGCACCGGAACAGTTTGGGCCAACCGTTAAAGCGTTGTCGATTCTGCGGCGCCGCAGAGACGTTCCCGGGGTAAGATATTGGAATTCGCCTGCAAGCTTGGGGAGAAGGGAATCGACGACTACGCTCCGCCCAAGACGGTAACGACTCGCATGGGCCGGTGAGGGGCGGAAATTTGGCAAGGTGAAAACGCCATGACAACGCAGAGTTCCATGAGCGGCGAGGCGCGGTCGCAGGAGAACCCGTATTCGATGGTCAGCTACGAGCTGCCGTTTGCGCCCGAGGAGTACGCAGATCGGCTCCGGCGCGTGCGGGGGCAGATGGCCCTGAAGGGCGTGGACGCCGCGATTGTGACCATGCCGCGGGATTTTTCCTGGCTGACCGGCACACGGGTCGACTACTACAGCGCGGAGAGCCCACAGTGGCTCATCGTCTGGAGCGGCGAGCCCGTGGCGATCGTGCGCCGGCTGGAGGCGTCGACGCACCGCTGCTGCTCGGTCGTGAAGGACTGGGTCGAGTACCCCGATGAGGGGCCCATCAACCCCTACGACCCGGTGCTGTTCGTGGCCAATACCCTCAAGCGGCTGGGCCTGGCGCAACAGCGCATCGGCGTCAACCTTCGGGTGACGCCGGTCGAGGAGTACCAGCGGCTACAGACGCTGCTGCCCAAGGCGCGCCTGGTCGACTTCCGCGCGGAAGGCGTCCGCATTCGCCGCTCCGATCCGGAGCTCGGCTGCGTGCGCCAGGCGAACGAGGTCAACCGCGCCGCGCTGGCCGAGACCATCGAGGCTCTGGAGCCGGGTTGGAGCGAGTGGGACATCGTCATGCACTTGTGCAAGGGGCACGAGAAACGGCTCGGCGACGAATACTTCTACTCCGCCACGGGCGCCACAGTGTGTCAGGTTGGCGAGCACATGCTGCACATGCATGCCATACGCACGCCGGCGGAGCGCAAGAAGCGTTGCGTGGCCCGCGGCGACGGGATCTGGGTCGAGCCCGGGATTTTCGTGAAAACCTACGTCGGCTGCATGATCCGCACGGTGTGGATGGGGGAGCCGCCGCGCCGCGTGCGCGAGGCGCTCGACGTGGTGCACGAGGCGTTCGACCGGCTGGTCAAGGTGCTCGGCCCGGGTCGCACGGCGCACGACGTGGATGCGGTGGCGCGCGACTATATCACCGCGAAAGGCTTCGAGATCCAGCACCGCACCGGGTACGTGGCCAACGAACGCTGGACGGACGCGGGGATCCTCTCGCTCACGCCCGGCAATCCCCTCGTGCTCGAAGTCGGCCAGGTCTTTCACTGCCCGATGCACGTGTTTCTGCCCGGTATCGGCTACGTCGGATCGAGCGAGCAGGTGGTCATCACCTCGAGGGGCTGCGAGGTGCTGGGCGACCAGTCAATCTGCCCGCGCCGCCTCTACATCAAGTAGCGCGCATCACACGCGGCAGACGGTGCGCGCCGAATCGAGCGCGCGCTCGATGCCGGCGTCGGTAATCCCGAGGTGTGTGACCGCGCGCAGCCAGCCGCCGCCGACGTGCAGCATGCGCACGCCGCGCCCGGAGAGCGCCGCGGTTAAAGCATCGCCGTCGGCGCCCTGCAGGCGCCAGTACACCATGTTGGTGGGGGGATCGGAAATTTGCACGTCGAGCATGCGGCCCGGCGCGGACAGGCTTTGCAGGCCGCGCGCAAGCGCTGCAGCGCGGCGGTGATCCTCGGCGAGGCGCGATCGCGCGCGCAGGCCGAAGAGCGCGGCCGCAGCGATCACGCCGGCCTGTCGCATGCCGCCGCCCAGGCGCTTGCGCAGCTTGCGCACGCGGTTCATTGCGTCGGCCGGGCCGGCGAGCGCCGAGCCGATCGGGGCGCCGAGCCCCTTCGAGAAACACACGGCAACGGTATCGAAATGCGCGACGAGATCGCGCTCCGGCTCGCCCGCCGCCACGGCCGCGTTCCAGAGACGCGCTCCATCGCAGTGGGTGCGCAGCCCGAGGGCGTGCGCCTTGCCTGCGATGCGCGCCATCTCGCGAGCGGCGAGCACCCGCCCGGCGGCACGATTGTGCGTATTCTCCACGCACAGCAGCGTGGTGGTGGCAGCATGTACTTTCTCCGGGCGCCAGCGGGCTTCGATTGCGGCATCGGACATGCGCTCCGCGAGCGGAACAAGATCCAATTGCACTCCGGCAAGCGCGGCACCGCCGCCGGTTTCGTAGACGTGGATGTGGGCGCCGTCCTCGCAGAGGACCGAGTCGCCGGGGCGCGTATGCAGCAGGATCGCGATCTGGTTGGCCATCGTCCCCGAGGGGGTGAGTACGGCCGCGTCCTTTCCCAGGGCTGCCGCGGTTTCCGCCTCGAGCGCGCGGACCGTGGGGTCTTCGCCGTAGTCGTCGTCGCCGACTTCGGCGGCCATCATTGCCGCACGCATTTCCGCGGTCGGCTGGGTCAGCGTGTCGGAGCGCAGATCAACGATCTCGTGCGGACCGCCTGTCGTTCTCGAGTCGATATTGGCCACGGTGACCTCCTGCTCCAAGCCTAGCAGAGAAGTGCCGGACACCGCGACAGGCGGTGAGCGTCACCGGGGACAAGGGAGGGCGGGAGGGCACGGGGAAGTTGCCCAGAGCCAGTGATCAGGGCATGTGTGATCACGCCACCGAACCGGCGTGCCCCTCATGCCGAGGCGTTCCATCCCTCAGTTCGTCAGGCGGAGCGTCTTGAGCTACGATGCGCAGTGACCAGCACCTGAACAGCAACTATCAAGGGGAGACTCAACATGCTTTGGGCAATTTCCTGCGTCGACCAACCCAACACTGCGGCGATCCGTGAAAAGGCTCTGCAGCCGCATCGCGATTACCTGAAGAGCCAGAAAGGCATCCTCGTCCTGGCCGGCGCGACGCAGACCGACGACGGCAAGGAAGCGATCGGCAGCCTGTTCGTGGTCAACGTGAACAGCCGCGCCGAGGCAAAGGCCTTTTCCGATGGCGATCCCTTCACCCAGAACGGCGTGTTCAAGAGCATAACCATCACCCGCATGCGCAAGGGACAGTGGAACCCGGAGGCGGCCGAGGGCGCCTGATCTGGCGCTTGTAGAAGTGATGACTACTGGTGATGAGTACTAGGGATAAGTACTGGTGATAAGTAAGGGGCCGTGAATGCCGCTCGGTTTTGATCACCATTTTTCATCACCAGTAATCATCACCACCATTCATCACCATTTTTCAAGAAAGCAGGGGAATTTGCCGTGATAGAGATCGAGCTCGCTGAGATCGAGGACCGCATACCGACCTATCCGCCGCAGGCACAGACTGACATCCGGTGGCTCGTGCGGGAGGTCCGCAAGCTCTCCAACCTCGGCAGCCGGCACCCGCAGCCACCGGCTTCTGCCATCTACGATCCGCTTACCGGCTTGCTGAGCGGCGGCGCCTATGGCGTGCGCTTCGCCATGGCCCGGGCGCGGGCGGGCCGGAACAAGAAGATGTTCGCGGTCATGTCCATCGATCTGCCGCTCGCGGCGAACGTAGCCGCGGGCGCGTTGAGCGAGCAGGAGGCTGAAGAGACGCTCAAGCAGATCGCCGCGCGGATCACGGGCTGCGTGCGGGAAACGGATACCGTCGCCCGGATCGATTACGAGAAGTTCGCCGTGATCCTCGAAGATCTCGCGATGCCGGAAAACGCGGAGCGGGTGAAGCAGAAGATCCAGGCCGCGCTAGCTGAGCCGGTAAAGCTTGGAGATCGCGCCGCTCGTGCCGAGTCGAGCATCAGCCTGCAGTTCTACCAGACATCGCGGCCGGCGGGGTCCCAGCTTCACTGAGGGGGAACTGGTGATGAATAATGGTGATGAATAATGGTGATGAAAAATGGTGATGAACGGCGCCGGCAAAGGTAAGTGAAGACGCGCCCGCCTTGGCGCTGCTGGCAGCACCTATCACCGGTACTCATCACCAGTATTCGTCACCAGTACTCATCACCTCGTTGCGGACTTGGGCGGAATGCCGCCCTTCTGCACCCAGCGATAGCGGCTCGCGAGAGAATCGGCGAGCGGGCGGCGGCGCTCTTCGGAAACGGCGATCCACATGCGCAGCAGGTGCCGCTCGCGCCCGGGTTCCGGGTAGTCCTCGTAGGCTTCTCGCGCGTGCAGCAGGGTGTGGTTGTTGAGAAGCTGAATGTCGCCTTCCCGAAAATCCATACTGAGCATCAACTCCGGCCGGTTGGCGATTTCCTGAACCTTTTCGAGAGCCTCGCGCTGGATGGGCGCGGGGCGGTACTGCTCGCCATGACGGGCGGCGGAATCGTAATAGGGCAGGCTGTTGATCCGCGCAGTCACCTGGCCGTCACGCTCGCTGAACATGGGCAGCGTAAAGCAGGGTGGTTCGCCAGCGGGCTCCTCGCCGCGCCAATCGACATGGAACATGCCGTAGAGCGCCTCCAGCAGATCGGGACGCTCGTCGCGCAACACATTGTGTATGGTAAGCGCGCTCACGAGCTTGCTTGCGCCCCCTGATTTCGCGGTGCGCAGGCAAAACAACCCGAGCAAATCGATGGGCAGCATGTCGGTGTGGAAATCCATGCGTTGGCTGGTCTGGTAGGCACGCGCGTTCGGGTCGGCCTGAATCCGGCCTTCGTCGCGCACGTGACCCAGAAGATGGCCGCGCGTATTCTGCGACACTGGCGTGCCGAAATGCACGCCGATACCCCAGTAGATCAGCTCGCATTCCTCGTCGGTGTAGCGATGGCGCGGGATGCCGCGCATCAGCATGAAGCCGCGCCCCTTTTCGACTTCTTCGAGGATGCGGTCGAGCTCGCCGGACAGGCGCGGCAGGGGAAAGGCGTCAGCCGTGAACGGAATTTTCGCGCCGAGGCGTTTCACGTGCGCAAGCGCCGCCGCGATCTCCTCCGCGGCTGCCGCGTCTACGCGGTAGATCCAGGAGTCGTCATGCTGAATCTCCGGCCCGATCCAGGCGCCGGGGCCGGTGATGATTTTGCGTTGGGAAGCTGCCATAGCGTTGCCGGTGCAAAAACAGAAGTCATGTCAGGGACAGCGCGCGACACATTCTTGCAGGGCTGGCCCAGACCGGGTGCTATCGCCGACCGGGAGCGCCCGACGCGGGTTCGGCAGGCGCAGCCCGGCCGCATGCCGCATCGGCTGCGCCGGCCGGGATCGTGGCGGTCATCCAGCGTGACCCGAGGCAAGGCGATCAGCGTTTCTTGATGCCCGCCGACTTGATCAGCTGCGCGAAGCGCTCTCTTTCGCTGCGCACGAGACTTGAAAACTCTTCGGGCGACCCCGGCCATGGCTCGATTCCGAGATTCACCAGCCGTTTTTTCAAAGCGGGGGAATTAAGCGCTTTGGTGATTTCCTGGTTCAGGCGCATCACGATGTCGCGCGGCGTGCCGGCTGGCGCAAAAATGCCGTACCAGATCGATATGGCGAGGCCCTTGTAACCGGATTCGATGCCCGTTGGCACGTTTGGCAGCTGCGGCACGCGCTCGCGCGAAAGCACCGCGAGCGGACGGACTTTACCGGCCTTGATGTAGGGCATGACCGATGGAACCGAAACGACCACCTCGTCCACCTCTCCGGAGATCAACGCCAGCGCCGCGCGTGTTGCGCCCTTGTACGGGACGTGGACCATCTTGATCTTGGCAATGTGCTGGAGCATCTCGTTGGCGAGATGATTGGTGGTCCCGGCACCGCCGGAGCCGAAGTTGAGCCCGCCGCGATAGGACCGCGCCAGTGCCACAAATTCCTTCAATGAATTTGCTGGCACCGAGGGGTGCACGACCAGCACATTCTCGATGGTGGTCATCCGCGCAACCGGGGCGAGGTCCTTGTCGGCGTTGTAGTTCAGGCGTTTGTAGAGCGATGGGCTGATGGCCACGGTCGGCGAGGAGAGCACGATCGTGTAGCCGTCGGCCGGTGCCTTGGACGCGACCTCGAGGCCGAAATTTCCGCCGACGCCGGGGCGGTTGTCCGAAATGACGGTCTGCCCGAACTGCACGCTCAGTTGCTGGGCCAGCGCGCGTCCCTGGATGTCGCTCGGCCCGCCAGGCGGGAACGGAAGGATGAGGCGCACCGGCTTGGTCGGGAACGATTGCGCGAAGGCGCTCGCGCACGAGAGCGCCAAGAGAATCGACGCGACGGCTGCACCACTACGGCTGAGAACGGAATGCATCATTTCCTCCTATCAATTGACGACGACGGGCCCGGCAATCGACACCGAATTCCCGCGTGAGAGCCTGGTTTGACCCGCAGTTTTTTTATTTGCCCGCAAGTTCGGTGCCACTTTACTACGTATTGCACGACAGGCAAAACATGCGCGCCCCGCCGCATCTGTGCCCGCAGCCTCGTGCAAGGATTTTGGGTATTCATGAGGCAATCGGTCCGCCGCGACACGCGCGCGATCATTCTTTGGCGCGACGTTCATCAGGCTCGTTGCGCTGACCTGGTGCGCCCCTTTCCGGGCGGCGGCACCGCAAATAGTCTTACCCCGAGCTTGTCCAGGAACGCAAGCCAGTCGCGCTGGAAAGCCGGGTCGGTACTGGCGCGCCCGGTGACGAGGCGGGTAATCTGCTGGAACGCCATCGGATAAGTCGCGAGCGAGAGGATGGCAAGCTGAATCATCCTGTAATCCATTTCGCGTGGCAGCTTGCCTTCCGCCTGCATGAGACGGAGCCCGGCGCCGTATTGCGCGATGCGGCGCCGGCGCGCCTCTTCGCCGGGGATTGAATTCTTTCTTCTGCCCGCTGCTTCCCAGGTGAGGAAACGGATGTAGGCGAGATCCCTCGCCCGCATCCTGAAACGCTCGGCAAACAGGCGCGACGGGTTCTCCGGGAGCGGCTCGTCCCATTCGACCTCCGGGCGGAATTTTATGTCGTGCACGGCGTTGAACAGCGCGTCCTTGCTGCGGAAGTGGTGGTGGATCAGCTGCTTGCTGACGCGCGCGCGGCGGGCGATTTCCGAGAGGCGCGCGCCGTCGAACCCGCGCTCGGAGAATTCCAGGGTCGCGGCATCGAGCACGCGGCGTCGCGTGCGTTCGCTGTTGCGGATCGTTCCCATGCTGGTGCCAGCCAGACTAACCAAACAGGCGCCTCGGGGTCAATTGTTATTTGACACCAGTAAAGTTGCTGCTTACCATCTGGCTGACCCCTGTGCGAGTGCGCGCGGCGCCGGACCGCCTTCCGGCGCCTGGCGTTGCCGTCCGCCAGCGGGCCACTTCAAACTCGGGAGCGCGGGAATGACTGAGGTCGCACGAGCCCTTCGCGACAGGACCGCCGTGTGCGGCACGGGACTGCTCATCGGCGAGTATCCGGAGCGCACGCCGCTCTCGCTGGCTGTCGAGGCTTATCAGCTGGCACTCGATGATGCCGGGATGAAGCGCGGGGACGTCGACGGCATCATCATGCTGTCCTTCGGTTCCGACTACGACCGTTTTCTCGAGGCCGTCGGAACGGACGTTCGCTATTCCTACCAGGGATGGAGCCACGGCCGGTTCGTCGCGCCGATGCTGCAGCACGCCGCGCTGGCGGTGGCCACCGGCATGGCCAAGGCGGTAGCTATCGTGCACGGCCGCCGGCGCAAGGCGTACGGACAGACGGCCGACTTCGAGATGTGGCGCCAAGGCCTCGGCCCGCACGGGGAAAGCCCGGCCTACGGTGCGCTGGGTCCGGTTTTCGGCGCGGCGATCGCCGCGCAGCGCTACTTTCACATGTATGGCGGCAGCAACGCGGACCTCGCGCCGATTGCGGTTGCTTTTCGCAAACATGCCCGTCTCAATCCGCTCTCGGTGCGCAGCGACCCGATGAGTATCGAGGATTACCTGAAGTCGCGCTGGATCATCGAGCCGCTGCGCCTGTTCGACTGCTGCCAGAACAACGACGGTGGCGCCTGCCTGATCATCACTTCGGCCGAGCGCGCGCGCGACTGCCGCAAGCCGCCGGTTTACGTCTCAGGCATGCAGGGTGTGCACGCCGGGCGGCAGTTTCATAACCTGACGCTGCCCGGGCTGGGCGTCGCGCAGCAGGAAGTTTACAAATACACGCCGACGAAAGAAGACCTTTATGCCTACGAGATGGCGGGCATCACCAGCAAGGACGTTGATGCGCTGATCACCTATGACGCGTTCAGCCCGCTCGTCCTGTTCGGGCTCGAGCGCTTCGGCTTCTGCGGTCCCGGCGAGGCGCGCGAATTCGTGAAGGGCGGGCGCATCGAGATCGGTGGCGAGCTGCCCATCAATACGTCTGGCGGAC
Organism: Betaproteobacteria bacterium SG8_41; assembly: GCA_001303585.1. Lineage (GTDB taxonomy): Bacteria > Pseudomonadota > Gammaproteobacteria > Burkholderiales > SG8-41 > SG8-41. Next base: position 21,813 of record LJTT01000019.1, read on the forward strand.
TGCTGTCCGAGGGGCACGTCATTGGCTGGAACCTGTTCATCGAGGCGGTGCGGCAGCTGCGCCACGAGTGCGGCGAGCGCCAGGTCAAGGACGCCAACATCATCCAGTACGGCAGTTTCCTCGGTGAATCCGTCATCTTCCGGAGGTGATACCGATGCAGCCCTCGCTTAAAGTCAAGGACGACCGCACCGGACGCTACCTGCCCGTCATCTACCCGGAAGAAATTCCCTTCTGGGAGGCGGCGAAGCAGCGTCAGCTCAAGTTGCAGCGCTGCAACTCATGCGGCAAGGCCTGGTACCCGATCGGGCCTGCCTGCCCGTTCTGCTTCTCGATGGATTTCGCGTGGTCGCCCATGAGCGGGCGCGGCACGCTGCACAACTACGTCGTCTATCACAAGGCGTGGACGCCCTGGTTCGAGAAGCGCGTTCCCTACGCGGTCGTGCAGGTGCAGCTGGAGGAAGGCCCGCGGCTCACGACAAACCTGCTCGACTGCGCTCTCGATGCGATCCGGATCGGCATGCCGGTCGAGGCAGCATACGAGGATGTTACCGACGAGATCACGCTGTTGCAGTTCAGGCCGGCATCGGCGGGTAAATGATCATGGGGGCGGACACACAGGCGGGCGGCGCGCTCCTCGACGCCGACACGCCCGAGACGGTGCGTTTGAGCGTGGCCGAGGCGACCGAGCTTGGCCGCAGCGCGCTCGAGCGCGTCGGATACGGCGGCGAAGACGCGGCCATCATTGTCGACCAGTTGGTCGACAATTCTCTGTGCGGCTACCGCTTCGCTGGATTGCCGCGCATTCTCGCAATTGCCGGCGATGAGAAGACGCGGAGCAACCGAACGCCCGTGCGCGTCGTGCACGAGACGCCGGTATCCGCGCTGCTCGACGGCGGCAACAATGTCGGCTACATCGCGGCGTATCGGGCCGCGGAAGTGGCGATTCGAAAGGCGCGCACGGCCGGGATGGCGTCGGTCGGGGCCTACAACAGCTATTACAGCGGCCGCAACGCATATTTCGTCGAGAAGATTGTCCGCGAAGGGCTTGTCGCATTCCACGCCTCGAGCGCGTATCCGCGCGTGCTGCCGCCGGGGGGCGCACGGCCGATGCTCGGCACCAACCCGATCTGCTTCGGGTTTCCTTCGGACGAAGGGCCGGTGATCTTCGACATGGGCACCGCTTCGTTCATGTGGGGCGAGGTGATGCTGCACGCGCATCTCAGGGAACCCCTGCCTCAGGGCGTCGGCTTCGATGAGCATGGGAACCCGTCGCGCGATGCCACCGCCGTGCTGAAGGGCGGGGTTGCACCCTTCGGCGGCCACAAGGGCTACGGGCTCTCCTTCGCAATTCAGGCGCTGGGATTGCTCGCGGGCGCGGCCCTGGGGAAAGGTCAGGTGCGCGATTATGGGTTCCTTTTCTGGGTGGTCGACCCGAACGTGATGCTGCCGGGCGGCGAGTTCCCGCACCAGATGTCCGAATACGTGCGCCAGATTAAGGCGACACCGCGGCAGCCGGGCGTGGACGAGATCCGCATTCCGTCCGAGCGGGCGAGGCGCGAGCGCGAGCGCCGGCGAAAGGAAGGTATCGTGGTGGAGCGCAAGGTCGTGGAATCGTTGCGCGCGCTGTGAACTGCGAAGGGCCAAAGATGCCGGGCAAAGAGCGAGGCGCGGGGGGCCCTCTCGCCGGTATTCGCGTGCTGGACGTGAGCATCATGGCCGCGGGGCCATGGACCGGCGCGCTGCTCGGCATGCTCGGCGCCGAGGTCATCAAGGTGGAGCCGCCAGCGGGCGACGGCACGCGCTGGGTCATGCCGACGCAGAAGGGGATGGGCACCAACTTCATCTCCATGAACGTGAACAAGAAGAACATGACGCTGGATCTGAAACGCAGCGATGACCGCGCAGCGGCGCTCGCGCTGCTCGGCACCTGCGACGTTTTCGTGCAGAACTTCCGCGGCGGTGTGATCGAGCGGCTCAAGCTGGACTACGAGTCGGTGCGCGCCGTCAGCCCGAGGCTGATCTATTGCTCGATCTCGGGCTTTGGCGAAACCGGTCCGCTGTCGAAAGCCGGATGCGCCGACCCGATCATGCAGGCCTTCTCGGGATTCGCCCGTGCCAACGGCGCCCCCGGCGAAGGGGTGGAGGCATTTCGCTTTACCGGGTTTATCGACCTTACCACTGCCGCGGTCGCCACCGAGGCGATCCTCGCGGCGTTGCTTGAGCGCGAGCAGACCGGCGCAGGGCAGAAGGTGGAGATTTCGATGCTCGAGGCCGCGCTGGAAATCCAGTACACCCGGATTGCCGAGCTGCTAGGCGCGGGGCTCGTGCCCGTCCCGCGCGGCAGCGCGTCACCGGCGCTCGCGCCGGACCGCGCCTACGCAGCGTTGGACCGTTACATTTTTCTGACAGTGCACAGCGACCATGAATGGAGCAAGTTCTGCGCCGCAATCGAGCAGCCGACGCTCGCGGCTGACCCCCGCTTTCTGACGAACCAGTCGCGCGTGGAAAACCGCGAAGCGCTCGATGCGGCGATCGAACCGGTTCTGCAGTCTCGGCCGGCGATCTGGTGGCTGCGCGTGCTGCAGCGCCACGGCGTCGCCGCCGGCCTGGCGCACGATTTCGAGACCTTCCGTCACCACGCCCAGGTGATCGACAACGAGATGATCGCGCGCCTCGACACGCTGCACTGGGGAGAGATCTCCGTCGGCGGCGTGCCGTGGCATTTCTCCCGGACGCCCTGCGTGGTCCGGCCTCCGGCAACACCCGGAGAGAACTCGGAAGAGATTCTGGCTGGCCTTCCGACTGTGGCTGCATCGGGACGAGCGGGGCGCAGTGATGCTTGATGGCGTGAAGATCGTCGAGTTTGCCGAAGGCGCCGCCGGCCCGCTGGCCGCAACGCGCCTCGCCGATCTCGGCGCCGCGGTCATCAAGATCGAGACCGCCGACGGGGACTGGATGCGCGAGGCCGTTCCTGCGATGGCGCAGGACGGCATGAGCGCGTCGTTCTTCCATCTTAATCGCGGCAAGCGTTCGCTTGCGCTGGGCCACCGGCCGGAAGAGGCCGCGCCTCTGCTGCGCGCGCTGCTGGCCTCGGCGGATGTGTTCATCACGGACCGCGCTGCGGACGAGCTCGAGCGGCTTGGTATCGGAGCAGTGAGCGAGGAGATCTACGCCGACAATCCCCGCCTCGTCTCGGTGCACATCAGCCCGCTCGGCCGCAAAGGCCCGATGGCGCGGCAGCGCGGGTCGGAGCTGACCACACAGGCGATGGCTGGATACACGCGCTACCTCGGCACGCAGGAGCAGCCGCCACTCAGGCTCGGCGCGGATGTCGCTTCCACGGGCACGGGCATCTTTGCCGCGCAGGCGGTAATGGCCGCGCTCTACCGGCGCAATCGCGACGGCCGCGGCCAGCGCGTCGATCTCTCGCTGCTGAATTCGCTGTTGTCGATGAAAAGCATTCACCTCGCGGCGCAGTCCGACCCCGACGTGTATTCGGGGCCGCGCGTGGGCGGCGCGAACAATCCGCCCGAACGCGGCTGGAAGACCGCCGACAAGCCGATCTTTTTTGCGTTCGGCGGCTCAGTGGGCGCCGAGGGCCGGGCAGGCTGGGTCGACTTCGCGCAGGAGGCCGGTCTCACCCGTTTTCTCGACGATCCGCGTTTCGACAAGACCGGTCGCACAACGACCGGACACGGCATCAGAGTGCACGAGCTGCGCGAAGAGTACGAGAAAGAGTTTGCGCGCTTTCCGGCCGAGGCGCTGGTTTCCTTGATCCGCAAGCATGCGGGCAATGCCGCCGCCTACGTGAGTTCGGATGAGACGATGGCGCACCCGCAGACTGCCGCGCTCGGAATCGTCAAGGAGGTCGCGATGCGCGGGGGCGGCAAGACGCGGGTCCGCGCGTTCCCCGCCCGGTTTTCCCGTATGAAGCCGCCGTTGAAGGACGGGACTCCCCATCTCGGGGAGCACACCGAAGCGATTGCCGCGGAGGCCGGCATCACGGGGCCCGCTTTCGCAAAAATGATCGACAGCGGCGGCCTGCTCCCGCGCGCAGGGAATGCCTGATCACGCCGGCCGCTGGCGCGTCCTTCACACGTAGTCCCGCGCAATCGCGATCTCGGCCATGGCCGCCTCCGGTGTGTGGTGGCGCCTTGCCTCGGGCGTGTCCGTGCCCTGCAGCCAGGAGCCGAGCTCGCGTGCGTGGGCGACAACGGCGGCGCCGAATCGCCGTCGCAGCTGATCATAACGCGCCAGCGCCAGCGTGACATCGCGCTCCGTCTCCCGCAGAAAACTGACGAGAGCCATGGCGTCGCCCGCGGCCTTGGTCACGCCCATGCCGCAGTGAGGGCGCGCGACGAAGGCGGCGTCGCCGAGGAGCGCGACCCGGCCCGCCGCCATGCAGGTTGACTCGACGTCGAAGATCGGCTGGAAAAAGGCCTGGCGCGTGTGCCGCACCACCTCGGCGAGATGCGGTGCGAGCAGTGCGTTGGCCGCAGCGCTTAGCTCCGCCAGCACCTCGGGCCGGATCAGCGGCGGTGGAATCGACAGCTCGTGGTGCCGACCGTTGATGTCCGTGCACAACTGCGGCAGCTCACGCGTTTCCTCGGTCGGGCGGTACCACACGATGTTGAAGCAGCGCTCGCCCGGGCGCGTCGAGTTGGTGAAACCCGCGATCGGGTAGCACAGCATCATCTCGCGCGGCGGCAGGCAGAACGCGAATTTGTCGAAGAGCTCGCGGTGCGCCTCGCGCGAGACGGCGTTCTCGTCGGCGAGGCCCCGCCACCCGACATAGCCCGCATAGCATGGGCGCACGGCGGGCGCGAACTGCGCGCGAACGCCCGAGCGGACGCCGTCGGCGCCGATCAGGAAATCGCCACGCGCTGCCTCGCCATTCGCGAAGTGGGCGGTGATGCCGGCCGTGCTTTCACTGTAGCGAGTGAATGCATGGCCGAAGTGATAGCGCTCGGGCGGAAATACCGAGGACAGCAGCTGGTAGAGCCGGCCCCAGCTCGTGAAGACCTGCTGCGAGCTCAGCGTCGCGATCATGGCGCCTGCGCGGTCGTAGGTGATGCGCAGGGGGATGTCGATCCCGTAACCCTCGTCCAGCGGAATGCCGATGGCCCGCAACGCCTCGTAGAGCTCGGGATGCGAAATGATACCCGCACCGCGCCCGGAGAGCGCCTCTCCGGATTGCTCGAAGACCTCGACATCCCAGCCAGCCCGAAGCAGCAGATTGCCGGCGAGAAGCCCGCCAAGTGAGCCGCCGACGATGAGGGCGCGTGGCATGCAGTCGCGGCCGATGCCGGGTGGCAGCCCGCAGCGGGCGCCTACAGCCCCATGTAGAGCCGGTGGACCAGCTCGTTGTCAGCAAGGTCGGCGCGCGAGGCGCCCTCGTATTCGATGCGGCCGTGGACAATCACGTAGCCGCGGTCGGCGATGCGGATTGCCTGGTGGAAGTTCTGCTCAGCCATGAGCACCGTCAGTCCGAAGCGCTCCTTCAGCTCCAGAATCTTGTCGATGGTGGTCTTGACGAGAATCGGCGCCAGACCGACCGAAGGCTCATCGATCAGCAAAATCTTGGGCGCGGTCATCAGCGAGCGGGCGAGCGCGAGCATCTGCTGTTCGCCGCCGCTGAGGCTGCCCGCGAGCTGGCGGCGGCGCTCCGCGAGCCGCGGAAAAGCGTGGAAGCAGAATGCCTGGTTGTAGGGGATGCGTTCACGCGCCGCGCTGCGGTAGGCGCCGAGCAGCAGGTTCTCCTCGACGGTGAGCTTCGGAAACAGCCGCCGCCCCTCGGGCACGAGCGCGATGCCAAGATCGACGATCTGCTCGGGCGCCTTGCCGAAGAGATCGTGCTCGACATCGTCGATTACCGCGGTGATACGCCCGGCGGTCGGCCGCACGATGCCCATGATGCATTTCATGAGCGTGCTCTTGCCGTTGCCGTTGGTGCCGAGGAGCGCCACTGTCTCTCCGTCATTGACCGAGAGCGAAAGCGATTCCAGCACCTGCACCGCGCCGTAGCCGGCGCTCACTTCATCGACACGTATGCTGCAAGCCATTTGTCTGTTCGTGAATCGTCAATCGTGAAACGTGAATCGTGGCTTAACTCGCTTTACCGGTCACGGCCTTACTCGCCAAGGTAGGCCTTTATCACTTCCTCGTTCGCGACGACCGCCTGCGGGTCGCCATCGGCGATCTTGCGGCCGGCAACCAGCACGACGATGCGTTCGGAGAACTTCATCACCGCGCGCATGACGTGCTCGATCATGATCACCGCAACGCCGCGCGCGTTGAGGGCGAGGAGGATCTCCAGGATCTCATCGACTTCCGAGCCAGAGAGGCCGGCCATCGCTTCGTCCGATACCAGCAACCTGGGCTTTGCGGCGAGCGCTCGCGCGAGCTCGAGCTTGCGCATCTCTACCTGCGTCAGCGCGGCGGAATTCACATTGGCGCGGTGTTTGAGGCCGATCATCTCCAGCACCGCCATCGCCTCATCCACGATATGGCGGTGCTCCGAGCGTGACCATGCGGCGTATTCGAGCGGAACCCGCAGGTTTTCGAGGACCGTCATGCTGTGAAAAGGCTTGGGGATCTGGAAGCTGCGTGCAAGGCCCAGACGCGCGCGCTGGTGGGGCGGGGTGCGGGTGATGTCCTCATTTTCGAAGACGATCGTGCCTTCGTCATTGTAGAGCGCCCCGGAGACGCAGTTGATGAGGGTCGTCTTGCCCGAGCCGTTGGGGCCGATCAGCCCGAGGCGCTCTCCGCTGCTCAAGTGAAGGTCGATGCCCTGCAGTGCCACGAAGCCGCCGAAGCGCTTCGTGAGGCCCGTCACCTGGAGAACAGCGGAGCTCACCGCCGGCGCCTCAGGACGTGCTTCTGCACCAGCCCGACGATGCCCTGGGGCGCGAGACTGATGAACAGGACCAGCATGACGCCGACGATGAGCACGTTCAACTCCGAGGACACGTTGACCGTGATGATCTCCTGCATCGAGCCCACCAGCAGGGCGCCGATCACGGGGCCGATCCAGTGCGCCGTGCCCCCGATCATCGGCATGGCGATTGCGTTCACGGCGACGAAGAGATTGAACGCCGAGACCGGATCGACGAAAGTGACAAAGAACGGGTAGGGCGCGCCTGCGACGCCCATCATGGCGCCCATCACGGTGGTCGAGATGAGCTTAAGGCGCAGCGTCGGCACGCCCGCGCACTCGGCCGCGACTTCGTCGTCACGAATCGCGGCAAGCCCGCGGCCCAGGCGCGAGGAGTTGAGCTTGCGGGAAATCGCCACTGAGCCCAGTGTCAGCACGAGCATCAGCATGAAGAGCATCTGGATGTAGCTGTCGAACCAGAGGTGGTTTTCCGGGGTAAGGATGTAGGCGCCTCGCGCACCGCCCACGTAGGTCCAGTTGGTCACCAGCGTTTCGAGCACGATGGCCATCGCCAGTGTGGCGATCGCAAAATAGACGCCCTTGAGGCGCAAGGTGAGGTAGCCCACCCCCAGGCCGATGAGGCCGCACACCACGGCCGCGGCGACGATCAACAGCGGCAGTGGCAGGCCCAGCGCCTTGTCGAGCGCGATGGCCGTGTACGCGCCCACGGCGAAAAACGCCGCGCTGCCAAAGTTCACGTAGCCGGTGAATCCGCCCAGAATGTTCCAGGCGATCGCCATGATGGTCGCCTGCAGGATTACGTAAAGAGCGGTGAAGTAGTACTCGTTGGTCGCCACCTCGGTGAACGCGAGGCCGCCCAAAAAGATGACAGCGATGCAGATCCAGAAAGCGCTGATCTTCATCGTCTAACGGCCGAGAAGTCCAGCAGGGCGCACCGCCAGCGTCAGCAGCAGCAGACCAAAGGCGACCGCCGGCGCCCACGACGGGCCCATAAAGGTTGCCACCAGCGTCTCCACGATGCCCAGGATCAGCGCGGCAATGAACATTCCCGAGATGCTGCCCATGCCGCCAAGGACGACGATCGCAAACACGCGCCCGATATAGAGCCGGCCCACCGACGGTTCAACCGGGCCGATGATGATCAGGAGTGAACCGGCGATCGCGGTCGTAGCGATGGCGAGCCCGAAGGCGAACTGCTTGATGCGCACCGGGTCGGCGCCCATCAACTGCAGTGCCAGGCGGTCCTGGGCTACCGCGAGAATCGCGCGCCCGGTGAACGTCCGCGAGAGATACAGGTAGATCGCGCTCGTGCATGTGATGGCGACCACGAACGGCACCAGCATGCGCAGCGGGATGCCGACGAAGCCCACCTCAATGGTCTCACCGATGTAGCCGGCTCTGACAAGGCGATAGTCCACGCCGTAGACGAGGATCAGTACCACCTCGATGATGAACATCAGGCCGAAGAAGAAGGCGAGCCCGCTCAGGGATTCCTGCCCGGTACGTTCGAATGCGGCGTAATAGATGCGATAGATCCCAACCCCGACGAGGAAGAAGACCGGTGCGACCAGTACCCCGATCAGCACCGGGTCAAGCCCGAAATGGGTATTGACGATGTAGGCGATGTAGGAGCCGACAATGACGAACGCCGGGTGGGCGATGTTGACGATGTCGAGCTGGCCAAAGGCAATGGCCAGCCCGATTGCCACGGCTGCGTAAAAACCGCCGAGCAGAACGCCCGCGACGATGGCGTTCGCGAAGAGATCGAGCGACAGCACCGCTGCGCGGGCTCCTGCCTGATGTGCAGGCTACTTCTTGTACGGATAGACGATTTCGCCCGACTTCCACTCCTTCGGGTGCAGCACGATGCGCTTGCCGGGGCCCGCGAACTGCTCGAGGTTGTTAGGCTGGACGTCGCGGAACTGGACGAATAACACACGGCTCTTCGCCCATTCGCCGTTGCTGCCAAATTTCACCTTGCCGACCACCGTGTCAAAAGTCGTCTTGTGCATGTGCGCGGCGAGTTTGGCCTGGTCGAGGCTTTTTACCGCCTGCACCGACTGCCCCAGGACCTGGAGGTAGGCATAGGCGTAAGGCGGCAGATAGTGGCCGAGCGGGTCGACGCCCTTGCCCTTGGCCGCGTCCTGGTACTTCGCCAGGAATTCCTTGACGCCGGGGAAGTCGAGAGTCGGCTCCGGCACCCAGAAGTCGTAGTTGATGATGCCATTCAGCATCGGGCCGAGGTTTTTCTGGATCGCCGCGAACTGCAGGCCCACCATACTGCCGCCGAACATCTTCGCCGCCAGGCCGACCTCGTTGGCCGCCTTGACCATGCCTACCGAATCCGGCGGGTACGAGCCCACGTACACGATGTCCGGGTTGGTTGCCTGGATGGCACGCACGATTGGCGTGAAGTCCGTGGTCGATGGCGGATAGGTCTTGTCGTACACGATCTTCATGCCGAGCCGCTGGGCGTTCTTGCGCGCACCCCCCGCCGCGTTGAGGGAGAACTCCGCATCTGCCGAGACGATCGCGATGGTCTTGGGCTTCGGGTTCTGTGCCATCGCGAGCTCGAAGAAGCCTTTTGACCAGTCCGTCTTCGGCTCGGGTCCTGACGGCATGATCTGGAAGTAGCGGTTGTATTTGAACTCGTCGTTTACCGCCAGCCCGAACAGGGAGGGGAAGACCAGCTTTTTGCGCATCACGATCGGCATCGCCGGCGCGATCTCGTTGGTGCCGTAGCTCGAGACCACCAGATCCACTTTGTCGACCTCGAGAAGCTTGGTATAGATCGCGGGAACCTTCGCGGGCTGCGTCGCGTCGTCGTAATAGACGAACTCCACGGGCCGGCCCAGCAGTCCGCCATTCTTGTTCGTGTCGTCGCGCCAGATTTCCATGGCGATGAGGGCGGCCTTGCCCGCGCCGGCGAGACCGCCGGTCAGCGCCATGCTGAACCCGATCTTGATCGGCTTCTGGGCGAGCGCGCTGCCCGAAGCCATGAGCGCCAGGATCGCAAGGATTCTGGCAATGGTCCTCACTATTTTCATATCCTCCCCTCCGGTGTGTTTGCGGCGGACGCCAATACTTGCACTGCGCTCTCCGGCCTGTCAAATCGGACCGTTTCTTGCTTTTATCTTATAACTGCGGGAATGGTGAGTGGACAGCCCCGTCGCCAGTTGTCACTCCTCAACCATTATTCATGATTCGAAATTTATCATTCACCATTCACCATTCGTGACACGGTCATGGGTCACGAGACCTTGCCCAGGGCTCTCAAGATCCGCTCCGGCGTGAATGGCTGTGCCGTCACACGCGCGCCGAACGGGGCAAGCGCATCGTTGATGGCATTCATCACGGCGGCAGGCGCGCCGGCGGTGCCCGCTTCGCCCGCGCCTTTCGCACCCAGTTCCGAGGTCTGCGTTGGCGTCGTTACGTGCGCGACAATGATGTCGGGCATCTCGCCCGCCATCGGTAGCAGATAGTCCGCAAGGTTGCCGTTGAGCAGCTGCCCTTCCGGACTGTAGAGGCACTCTTCGTAGAGCGCGGCACCGATGCCTTGCGCGATGCCGCCGCGGATCTGCTCATCGACCAGCATCGGGTTGATCACGGTGCCGCAGTCCTCGACGCACCAGTGCTTGAGCAGCGTCACCGCGCCGGTGTCGGCGTCGACCTCGACGAGCGAGGCCTGGATGCCGTTCGTGAAGGTAAAGCCGTAGCTGCGGGGCGTGTAATGGCGCGTGACCATGAGCTGGGACTGGAAATCCATCGGCAGCGTGTCGGGACGGAAGTACGCGACGCGCCCAAGCTCGGAGAGCTCGAGGCGCGGCTCGCCGCTCACCTTGCTCACGATCTCGTCGCTCGCGATGTCGAGCTCGCTCTTGTCGGTCTTGAGGATCGCCGACGCTACCTCGAGAATGCGCTCGCGCAGCACCTTGCCCGCCTGCAGCACGGCCTCGCCGCCGATGCCGGCGCCGCGGGAGGCCCACGTGCCGCCCCCATAAGGCGTGACCGCCGTATCCCCGGTCACCACACGCACGCGGTCGATGGACACGCCGAGCGCGCTGGCGGCGACTTGCGCGAACGCGCCTTCGGTACCCTGGCCCTGCTCGGTGACGCTGACGAGGCAGGTGATCGTGCCGGTCGGCTCGAAACGCAGCGTGGCGCCATCCTGCGACGAAATGCGGGCGCCGCCCACGCCGTAGAAGGCGGGCGAGGGGTTGGTGACCTCGATCATCGCTGCTAGCCCGATGCCGCGGTAGACGCCTTTCGCGCGCAGCGCAGCCTGCTCTGTGCGCAACGCTTTGTAATCCATCAGTTCGAGCAGACGGTCGAGCGCCTGGTGATGCGAGAGCTTCTCGAACTTCAGCCCCGAGGGGAACGTGTAGGGATAGGCATCGTCGGGAACGAGGTTGCGCCGCCGGAACTCTGCCGGATCCATCCCGAGCTTGGCTGCGGCGAGATCCACGATGGCCTCGGTGATGGCCACGGCGATCGGGTGCCCGACCGCTCGGTATTGGCAGGTGACGTTCTTGTTGGTGAACACCACGTGCATCTTCGCGCGGTATTGCTGGTGTTTGTACGGGCCGCCGGTGAGGTTGACGACCTGATTGCCTTCGATGCCGCTGGTGCGCGGATAGACCGAGTACGGGCCTATGCCGGTCAGGTCGTCGAGGTCGAAGGCGAGGATGTCGCCTTCCTTGCTGCACGCGAGCCGCACCGTGGCCGTGTGCTCGCGCGCATGGATATCGGATATGAACGACTCCAGACGGTCAGCAACGAACTTCACCGGCCGGCGCAGCATGACGGAGAGCGCGGCGGCTGCCATCTCGTCGGCGTAGACATGGACCTTGATGCCGAACGAGCCGCCCACATCCTTCGCGATCACCCGCACGTTTCCCTCGGGGATGTCGAGGTGCCGCGAGAAGATGTCCTGCATCATGTGCGGCGTCTGGGTGGCGTGGTAGACGGTAAGCGTGTGCTCGGCTGCGTTGTAGTCGGCGAGGATGGAGCGCGGCTCGAGCGTGACCCCGGTATGGCGCCCGAAATCATATGTTTCCTCGACCACGATGTCGGCCTTTGCGAAGGCCTCGTCCACGGCGCCGGTATCGAGCTCGCGCTTGAAGCAGATGTTGTCTCCAAGCTCCTGGTGGATGACCCGGCGGCCGGAGAGCGCATCTTTCATTTCCACGACGACGGGCAGTTCCTCCCATTCCGCCTCGATTTTTTCTAGAGCGTCCTCGGCCTGCTCGCGGGTCTCCGCTACCACAGCCGCCACCGCCTCACCCTGCCAGCAGGCGCGCCCGATCGCGATGGCGTGCTGCGGCGGCGACTTGATGCCCTTGAGATGCCCCAGCACGCCCACCCACGGCTTGCAGTAGGGGGCCAGCGCCGCGCCATCCACAACCGCGATCACGCCCGGCATCGTGCGCGCGGCGGCGAGGTCGAGCTTGCGCAAGCGGGCGTGCGCGTGCGGGCTGCGGAAGAAAACCACGTGCGCGAGTCGCGGCAGGCGCAGGTCGTCTACGTAAGTGCCGCGGCCCTGGAGCAGGCGCCGCGCATTCGCGCGCGGCACGCTTTTTCCTACGTAGCCGCTGTTCGTCGTATCCATATCGAGATTAGAACCAGATCGTAGCCGCGGATAAACGCAGATAAACGCCGATAAGAATCGAACAAGGCTCAATGTTCAGGACGTTGGCTTTATCGGCGTTCATCGGCGGCAAAAAAGCATTTGGCATCCTGTTACCGGTTCTGCGTCTTCCTTTGCGTCGAGGTTCACGTGCTCTTCCGCCGCGCGGCGAGCACGTCCTCAACCGCATCGACGATCGCCTGGTAGCCAGTGCAGCGGCAGTAGTTTCCGGACAAATGCTCGCGGATTTCGCTGCGCGAGGCGTCAGGGTGACCGGCAACGAGGTCCTGCGCGGCGAGCAGCATGCCCGGCGTGCAGAAACCGCACTGCAGCGCGTTGCGGCGGTGGAACGCCTCCTGCAGCTCGCCGAGCTCACCCGAATCGGACAGGCCTTCGATGGTGTCGACCCGCCGGCCATCGGCCTGCACGGCGAGCATGAGGCAGCCTCGCACAATGCGCCCGTCGACGCGGACGGTGCACGCCCCGCATACGCCGTGCTCGCAGCCGGTGTGCGAACCAGTGAGGCCCAGCTCCTCGCGCAGGAAGTCTATCAGGTGCCGTCGCGCGGGAACGCGGCGCGTGACGATCGTGCCGTTCACCGTGACCGTTATCTCCGGCGCGTGTTCCAGCGGAATTTCCTTTTTACGTCTCATGCGGCGAGCGCCGTGAGCGCACGGCCTGTGATCACGCGCGCGAGGTGGAGCTTGGTGCTTGCCGCCGCGTGCAAGTCGGCACTGGGCTCGAGATCCTGGCCGAGGGCTTCGCCTGCGGCCGCGATCGTGTCCGCCGAGACGCGCTTGCCCTCGAGTGCCGCCATTGACGCGCGCGCCAGCGCGGGTGCCGGGCCCACGCCAAGGAATGCCACGCGCAGATCCGATAGCACGCCGCGTGCACTTTTCCTAGCGAGCGCGGCCACGCCGACGGTCGCGTAATCACCGCGCCGGCGTGAAAGCTCGACGAACGCGCTGCGCCAGTTAGTTCCGGTGGCGGCGACTTCGACTTGCGCGAGGATCTCGTTCGGGCGCAAAGCTGTTGCATAGAGCCCTTGAAAGAATTCTCGCGCGGCGACGCGTCGTGTTCCCGCTCTGCTCCGGAGCACGAACTGCGCGTCGAGCACGACGCAACAGGCAGGCCACTCCGCAGCTGGATCGGCGTGCGCGAGGCTGCCGCCGAAAGTGCCGACGTTGCGAATCGCGACGTGCGCGATATGCGGGGCGGCCTGCGAGAGAAGCGGCAAATGCCTGGCGATTTCAGCCGAGCGCTGGATCTCAGCGTGGGTCGCGAGCGCACCGATCCGGATCTTGCGGCCACGCACCTCGATGCCGGAAAGCTCCGCGATATGCGTGATGTCGATCAAAAGCTCGGGGGCGGCGAGCCGCATGTTAAGCGACGCGAGCAGGCTCTGCCCTCCCGCGAGCAGGCGGGCACTTTCGCCATGGTGCTCGAGCAGGTCGAAGACTTCGCCCAGGCTACGAGCCCGGACATAAGCAAATGGCGGCGCCTTCACCGGCGGGGCTCCTCACAGAAGTGGCTGCGATGACCGTCTTGCGCGGTCTCGATTCGCGCCTATGGTATCACCGCAAAAGGTTAGTGGAACGCCTTTCTCAGGCGGGCTTCGCTGTCGCGTATGCAGCGGAGGCCTGATCCGGCCGCAAACGCGGGCGCAATTTTCCGTCAACACTTTGTGGACTAGAATCGGGGGCTTGCTGAGCAAGCGCAGGAAAGTGAAGGGAGATCGAGAGATGGACATGACGAAACCAGCGGCAGGGTTTTCGGACGTGGGCTACAAGGAGGCCATGCGCCGGGCGCACGAGCTGGTCCCGTTCCTGCGCGAGCAGGCGCCGAAGTGCGAGGAAGCCCGCAAGCTCACGCCCGCAGTGATGGACGCGCTGAACCGCACCGGCATGCTGCGCTACCTTCAGCCCAAGGTCCGCGGCGGCATGGAATTGCCCTTCATCGCCTATTTCGATATCCCGGAGATGCTCGCGCGCGGGGACATTTCAGTGGGCTGGGTGGTCGCGAATCTCGCATCCCATCATCGCAACCTGGTGTGGTGGGACCCGAAGGCGCAAGAGGAAGTCTGGAGCCAGGATCCCGACGCGGGCATCGCATCGGGCATCGCTTATCAACAAGGCCGCGGCGCGCCGGCCGACGGCGGCATCGTGCTCTCGGGCGAATGGAACTTTTCTTCAGGCACCGACCATTCCAACTGGAGCATGCTTGCCTGCATCGTGCGCGAAGGCGGCAAACCCGTCGATTACGTTTACTGCCTGCTCCATCGCTCCGACTACGAGGTCGTCGACGACTGGCACACGCTCGGCATGCGGGCAACGAGCAGCAAGACGGTGCGCTGCAAGGACGTGTTCGTGCCGGCGTACCGCGTGCTGTCGATGTACGTCGCGCGCGAGGGACACTCGTGGCCCGGACTGGAAATTCACCGCAACCCGCACTACCGCATTCCCACCACCGCGCTTGGCGGCCATTGCATCGGCGGTTGCATGGTCGGGAACGCGCGCGCCGCGCTGGAAATCACCATCGATCACGTCAAGTCGCGCAGCACCAATTACACCGGCGCCAAGATGCGCGAGTTCCCAACAGTGCAGCTTAGGGTGAGCGCTGCCGGGGCGAAAATAGACGCGGCAGCGCTACTTTTGCGCAACGATTGTGCCGAGGCCCAGGGCGTCTACGAAGGCGGCGGCACGCTGGACACGGAAACGCGGCTCCGCTACAAGCGCAACTGCGCGCTCGCAGCGAGGCTGTGCGTGGAGGCCGTGGACTCGCTGCACGAGATGGCTGGCGCCAATGGCATCTTCGACCGGTATCCGTTGCAGCGCATCTTCCGCGATGCGCGGGCTGCTGCGGGCCATTTCAGCTTCAGCACCGACGCGCAGCTGCCGCCGTGGGGGCTCGTCGCCTTGGGCGGGGAATTCAGCAGCCCGACGCTCTAGGCGTCCCGCAGCGACGCCTGCGGTCCGTGGTGATTACTGGTGATGGATGTTGATGGCGGGATGAAGCGTCGTTGAATTAAAAGGGTCCGCCATCACCCGTTCTCATCACCTGAAAAAGGTCGGCCGTCCGCGAGGCCCAAGCCGGAGGAGGAGGTTAGCTTGGGCGCGCCGCGGACGGCCGAGAGCTGCTCTTAAGCGCTGTGGCGCGCGACCGTCGCGGGGCGCCGGCGCACTCGTGCGATAGCAGTGGCAGCGCGCACAACCAATTCCCTCGCGCTCTTTGCGCCCAGTCTTGCGAGGCGGAACATCTCTTTGATTTGCGCGCGCCGTGCGGCCGTCTCGATCGCGTGCAGTTCATCGGCCGTCGGATAATGAAATCTTTTTGTCATATTACTCATGGGGCTTCCCTCTCATCAGGTAACAAATATTCGATGCAAAACGAGAGGTTAGGTTCCATGAGTTGCAAGATGAAATCTCAAGGGATGGCTTAGAAAAACTTAATGATTGTCGCTCACTGGAGACAGGATCCGCTATTTGCGCTTCTGGGCATTGAAAGATCCATGGTCGAAGGATCATGCGCCAGCCACGGCAGCATCTCAGCCGGGTATTGAGCGACAGTTCTCCGCCCCCCGGGGCGCGGGAGCCGCCACTTACTTAATGCGTCACACAGCGGCGGCAGGCTTTTCCCGTCCCATGATCCAGGCGGGAATCAATCCCAGTACGAAGACGATCGCGACGATGAGAAAGCTGTCGCGAAAGCCCATGGTGTAAGCCTGGGCATAGACGACGCGGCCCAGATAATCGAGCGCCCCCGCTGATTGCAGCTCCGGCGGCGCGCCGGCCCGGGCCAGTATTGCTTCCATCACCCGCAAGAGCTCGGCCGTGGCACTGTTGCCGGCTGTCTGCAGGCTGGTCAGCATGTCGCTGTGAAAGAAGGTACGGCGGTCAAGGGTAACCGAGAGCAAGTTCACGCCGAAGGCCCCGCCGAGCTGGCGCGAAAAATTGATCATGCCCGCGCCCTGGCCGAGAAGCTCCGGCCGCAGTGAGCGCAGCGCGGCGAGATTGAGCGTGGGCTTGATGAGGCTCAGGCCGAGGCGCGAGATGATCACGCACCATGCGATGGTCCAGAACGACATGTTGGCATCGACTTGGGCTAGCCAGTAGGACGAGATGGCGAAGCACAACAAGCCCGAGATGATCAGGGTGCGGGCGGGAACCCGGTCGGCCAGATAACCGGCGAACGGCATTAGAACGCCCATGACCAGCCCCGCCGGCATCAGCATGAGACCCGCAGAAAGCGGTGTCAGGTGCTGGACCGTTTGCACGAACAACGGCACGAGATAGGTCGAACCGAACAGCCCGGCACCGAAGATGCAGGCCACGGTCGCCGCCCCGGTGAACTGCGCGTTGGCGAGGACTCTCAGATTGACCAGCGGCTGCGGCGCGCGCAGCTCCCACACGATGAAGCTGAACGCCGCGAGAAGCGCGATCGCAAAGAGGCCGAGGATGTAATCGGAATACCAGCCTTCGCGCTGGCCGTTGGACAGCCCCGTGAGCAGGCAGGCAAGCGCGGTGACGAGCAGTACGAATCCGAGCCAGTCGAACCGCAAGCGCGCGCCCTGCTCCTCGCGCTCCGGCAGGAAAAGGCTGCCCATCAGCATTGCGATGGCGCACACCGGGGCCGCAACGTAGAAGATGTAGCGCCAGTTGAACTGGTCGATCATGACCCCGCCCAGAGTCGGCCCCAGGGCCGGCCCGAGGATCACGCTCATGCCGAAAAAGCCCATTGCGCTTCCGCGCTGACCGGGGGGAAACACCTTGAACAGCGTGTACATCGAAAGCGGCTGGAGGATGCCCGCCACCGCACCCTGAATGATGCGGCAGAATATGAGCACCGACTCGTTGGGGCTTACGCCGGCAAGTGCCAGCGAGGCGACGAAAACGCATAGCGCCCCGATAAAGGTCCGGCGCAGACCAAAGCTCGTCATCAACCACGCGTTGAGAAGCATGCCGACGGTCATGGCCGCGAGCGCCCCGGTGGACAGCCACTGCGCCCGGTCCTGTCCGATACCGAAGGCGCCCATGATGTCGGGGATGGCGACGTTAACCGACGTTGTCGTGAGCACCGCCGAGATGGTGCCCAGCATCACCGTCACGGTAGCGAGCCACCGATAGCCCGGCCCGTAGCGCTGGAACAGTGCCTCAGTTGTTTCGGACGGCAATCGAGACCTCAACCATCATGCCGGGCCGCAACGCCGGGTCCTTTTCGGCGAGACGGATGCGCACCGGCAGACGTTGCGTGATCTTGGTGAAGTTTCCGCTCGGGTTGGGATCGGGGAGAAGCGCGAACTTGCTGGTCGCCGTTCGCCCGACCCGGAAAACCTCCCCCTCGTACACCTTGCCGGGATAGGCGTCGACACGGATCTCTGCTTTCATGCCGGGCTGGAGTAACCGAACTTCGGTTTCCTTCACGTTTGCCTCGACCCAGATCTCGCTGGGATCGTGAAACATGAGAATGCGTTGCCCCGGCGAGACATGCTCACCCTGGCGCACGAATGTCATTACGACCCTGCCGTCAGCGGGGCTGACGATGGTGCGGTCCGCGATGTCGACGTCGCGGCGGCGGATCTCGGCGCGGATTTCTTCCGCCTGGTGCGAGAGAACGTCGAGCTGGTGCTGCATCACTTCGAGCTGGCGTCGGCTGCCGCCCGCCGCAGCAAGCGTTCCACGCGCGGCTGCCACCTCGGCTTGTGCCTTGCGGTGGCTCTCCTGGACCTGATGATACGTGCTGCGCGCGCGCTCCATCGCCTGGGGCGAGACCCATTTCGCGTCGGCCAGCTCCTTCGCCCGCTCATAGTCGTAGCGCGCCTGCTTGAGCTGAATGGCGAGCGAAGCAACCTCTGCCTCTGCTGCCGCGAGGCGGTTGCGCTCGCTCTGATACTTGCCAAGGGTTTCCTCATCGACCTGACCGGTCTGCGCCTTCACCGCCTCCACCTGGTTCTCGAGCGCCTTGAGCTTGGCGACGAGAACATCGCGCTGCAGGACCGAATCCCGGGCGTCGACGCGGGCGAGCAACTGCCCTTTCTTGACCTGGTCGCCCTCGATCACCGGCAGATCGGTGACCCATCCGGATACGCGGCTTGAAACCGTGATCACCTCGCCGTCAACGCGCGCGTCGTCTAGATAGACGTGAGTCCACCGCTTGTACACCCAGTGCCCGCCCGACGTGGCGAGCAACAGGGCGGCCACGCTCAGCAGCACGATCTTGCCGCGTCCCGAAAACCCCGCATGGGCGCGCGCCGGTCTCCTATGCGGATGAGCTGTATCAGACTCTCTGGTTGCCATGGAACGTCAT
>LJTT01000067.1 GCA_001303585.1 Betaproteobacteria bacterium SG8_41
CAAACGGCGAAGGCCGAAGAATAGCGGCCGGGAATTCCTGAACCGGGCTCGTCTTGCCTGATCGGAATTTATCCGCGTTTATCTGCGGCTAATGGGTTTTTGGCGTTCTTGCGCGCGGTGAGCTACTTCGAGGAGACCGAGACGAGGGCTTGCTCGAGCTTTTCCGCAACGACGAAGCCGCCGACCTGCTGTCCGTCGGCGAGATAGACGGCGGGCGTTCCGCGCACTCCGAAGCGCTGCGCGAGCTCCGCATTCTTCGCCAGGGGATTGTCGCACTTGCGATCGTTCTTCGGCACGATCCCGTTCGACATCAAGTCGTCCCACGCCTTGGCGCGGTCGTTCGAGCACCAGACCGCCTTCGACTTTTCGACCGAATCGGGCGACAGAATCGGCCACAAGAAGGTGTAAATCGTCACATCGCTGATCTTGAGGAGCTCTTTCTGGAACTTCTTGCAGTAGGTGCAATTCGGGTCCTCGAACGTGTAGATCACCCGCTTGCCATTGCCGCGCACGCGCTTGATGGCTAACGCCGTAGACTGTTGCAGGGTCTGCGCCGCG
This sequence comes from Betaproteobacteria bacterium SG8_41, assembly GCA_001303585.1. Taxonomy (GTDB): domain Bacteria; phylum Pseudomonadota; class Gammaproteobacteria; order Burkholderiales; family SG8-41; genus SG8-41. Next base: position 559 of record LJTT01000067.1, read on the forward strand.
AGCTCGGAGCTCCTTTCCTGCGTCAGATTGCGCCGCTCAGCGCCTCGCAGGTCATAAAGCGAGCCGATGAAAACAAAACTGAGCTTGTCATCCGTGTAGGCGATCTGGCCATTGAAAACGATCTCGTAAATTCCCGCGAACGGGGTCGGCGCGATGCTTTCCACGGCCGCCTGGGGAAATTTCTTTTGGAATGCCTGCCTGATTTCCGATTCGCCGCCCTGCGCGACGCCAGCCATCAGCGCGAACAGCACCGAAAACACCACGATCACCCAGCGCACCATCACGATCCTTTGTCCTTGAACAATCGAGTTATGCCACGGCATGGCGCGCGAGCAGGCTCTTCAACTGCGACTGCCAATTCACCATCTTCAGGCCCGCGTTGCGCACCTTCCCAACCCAGACAGCGTCGTTGTTGAAAAGTTTCTGCAGCGTGTGTGTCATAAGTTGCATACTCAGCACATCTTCCCGGCGCGCGCGCTCGTAGCGACGCAGCAGCATGCGGTCTCCGCAGTCCCTTTGCGGCCCACGGGCCGCCAGCACGTTGCTCAGTTCACGCGCATCGCGGAAGCCGAGATTGACGCCCTGCCCCGCAAGGGGGTGCACATTATGCGCGGCGTCACCTACCAGGGCAAGGCGCGTGTGCGTGAAATCCGTCACGCGCAGCAAGCGCAGCGGGAAGGCAGCGGCGGACGTAATGAGCGCGAGCGCGCCGACAGCGCCGCGGCTTGCCGCTTCCACCTCCGCTGCCAGCTCTTCACGCGACATCGCGAGCAGCTCACGTCCGCGATCGTGCGCGATCGACCACACCATGGAGACGCGGTTTCCCGGCATCGGCAGCAGCGCGAGCACCCCGTCGCGGCGGAACCACTGGAAGGCGGCGCCACGATGCGCTTTCTCGCACGAAAAATTGGCAACCACACCGAGTTGCCCGTAGTCCTGGGCCTTTACGTTAATTCCCGCTGCCGCGCGGATTTTCGAATCGGCGCCATCCGCGCCAACCACCAGACGCGCGGCAAGCTCCGCCCCGTCGTCCATACGCAGCACTGCATGGCTCGGGCCGACTTCGAGCGTGCTCCACGTCGCCGGACAACAGATGCGGACGCCATCGTGCACGACGCGCCACAGCGCGCTCTGCAGCCGATTGTTCTCGACAATGAAGGCGAGCTCGCGCAGCCCGGCATCGTAGGCGCTGAACTGGAGCTCCGCGCGGCCGTCGTCGCCGTAGATGCGCATGGTCTCGACGCGCGCAATGCGATCCTCCGGCACTCCCTGCCACGCGCCGCAGCGCTCGAGAAACGCCGCCGAGCCCGGGCTGATCGCGTAGAGGCGGCTATCCCACAGGTCCGATGCCGGCAGTTCGCGCGGCGGATGCGGCTCGACGAGCGCGAGCTGCAGCCCCGCATCGCGCAGGGACGCGACGAGGCTCAGGCCGACCAGGCCGCCGCCGACAACCAGGACATCGAGATCGGTTTGCATGCGTGGATGCGCCGTTATTTCACCGAGGCAGTGTAACGCCGCGGCCGGATGGGTTGGTCCTGGCGACGCCACAACCATAGGATTCTTAACCTGATTCTGGAAAAGATTCAGTGGGTTAACTTGACAAAAGGCCCGCCCCCTCCTTACACTCGCCACCTTCCCGTGGCGAGTTAGCTCAGCGGTTAGAGCAGCGGAATCATAATCCGTTGGTCCGGGGTTCAAATCCCTGACTCGCCACCAGTTTTTCCAATGAGTGGTGCCGACGTGACGGCTCGCCGAGCGGTCGGGACCGCGATTGAAGGGGCGGATTTCATCATGTTAGTGTGGACCGATGCGTAAGGGGTTGTGGGCCGGATTGCTGGCGTTGCTGATCGCCTCGGCGAGCTACGCGCAGTTGCCACGGCTGCTTCCCACGGACGGCAAGCTGGGCGAGCTTGCCGGCCGGCGCCATCCCTTCCCGTTGCTCGAAATCAACAACAAGGTCGTGCGGCTTGCGCCCGGTGGACTGCTCTACGACCGCCAGAACCGCACCATTCTGCATAACCAGCTCCCGGATTATTCGCCGGTGTTGTTCGTCGATGACAGCAAGGGCGATATCGCGCGCCTCTACCTGCTGCGCCCCGACGAGCTCGAGCGCCTCGAGCGCACCCTCAAGCGCTGAGCACGACTGCCGAAGCAGTGTCCCGGAAGATTTACATCAAGACGTTCGGCTGCCAGATGAACGAGTACGACTCGGGCAAGATGGCCGACGTGTTGCGCGCCGCGCAAGGACTGGAGCCTACCGACGACCCCGCCACCGCCGACGTGATCCTGTTCAATACCTGCTCGGTGCGCGAAAAAGCCCAGGAGAAGGTCTTCGCCGATCTCGGGCGCGTCAAACCCTACAAGCGGGCCAACCCCGCCCTGCTGATCGGCGTCGGCGGATGTGTCGCAAGCCAGGAGGGCGCGGCTATCGTCGAGCGCGCGCCCTACGTCGACCTGGTCTTCGGCCCGCAAACGCTGCACCGGCTTCCGGAAATGATCGATGCGAGACGCGCGACCGGCACGCCGCAAGTGGATGTGTCGTTTCCCGAGATCGAGAAGTTCGACCGCCTGCCGCCGGCCCGCGTCGAGGGCGCGAGCGCGTTCGTGTCGGTGATGGAAGGTTGCAGCAAGTACTGCACTTTCTGTGTGGTGCCTTACACGCGTGGCGAGGAATTTTCACGCCCGTTCGAGGACGTTCTCACGGAGATTGCGGAACTCGCCTGCCAGGGTGTGAAGGAGGTGACCCTGCTGGGACAGAATGTGAACGCCTACCGCGGACAGCTGCCCGAAGGCGACGCTGCCGATTTCTCGGGGCTGCTGGAGTACGTCGCAGAGATACCGGGGATCGAGCGCATCCGCTATACGACTTCGCACCCCAAGGAGTTCACCTCGCGCCTGGTCGATGCGCACGCCCGGATTCCGCAGCTTGCCGATCACGTCCACCTGCCGGTGCAGACCGGCTCCGACCGCGTGCTGGCGGCGATGAAGCGCGGTTATACCGTGCTGGAGTACAAATCGATCGTGCGCCGGCTGCGTTCGGCCTGCCCCGACATTTCCATTTCCTCCGATTTTATCGTCGGCTTCCCCGGGGAGACGGCGGCCGATTTCGACGCAACCCTGCGACTCGTCGAGGAAGTCGGCTTCGACGCGAGCTTCAGTTTTGTTTATAGCCGCCGGCCAGGGACACCCGCCGCCGATCTGCCGGACGACACGCCGCAGGAGGTGAAGCTCGAACGACTCCACCGTTTGCAGGCGCGGATAGAAGAGCGCGCGCAGGCCATCAGCAGCCGCATGCTGGGCACGCGCCAGCGCATCCTGGTGGAAGGCGCGGCGAAAAAGAATGCCAGCGAGCTCTGCGGTCGCACGTCGAACAATCGCGTCGTCAACTTTCCGGGACCGCCCGAGCTCATGGGGCAGTTCGCCGACATCGTGATTACCGGTGCTTTACCCCACTCGTTGCGCGGCGAATTGCAGCCTGCACCCCATTGAAACCCGTCGAAATCGTCTTTGCGCCCGTCGACAATCAGCGCCTCGCGAACCTGTGCGGCGCGCTCGATGAGAACCTGCGCCAGATCGAAACCGCGCTGGATGTGAGCATCGCCCGCCGCGGGGAGCGTTTCGCGCTGACTGGAAAGCCGGACCAGACGCGGGTCGCCGCGCAGGTGTTGCAGAACTTCTACTCGCAGGCCAAGTCGACCCTGACACTGGAAGATGTACAACTCGGCCTGATCGAGGCGGTCAGCCCGCGCAAGGCAAAAGGCGCCGACGACAGCCCCGCGCTCATCACGCGGCGACACGATCTGCATGGGCGCACCCCGCGCCAGGTGCAATACCTGAAGAACATTCTGACGCATGACCTCACGTTCAGCATCGGACCGGCCGGCACCGGCAAGACTTATCTCGCGGTCGCCTGCGCTGTCGATGCGCTCGAGCGCGATGTGGTCAAGCGCATCATCCTCGTGCGTCCCGCCGTGGAAGCTGGCGAGCGTCTGGGTTTTCTTCCTGGCGACATGGCCGCGAAAGTCGATCCCTACCTGCGGCCGCTCTATGACTCACTCTACGATCTGATGGGATTCGACAAGGTTGCGAGGATGTTCGAGCGCGGGGCGATCGAAATCGCGCCGCTCGCATTCATGCGCGGCCGCACGCTGAACCACGCCTTCGTGATTCTCGACGAGGCCCAGAACACGACGCCCGAGCAGATGAAGATGTTCCTCACCCGCATCGGTTTCGGCAGCAAGGCGGTGGTCAACGGCGACATCACGCAAATCGACCTCGCGCACGGGCAGAAGAGCGGCCTGATCGAGGCGCAGCAAGTGCTCAAGGACGTGCGCGGCATCGCTTTCAGCCACTTCAACTCCGAGGACGTCGTGCGCCATCCGCTGGTGCAGCGTATTGTCAATGCCTACGAGCAGCACACGCCCCGGCGGCGCAAAGAACACTCCTAGGCTCGGGCTTACCGTGCAATACGCGGTCAAGAACTCCCGCCTGCCGACACCGGCGCAATTCCGGCGCTGGGCCCGCGCGGCGCTCGAGCGCGATGCGCGCATCACGGTGCGGCTTGTGGGCAGCCGGGAGGCCCGCGCGCTCAACCGCCGCTTTCGCGGCAAGGACCATCCGACCAACGTGCTGAGCTTCACGCTGCAGAGCGCGCCGCGCCTGGAAGGCGATCTGGCTTTGTGCGCGCCCGTCATCGCCCGCGAGGCGCGCTCGCAGCGCAAAACCGGGACGGCGCATTACGCGCACCTCACGGTGCACGGGGTGCTTCATCTGCAGGGCTACGACCACGAGACCGAACGGCAGGCGCGCAGCATGGAGCGCCGCGAGACACGCATTGTCACCGGCCTCGGTTTCCCCGATCCCTACAAAGAGCAAGGATGAAAGTGGAAGGCGGAAGGCGGAGACTGGGCAACCGCGGGGAGTGGCGGTGTATTGCTTCATCCTTCATCCTTCTGCCTTCTGCCCTCAAATCGCATGGCTGACGACCGACCCAAACCCTCGCTGCTGGAGCGTCTTGGCGCCTGGCTTGCGCGAGGCCCAGAAGACCGTGACGAGCTGGTCACGGTGCTGCGCTCGTGCTACGAGCGCAACCTGCTCGACGCTGATGCGCTCTCCATGATCGAGGGCGTGCTGCAGGTCTCCGAGATGCAGGCGCGCGACATCATGATCCCGCGCTCGCAGATGGATGTCATCGACATCAAGGAGTCACCGGACCAGTTCATTCCGACAGTGATCCAGACCGGACACTCGCGCTTCCCCGTCATCGGCGAGAACAAGGACAACGTGATCGGCATTCTTCTCGCCAAGGACCTTCTGCGCCACTACGCGGGCGAGGAAGAGTTCGACGTTCGGGAGATGCTGCGCCCGGCCGTCTTCATTCCCGAAGCAAAGCCGCTCAACGTCCTGCTCAAAGACTTCCGCCGGAACCGCAATCACATGGCGGTCGTCGTCGACGAGTACGGCGGGGTAGCGGGACTGATCACGATCGAGGACGTCATCGAGCAGATCGTCGGCGACATCGAGGATGAATACGACTTCGACGATGTCGAGGATAACATCGTGCAGGACAAGGGAGGCCAGTACCGGGTCAAGGCGCTCACCGAGATAGCGGATTTCAATACCGCCTTCGGGACCAGCTACAGCGATGAGGACTTCGACACCATTGGCGGACTCGTGTTGTCCCGCTTCGGCCGCGTGCCCAAGCGCGGCGAGCAGGCAAGTTTCGATAATCTGGTATTCAAGGTGCTGCGCGCCGACAGCCGCAGAATTCACCTGCTTCAGGTCTCCAGGGCCGAAAAGTCGGAACTGACAAACCGGCGGCGATGAAGGGGCAGGGTGTAGAGGCACCGCGAAGCTGGTTACGCTCTTTGTCCACCAGTCATCGCTCATCGCTCATAGTCGCCTTTCTCCTCGGCGCGGCCACCGTCGCCGGCTTTGCGCCGTTTCGCGTCTTTTTCCTTCCGGTTCTTGCTCATGCGGCGCTGTTCGTTCTCTGGCTTCGTGCGGACACCGCGCGGCGCGCAGGCGCGCTCGGTTTCGCCTACGGCATGGGCCTGTTGCTGTTTGGCGCATCCTGGGTCTACGTCAGCCTGCACGACTTCGGCAGCATGCCGGCGCCGCTGGCCGCGCTCGCCACATTGCTGTTCTGCGCGATCATGGCGCTCCCGGCGGCGGCGGCGGGCTACGCGAGCAACCGCGTCGCGGCCTCGCCGGCAATTACACTGGGTGTGCTGGCGCCGGCCTGCTGGACGCTCGCCGAATGGGTTCGCAGCTGGTTGTTCACGGGATTTCCGTGGCTGGCGACGGGCTACTCGCAAATTCCCTCGAGCCCGCTCGCCGGGTTCGCGCCGGTTCTCGGAATCTACGGCGTCACGCTCGCGACCGCCGTGACAGCGGGACTGCTGGCAGTCGCGTGGCAGCACGCCACCTCAAAGTCAGAAGGCAGAAATCAGAAGACGAAAGAGAAAAGGCCGGGAGGGCCGGCACGCTCGTTCATCATTCATCACTCATCATTCATCATTCTCGCTTTGTGGGTGGGCGGCTGGGCGCTCAAACAGATTATCTGGACCGAGCCGGCCGGCGCCCCCATTTCCGTGAGTCTCATCCAGGGCAACGTGGCCCAGGACCTCAAATGGCGCGAGGATCGCGTCCGGCCCACCCTGGAGGCCTACCGTAGCCTGGTCGAACGCTCACGCAGCCGGCTCATTGTTCTGCCGGAGACGGCCCTGCCGCTGTTTTTGCATCAAGTGCCGCACGAGTACCTCGAGGGGCTTGCGGCGCACGCGCGGCGCAACGGCGGCGACCTTCTCGTCGGCATGGCTGAAGGATCGCCCAGCGGAAAGTATTTCAACAGCGTCGTCTCCTACGGTACGGCCTCGACGCAGCGTTACCGCAAATCCCACCTTGTGCCGTTCGGGGAATTCATACCCTTGCGGCCGGTGCTCGCCTGGGTCGTCAACGTGCTCGCCATCCCGCTGCAGGACTTTTCGCGCGGGAGCCCGGATCAGAGACCGCTTGCGGTGGCCGGCCAGCGCGTCGCGGTAAACATCTGCTACGAAGATGTCTTCGGCGAGGAAATCATCCGGCAACTCCCGGAAGCGACGCTGCTGGTGAACGTCAGCAACGTCGCCTGGTTCGGGCGCTCGATCGCCCCGCAACAACATCTGCAGATCTCGCAGGCGCGCGCGCTCGAGAGCGGTCGCTACATGCTGCGCGCGACCAACACCGGCGTCACGGCCATCATCGACGCTCGCGGCGAGGTCCTCGCAAGCGCGCCCGAATTTGAGACGGCAACCGTCAGCCGCATGGTGCAGGGTTACGCGGGATCGACGCCTTACGTGCGCTGGGGCAACTACGCCGTTCTCCTCCTCTGTGCGACGATGGTTGCGGGCGCGATCATCCTCGGCAGAAAGCGCAGTCGATAGCTCGCAATCCACACGCCGCGCGGGCGGGCGAGCCTCCTGCGCTGAAGGCACGCAGTGCGCCCGGCGTTTCTGAACCCCACGGATCAGCGTAAAATTCGAGGCTCGCAAACGGCGGCGGCGCGCGATGCTGACCTTTCAGCAAATCATTCTCAAGCTCAATCAGTACTGGGACCAGCATGGTTGCGTGCTGCTGCAGCCGTACGACATGGAAATGGGGGCCGGGACCTTCCACACGGCGACCTTCCTGCGCGCGATCGGTCCGGAACCCTGGAACGCGGCGTATGTGCAGCCCTCGCGCCGGCCGAAGGACGGGCGCTACGGGGACAACCCCAATCGGCTCCAGCATTACTACCAGTACCAGGTCGTGCTGAAGCCTTCGCCCGGCGAGCTGCAGGAGCTCTATCTGGGCTCGCTGCGGTCGCTCGGCATTGACCCTCGGAAGAACGATATCCGCTTCGTCGAGGACGATTGGGAGTCGCCGACGCTAGGCGCATGGGGGCTGGGCTGGGAAGTATGGCTGAACGGCATGGAGGTCACGCAATTCACCTACTTCCAGCAGGTCGGCGGCCTCGACTGCAAACCGGTCCTCGGCGAGCTGACCTACGGGCTCGAGCGCCTCGCCATGTACTTGCAGGGCAAAGAGAGCGTCTTCGACCTTGTCTGGGTCGATGGAGTCACCTACGGCAACGTCTATCACCAGAACGAGGTCGAGCAGTCGCGCTACAACTTCGAGCTCGCGGACGCCGGAATGCTGTTTCAGCACTTTGGCCAGTTCGAGTCCGAGGCAAAACGGCTGATGGAAGCGCAGTGCACGCTCCCTGCCTACGAGATGGTGCTGCGCTGCTCCCATGCCTTCAATCTGCTCGATGCGCGCGGCGCGATCTCGGTTACGGAGCGGGCCGCCTACATCGGGCGCGTGCGCAATCTCGCGCGGCTGGTGGCACAGGCCTACTTCGAGTCCCGCGAGCGGCTCGGCTTCCCGCTGCTCAAGCCGATGGCCGGAAAAAAGAAGGTGCGGAGCTGAGCATGGCGCGACCCAAGACCGCGCAGACCGAGCAGGCAACCCTGCTGGTCGAGCTGCTCACGGAGGAGCTTCCGCCCAAGGCGCTGAAGCGCCTCAGTGAGAGCTTCGCCACCGCGCTCGCGGATGACCTCAAGCGCGATGATTTCCTCAGTGCCGGCAGCGCCGTCGATGCTTTTGCAACGCCGCGGCGTCTCGCGGTCCTGATTACGCAGGTTAGAGCGCGCGCACCCGACCGGCCCATCGAGCAGTCCGGCCCAAGCGTTAAAGTGGGTCTGGACGCGAGTGGCAACCCGACTCCGGCGCTGCTTGGATTTGCTCGCAAGCAGGGCGTTGACGTCGCGCAGCTCGGCCGACGGGAAACCCCCAAGGGGGAGTTCTTTTTCTACCAGGCGATTGCGAGAGGCGGCCAGCTGGACACCGATCTGGAGTCCAAGGTCGCAGCCGCCCTCGAGAAACTTCCGGTCCCAAAACTCATGCGCTGGGGCTCGGGCGACACTCAATTCGTGCGGCCGGTGCATGGCCTGATCATGCTGCACGGTTCGCGCGTCGTCGCCGGCACGGTGCTGGGCGCCTCGAGCTCGAACCGGACCCTTGGCCACCGCTTCCTCTCGAAGAGCCCGGTCGTCCTCAAGCAGGCCGATGATTACGAGAAAACCCTGCGCGACAAAGGCCGTGTGATGGCCCGGTATGCTGCGCGCCGCAACGAGATCGTCGCGGCGCTCGCCAAGGCGGCCGGCAAAGGCGCTGAGCCCGTGGCTGGGGAGGGCCTGCTGGACGAGATCACGGCCCTGGTCGAGTTCCCGGCTGTGTTCGCCGGTGAATTCAGCCCCCAGTTCCTGAGCGTGCCGCAGGAGTGCCTCATTCTGTCCATGCAGCAGCACCAGAAATACATCCCGCTGAGCGACAAGGCGACCGGAAAGCTGCTGCCGCGCTTTCTTTTCGTGTCCAATCTGGCGCCCGATGATCCGCGCGAGATCGTGCACGGCAACGAGCGCGTGCTGCGCGCGCGGCTGTCCGACGCGAAATTCTTCTTCGATCAGGACCGCAAGAGCCGGCTCGAGGCGCGGCCGCCGCGGCTTGCCAACGTCGTCTATCACGGCAGGCTTGGCACGCAACTCGAGCGGGTCGAGCGCATTCAGCTTCTCTCGGGACGAATTGCGCGCGCCACCGGCGCCGACGCCCTTCTCGCGGAGCGCGCGGCCTGGCTGTCGAAAGCCGACCTGCTGACCGAGATGGTGGGCGAATTCCCGGAGCTGCAGGGGATCATGGGGAGCTACTACGCGTTCCACGACGGGGAGCCCCCGGCGGTGGTCAACGCGCTTGCCGACCAATACCTCATTCGCTACGAAGAATCGAAGGTCCCGGATAACCCCATCAGCACCTGCCTCTACCTGGCGGACCGGATCGACGCCCTGATCGGCCTGTTCGGCATTGGCGAGAAGCCGACCGGCGACCGGGATCCGTTTGCCCTGCGCCGCGCCGCGCTCGGGATCATCAGCGTCTATGAGGTCATGGCGGCGAGGGACGCCGTCGCAGCCCATCCATTTCCCGATGTGCGCGAGTTTCTCGAGTTCGGGGCGAGCCTCTACCCGGCGGGACGGCTGGCGGAAACCACTGCCGTCGAGGTGCATGATTTCATTTTCGAGCGCTACTGGCACCAACTCGCGGCAAGCTCCGCCAAGGACGTAGTGGAGGCCGTGATCAGCCGGCGCCCGCCCCTTCCCGAGATCAACGCGCGGGTGCGCGCCGTCGAGGCGTTTCGCGGGCTGCCGGAGGCGGAGAGCCTGGCGGCCGCAAACAAACGCATCCGCAATATCCTGCGCAAAAGCGAGGCCGATAGCGCGAAGCTCGACCCGTCGTTGCTGCGGGAGCCGGCCGAGCGGGAGCTGCATTCGTCGCTGCAGGCGGTCACGCCACGCATTGCTGCGCATGTCGGCGCGCGCGACTACACTAAGGCGATGCAGGCCATGGCCGCCCTCAAGGGTCCGGTGGACGCGTTCTTCGACGCGGTGCTCGTCAACGCCGAGGACGCGCAGCTGCGCAACAACCGCCATGCTCTCCTGCGCGAGCTCGATGCGCTCATGAACGGCGTGGCCGATATCTCGAAGCTTGCCGCTTAAGAGGCCGTGAATCGTGAAACGTGAATCGTCAATCCAAGAAGTTCTCCTGTCTTTTGCAGGAGACGACTGCGTTTCACGTTTCACGTTTCACGTTTCACGATGAAACTAGTCATTCTCGACCGCGACGGCGTCATCAACCACGACAGCGACGCCTACATCAAGAGCCCCGACGAGTGGAAGCCGATCGCGGGTAGCCTGGAGGCCATCGCGAAGCTCTCTCAGTCGGGTTTCCGCATCGTCGTGGCCACTAACCAGTCCGGGATCGCGCGTGGCCTGTTCGAGATGGCAACCCTCAACGCCATCCATGACAAGATGCACCGGGCCGTGGGCCAGGCCGGCGGCCGCATCGACGCCGTCTTCTATTGCCCGCACGCGCAGGAGGCCAACTGCAGCTGCCGCAAGCCCAAACCCGGGCTGCTCGAGGAGATCGGGCGACGCTACAACACCAGCCTGAAGGGCGTGCCGTGCATTGGAGACGCCTTGCGCGACCTCGAGGCGGCCACGGCAGTGGGCGCCCAGCCCATCCTGGTGCTCACGGGCAAGGGAAAAAGGACGGTGCGCGAAACGCTGCCGCCCGGCACTCTGGTCCATGCCAATCTCGCCGAGGCCGTGAAGTCTCTCGTGCAATGAGCGTTGTCATTCGCTCGTTGCTGTTTGCGCTGTTCCAGGTGCTCGTCACGCCGCCGTTCGCGATCCTGGCGCTCCTCAGCTTTCCTTTCAGGCCGTTCGTTCGCTACCGCCTCGTCACCGGCTGGACACGGCTGGTCATGGCCGGCGCCGAGAAGATCTGCGGGATTCGCTATCGCGTGCTCGGTGCCGAGCGCATCCCGGCGCCGCCCTTCATCGTGCTCTCCAAGCACCAGTCCGCCTGGGAGACGTTCGCTTTCCAGATGATCTTTCCGCCCCAGACCTGGGTCGTGAAACGGGAGCTGCTGTGGGTTCCGTTCTTCGGCTGGGGGCTCGCGATGCTCTCGCCGATCGCCATCGACCGGGGAGCGGGCGCGCGCGCCCTGCGTCAGCTCGTCGACCAGGGTCGCGATCGGCTCGCCCGGGGCCTTTGCATCGTAATGTTTCCAGAAGGAACCAGAACGCCGCCCGGGACGCGCCGCCCGTACCAGGCCGGCGGCGCATGGCTTGCGACGCAGACCGCCACGCCCGTGATTCCGGTGGCGCATAACGCCGGGACGCTGTGGCGGCGCAAGGCGTTTATCAAGCATCCCGGCCTCATCACGGTAAGTGTCGGCGCCCCGATCGACCCGCAAGGCCTCACGCATCAGGAACTCAATCGCCAGGTGGAAAACTGGATCGAGACGGAGATGCAGCGCCTGGAAGACCGAGCAGCCGCGACAGGATGAGACGCGCTCGATCGCGCCTGTGCTACTATTTTTTCATTCTCATCCCCCACGGACCATGCGCGCTCTTCTCACGCTGATCATCCTGGCCGCGCTGCTCGTGGCTTGCGGCTACAAGGGGCCTCTTTATCTGCCCCCGGAGAAGCCTGAAGCGCAGAAGCCGCCTCCGCAACCGACGCCGGAAGACGAAAAGAAGAAGCCGCCCCCACAGTGAG
>LJTT01000020.1 GCA_001303585.1 Betaproteobacteria bacterium SG8_41
AACCTCTATAGCCACAGTAAAGGCCTGCCAATGCGCCTAGCCCAATGCCACTAAGCCCAATCTGAGTCCAAGGTTCGCCACCAATATGCGCAGACGCAGAACCGGCAAACAGGATCAACCCTGTGGCAAGGAGCGATTTGGATAAGGTGTTCTTCACAGCCGCCCAACGGGCCGAAACAGTCAGACCTTTACTGAGAGACTATCCTCCTTATCGTCGACTTTGCGCATGGTATAAAACGCCCCTTTCTGTTAGGAAAAGTCACCCATTTCTCGGGCAATACTCAATCGGCGCAACCCCAAGCGCATGTCACGCAAATATCAATGCCGCCCTGTTTCTATAACTGGATCACCCACCTACCCCTACGCAACACAAATCACCGTTTTCGACGGGACCAAGGAGCGGCATTTAGGGGGTGGGCGGCGTCCGCTTCTGGCCTATTCCGTTGAAGAACTCCGCTTTGAATTGAAGCGTTTGCCTGTCGAGTTAGATGGGGTTGGCTGTTTGCGGTGTTGTAGGCGGGGCAAATGGGGTGATTTGTTCCCGATCTGCTCTTAAGTCGGTATCAAGTCCAAATTGGGTGCTCTCGGGACCAGCCACTTCGCCATTCGTCGTAGATTTTGCGCGGTAGCGGCGAGCAGGAACTCGTCCTGCGCCCCGCTTCGACCGCGGAGCCGTAATCGGTCCAGTTTCAGGATGCGTTTGAGGTGCGCGAAGAGCATCTCAACCTTCTTACGCTTTTTGCGCGACGCACGATAGATCTCGGTGTTCGCAAGCGAGCGCGCAATTTCGCGCGATTTCTCTTGCACGCTGCGCGGGATCTTGCGCGCGGGTGTGTTCGGGCAGCACTTCGGTTTGAGCGGGCAGTCTTGGCAGTCGTAGAGGCTGGCTCGATACAGCACCGTGTTGTCAGCGGTGGCTCGCCCCGTCGTCTGTAGGTGCTTGCCACCGGGGCAGGTGTATCGATCATTCTGCGCATCGAAGATGAAGTCACGGCGGCTGAGCGTGCCGTCCTGCCGCTCGGCCTTGTCCCAGACCGGAATATGCGGCTCGATGCTCTTGTCCTGCACTAGCCAGCCGAGCATCGGTGCTGCGCCGTAGGCCATGTCCCCGATCAGGTGCTTGGGCTTTACCTCGAAGCGCTCCTCAACGCGCTCGATCATCTTCTTGGCGGCATCCAATTCGTGCGTCCGGTTTGCCGCCGTGGCCTCCACGTCGACCACGATCCCCGCCTCTGCGTCTACCAGATAGTTGTTCGAGTACGCGAAGAAGGCCGGGCCGCCAGGAGCACAGGTCCAGCTGGCCGCGGGATCGGTCAGAGACACGCTCTTGCGTGCGCTCGCTTCACCGTCTTCGTCCAGCGCCTCCACATACTCGCGCACCGCGCGCGTGGCGCGCTTCGGATCACGCCAGTCGATCGCCTGTTCACCGGGAACGCCGCTCGCCCGGCTCGCATCGGCCTTGACCACGCTGGCATCGACCGCGAAGCCCTCGCCACCGACCAGGCCTTCGGCCATGCAGCGCTGCAGAACCGTCTCAAAGACATAACGGAAGGTTTCACTCTCGCGGAACCGGCCATGCCGGTTCTTCGAGAACGTGCAGTGATCGGGCACGACATCCTCCAGCCCGAGACGGCAGAACCAGCGATACGCCAGGTTCAGATGCACTTCCTCGCACAGCCGGCGCTCGGAGCGGATACCGAAGCAATAGCCCACGATCAGCATCCGGATCATCAGCTCGGGATCGACCGAGGGACGACCGGTGTGGCTATAGAAAGGTGCCAGGTGCCTGCGCAGCTCGCTCAGATCGAGGAACCGATCCACGCCTCGCAGCAGGTGATCTCGGGGAACGTGACTATCGAGGTTGAAGGAGTAAAACAGTCGGTCCTGCCCGCCACCCTGTTGCCCCATCATCTCGCAGCGCTCCGTCAACGCACCGCAAGATCAGACACTTCGTGATACCAGAAATTCAGTACAGGGCGGGGTTTTTCAACACAATAGGCCGTTAGCAGACAATGTGCAGCAGTTCTGGTCACGATCAGTACACTTCATCCCTCGTCCTTGACTTTCGGTTCTTCCATCCTTTCGACCGGAAGGCGCTCGCAAGCTGCATCCGATTATGGCTTGACCACGTATAGGGCCCTGTAGGGAATTGAGTTAGACTTTCATGGTCATACGGCGAATCGAAGGAGCCCAAAATGACGCGCAGGGGATTGTTGAAGGGAATACTGGCAGCTGGGAGCTGCAAAGCAACTGGATGGCCCTGTTGGCCGAAGGGGTCAAGGTCCCCAAACCAGGGGAACCGCTGAAGCTTTCGAAGGACGAGTGGCGCAAGCGCCTCTCGCCATTGGCCTACTCCGTGCTGCGTGAAGAAGACACCGAGAGGCCCGGATCGAGCCCTCTCAATGACGAGAAACGGGAAGGCGTCTTCGTCTGCGCCGGCTGCGACCTGCCCCTTTTCAGCTCCGCGATGAAGTACGACAGCGGAACGGGCTGGCCGAGCTTCTTCACCAACATTCCGGGCGCGGTGGCAACCAAGACGGATTACAAGCTGATCCTGCCTCGAACCGAGTACCATTGCGCCCGCTGTGGCGGCCACCAAGGCCACGTGTTCGACGACGGGCCACCTCCCACCCGTCAGCGCTGGTGCAACAACGGCGTGGCGCTGAAATTCATTCCCAAGACTGGAAAGGCCTGATTTCTGACGGATGAGGGACGGGGGATGAAGGACGATGCGAACGATGAGCGAGTAACCAACTCTGATTGCGCCAACGCCCCTGTCTCTTAGTCACCTAGTCACCTAGTTACTGAGTCACTTAGTAACCTAGTCACTCAGGCGCTCAGTCACTGGGGCTGCTCGAGCGAAAGCCAAGCTGGAGCCAAAGCGGCACGAGCGCGAATCCGAGCGTCAGGTTGAGCACGATCCAGACGTTGCGCTCGGGCAGCCACAGCGGCGGGGTCGCCTGCAGCAACCAGGTGCCCAACCCGATCAAAAGGCAGAACGTCGAGGCGGCCGCCAGTACCACGGCGGCCGCGCCCCGCTCCAGCTCCGTGAGCGGCGTCTGCTCGGGCTCGCCCGATGCTCGCGCCACCGGGCCCCAGAATCCCGGCGGCCGAACCCTGCGGTAAAAATCGACCAGCGCCCCGGGAGATACCGGCTGGAACCAGAGCGACACGCCAATCGCGGCCGCCGTGGAACAGACGGCCACCAACAACATGCGCACTGCCGCAAGCTCGTCCGGAATGAAGATCAACGCAAGCGGCACCAGCAACGCCGACCCGGCGATCGCCGCGAGCTCACCCCAAGCGGTTATCCGCCACCACAGCCAGCGTAAAACCAGCACGATCCCGACGCCGGCACCCAGCAGCAGGCTCGATTCCCAGGCCACTTTGATGGAATCGAGCTGCGCCATGATCGTGAGCGCGATCGCCAGTATCAGAACATTGGACAGGCGCGCTACCCATACCAGTTCGCGCGGCTTCGGCTGCCGTTGCAGAAACCGGCACCCGAAGCGCAGATAGATATCGTTCGTCCAGTACGACGAGCCCCAGTTGAGATGTGTGTCGACGGTGGACGCCAGGGCCGCGATCATTCCCGTCAGCATCAACCCCTTGAGCCCCGCAGGCAGGGTTTCCGAGATGCCGCGCACGAATGTATTCTCGCGTGCCGCAACGTAGGCCTCGCCGCCGAGCGCGCCATCCGGCGGGAAGAGCAGCAACAGCCCCAGCGCGATCGGCAGCCACACCAGGCTGCGCAGCAGCACCTGGGCGAAGGTGAATACGACCGCTGCGCGGCGTGCCTCGTGATCGCTGCGGCATGCCATCGCGCGCTGAGCCAGGTAGCCGGTACCGTCGGCGTTCACCTGGATCAGCCATTGCAGGAAGACGACCGCAAGCAGCAGCGCGCTCACGTCATAGGCGACGGACGGCGTGAAGGCGAGCAACTGCGAGGCGTTCATCGCCGCGCCGGACGCCCCGAACGAGTCGCCCAACCTGGCAATCATTGTTTGCAGCCCGCCGGCCTCGTACACCACCACGATCGCGTAGATGATGCTGGCGACCATCATGATCGCGAACTGCACGACGTCGGTCTTGACCACGCTTCGAAGACCGCCCAACGTCGAGTAGAACAGCGTGATGAGCGCGATGAATAGCACTGAAATGGTATTGTCGGCCGCTTTTACCCAATGCTGCGGGTCGCCGGGAGGCGCCATGGTCGGCGCAAAATCGATCCGGCGCACGAGTCTCTCGACGGACTCGAACAACGCTCCCGGGAGCCATTCATGCCACAGGAGGAAGGGTTCGGCGATACGGGTGGCGGCCAGAAGGACGATCGCCAGCGCGAAGCAGTTGAATATGGTGCCGAAATAGAGCGCCTTGAACAGGCGCAGCGGCGCCGCTCCGCGCCCGCCATAGCGCAGCTCGGCGAACTCGGCGTCCGTCAGCACCCCCGAGCGCCGCCAGCACGCCGCGAGCACGAAAGCCATGAGCAAGAACGCCAACGCGTAGATCCAGAGCCGCCAAAGCGCAAAGATCCCGCCCACCGCCACGAGGCCGGTCACGAGCAACGGCGTGTCTGCCGCAAACTGCGTCGCCGCCATGCTGATGCCCGCCTGCCAGCCGTTCAGGCTGCGCCCGGCGAGAAAGTACTGCTCGGGGCCCGCGCTCGCCTCGCGCCGGTCGCCCAGCCCCACGACCACAACGTAGAGGAGAAAGGCTGCTACGACCAAGGCATCGATGATCGTCATGATGTCGCCTGATTAAACCTGGCCACACGATAACACGCCGGCCGGGGCCCGATTTTCGCAGACATCGGCGCGCCGGAAGCCGGCGCCAGTTGCCACCTGCCGCGCAGCGCGTTATAAAAGAACCTCACGCGGACTTTCCAGATATGGCTACTCCAATCTTCCGGCTCGCCCTTCCAGCCGATGCCTACGAGATCGCGGTGATGTCCCGTTATCTGATCGAGGTCGGCCTGCGCGGATGGTCGTGGCCGCCCGAGCGGGTGGCGAGCGCAGTCCGCGCGCGAAATACCAATGTCGTTGTCGCCGGCGTCAGGGACAACCTTGTGGGCTTCGCCATTATGGAATACGGCGACAACACGGGGCATCTCAGCCTGCTCGCGGTCAAACCGTCGCACCAGCGCTGCGGCATTGGGCGCAAGCTCATGGCCTGGGTCGAAGAGACCGCGCTCACCGCGGGTATCATGACCGTCAACCTCGAGCTGCGCGTGAACAACTTCGCCGCGCGCGCCTTCTACCGGGCGCTGGGTTACAAGGAGCTGTCTTATATCCCCGGCTACTACCGCGGGCTGGAGACCGCGGTGAAGATGTCACGCGACATCCGCCGGGCGATCCCTGACCGCATCAGCTGAAGCCGCCGCATCGAACCCTCTAGCTTTTCCAAGCGGGGACTGCCGCACCTTGCCTGCGCGTTCGCTCGCCTACTTGTTGAACACGTCCGTGATGAGCACGTCCGGCAGCCAGAGCGACAGGATGGGGAAGAAGATCACCAGCAGCAGAACAATGGCGTCAGTGGTGAAGAACGGAATGGCGCCTCTCGTGACCTGGGTAATCGGGATCTTGGACGTGCTGCTCACCGCGAAAAGGTTCAGGCCGACCGGAGGCGTAACGACGCTCATTTCCACGGCGATCGTCAGCATGATGCCGAGGTGAACCGGATCGATTTTGAGCGCGTCGGCAATAGGATAGACGACCGGCATCGTCAGCAGGACGATCGCCACACCGTCGAGGAACATCCCGAGAAAGAGCGCCGCGATCATGAACATGAAGATGAAACCGATCGGCGTCAGCCCGATGCTGACCACGGCTTTTGTGACGATCTGCGGCCAGTACAGATTCGCGGCCAGGAATTGAAACACGCCCACGCTACCCACTAGGAACAGGACGACGGCCGACAGGTTCAACGCGCGGCAGGTCGTGGGAAGAAGCTCCCTGATGAATTCACCTCGGCCAGTGATGACCCCATAGAGCAGCGCATAGCCGCAGGCGGCCGCGGCGGCCTCTGTCGGGGTAAAGAGCCCGCCGTAGAGTCCGCCAAGAATAACGACCGGCATGCCGAGCGCCGGGATAGCGACCTTGCCCGAGCGCGCGGCTTCGCGCAGATCGAGTTTGCCGCGCGGCAGCTTGAGATACCACGCCAGGGCCAGCATGGCGACGATATTGCTGACGGCCAGGCAGATGCCCGGAACGACCCCGGCGAAGAACAGGCGAACGATCGACGTCTCGGTGACAATGCCGTAGAGAATGAGGATGATGCTCGGCGGAATGAGCATGGCGATGCCGCCGCTCGCGGCAACGATACCGGACGCGAGCCACGGCGGGGATCCGCGTTTCAACATCTCGGGGATTGCGATGAGGCTCATCGCCGCCGCCATCGCGACGCTCGAACCCGAGATCGCCGCAAACATGACGCAGGCCAGCACGGTCGCGATCCCGAATCCCCCGGGCATCCAGCCGACCAGAGCATCGGCGAACCGGAACAGCTGCGCGACCAGGCCGGTGCGCTCCATGAGGAAACCCGCAAAAATGAAGAGCGGAATCGCCATCAGCGAGTAGCGCCCGATGAAGTTGAAGAAGGCGCGGAAGATGACGTTCGGCTCGAGCAGCGGATCGATGAAGATGTACACCGCGCTGGCGGCACCGAGCGCGATGCCGATCGGCACGCTCAGGACGAGCAGCACCAGCGCGATAATACCTACGATATACATCCGCTCCCCTTTCGCGGATCAGCGCGGCAGCACGAGTTTCTCCGGCGGCTCCTCGAGAACGCTGCGCCCGCGCAGCCTCTGAATCTCCCGGTAGATCTGAAAAAACAGTGACACCGCCATGAAAGCAAAGCCGACGAGCAGCACCCACAGGAACGGCGCCAGCAGGAACTCGAGGCTCTCGGTCCGAGTGTTGTACTCCTGGCTCTCGAGCACTTCGGGAACGCCCCACCACACAACGGCGAGAAGGAACGCCATCGAGAACGTGAGAACGATGAGCCTGATGACCTCGGCCACATAACGCACGCGCGGCCCGAGCTTTTCCATTATCTGCAGGAACAGGGTAACGGTGAGGTGCTGCTCGCGCCGCTGCGCGATGCCGAAGTAGAGAAAGACGCCGCTCAGGATGAAATAGGTAACCGCGTCCTGCTGCCACTCGAACGAGACGCCGAATACGTAGCGCCGAATGACTTCGAGCAGCGCGAGCAGCGTGCTCCCGAGCAGCAGCAGTGCCGCGGCATATGCCAGGAACCGGTCCTGGAACGTACGCCAGATCACATACGCCCGTTCCACAGGCCCAGTTCCCTGGATGCTATTTGATTATGATGACCGAAGCGTACTTCTTGCAGTCGACCTTTTCGATCCAGGATGAGCCCGGCGGGTTCGCCTTCGACAGCTCACGGCCTTCCTTGACGAAATTGTCGATCCACTTGTTCGCTTCCGGGGGCGTCTTGCTCTTCGTGTAACGGAGGGGCGCATCCCCTGCCACGGACGTCATGGCGCCGACCTCTTCCGGGCTCATCCAGTAGATCCCCGGCTTGGACGGGTCCTTGGTCCCGTACTTGTCGTAGGTCATCTTGTCGACGCACCAGTTGTACTCTTTTTGTATCTGAACGGTCTCGGCAATGACCTGCTCGAGCGCCTTCTGCGTCGCCGGTGTCAGGCGGCGCCACCAGCGCTGGCTCGCGCTGATCATGTAGTAGTCGCCGACGAAGGCGCCAGCGCCGCCCATCGTGTAGTAAGGCACTTGCTCGCGCAGCCTTATCCACGCGCCAATGCTGGTCATCAGGCCGTCGATCACCCCCGACTCGAGCGCGCTCGGCACCTCGCCGAATCCCATCACGACGGGAGATGCCTTCCACGCCGCAAGTGAGGCGTTCTCGACCGGCCCCATGCTACGCACCTTCCGGCCGGTGAAGTCGTCGGGCTTCGCGTAGCGCTTCTTGCCGCCCACGCCCATGCCGAAGCTCATGTGCCCGACGCCGAATACCTTGACGCCCTGCCGCTTCTGGAGGCGCTCGACCAGCATCTTGTAGGTCTCCGTCTTTTCCAGCGAGTCGACTGCGCCAACTGTCGTAAGGATGCCTGGCCCGACCACGGTCATCATGTACGGCTCAACCGGCGCCGCCTTTCCGATTTGCATCCAGGTCAGCTCTAGGTTGCCCTGGCGCATGGCCTCGAAGGCCTCAGGAATGGTGTAGAGCGAGCCCGCATAGTAAAGGCGCGCCTCACTGCCCGGAATGACCTGTGGCAGCCGCTCGGCAAAATACTTCATCGCGAGGCCCGCGGGATGCGGCGGCGGCGGCAGGTCCGCGACGAAGCGCAATACCACGGGCTTCGGCTTGTCCTGCGCGAACGCCATGCGTTCGGTAAACCCCAGAAACGTGAAAAGCACAGACAGGAAAATCGCGCCGCTGATTGCGGCGGAGAGCCGCGTAATCCTACGATCCATGTTTCCCTCCATCCGTTGCGTGAGTAGGCGGGGAGCCGGGCCAAACCGCACCCGTCTCGACTCGTGAAATGGTGAAGTAAACGTATCCGAACGCCCACCCACCGTCAAGCTTTGAGCGCTTGCAAGGCGGCCGTTACAGCCCCTGGTAAACAGGCCCGGGACGGCTTATTCTCCAATCCGGTCGGGCGTCAGGCCTGCGGTTCCGCCCGTGGGGTAAAACTGGCCGCCGGCCCCTTTTCCTGGACTCGCTACGATGCCCCCCCCAATCAAAGCGCTGACCTTTGACACTTTCGGGACCGTCGTTGATTGGCGCACGAGCATTAATGACGACTTCCGGGCCTTCGGCCGGCGCAAAAGGCTCGGAAATATCGACTGGCGGGCATTGATCGACGAATGGAAGACCTGCTATCGCCCCGCCATGGAGGCGGTAAACGACGGGCGCTGGCCGTGGACGACTATCGACCAGATCTACCGCCGTAAGCTGGACGAAATTCTGCCCCTTTACGGGCTTGGCGACCTGTGCGAAGACGATCGTGTCTTCCTCAATCGTGCGTGGCACCGGCTCAAGCCCTGGCCGGATGCCGTCGCCGGTCTCAAGCGCCTGAAGAAACGATACATCATCTCCCCGCTCTCAAACGGCGACGTTGTCTGCCTCGTCAACATGGCCAAGTTCGCCGGCCTGCCGTGGGACCTGATACTCTGCGCGGAGCTGTTCAAGCGCTACAAGCCGGCGCCCGAAGTCTATCTCGGCGCGATTGCCTATCTCGGCCTGCGCCCGCAGGAAGTCATGATGGTCGCGGCGCACAACTACGACCTCAGGCACGCCCGCTCTCACGGCATGCGCACGGCGTTCGTCGCGCGCCCGACCGAGTACGGCCCCGGGCAAAGAGACAACCTGCGCGCCGAAGAGGATTGGGATGTCATCGCCAATGACTTCGGCGAACTCGCCGCCGCGCTCGGCGCGTAATAGGACAGTACGCCGTGGCCGCCGCCCGCACCCATCCACCGAAATCGACTCCGCGCGGCCCGTGAGTCTGCCTCGGCTCGCCTCGAAGTAACGCCGGAGGCGGAGCGATGACCCAGGTATCGCAGCCGCAAACTCTTCCCGTTTTGAACCCGACTAACATCGATAGGCACTATACTTTCTGCGTCAAACGAAGAAAAAACCGATGTCAACAAACGGCTTCAAGAAAAGAGGCGCGCACCATACAACGGTTGAAGCGGTTGATAACCCGTCCCATGACAGCGCCATGACCTGACGGACCGCTTCTGGCCCGTCATTCATCAACCGTCACGCAGTATGCATTACGCATGACGCATGACGCATAAAGACTTCGCAGCGTGGAGCGCGAGATGCCCCGGGCGGATGGATCATTGGGGCCTGTCCAGGCGCGAGGATGCGAGGCTGCACGCGGCCGAGCGCAATTTCCGGTTTCGGCCGTTATCGTAGTGACGGGCTGGTACCCGGGATGAAGAAGCAGTACAGCTGTCGCGATTCGAAGGGCGACCCTGGACAACGGGTCACCACGGCCCTATTGACGCCGTTCCGGCTCGCCTGTTCCCTACGATTTGACGGCCAGCACACGCTGATAAAGAAGACCGCCCACATAGAACGTAATGCCCAGCACCACCAGGCTGATGATCCGTGCCAGCGGTGACGCCCCGCCGAGGTCGTAGAGCAGCACCTTGGCCGCCGCCGCGGCAAATACAAACAAAGAAGATTGACCCAGGAGCCGGTCACGTCCCCACAATGACAATCCCAAACAGGCCAGCGCGAGGACGCCCCACGCCGCGGACTCGACGATTCGTTCATCCAGCAGGTGCAGAGCAGCCGCCATCGCGCAGATGTGGGCGGCGTACAGGACCGGCGACGCAAGGCCTTTGAGCGATTCACGGTTCCGGATCAACCCGTAGCCAAGATAGAGCTGCAACGCGTAGACGATCGCGAGCCACTGACGCCCCGGAACCGATGCGAGATCGGCGTCTACGACGACGCGAAGATAATTGATCGCGAAAATCACGGCCACGCCCAGCCAGATCGGCCAGCCCACCTGAATCGCTGCGCCATGCCGCCAGCTGACCAGAGCGAGCACTGGCATGATTGCGAACGCCACCCATGGTGCCCAGGAGTCGGGCACGGACTCGACGTAGCCGGCGTGGAACAGGACCAGGGCAACGTACACCCACAACAGGAGTTCGCCCCCAGGCAGCGGGCGCTGCAGGAGCGCGCGGGCGGCGCCGTAAAGGCCGGCGACGACAAACGCCGTGGCCACCGCAATCCATGGCGCGAGCGCGGGCAGGTGCTTTTCCAGCAGGGCGTACTGCAGAAAGTAAAAGATCAGAAGCGCCGGCAAATGCATCCATGCTGATGGCGGATCGAGAGGCGATTCATTGCGGACAGAAAATATTGCCGTGGCGCCGCCAAAGATGGCGAACTGGACGCTCTGAAAGGCGAGCGCGGCGCCCCACGCATCCGGCGCCCGGCCTCGCCACATAAAATCAAAAATGATCAACGCCAGATAGAGCGCCAGCAGATAGATCAGGCGACGGCCGCGCCAGATGGAAAAAACGCTGAACACGACGCCCCAGGCCGAGAAGTAAATGACCAGGTCGGTGACCGAAGGCGCGCCTGAGATCAGCAGCGGCGCGGAATATGAGCCGGCCACCGCAAACACGGCATACAAGTCGCTGGCAAATGCCGCGCACAGCCAGAGCGACAGCAGGCACACGAGCAAGACGCCGACCGCCGCGGGTGTAGCGCCGATAAATCCGTAAAAGAGATGCGCGCCGTAGATCGACAGAAAAAGAATCACCACGCCGCCCGCCGGCAACAGTCCCGCATAGTGGCGGTGCTTGTTGCGCAGGAAAAGCCCCGCAGCGATCATCACGAAGCCAAGGATCGCGGCAGATGCCACCTGCCGCATAGGCGTCAGCCAGCCGCTCTCGACCGCGAGGCGTATGAGGTACGCGGCCGCCAGGACCAGTGCCACGGCCCCGCCCCACCCAAGAATGCTGGTCACCAGAGACGGGCGGTCTCCCGGTTCCGGTTGGGCCGTCGGCACTTTGCCCGCATCCGGTCGGACGGCGCGCCATGCTGGCGCAGCCCCCGTCTTCGATAACAACGACTCGACCCGGCCAAGGCGCGCTTCGATGTCGGCCAAGCGTTTTTCCACCTCTGCTGAATCCATGCCTTCGCTCCCTGTGTGATCTGAACCCGATCCTTGACGGGACGGTGCCTAAGCGCCCTTCTAGATATAAAGCGTGATCGGTGATGGGTGGTTGGTGATGGGTGATGCGCGACGATCGACCACCGTCGGCTCAGTCCATTCGCCGTTCACTGCGCGCTGGTCACCGTTCCCGGTGCTGGGCCAGCGCCCACGCAACATGCTCGCGCACGAGCGCTGACGGGTGATCGGCACGGGCGCGGAGGGCTGCCACGACTGACTGCGAGGCCGGCGCGTTGCCGAGCCCTACGGCAAGGTTGCGCAGCCAGCGCTCGTAGCCAATGCGCCGGATCGCGCTGCCGGCCAGTCGATCGCCAAATTCCGTCTCGCTCCAGCCGAACAGCTCGACTAGGGTTGCGTCATCGAGGCCGTTCCTGACCGCGAAGTCCGGCTCCCCGCTCGGACCGGCAAACCGGCTCCACGGACACACGAGCTGACAGTCGTCGCAGCCGTAAATGCGGTTTCCGATCATCGATCGCAGTTCTTCGGGTATCGCGCTCTTGTGCTCGATCGTAAGGTACGAAATGCAGCGCCGCGCGTCGAGCTGGTAGGGCGCGACGATAGCCCTAGTTGGACAGATGTCCATGCATTTCCGGCAGGTCCCGCAGTGGTCCTCCTGAGACTTGTCCACGGGCAAAGCCAGGTCGGTGTAGATCTCGCCGAGAAAAAAATACGATCCTGCTGTGCGATTGAGCAGCAGCGTATGCTTGCCGCGCCAACCGAGGCCCGCTTTTTGCGCGAGTTCCACTTCCATCACGGGCGCACTGTCGGTAAATGCCCGGTAGCGGAATCCGTCGACAGCGCTGCTGACACGATCGGCGAGACGTTGCAGGCGCTTGCGCAGCACGGTGTGATAGTCACGCCCGGTGGCATAGCGCGAGACGAAGGCCCGCCCACCGTCCCGCACCACCTCCCAGCTGTCACGGGCTTGCGCTGGCCAGTAGTTCATGCGCGCCGCGATAACTCTGACCGTCCCCGGCACGAGCGCCGCCGGCCGGGCGCGTTTTACCCCGTGCCGTGCCATATAATCCATCTCGCCGTGGAAACCCTGGCCAAGCCAGTCGAGCAGCCGCGCTTCGGCCTCGGAAAGGTCGGCATCCGCAATGCCGACGCCCTGGAAGCCGAGCTCGCTTCCCCAGCGCTTGATCTGGCGCGCCAGCTCGGCGAGATCGGCCGGCGATAAATATGCGACCGCACTCCTTTGCATAGCTCCGATCATAATCGCGCACCCCGCGCCATTGCCCGCTTTTTGCCGGGCCCGGAAGACACGGCCGCCCTCGGCGCCGCACTGGCGCCCTGCCTCGAGCCGGGGCTGGTTATCTACCTCTCCGGCGGGCTTGGCGCAGGCAAGACCACACTCGCGCGCGGCCTTCTTCGGGGCCTGGGCTACACCGGCAAGGTGAAAAGCCCCTCCTACGCATTAGTTGAACTTTACAAATTTTCTAGGTTATACTTGTATCACTTTGATTTTTATCGTTTCAACAACCCAGCTGAGCTGGGGGAAGCTGGCTTCCGGGAGTACTTCACTTCCGATGCCGTGTGCGTGGTGGAGTGGCCGGAGAAAGCAGCCGGCGCCCTGCCAGCGGCGGATATAAGAATCGATCTCAAGGTCAAGGGGTCAGGGAGACAGGCGGAGATTGACGCGGATACGGAGATTGGCCGGGTTTGCTTAGAGCGCTTGGAAACGCACTGACGTTTCGCCTGTGGCAGGCGGCGCGGCCGCTCGCCCTGGTCCTTCTTGCGCTTCCCGCTGCAGCCGAAAACCTGGAGGTAGCAGCTGCGCGCATCTGGCCCTCCGAGGAATATACCCGTGTCACGCTCGAGTCCCCGTCGCCGCTGCAGTACCGCATCTTCGGCCTCAAGGATCCTGAGCGGCTGGTGCTCGATCTGGAAGAGGTCGAGGTGTCCGCGGCACTCCGCGATCTCATCGAGAAGGTAGGCGCGAACGATCCCCACGTGGCGGGTGTGCGCATCGGCCGCTTCAAGCCCGGCGTCGTTCGGCTTGTATTCGACCTCAAGAAAGAAATCAGGCCGCAGGCGTTCCGGCTGGCGCCGATTGGCGACTACGGCCACCGCCTGGTGCTCGATCTCTATCCGACGGAAGCGCACGATCCCTTGCTCGCATTCCTCGACAGCCTCGATGCGGAGCGCGCCGCGCTGGCCGGGACCAGCGGGGCAAGCGAGCCCGAGGAAGCAGCGCCGCGCGCGCGCGCATCGGAGCGCCCGGCCCGCACGTTCAAAAAGAAGCCGGCGCCGCGGTTCATCATCATCGCAATCGACCCGGGGCATGGCGGCGAGGACCCCGGGGCACTTGGCCGCAGCGGCACCTACGAGAAAGACGTGACCCTTGCCATCGCGCGCAAGCTCAAGCGTCGCATCGACCAGGAGCCGAATATGCGATCGGTTCTGGTGCGCGACGGCGACTATTTCATCCCGCTGCGAACGCGGGTCGAGAAGGCCAGGCGCGTGCGCGCGGATCTCTTCGTCTCGATCCATGCCGATGCCTTTGTTCGCCCCCACGCGCGCGGCTCCTCCGTGTTCGCGCTCTCTGAACGGGGCGCCACGTCGGAGGCCGCGCGTTGGCTCGCCAAGACCGAAAACGATGCTGACTTGATCGGGGGCGTCAATCTCGATGTGCCGGATCCGTACCTGAAACAGACGCTGCTCGACCTGTCGCAAACCGCCAGCATCAACGACAGCCTCAAGCTCGGACGCGCGGTCCTCGACGAGCTTGGCAACGTCAACACCCTGCACAAGCCGCAGGTGGAGCAAGCCGGCTTCGCGGTGCTCAAGGCGCCCGACATCCCGTCGATCCTGATCGAGACGGCGTTCATCAGCAACCCGCAGGAAGAGCGCAAGCTGAGAAACCGGGCCTATCAGGAGAAATTCGCGGAGGCGATTTTTGGCGGGATCAAGCGCTATCTGGCAAAGAACCCGCCGCTGGCCCGCGACAAGCTCGTTCTCAACCCGTGAACAATACTGGTGATGAGTCCTGGCGATAAGAGACGAATTGGCCTATCACCCTTATCAATCACCATCGTTCATCACCGTTTCTCATCGCTTCGTTCACTGGTCGATGAGTGACGGCAGGACAACCAACAACGTCGTTCCCGAGAGATCGGGGACTCGGGGGATATCGAAAGCCTCTGGATGCCCGCCTGCGCGGGTATGACGAAGTTGATCTGCCCCCGATCTCTCCTCACCGCACTCTTACTCGCATTTCTTCCCGTCGCCTTTCCTGCCAGGGCCGACGCGCCGGCCCGGGTCGTCGCCGTCCATGACGGTGATACGGTGACCGTGCTGTCCAATCAACGCCCACTGCGCATCCGGCTCACCGATATCGATGCGCCTGAGCTCGGGCAGCCGTTTGGCAAGCGCTCCAAAACGGCGCTTGCGGATCTCTGCTTCGGCAGAGCGGCGGCGCTGGAAATCCGGGGCCGCGACCGCTACGGCCGCACGCTCGCGCGCTTGAGCTGCGACGGGGTGGACGCCAATGCCGAGCAGGTGCGTCGCGGTTACGCGTGGGTCTTCACCCGCTACGCGCAGGCGAACTCTCCCCTTTATGCGTTGCAGCTCGATGCGCAGGCGGCCGGGCGCGGCCTCTGGACCGACCGGGCGCCCACCGCCCCGTGGGAATGGCGGCGCCGGCGCCGAACAGCGGCCCGCTCAGTCAGACTATCGGATTCATCGCGCTAAGGCCGTGGCGCCGCGCCCGGATTGCCAACAGCCTGCCGTGCACTGGTTCTTTCGGCAGCAGCAAGATTCAAAGTGGCTTAACATGTGCCCTCTCCCCCGCCCCCCCACTACAACGACAGCATGCTCCGCAGATCGAGAGTCCTCGCGCCAATCATTGCGCTCGTCGCGGGCTGCGCCCTGCTCGCCGAGCGCTCGCCTGATGATGCAGTAGCGCTGCCGTACGTCAAAAGTTTCGCCTCAAGTCGCCCCAATAGCGCCCAAGCACCGGGGTGGCAGGAATGGTCGTTCTCCCGCTTCAAGAAGCCGACGCGCTACGAGCTGGTAACAGACTCGGGCGACCTTGTGATCAAAGCGACAGCTGACGGCTCCGCGTCAGGCCTGCGGCATTCGCTGAAACTCGACTCTGCGGCCTATCCCCTGCTCACCTGGCGCTGGAAAGTCAATGACCTGATCGAATCAGCGGACAACACACTTGCGCGCGCGGAGGACTCCCCGGTCCGGCTGCTCGTGACTTTCGATGGCGACATCGAGAAGCTGTCTCTGGCCGAGCGTCTGCTGTTCGACAACGTTTTCCTGCTCACGGGCCGGCGCATGCCCTATGCCACGCTGGCCTATATCTGGGAAAACCGCTTGCGCAAGGGCACGGTGGTTCCAAGCGCTCACACTTCTCGCATCAAGATGATTGTCGCCGAGAGCGGGCGCGAGAACGTGGGGCGGTGGCAGACCGTTACGCGCAATGTCGTCGAGGACTTCAGGCTTGCTTTTGGCGAGGAGCCCGGCCGCATCACGTCGATCGGAATCATGACCGACACCGACAACACCGGCACGAAAACCGAGGCATTCTACGGTGACATCCGTTTCCTGCGCCCCCGCCCGCCGGCTAGCGGCCGGCGCTGAATCTGGTGATGAAAAATGGTGATGATTAATGCTGATGGAAGATGGCGATGTACCACCCGGTTTTCATCACGATTTCACGTCACCAGGACTCGTCACCATTAATCCATCGCCATTTGACGAGCCGTCGTGCGACGGCTCGTCGTTGACGGTCAAGCCATCAGCGCAACCAGCACTTCTTCCAGCATCTTCTTTGCGTCGCCGAACAGCATCCGGTTGTTTTCCTTGTAGAAGAGCGGATTGTCGACACCCGCATAGCCCGACGCCATGCTGCGCTTCATGACGATCGAGGTTCTCGCTTTCCAGACCTCCAGCACCGGCATGCCGGCGATCGGGCTGGTCGGGTCGTCCTGGGCGGCAGGATTAACGATATCGTTGGCACCGATGACCATGGCGACGTCGGTATCCGGGAAGTCCTCGTTCAACTCGTCCATTTCGAACACGATGTCGTAGGGCACTTTGGCCTCGGCCAGCAGCACGTTCATGTGGCCAGGCATGCGGCCGGCGACAGGGTGAATCCCGAAGCGCACGTTGACGCCCTTCTCGCGCAGGTGCTGGGTGATCTCGTAGACGGTGTGCTGCGCCTGCGCGACAGCCATGCCATACCCCGGCACGATGATCACGTTCTTGGCTTCACGCAGCAGTTCCGCCGTCTCCGCTGCCAGGATGGGCGAGACCTCGCCCGCAGCCTGCGCTCCGCCAACAGCCTGCGCGCTGCCCTCGGTGCCGAAACCGCCCGCGATCACCGCGATGAAATGCCGGTTCATCGCACGACACATGATGTAGGAGAGGATCGCGCCGCTTGATCCCACCAGCGCGCCGGTAACGATCAGCAAATCGTTCGAGAGCATGAAGCCGGTCGCTGCCGCTGCCCACCCGGAATAGCTGTTCAACATCGAGACGACCACTGGCATGTCAGCGCCGCCAATCGCCATCACCATATGCACGCCGAAGGCAAGGGCGATCACCGTCATGACGATGAGCGGCAGCATGCCCTCGCTCACGGAGTGCGTGTTGATGAATTGCGCGCCGAACCAGATGACGATCAGGAGGCCGGCCAGATTCAGCCAGTGGCGACCTGGAAGCAGCATGGGTTTGCCGCTGATCTTGGCCGAGAGCTTGCCGAACGCGATCACCGAGCCGGAAAACGTCACCGCGCCAATCAGGACACCGATGTAGATCTCGATCTCGTGGATCGTCTTTTCGGCGCCCTTGAAGGCGCCCGCGGCGGCAGGATCAATGTAGTTGGCAAAGCCGACCAGCACCGCCGCGAGGCCCACGAGACTGTGCATCAGCGCGACCAGCTCGGGCATCTGCGTCATCTTGACGATGCGCGCGGCATAAAGACCGACTGTGGCGCCCACCAGCATGGCGCCGATGATCCACGGATAACCGCTTGCCGTGACGTTCGGTCCGGCGACCGTCGCCAGCACCGCGATGATCATGCCGATGATGCCGTAGGTGTTGCCGCGCCGGGACGTTTCGGGATGAGAGAGCCCGCCGAGGCTCAGGATAAACAGAATCGTCGCGCCGATGTAGGAGACGGTAACAAGCGTTGAGGACATTGATCGTCTCCCTTATTTTTTCCGGAACATTTCCAGCATGCGCCGGGTCACGGCGAAGCCACCAAACATGTTGATTGCCACCAGCGCGATGCTGAGCACCGCCAGGCCAACAATCCAGCCCACGGGCCGCCCCGCCATTTCGGAGACGGGCGGCGCGACCTGCACCAGAGCGCCGATCGCGATAATGCTGCTGATCGCGTTGGTGACGCTCATGAGGGGGGTGTGGAGTGCGGGCGTCACGTTCCATATCACCATGTAGCCCACGAAACAGGCGAGGATGAAGACGGTGAAGTGGGCGAGAAACGCCGGCGGCGCGTAGGCGCCGATAAACCAGAAGATTAGCGCGCCTCCGAGCAAGAACATCGCGGTCGCCTTGACAGACATCGGCGCCCCCGCACCGCCGTGGCCGTGCCCCTTGGCCGCGGGCGGCGCCGCAGCCGGCTTGGCCGCCGCGGGAGGAGCCGCCGAGAGCTTGGGCGCTGGTGGCGGCCATGTGATATTGCCTTCCTGCACCACCGTCGTGCCGCGGATCACTTCGTCGTCCATGTTGACGTTGATGACCCCGTCCTTCGTCTTGCACAGCTCCTCGGCAAGCCGCAACAGGTTTGTTGCAAAAAGGGTGCTCGACTGCTTGGACAGCCTACTGGGCAGATCACTGTAGCCGATGATCGTCACGCCGTGCTTGACGGTCACCTCGTGCGGCACGGTCAGCTCACAGTTGCCGCCCTGCTCCGCCGCGAGATCGACGATGACGCTGCCCGGCTTCATCGACTTCACCATTTCCGCGGTGATCAGCTTCGGTGCCGGCTTGCCCGGAATGAGAGCGGTGGTGATGATAATGTCCACTTCCTTTGCCTGCTTGGCGAAAACCTCCGCCTGGGCCTTGAGGAAGCCTTCGCTCATCACCTTGGCATAACCGCCGACGCCGGTGCCTTCTTCTTCATAGTCCACGGTGACGAACTCGCCGCCCATGGACTTGACCTGATCGCCCACCTCGGGACGCGTATCGTTGGCGCGCACGATGGCGCCCAGACCCGAGGCCGTGCCAATTGCAGCCAGACCCGCCACCCCCGCGCCGATGACGAAGACCTTCGCGGGCGGTACCTTGCCCGCCGCCGTGATCTGGCCGGTGAAGAAACGCCCGAAATGATGCGCCGCTTCGATCACGGCGCGGTAGCCCGCGATATTGGCCATCGAGGAGAGCGCGTCCAGCTTCTGCGCCCGCGAGATGCGAGGCACGCTGTCCATCGCCAGCACGGTGGCCTTCTTGGCTGCGAGCTGCTTCAGCAGTTCGGGGTTTTGCCCCGGCCAGATGAAGCTCACCAGGGTGCTGCCTTCGCGCATGAGGCCAATTTCTTCGGCGCCCGGTCCGCGGACCTTGAAGACGATGTCCGACGCGGCCCACAGCTTTTCTGCGGTGTCGATAATTTCGGCGCCCGCTGCGCGATAGGTGTCGTCGCTGAAATTCGCTGTATCGCCGGCACCCGATTGCACCGCTACCTTGAAGCCCAACTTGATGAGCTTCTCCACGACTTCCGGCACGGTGGCAACGCGTTTTTCGTCCGCCGCCGTCTCTTTTGGCACCCCTATGACCTGAGGCATGAATTCCCCTTCTTCATTGATTCTGGAAGTTGACAGTCGATAACGAAACTAAGGCAACCAAAAAAATCCCTGCAAAATCGAGTCGTATTCGATTAGCGTCAAAACCCTTCACGCGCTGGAATATCCCGCGTGTCCGCGCCGCGCGAAAGCGGCGCAACCGCACGGAATTATAAATTAAATACTGGCGATGCCATTGACCTACATCAAATCCCGCCGATCAAAAATGCGGCTGCTTTTCAGCAAACCTGGCGAGATCAGCCGCGCCGCGATTCATCCATTCGTCAGCGACAAACACGGGAAGAAGTATCGGTGTCGGCGAGCTGCAGGGGGCAAGGGCAGTCGGCACCGGTTGTCACATCGCAATCTTCCTTCACCATGCGGCATCGCCGGTCAAAGCTTGATGGCCCGCAGCACGTTCGCCCGCTCGCGCGCGGCTGCCATCATGAAGGAAAGATCAGATCCGCTCAGGATGAAGCGCATGCCAAGCTGGATATAACGTTCCATGACCGGCGGTTCGTAGACGCCGCCCATCCCTGGAATTTTTCCATGGTCTTTGCACGCGCCGATGACCTTTTGGTACGCCTCCTCGACCTTCACGTCGGCGAATTTCCCCGGAATGCCCATTTCAGCGCAGAGATCATTGGTGCCGACGAGCAGCACGTCGACCCCGTTCACCGCGGCAATTTCGCCCGCGTTCGCTATGGCCTTGGGTGTCTCGAGCATCACCACCACCAGCGTTTCCTCGTTGACCAGCGGCATCGCTTCCCCGATGGGCACCGGGCGAAAGCCAAGTTGCGGCTGTGGGCCACCGATGGAACGATGTCCGACCGGCGGATATTTGCAATGCGACACCGCGCGGGCCGCTTCCTGCGGCGTATCCACATGGGGCAGCACAATGCCCTGGGCGCCGGTGTCCAGGATGCGCGAGGCGTGGTGATGTTCTGGCCCCGGCACGCGCACGAGCGGCGTGATTCCGACGGCGAGCGCGGCCATGGCGATCTGGGCCGCCGCGTCGAGATCGGTGGAACTGTGTTCCATGTCGATGAACAGCCAATCGAAATCGCACCCGCGGGCGATGGCGGCAACGTCGACGGTACGCGATTGGCGCACGCCAAAACCCAGGGCCAGGCCACCAGCCGCGAGACAACGCTTGGTGTGATTTGGAATGACGTCCATCTCTTCTCCCTTTTTTCTCGATCGAGCGTATCCAGGCGGCGTCTATATTAACCCACGATCGGCATCCGCCCGGCGGCTCACTGGTCACTGGTCACCGGTCACCGGTCACTTCTATAATTCGTCATGCCTGACATCCGTATCCTTCCCGATCTCCTCATCAGCCAGATCGCGGCCGGCGAAGTCGTGGAGCGACCGGCTGCCGCGCTCAAGGAGTTGCTCGAGAACAGTCTCGACTCGGGAGCCCGCAATATTTCCGTGCAGCTCGCCGGTGGCGGCGCCAAGCTCATACGGGTCACCGACGACGGAGCTGGCATTGCGCAGAGCCAGTTGACGCTGGCGCTCACCCGGCACGCGACGAGCAAGATCGCTGCGCTCGAGGACCTGGAGCGCGTCGACAGTTTGGGCTTCCGAGGCGAAGCGCTCGCCAGCATGGCAGCAGTTTCTCACCTCGCGCTCACGAGCCGACGCGCCGGGGACAAGCACGCATGGACGGTCACCGCCAATGGCGCGGAGATCTCCAAGGTGGCGCCCGCCGCCCAAGCCGCCGGGACGACCATCGAGGTGCGCGACCTCTACTTCAATACACCGGCGCGCCGCAAATTTCTGAGATCCGAGGCGACCGAGTACGCGCATTGCGAGGAGGCATTCAAGCGAGTGGCGCTTTCGCGCCCCGAACTTGCGCTCACGCTGCAGCACAACAACCGTGTGCGGTGGCACCTGAAGGCGCAGCCCCTTGAGGAGCGCATCGGTGCCTTGCTCGGGGAGGACTTTTGCGCCTCGTCGCTGCCCGTGGACTCGGCGAGCGGCACCCTGCGCTTGCGTGGCGCGATTGGGCTGCCCGCGCAGGCGCGCGGCGCGCGCGACACGCAGTATTTCTTCGTCAACGGGCGCCACGTTCGGGACAAGCTCGCCGCGCACGCCATCCGTCAGGCGTACCAGGACGTGCTGCACCACGAGCGGCATCCGGCTTACGTGCTCTTCCTCGACATCGATCCCTCCCTGGTGGACGTCAACGTGCATCCCACCAAAACCGAGGTGCGTTTCCGCGACGCGCGTGCCGTGCATCAGTTCGTCTTTCATGCGCTCAACCTTGCCCTCGCTCAGACGCATGCAGGCGCCACCGCCGAGCCAGGGCGCGCCGAAACCATGTCCCTGCCGCGCGCGGCCGTCACGGCGGCTCAGCCAGCGGGCAGCAGCCTCGCGCTCGGTTTGGCGCAGCCGGTTGCATTCTACGAGACCCTCTTCGGCCGCGAGACCCTGCCCGAGGAGGCTGTCAAGAGTGAGGCCTCCGCGCCTGCCGAGCACCCCCTGGGATTTGCGCTCGCCCAGCTCTGCGGCGTCTACGTGCTCGCGCAGAACGCGCACGGACTGGTAATCGTGGACATGCACGCCGCGCACGAGCGCATCATGTACGAGCGGCTCAAGACCACGCTCGATGCGCGCGCGATCCCGATGCAGCCGCTGCTGGTTCCAGTTACTTTCGGGGCCGAGGCTCTAGACGTCGCGACCGTGGAGGAGCACGGCGAGACGCTGCGTGCCATTGGCTTCGACCTCGCAGCCGCGTCGCCCGCCTCATTGATCGTTCGCGCCATTCCAGCGCTGCTCGCTGACGCAGACGCGCGCGAGCTGGCGCGAGACGTGCTCCGCGAGATACGCGAGTTCGGCGCGAGCCGCGCGCTCACCGAACGGCGCAATGAGCTGCTCGGCACCATGGCGTGTCATGCGGCCGTGCGCGCGAACCGGAAGCTGTCGCTGCCGGAAATGAATGCCCTGCTGCGGGAGATGGAAGCGACCGATCGCTCCGGTCAATGCAACCACGGGCGCCCGACCTGGCACCAGATCACGTTGCCCGAGCTCGATAAGCTGTTCATGAGGGGCCGGTGAGCACTTATGAACGGTGACCAGTGAGCAGTAAGCGCAAGTCGAAGACCAAGTCCGCGCGGAAGAAGCGCGCTGCACCACGCCGCACCGCCGCGCGGCGCAAGAGTTCCCCGAAGCGGCGGACGGCCCCGCGGCCCAAGTCCGGCGCGGAGCTCACCTCACCGGTCGCGGAGTCGGATTACTGGTCGCCGGTCACGGAGCCGAGCGCGCCCCCCGCGGGCCCAGTCTCGCGTATCGCCGGTCGCCCCAAGTTCCCTCCGGCAATCTTGCTGATGGGACCAACCGCCAGCGGCAAAACCGCGCTCGCATTGCGGCTTGCCGCGGAATTGCCGTGCGAAATCATCAGCGTCGACTCGGCGCAGATCTATAAGGGCATGAACATCGGCACGGCGAAGCCCGGGGCCGACGTGCTCGGCCGCGCGCCGCACCATCTCCTCGACATCATCGAGCCGCATGAGAGCTATTCCGCCGCGCGCTTTCGCGACGACGCGCTCGCGCTGATGCGCGAGATCACGGAGCGCAACCGTATACCTCTCCTCGTCGGCGGCACGATGCTCTACTTTCGCGCGCTCGTCGAAGGGCTCAGCGACCTGCCCGAGGCGGACCCGTTCGTGCGCCTGATGATCGACACCATGGCCGAGCAGGAAGGATGGCCGGCCGTCCACGAAAAGCTGCGGCAAGTCGATCCGGAAACGGCGGCCAGGCTGGATCCACACGACTCACAACGGATCGAGCGCGCCCTCGAGGTTTATTACCTCGCCAATAAGCCCCTTTCGGAGCTTTTGCGCAAGCCCAAGTACGTTTATTTTCCCTACACGCCGATCAAGATCGCCCTGGTCCCGAGCAACCGCGAAGAGTTGCACGAGCGCATCGCTCAGCGCTTTGAAGCGATGATCGAAGAAGGGCTGGTGGGCGAGCTGAAAAAGCTGCGCGAGGACTACGGGCTCGAGGCCGGCATGCCGTCGATGCGCTGCGTCGGCTACCGGCAGGCGTGGGATTTCCTCGAGGGACGGCTCGACGCGGCAAGCCTGAGCGAGCAGGGAATCGCGGCGACCCGCCAGCTCGCCAAGCGCCAGCTCACGTGGTTGCGCTCGATGCCGGACGTCACAGAGTTCGACTGCCTTGCGGGCGACATCGAGAACTACGTGCTCGAGTACGTCCGGCGCGAGCTCGAGGCCCTGCTGGTTTCTTAGAGAAAATGGTGATGAATGATGGTGATGAAAAATAGTGATGAGTGTCAAAGCCCACCTGGAGGTTTTGCCTATCACCATTATTCATCACCATTTCTCGTCACCAGTAATCATCACCAGTAGAATTCGAGATTAATGGTCGCCCACCGCCCACTCTGCTTATCGGCGCCGTCGGGTTATTTGTAACCCGTATCCATGTAGCGCAGCCGCTCGGCGATCGCCCGCAGCAGTGACATGCCGATCTCGGGACTGCTCGTGATCAGATCGAGAAAGTCGCTGCGGTTGACGGGCAGCAGGACGCAGTCTGTTTCCGCGACGGCGCTGGCACCGCGGGTCGACTGATCGCCGAGCGCCATTTCGCCAAACACACCCCCCGGCCCGAGCCTTTCGACAACCTGGTCCCCCACCAAAACCGCGACCCGTCCCTTGAGCACGACGTACATGAAGACGCCGCCCTCTTCCGCCTTCATGATGATTTTCCGCGCGGCGTAATTCAGGGGGACCCGTTCCTGCAGCGTGCGCGTAAACTGGGCGAGGAGCTTGTCGTCGAACACCCGGGTCTCGGGCGCCTCGCGCCAGTTCGGCAGGCTCCTCGTCATGCTCAACATGGACACCGTGAGGCGCAGGCGGTTGATCATGATGTTCATCAGCATCAGCCCGAACTCGGGTGTCTCCCGCATGGCGCGCTGGAACTGCTTTGGATCGAGTGACAAGACGCGGCATGGCATCCGCGCCACCGCGCTCGCGCTGCGCGGCTGATGGGTAATCGCGGCCATCTCGCCGAAGATCTCCTCGCGTTTGACGACATCGAGGCTCCTTGTCCCGCGGCGCAGGCTCACCTCGCCATCGACAAGGAAGTACATCCTGTCGCTCATCTGATTCTCGACGAAAAACGACCCGCCCTCGGCCATGGTCTCCTCCGTCCCGTGCGAATCGAAGCACATCCGGGCCAGGATCGGGTTGTACCCCGTGCGTTGCGGAGGCTGCGTAAAGTCCAGATCGGTCGGGTCTGTCTCGTCCATGATGCCTTCCCGCCTCGAGATTCGTGAATTGTAAACGGATGAGTTTTTAAGTTCTGTCGCTTCTATCGGCGTGCATCGGCGGCTAGAAAACGGGGGCGGTTTCAGCGTTCGGGGTTCCGCCTTTTTGTGAATATGGATCTGCGTTTATCTGCGGCAAAAAATCGGCTGACGATCTAGCGGCCGGTGCGCTTCACCCGGGCGTCGGCCCAGCCCCGCGCCAGTGTGATTTTAACGTTTTCTCCGGCTTTCAGCTGCGCCGCACTGCGCACGATCGTTCCATCGGCCGCTTGCGTGATGCTATAGCCCCGCTCCAGCACCTGGTGGGGATCGAGATGCTTGACGTGCGCGTCAAGCCGGCCCAGCAGGCCCGCCGCCGTCTCGAGCGCCCGTCGCCCCGACTCGCGCAGACGCCGCGCGAGGTCCTCCTGGACGCGGCGCAACCCAACCACGTCGGGGACGACGCCGCGCATTCGCAGCCCCATCGCATGAAGTTGCCAGCCCCCCGCTTCGATCTCGCGCCGCCCGGCAGCGCGAAGCCGGCTTGCGAGATGGCTCAACTCGCCCTGCCGATTACGGATTCGCTCCCCCGGGTGGACCACCCGCCTCGAGAGGTAGTCGAGCCGCTGCATACGGTCTTCCAGGCCGCGACGTCCAACCCGCGCCAACCGCTGGCTGACGTGGATCAGCAGCTGACGGAGCTCCGCTTGGCTTGGCACCGTCAATTCTGCCGCCCCAGTCGGGGTCGGCGCTCGGACATCAGCGGCAAAGTCCGCGATCGTGAAATCAGTCTCGTGCCCGATGCCGCTGACCACGGGCAACGGGCAGGCACGGATCGCGCGCGCAACCACTTCCTCGTTGAACGCCCACAGGTCCTCGATGCCGCCCCCGCCACGGCACACGATCACGACGTCGCACTCGCGGCGTTCACCCGCCAGGGCGATCGCCGCGGCAATCCGCGCCCCGGCACCCTCGCCTTGCACCGGCGTCGGGTAGACGATCACGGGCAGGCTCGGCATCCGCCGCCGCAAAGTCGTGAGGACGTCGCGCAACGCGGCTGCTTGCGGCGACGTCACGACGCCAACCTGGCGCGGAAAGGGAGGGAGCGAACGCTTCCGTGCGGCGTCGAACAAGCCTTCCTGCTCGAGCCGGGCCTTGAGCTTTTCGAATGCCTCGTAGAGCGCGCCCAGACCCGCGCGCCGCATCGACTCGACGTTTAACTGGAACTTGCCGCGCGTTTCGTAAAGGGTCGGCTGCGCCCGCACCTCGACCCGGGTGCCGTCCTGGGGCTGCCACCCGAGCGACTGCGCGCGGTGCCGAAAAAGCACGCAATCGACCTGGGCCTGCGCATCCTTCAGCGTGAAATAGCAGTGCCCGGACTCGTAGCGCTTGAAATTGGAGATCTCGCCGCCCACCCAGCACAGCGGCAGCGCGCGTTCGATTGAATCCTTGGCAAGCCGGTTGAGCTCGGCAACCGAAATGACGGGCGGCAACGGCCGCTCCGCGACGAAGTCGGGCATGAAGCCATTCTAAGACGTATCTGAAAAATACAAGGAGCCAAATCGAGCCTGATAGGCGTGGCGGCCCGCCGATACAGATTTTTTTCCTCACCCGTGTGCTGCGCGCACCGGCTTTTAGCCCCTGACCCTGATGCCTTGCCCGGACCGCGAACGGGTAGCCGCCCCTCTCTCTCCACGAAAGAGAAGAAAGCTTCAGGATGCCGGCTCCTTTTCCCGTTCCTCCTTTCTGGGCCACAGAAACCGCTTTCCCGGGGCATCGACAAGTGTGACTTTTGTCACTTTATTTGGCGCCAGTTCTTCCGCCGGTCTTCCACAGCCGCCCCGGTTTTGCCGGGCCAATTACCCGGAAACGCAAGTGGGACAAGGCTTTTCAGGCAATTCATTGAATCTAAATAGAAAACTTCCGGGCAAGAAATAATCGGTACAGCAAAATTCCATATGAAAAACTTAGTTAGGTTTTTTTTTCACGAATTGCGCACAGGGTTATCCACAAAGATTGTGGAAAATCCAAAAACCTTTTCGTTGCAAATGCGTTGGGCGATATTGCTAAGACAATTAATTAACGATCGCTTGCTGAAAATTCATTGCGCGATTAAAGTGACGGCGAAATTCTAGGAGTCCTGTTTGTTCGCCCTCGTTGAAGCTGCCGGCTGGCCCATCTGGTTCCTGATCGTTGCATCCGTCGTTGCCCTCGCCATCATCGGTGAACGGCTATGGTCGCTCCGCGTGCGGGCGGTGATGCCAAAGAACCTGCTCTCGCAGACAATCCACGAGTACCGCCAGAACGGTGTGACCTCGCAGATGCTCTCGCGTCTTGCGACCGGCTCTCCACTCGGTCAGGTCTTTGCCGCCGGGCTGCGGAACGTCAAGAGCTCTCCCGCCATCATGAAGGAAGCGATCGAGGAATCCGGGCGCACCGTCGCGATCGATCTGGAACGCTTTTTGACCAGCCTCGGCACCATTGCAGCGATCGCACCGCTGCTCGGTCTGTTCGGCACCGTGATCGGCATGATCGAGATCTTTGGCTCGCAGACCCCTCAAGGTGGCAATCCGCTGGTGCTCGCGCACGGCATCTCGATCGCGCTCTATAACACCGCCTTCGGGCTGGTGGTGGCGGTGCCCGCCATGGTCTTCTACCGGTATTTCCGCGCGAAAGTGGACGAGATGCTGGTGGACATGGAAATGCAGGCAATCAAACTGGTCGAGATTATCCACGGCGAGCGTCAATGAGGTTTCGGCCGCGCGCATTCCGCGAAGAGCCGGAGATCAACTTCATTCCGTTGATCGACGTGTTGCTGGTGATCCTGATTTTCCTGATGGTGACGACCACCTACTCGCGCTACGCGGAGCTCCAGATCAACCTGCCTTCCGCCGAGGCCGAATCGCCGCGGGAGCGCCCGAACCAGATCGACGTCGCAGTCGACTCCCAGGGCAACTACGCGGTGAACCGCAATACGACGCCGTTCGTGGATACCGCCGCCTTCAGCGACGCGCTGCGGCGCGCCGCCAGCGGCATGAAGGACCCCGTTGTCGTCATCAGCGCGGATGCCAAGGCCCCCCACCAATCGGTCATCAACGTCATGGAGGCCGCGCGCATTGCCGGTTACGGCCGGATCACGTTCACCACCCAGGCCGCCAACAAGTAGAGGCGTGACCGGCGACCCGTGACCAGTTGGGCTCGCGCCCTGCCGCGGGCCACCGCTCATACCGCTTACCGTTTACCGTTGCCTCATGAGCTCGTGGATCCAGACGCACTGGGAACGCTTCACCGCGGTATCCGCGCTCCTCGCGCCAATCAGCGTCCTTTTCCGCGTCATAGCCGCGGCACGGCGCCTGAGTTATCGCGTCGGCCTCATGAGCACGATCCGCCTGCCGGTTCCCGTAATCGTGGTGGGCAATATCACCGCAGGAGGGACCGGCAAGACACCGCTCACGCTTTGGCTCGCATCGGTTCTCCGGGAGCACGGGCGATCCCCGGGAATCGTGTGCCGCGGTTATGGCGGCACGGCTCGCGCCCCACAGCCCGTCTGGCCCGATAGCGACCCCTACGCGCGCGGCGATGAGGCGGTCCTGCTGGCACGACGCAGCGGCTGCCCGGTCTGGACCGGGGCTGACCGGCCCGCCGCGGCACGAGCATTGCTGGCCGCCGTGCCCAGCTGCGACGTGATCCTGAGCGATGACGGGCTCCAGCACTACGCGCTCGCACGCGACCTCGAAATCTGCGTGGTCGATGGCGACCGCGGGTTCGGCAACGGCTGGCTGTTCCCGGCAGGACCGCTGCGCGAGCCGCCTTCCCGCCTGGCCACGGTCGATGCAGTCGTCATCAATGGCGGCAGCGGCGGTGATCGGTCACCGCTGCCCGCTGTCCGCCGGCTCAATGCGCGGTGCCTCGGAATGAAACTCGAGGGGCGTGAATTCTGGAATCTGCAAGACGCCGATCGCCGTGTCGGCGTCGAGCACTTTCGCGGCAGGCGCGTGCACGCGGTAGCCGGCATTGGCAATCCGGAGCGCTTCTTCCAGCAGCTGCGCAACATGGGCCTCGACATCAGCGCCCGCGCCTTCCCCGACCATCACGCCTACACAGCGGCCGACCTCGAGCACGCAGGCACGGACCCGATCGTGATGACGGAAAAGGATGCGGTAAAATGCCAGCGCTTCGCCCCGGAGCCGTGTTGGGCCATGGCCGTGGATGCGGTACCCGACGCTGGGCTCGCGGAACTCGTTATTAACAAGCTCGAAGCCGCAGCGAGGTCGAAAGAGCGATAATAGGCCGCCATGGACAGAAAACTACTCGACATACTCGTTTGCCCGCTGTGCAAAGGCCCTCTCGTTTACAGGAAGACTGCGGCCGAGCTCATCTGCAAGCCGTGCCGGCTCGGCTATCCCATCACGGATGACATTCCCGTGATGCTCGAGGATGAAGCGCGCAAACTTCCTCCGGAGGAGGAAGTTTGAAGAGCCGTGAGTGCGTGAGGTCGCAAGAGGGCGAGATGAAAGACATGCTGTGACGATCGTTCGACTTCCCGCCCTCCCGATCTCCCGCCCTCCCGTGAAGTTCGTAGTCATCATCCCCGCTCGCTACGATTCTTCCCGGTTTCCGGGCAAGCCGCTCGCCGATGTTGGTGGCAAGCCCATGGTGGTGCGGGTTGCCGAACGTGCGCGGGCAAGCGGCGCAACGGAGGTCGTGGTTGCCACCGACAATAGGGCGATCGCGGACGCTGTCGCGCGCCACGGTTTCACTGCCGCGATGACACGAAAAAGCCACGCGTCCGGCACGGATCGCATCGCGGAGGTGGCTGCCCGCTGGCGCTATCCCGGTCACCAAATCATCGTCAACGTGCAGGGCGATGAGCCGCTGATCGAGCCGGCTTTGATCCGGAACGTCGCCGCGAGCCTGGCGCTCCATCGCGCCGCGCAGATGGCAACGGCGTGCCACCCCATCCGCACTCCCGTAGAGCTTGCCAATCCCAATGTCGTGAAGGTCGTGCTCGATTGCGCCGGCTATGCCCTTTACTTCAGCCGGGCCGTCATTCCCTATGCACGCGATGCGTTTGCGCGGGGCATCAAACGCATCCCGCGCGGCCTGCCAGCCTATCGCCATCTCGGCATCTACGCCTATCGCGCAGCATTCTTGAGAACGTACACCCGCCTGAAACCAGTCCCGCTCGAGCGCGCTGAAGCGCTCGAGCAACTGCGTGCGCTTGCCCACGGCCATCGCATCGCCGTCACGGTGACGCGCCGCGCGCCGCACCGCGGCGTTGACACGCCGGCGGATCTGCGGCACGTGCGCCGCGCATTCAGCTGACCTCACGCGCTGCGCCGCGTTGTCCGACCTCGTCTCTCAATGCTAAATTCCATGTGACCGCCCCGCGGTTGGAGACAAGATGCGAATAATACTGCTGGGTCTGCCTGGCGCCGGCAAGGGAACGCAAGCCAGATTTCTCATCGAGAAGTTTGGAATCCCGCAGATCTCGACGGGGGACATGCTGCGCGCAGCGATCAAGCGAGGCACCCCGGCCGGGATAAGGGCCAACGACTATATGGAGCGCGGCGACCTCGTTCCCGATGAAGTGGTGATCGAGCTCGTCAAGGAGCGCCTGCGGGCGCCCGATTGCGCACGCGGCTTCATCCTGGACGGTTTCCCGCGCACCATCGAGCAAGCCGAGGCGCTGCGCGAGGCTGGCATCGACATCGATTTCATCATTGAGATCGAAGTCGGCGACGGTGAGATTCTGCGCCGCATGAGCGGGCGCCGGGTACATCCGGCCTCGGGCCGGACCTACCACATTGAGTTCAATCCGCCGCGCGTGCCCGGCAAGGACGATGTCACCGGCGAGCCGCTCGTTCAGCGCGCCGACGATAACGAAGCTACCGTCATGCAGCGGATCGCAACCTATCACGACCTGACCAAGCCGCTGATCGCCTACTACATGAAATGGCGGGAAAGCGGCGATCTGCGGGCACCGCTCTACGTCAATATCTATGGCAAGGGATCCGTGGAACATATCCGCGACAAGCTCTTCGCGGCCCTGGCGGCGAAGCCGCGATGAGCAAGCTTTCCGGCTGCACCGATGGCGCGCGCTGGATCGGCGAGACTGCTTTAAAGGAGCGCTCCACCAGGCGCATCGCGGTTAAGCTCGCCGACCGCGAGAAGGACCGGGCCGGCGCCACCTCGGGCCAAACCAGCGCCGATTCAGGCAGGTAATGACAGAGGCACAGAGAGCACACACGCAAACGTCCCGCATCAGGGAAGCGCGTCGAGAGCCCCTTGGGATGGTAAAATCGACCCCCGCGCGGTTCGGTTTTCTCCCTGAATTACGTATCTAGAATATAGTTTTATGGCCAAGAAAAACGCTTTCTACGCACAGTCCGGTGGGGTTACCGCCACCATCAACGCTACCGCGTGCGGCGTGATCGAGACCGCGCGCAAGCATCGGCGCCATATCGGCAAAGTCTATGCCGGCCGCGATGGAATCATCGGCGCGCTCACCGAAGACCTCATTGACACCTCGAAAGAATCGGCGGCCGCGATTCGGGCCTTGCGCCACACCCCCGGCGGGGCCTTCGGCTCGTGCCGCTACAAACTGAAAAGCCTCGAGGAAAACCAGGCCCAGTACGAGCGGCTGATCGAAGTCTTCAAGGCGCACGACATCGGCTACTTCTTCTACAACGGGGGCAACGACTCGGCGGACACGTCATACAAGGTCTCACAGATCGCCGCCAAAATGGGCTACCCCCTGGTTTGCATCGGCGTTCCCAAGACCGTCGACAACGATCTTGCCGTGACGGACTGCTGCCCGGGCTTCGGTTCCGTGGCCAAGTACGTCGCGACCAGCATCCGCGAGGCGGGATTCGACGTCGCGTCGATGGCGCGCACATCAACGCGCGTGTTCGTGCTGGAGGTGATGGGCCGGCATGCCGGGTGGATTACCGCTGCCTGCGGTCTCGCCGCAGAAGCGGAGGGCGATGGGCCCC
This sequence comes from Betaproteobacteria bacterium SG8_41, assembly GCA_001303585.1. Lineage (GTDB taxonomy): Bacteria > Pseudomonadota > Gammaproteobacteria > Burkholderiales > SG8-41 > SG8-41. Next base: position 31,699 of record LJTT01000020.1, read on the forward strand.
ATATCCTGCTTTTTCCCGAGATCCCGTTCGACGAGGAGCGCTTCCTCGCGAAAACGGATGACAGCATTCGGCGGTATGGCTACTGCACGGTCGGCGTGTCAGAGGGCCTGCGCTGGCCTGACGGGAAATTTCTTTCGGAATCGGGCCTGCGCGATGCTTTTGGCCACGCGCAGCTGGGCGGCGTCGCCCCCCTCATCGCGCAGCTCGTCCGCGACAAGCTCAAGCAAAAATACCACTGGGCCGTCGCCGACTACCTGCAGCGCTCGGCTCGTCACATTGCCTCGAAGACCGACGTCTTGCAGTCGTACGCGGTGGGAAAAGCTGCCGTCGAGCTGGCGGTGAAGGGGCGCAGCGGGGTGATGCCGGTCATCGTCAGAAAGTCGGCCCGCCCCTACCGCTGGACGATCGGCGTGGCGGACCTGAAGGATATCGCCAACCACGAAAAAATGATGCCGCGCGACTACATCACCGAGGACGGGTTTCACATCACGGAGAAGTGTCGGCAGTATCTCGCGCCGCTGGTGCAGGGCGAGGATTATCCGCCGTACCGGAACGGACTGCCGGCATACGTCAAGCTCAAGAACACGCCGGTCCCGAAGAAACTCGCGGCCGCATTCAAAATCTGAATGGCTGGCGAGCGGTGAACAGATTTGCGGTGGCAGTCCTGACTGCTTTTTTTTGATTACCGTCCACCGGTTACCGATTATCGTTTACTGACAGGTTTTCATCCGCGTTGATCTGCATTCATCCGCGGCTAAACACATAACGTTCTAATCAAGGGGAGTCTCATGTCATACGACCTGTTGTTCGCGTTGATCTGCTCGCTCGCGGGCATCTTAATCGGCGTGGTCTGGATCAAGTCGATCCTGGCCCATCCTGCCGGAAATGATCGCATGCGCGAGATCGCGGCGGCTGTTCAGCAGGGCGCGGTCGCGTATTTGACCAGGCAGTACAAGACCATCGCCATCGTCGGCGTCGCGCTCTTTGTCCTGATCGGCGTCGGCCTCGGCTCGTGGTCCACGGCTGTCGGCTTCCTGATCGGCGCGGTGCTCTCGGGTGCCGCGGGCGCGATTGGAATGAACGTGTCGGTGCGCGCGAATGTGCGGACGGCCGAGGCGGCGCGCAACGGACTCGACGCGGCGCTCGCTCTCGCGTTCCGGGGCGGGGCGGTCACCGGCATGCTCGTAGTCGGGCTAGGGCTTTTGGGCGTAACGGTCTTTTACTGGGTGCTGCTCGGCAGCGCAGCGCCCGGCGCCACGATCAAGGATATCGCGCACCCCCTCATCGGCCTTGCATTCGGCGGCTCGCTCATTTCGATCTTCGCCCGGCTGGGCGGCGGAATTTTCACCAAGGGCGCGGACGTCGGCGCCGACCTGGTCGGCAAGGTCGAGGCGGGCATTCCCGAGGACGACCCGCGTAACCCCGCCGTAATCGCCGACAACGTGGGCGACAACGTCGGCGATTGCGCCGGCATGGCGGCCGACCTGTTCGAGACCTACGCGGTGACCATCATCGCGACCATGCTGCTCGGCGCGCTCCTTCTTTCGAAACCGGACGTCGCGCCGCTGGCCGCGTCCTACCCGCTGGTCTTGGGCGGCGTCTCGATCATCGCGTCGATTATCGGCTGCTACTTTGTCAAGGCAGCGAGCGGCAAGAAAATCATGGCGGCCCTTTACCGCGGACTCATCGTCTCGGGGGTGCTCGCGGCGATCGGCTTCGTCGCGGTCACCTACTGGATGATGGGCGACATCTCGCAGCAATATCCCGAGCTGACGCCCCTCAAGCTCCTTGGGGCCGCGCTGGTCGGACTCGTGCTCACTGGTCTCATGGTGGTCATTACCGAGTACTACACGGGCACCGATTTCGCCCCGGTGCGCCACATCGCGAGCGCTTCGACGACCGGTCACGCGACCAACATCATCGCGGGCCTCGGGGTTTCGATGAAAGCGACGGCGTGGCCGGTGATCGCCGTGTGCGCGAGCATTTACGCGGCCTATACCCTGGCGGGCCTCTACGGGATCGCGATCGCGGCGACGGCCATGCTTTCCATGACCGGCATCATCGTGGCGCTCGACGCCTACGGCCCGATTACCGACAATGCAGGCGGCATCGCGGAAATGGCCGACCTGCCCAAGGAAGTGCGGGCGATTACCGACCCTCTGGACGCGGTAGGCAACACGACCAAGGCCGTGACCAAGGGTTACGCGATCGGCTCGGCAGGGCTGGCAGCGCTCGTGCTCTTTGCCGACTACACGCACGCGCTGGAGTCAGCCGGCAAGGCCGTGCGTTTCGACCTTTCCGATCCCGCCGTCCTGATCGGGCTCTTCATCGGCGGGCTCGTGCCCTTCCTTTTCGGCTCCATGGCGATGGAAGCCGTTGGCCGCGCCGCCGGCTCGGTCGTGGTCGAGGTGCGCCGCCAGTTCAAGGAAATTGCCGGCATCATGGAAGGGACAGCAAAACCCGACTATTCCCGCGCTGTGGACATGCTGACCCGCGCCGCGATCAAGGAAATGATCGTGCCCTCGCTCCTGCCCGTGCTGGTGCCGATCGTGGTCGCGCTGGTCATGAACTGGCTCATGGGACCCGGTGCGGGCGTGAAGGCGCTGGGAGGCGTGCTCGTCGGCACGATCGTGACCGGTCTCTTCGTCGCCATCTCGATGACGACGGGCGGCGGCGCGTGGGACAACGCCAAGAAGTACATCGAGGATGGCAATTACGGCGGCAAAGGCTCCGACGCGCACAAGGCGGCGGTGACCGGCGATACGGTCGGCGACCCTTACAAGGACACGGCCGGCCCTGCGGTCAACCCGCTCATCAAGATCATCAACATCGTGGCGTTGCTGATCGTGCCGTTGCTTTGATTGGCCGCAGATAAACGCGGATCGGGCACTAAGCAGGCTCAATTGCCATGTCGATTCGCTCGCCAATCGCCCTGCTCTTCACGGCTTGATATGAAGTACTCGTTTGAGGAGCGCAAAGTCGTCTGCAAGGGCGACTACTGGATCGCGCCGAACGCGACGGTGATCGGCTCGGTGGTGCTGGAGAACAACGCCAGCGTCTGGTTTAACTGCGTGGTACGCGGCGACAACGACACCATTACCATTGGCGAGAACTCGCAGCTGCAGGACGGCTGCGTGGTGCACGGGGACCCCGGGTTCCCAGTGACGATCGGAAAGAACGTCAGCGTCGGTCACATGGCCATGGTTCACGGCTGCACGATCGGGGATGGCACCCTGGTCGGCATCAAGGCCGTGATTCTCAACGGCGCGAAGATCGGAAGGAACTGCCTGATCGGCGCCAATGCCCTGATCACGGAGGGCAAGGAAATCCCGGACGGTTCGCTCGTTGTCGGCGCACCGGGAAAGGTGGTTCGCCCGCTTACCAACGAAGAAATACAACGGGTGCTCGGCGCCGCGGACAGCTACTCGAAGAGATTCAAACGTTACAAGGCGGGATTCCGGCCCGATCCTACCTGACGAGCGGTCAAGCGGTCCGCGCGGCCGAGCGCGCACCAGCGGCACCGGTCCAATCAGACGCTACCTCTTATGGAGCCGACATATCGCTCGCGGAGGATCCGATGCTGGATCTTTCCAGTTGCCGTTCGCGGCATTTCACTCTCCATAATGAAGGAAAGAGAACGCGGGCGCTTGTAGCCGGCGATCTTGTCCCTGCACCACTCGAGGATCTCGCCATCCGTGGCCGTCATGCCTTCGTGCACGATGATCACCGCGTGCACGACCTGACCCCATTTATCGTGCGGCACACCGATGACGGCTGCGTCCTTGACCTTCAGGTGCGAACAGAGAAGAGCTTCCACCTCTGACGGGTAAACGTTCTCGCCGCCACTAATGATCATGTTGCTTTTCCGGTCAGCGAGGTAGTAATAGCCCTCGGCGTCGCGGCGCGCCATGTCGCCCACCGTGCAGTAGTCCTCGCGGAAAGCCTCGGCAGTCTTTTCCGGCAGCTTCCAGTACCCGCGGAACGCGTAGGGGGTGCGCGAGTAGACCTCGCCCACTTCCCCGTCGGGGACTTCGCGTCCGCCCTCGTCGAGAAGCCTGATCCTTCCGGATCCGGTGAGCTCACGGCCGATGGAGCCGAGTTTGCTCAGCTGTTCATCAGGACGAAGCAGCGTCACCCACCCCGCCTCCGTCGAGCCATACGCCTCGAGAAGCTGTGAGTTCCGGAACTGCTCCGTGATGGCCAGTTTGGTCTCCCTGCGTGCCGGCGCGGATGAGATGAGGAGTTTTTTGACGCTGTCCGTCGCGTACTTGGCCTTTGTCGCCGCAGAAAGCTCCAGCATCATGACGTAATGCGTCGGAACAAGGGACGTAAACGTGGCTCTCTCGCCGGATAACGTTTTGAGGCAGTGCTCGGGGTCAAAGCTCCTGCGATCGTACACGACGCAGGCAGCGCCGCAGTAGGCAAGCAGAGTCGCGTACCAGAGGGAATTCGAGTGGCACATGGGCATGACCAGAAGCCCGGTATCGTGACTCGTAAAGCCTTGGTCCAGCGCGGTGATGACAGCAAGGAGCGCGCTGCTGTCGTGGCTGCGGATCGCTCCTTTCGGCTTGCCCGTGGTGCCGGAGGTGTACATGAATGCCCAAGCATCTTCCGGGAGGACTCTCGTCGACGGCTCGCGTCCCGACGCTTTGGCGATAAGCGCCTCGTAAGACTGATATCCCCGCGGCGTTATGCTGTCGCCGAAGTGGATGTAGTTTCCGGGGGGGATGGAAAGATCGCTGCGGACCCCCTCCACGCTGGCCAGGAGATCATTCTGCACAATGATCGCCCTGGCCTCCGCGTTCTCCACGATGTAGCGGATCTCGGCACCGAGCAGCCGGAAGTTGACGGGAACCGCGACGAGACCGGCCTTCGCGGCCGCGACGTATATTTCCATCCACTCCACGCAGTTATACGCGAGGATGGCGACTCGCTCGCCTTTGCCAAGCCCCAGCGCGAGGAGCGCGTTGGCAAGCCGCGAAGACCGCTCGTTCCACTGGTAGTAGGTGAGCGAGCGCGACAAATCTCGCGCCCCGAGCTTGTCGGGGAACAGACGGGCGTTTGTGCCGACCGCCTCTCCGAGGTGCGGCAGCGTGCTCATGGTCTATTGACTGCGGCGCCGGCTCTCCGCCTCATCCCACGCGGTCAGCGCCTGGTGGTCCGGCACCCAGCCAAGCCCCTTCCCAGCGTCCGATGACAGCGCATCTCGCGTAACGACCACGTCGAGCAAAGCGGGGGCATTCTTGAATGCCTGTGTCAATGCCGGCCGCAGCCGGGCGGGATCGGTCACCCGCTCGGCATGAAGCCCGAAGGCCTTCGCCATCATCGAGTAATCGGAGTATTGCAGCGTGGTCCCGACCACGCGTCCACCATAGTTCATTTCCTGGTCGAGGCGTTCGATGTTCCAGGCGGCGTTATTGGCAATAACGAAGACGGCTTTCGCATCGTGGCGCTTCGCCGTGTCGATTTCCATCGCGTTTATACCGAAGGCCCCGTCGCCCGATATCACGACGACCTGACGGCCGGGACAGGCCAGCGCCGCTGCAATTCCGTAGGGCACGCCGACACCCAGGCAGCCAAAAGCTCCTGAGTCCAGGTAGGTCCCAGGACTGAGGCCCATGCGCGCAAAGCTCAGGATATCGCCGCCGTCTGCGATTGTGATCGCATCGGGCTCGAGCGTTTCCTGAAGCGCGGCAAAGATCCGGTTGGGATGCATGTGGCCGTCCTTGCCGGCCGGTGCGCTCTTCAACGCGGCAGCGTAGCGCTCGGCGCGTTGCACGTGCCCACGCCGGAGGTCCTCCGTCCACGCCTTATCGATGCGGGAGTGCCGCTCAATCGCTGCCCGGGCGAGGTCCTCCAGCGCCCGGGCCGGACTCGCGAAGATTTCGACCTCACCGCGCCGGTTATCGCGCAGTTCTTCAACGCAGTCCGCGATCCTGATGAAGCGAGATCGAGGGAACACGGCCGGCGACCCGTAGCCCAGCTGATAGTCGAGCTTCCGCCCCACGACGATGACGAGATCCGCTTCCTGCATGGCGCGACCCCGCATGGCCCCAACCATGGCTGGGTGGTCAGGCGGGATCAAGCCTCGGCTCTCCTGCGTGTCAAGATACACCGCGCCGGTCTTGTCCAGGAATTGCGCCAGCGCCCCGCCCGCCCGCATGGCCCCTCTCCCGGTCACCACGAGGGGGCGCTTTGCTCCACTGATCAATTCGGCGGCACGCTGAATCCCAGACGGTTCCGGTGGAATCAACCGCGGCTCGTACGGCCACAGATATTCGTCCAGGACCAAATTGGGATGGACCCGCTCTCGCAACACGTCCGTTGGAATTTCAACGAATACGGGGCCTGGAGCATTGCCGTCGCCGAACGCGGTAGTCATCGCCTTGTCCAGGTCGCGCAAAACATTGTCCGCCACCCGCAAGGTCCGCGACCACCGCGTGACCGGCTGCAGAATCTCCGTGTGTGCGACCCCTTGCAGCGGCCCGAGGTCATCCTGCGGGCGTGGTGCGCATCCCCCGATCAACAGCACGGGTGCCCGCTCGAGCTGCGCGTTCACCATGGCCGTGACGCAGTTGGTCACGCCTGGTCCCGCCGTCACTAGAGCAATACCGCACTGCCCGGTGAGCAGTGCGTGGGCGTGAGCCATATGCACAGCCGCACCTTCATCGCGAACGTCGATGATGCGCACGCCGCGCTGCCCAAGCTGATCCCAGATCGGCTGGATGTGCCCGCCCTGCAGCCCGAAGACACGGTCCACCCTGCCGGCAACGAGAAAATCTACGACCAGCTCCGCGACCGCGCGGCCTAGCGGTGCGTGCATGCTGCCTCCCGGTTCTGTCCCCTGTCGCTGCGCTTTGGCGCTGACTGGCGCGCTTTTCAAACCGCGACGAAGGATATTCGGTACAATACCACCGAAGTTGGGGATGCGATGCACTGGGAACTCGCCCAATGAAAAAATACGGCTTCAGGATTCGCACGCGCACCGGAATGATCGTCGAAAACCTGAACATTCAGGCTCGTGACCGCGCTGAAGCCGAGCACAAGCTCAGCCAGGTCTACCACCACTGCGAGATCCTCGAATGCCAGGAGCTCGACCCTCACCTCAAAGGGGACGGGCTCGACCTCGAGAGCATGATCTCGCTCATCAACAAGCAGACCGGGGGAAATTAAGCGGCAAGCACGGAGCGGTAGTCTGAACGACCACCGCCATTCGCCATTCGCTGCTCGCGGTTGAGGCCCACAAGCTTGCCGCTTACCACTTGCGGCTTACCGCTTACCGTTTATCGCCGGCGGCCTAACGCAGAAAGCCGGAGGTTTCCAGCTCGTCCAAGAGCGCCGCGTAATCCCGGGCGCCGCGACTGCCAGGCGCGTGCTCGAAGACGTCGCACTTCGACGCAGGGCTTTCCGCGAGGCTCACGTTCTCGGCGATGCGCGTCTCGCATACCTCGGCGCCGTACTGCTCGCGCAGCTGTTGCTCGATTTGCCACGACATTTTGCGCCGGCTGTCGAAGCGCGTGATCACGTAGCGTCGCTCGACGCGCGTTTTCAGGACATGCTCGAGCGCCCGGAGCGTGCGTTCCATCTGGCTTGCACCCCGAATCGCGAGGTAATCCGCCGAAATGGGGACCAGGACCCGGTCCGCCGCAAAGATGCTGTTGAGGGAAAGCACACCGAGCATCGGGCACGCATCCATCAGAATCGGGCGGTCGGTGTTGAGATTCTCCTTGATAATGCCAGCCCGCAGCTGATTGAGGATGTTCGGCCCCTTCCCGAACTGCGTATCGACCCTGGACAGGTCGAGATGGGAAGGGATAATCTTCCAGCCACTCCGCGCAAGCTTGATCAGGCCGGCAAGCGATGCGCCATTGCAATAGAACCCGTAGAGGCTGCGCTCGGGTGCCGCGACGACGGCTCCGGAAATTCCGGTCAGATGCGCCTGGGGATCGAGGTCGATGACGAGCGGATCGGCTCCGCGCTTCGCGAGAAGCGCGGCCAGATTGAGCGTCGTAGTAGTCTTGCCGACGCCGCCTTTTTGATTGAAAACCGCAAGTCGGGCCACTAAATCCCTTTCCTCTGCGAAGGGACTTTCAGGTTACTATGGGACTCGCGCGCGCCGCAAGGTTAGCGTCGAAGACACGCGACGTCTTGCGCGGAAAATTTCACGCGCGATACGCGAACTGTTACCCCGATTGGGCCCATTGCTTCGCCCGTTCCACGGCACGACGCCAGCCATCCAGCAAATCCGCGGCCCGTGATCGATCCATCGCGGGCTCGAAGACCCGCTCCGCTTGCCACTGGGAATCGAGCTCGGCAGGGCTCTTCCAGAACCCGACGCCGAGTCCCGCGAGGTAGGCTGCCCCCAAGGCAGTGGTTTCCTGAATCCGCGGCCGCACCACCGGGACGCCCAGCACGTCGGCCTGAAACTGCATGAGCGTGTCGTTCCGGGTCGCACCCCCGTCCACGCGCAACTCGGTCAGCCGCAGACCCGAGTCGCTCTCCATCGCGCACAGAACATCGGCAGTCTGATACGCGATGCCTTCGAGCGCTGCCCGCGCCAGGTGCCCCGCAGCCGTTCCCCTTGTGAGCCCCATAATCGCGCCGCGGGCGTACGGATCCCAGTGAGGGCTGCCGAGACCGGCGAAGGCCGGGACAAAATAAACGCCGCCGTTGTCGGTGACGCTGCGCGCGAGCGCCTCGATCTCATCAGCGGAACGAATGATACCGAGGCCGTCGCGCAGCCACTGCACCACCGCGCCGGCGACGAAAACGCTGCCTTCGAGCGCGAATTCGTGCTCGCTTGCGCCCGGACAGACCGGGGTGGTCACCAGCTTCGAGCGCGAACGAATCGGCTCGCGTCCGGTGTGCATGAGCATGAAGCAACCGGTTCCGTAGGTGTTCTTGACCATTCCGGGGCTCACGCAGCGCTGGCCAAACAATGCGGCCTGCTGATCGCCCGCAATGCCTGCCACAGGAATCGCCCGCGCGAAAAGACCGCCGGCGGTTTCGGCCAACACGCCGCTGGAGGGACCCACCTCGGGCAGCATGCTCGGCGGCACGCCGAGCAACTCCAGCAACTCCTCGTCCCACCGCCCCTCGTGGATGTCGTAGAGCAGCGTGCGCGAGGCGTTGGTGGGGTCGGTCACGTGCACCGCGCCGCCGGAGAGCTTCCAGATAAGCCACGAGTCCACCGTCCCGAAAGCCAGCCTGCCCGCATTGGCCCGTGCACGCGCCCCCGGCACGTTTTCCAGTATCCAGGCGATTTTCGTCCCCGAAAAATAGGCATCGACGACGAGCCCGGTTTTCTCCGCAAACCGTGACTCGAGACCACGCGTCTTCAGCGAGTCGCACAGGCCAGCCGTGCGGCGGTCCTGCCACACGATCGCATTGCAGATCGGCGTGCCCGTTGCCCGGTCCCACACGACGGTCGTCTCGCGCTGGTTGGCAATCCCGATCGCGGCAATGTCAGCGGCAGCCAGTCCCGCGCGAGCGAGCACCTCGGCCGCGACCGCGGCCTGCGTCGACCAGATCTCACCGGGATCATGTTCCACCCAGCCCGGCTGCGGAAAGATCTGCGCGAACTCCTTCTGGGCCACCGCCTCGACGGCCCCGTCATGGCCGAAAATGATGGCGCGAGAGCTGGTGGTGCCCTGGTCAAGTGCAAGGATGAAGCTCATGTGTAACAGTTCACACTTGGTGGGGAATCAGCGCATGGTAACGCATGGCTTCCGCGAGGCGACTCAGGGCAACAATACCGTGAATTTAAGCTGTTACGGCCCGACGTTTTGGTTTATTCTTAGCAGCGGGGAAAGCGTCATCGGAGAATAATATGGCTTTTTACGGCTTCTACGTCATCGCCATCGTAATACTTGTCCTGCATTTCACAGGCTGGCTCAAGCGAAACAATCTCGAATGGCTCGTGCTGGTTCTTGCTGTTGCCACCTTTCCCGCCGTCATCTTTCTTAAGTAAGCTCCCTCCCGGTCATCTCCGAGGCGTTGGCACGCGTGGCAGCGGGTCTCGCCCCGCTCCCGCCGCTACACGCCGCACTACTTCAGAATAAGCATCACCCCCGTTAGCGCAAGCAGCGCCGACAACACCCTGGAGAAAGTTTCCTGGCTGATGCGGTTTCCGATGCGCTCCCCGAGGCACGTTCCTGCCCACATCATCGGCAACAGCAGCAGGCAAAGCACCACGGTCCCGACCGTGTAGTACCCCGCCGCGCCGTAGCCGACCATGCGGGCCACCATTTCGACCAGCCAGACCACGGCCACGGTGGCGCGAAACGGCTGACGCCCGACGCCGCGCATGTGCAGGTAGACGACGACCAGCGTGCCGCCCCCGCCCGAGAAGACCGTGTCGATGACCGCGCCGACCAGACCGACCGGAAACGCCCAGCGCTGGGAACAGCGGACCTGGGGCAGCCCGAAGATCTGCACCGCGGTTGCGTAACTCGCGTAGGTGATGAGCAGCCCCCCGAGCAGCTTGAGAAGCACTCTGTTGTCGAGTTGTTGAAGCAACACGATGCCGATCCCAACCCCCAGAAGCGTCGGCAGGAGCAGTCGCCGCAACTCGTCGCGCACGACGGCTTTCCAGTCGCGGATGCTGATGATGATGAACAGGGTCAGCACCAGTATCGAAAACATCGGGACCGCCGTATGCACCGGCATCACAAAGGCAAGTAGCGGAATGCCGACCATTCCCGCGCCGAACCCCGACATGCCCCGCACCGTAAACGCGGTGAGAACCATCAGCGCCGCGAGCGCCAGCTCGGGCGGACCGAGCCCGTGGGGCAGCACCATCACTTGAAGACCAGGCCGGCCCCGATAACCATCAGCAACACGCCGACCCCCAGATTGAAGCGGCCCTGATCGATGCGGCCCGCGAGCGCGTGCCCCAGCCGGGCGCCGATCAACATCATCGGGAATCCCGCCGCGATCAGGTACAAAGCGGACCCGTCATAGAACCCAAGCCGCCAATAACCCGCCACCCGGACCACCGCCTGGAACGTGAGTATGGTCGTGATCGTCACTCGAAAGCAGTCCTTCTCGAGGCGCAGCGAGTTGAGGTAGATCACGTAAAGCGGTCCCGCGCCGCCGCCGAAGACCGTGCCGATCGCGCCGGCCGTCGCGCTCAGAACGGGTCCGAGCCGTCGCATCAGTCGCAACGGCGCGGCCACCGGCCGCGACGCGCTCATGAGCGCAAAGCATGCGTAAAGCATGACGAAAATGCCTAGCGCCCGGGTCAGAGTGCGCGGGTCAAACCGGTCAAAGAGATAGAGCCCGATCAGCACCCCGAGCAAGGTGAACGGCATGAGCCTGGCGATCTCACGCCAGGCGATCTTGCTCCAGTCCTGCAACCAGTGAACGACGGACGAGACGACGGTGAGAACGGTTACAGCCGGCACGACGATCGTGATCGGCATCAGCAACGTCAGCAGTGGCACCGCGACGGTCTGGCCGCCGAAGCCTGCGGTTCCCCGCACGGCATACGCAGCCATCAGGGCGACGGCGGCGGCGATCAGCTCGAGCGGGCCAAGCGCGTCCACAACCTGCGATCCCCCATCGTCTTTTCTCCCGGTTCCCGGAGCCGCACGTCAGCCCGAGGCCGTCGCGCGGGCCGGGCGCGTCATGGCAAACGCCGCCGCGAGAAATGAGCAGCCGGTGACGCCGACCAGCACGAGCAACCAGAACGTGCCCGTGTAGCTGCCGACCAGCTTGTAGGTGAGCGCGAACAGGGCTGGGCCGGCCAAAACACCCCCGAAGTTCCACACCATCGCGCCGCCCACTGCGGAACTTACCTGGCCCTGCGGCGCGAGCCGCGCAGCCTCCGCGATGAATATGCCATTCCAGGAGACGCCCGTCGCACCGAAAACAACGAACAGAACCATCAACGCCCAGCCCGGCCACGCGCCCGAAATAAACGTCAACAGGATGCAGCAGATGACCATGACGAGGCCGAGCGCCACCAGCACGAGAAGACTGTCGCCAACCAGGTCGGCGACCCACCCCCACAGAATCCGGGCCGTAACGCCTGCCGCGAACACGAGCGAAAGCAGAAATCCCGCCGCGACCAGGCTGTAGCCGATGTCCTCGACCAGCATGGTCACGCCAAAGGTTGCGAAACACAGCTGCACGAAGGCGAAGCAGAAGGACATTAGCGAGAGCCAGCGCAACGCCGGGTAACGCCACACCAGCCGCAGGCCGGCCAGCAGGCCGCGCCGAGCGCCGGCAGAAGCGCCCCTGTCGTCATCCCACGCCGCGCGCGGCAGCTGAATCGCAGCCGCGGTGGCCAGCGAGGCTATGACGACGACACCGAGTGCCCACCTCCAGCCCAACGCGACCGTCACGGCCGGCGCGATCGCTCCCATCAACGCCCAGCCGAGCGGTATGCCCGTCTGCTTGATCGAGAAGATGAGGTTCCGGTTCTCCGGTGGACTGAACCGGAACAGGAGGTGGGCGGATGCAGGTTGCATCACGCTCAACGACAATCCCAGCAGGACGGACCCGGCGATGATCTCCGCGAGGCCGGCCGTCATCGCCAGCAGCAACCCCAGCACTGTCGTAATGAGCCCGACCTGCATGGCGCGACACGCGCCCCAGCGCGGCACCAGGTTTCCCATGAACGGGGACCCCGCCATCGCGGTGCCGTAGATGAGGCTCACCTGATAGCCCACCAGCGAAGGCTCCACTCCCAGCGTGACCGCGAGGGCGGGCGCGATCACCGGAAATGCCGAGCTGCCCATGACCGCGGCAACCTGGGCGGCCGTCGTCGCAGCGACGACGGCAACAACAGTCTTCCGGGAAACAGCGCTCGGGAGGGAATCCGCGTTCAAGCTGACCGCCCGCCTTTCGCTTCGAAGCGGCCCGCAAGCCACAACAGCCCGAGCGTGAGAACCCCCATCACCAACATGATGCCGAACGTTGCGCTGTAGGTGCCGATCACGTCGTAGGCAACGGCGAAAGCAGACGGCCCGATGAGCGAGCCGGAGAACACGAAGAACGCAGTACCGCTCGCGACCATGCTGGTCATCCCCGGAGGACTCAGACGCGCGCACTCCGCGTGAAAAACGCCATTCCAGCCGACAGTGGCGGCCCCGAGCACGAAAAACAGCAGATAAACCACCGGCCGCGGCCACCCAGGCTCGAGCATGACAAGCACGGCGGACGAGACGATGACGAGGACACAGATCAGCGTGAGAACGGCAAGTCCATTCTTCCAGCGATCAGCGAGCCAGCCCCACGGCACCCGCGTTGCCGCCCCGCCGATCTGAACTACGGAGAGCATGATGCCCGCCTCGACCAAGCCGTAATCGGCCTCGGCGACCAGATAGAGCACTGTGAACGTCAGCATGATGCGTTGCACGCTGGAGAACAGCACCGACGCGAGCGATATCCAGCGCAATGATGCCTCGCGCAGCACCACGGGTACTCCACCGAACGCGCCGGCCCGGGCCCCCCTTATGAGGTGACGGTCATCGTCCCACGTCTGGCGGTGCGGGCGGATCATCAGCATCACCGCCAGCGCGACTGCCGCGATCAGGGCAAGCGACCATTGCCAGCCGACGGTGACCGCCAGCACCGGCGCGATAAGCGCGATCAGCACACCGCCCACGGGCACCCCGGTCTGCTTTATCGAGAAAACCAGATTGCGGCGTTCCGGCGCGGTGTAGCGCACGAGCAGATGCGCCGCCGCCGCGGGTGCAATGCCGGTGCCGATCCCTGCGATCACTGACCCGAGCGCAATGACCGCTACGTGAGGCACCGCGAACAGCGCAACGCCGACAGCGCTCAACGCCATGCTCGCCTGCGTCGTCCAGCCCGCGCCCCATCGCAGCACCGCGTTGCCGCCATAGATCGAGGCCACCATGGCGACACCCCACGTCAAGCTCGCCTGATAGCCGATCAGCACGGGGCTTACCTGCAATGTCTCGGCCACCTTCGGCGCAATCGCCGCAAGCACGATACCAGCGGTCGCGGCAACCAGTTGCGCAGCGGTAACCACGAGCACGACGAACCAGGGGGCGGAGATTTTTGACGCGGACACTGGGATCAGGTTCGAAATGACAACGCGCATGGTAACAGCGAAAGGCGCGAATTCATTCCCGGACGTCCAGAGTGTGGTCAGCCCCGATGCGGCACCTAATCTTTTGACATGTCATGGCCGCGTTCGTAGAATTTCCAGCGCAGCACGGCCGCAATACGCCCTTCGTTCCCGGCGAGGCAGCACAACCGCCGCCGCCGATCTGCCGGGAGCAGATTGAGGCCAGCCGCACCGGCATGGATGCGAACCTGCCCTCGAACCCGATGATGGACTTTGCCGTGATCGTGAATTGGCGCTTCCGAGCGTAAGCCGCGCGAGTAGCGGGTCACCACACGAGAGACGAATGAAAGGAATTCGATGAAAGCAGTCGTTCTGCAACAACACGGCGGCCTAGAGCAGCTCCGTTTTGCGCCGGATTTCCCTGATCCAGTCGTCCAGGATGGCCACGTCGTCATCCAGGTGAAAGCAACTTCCTTCAACTACCACGATGTTTTCACGGTTCGCGGGATGCCGGGCATCAAGGTGCCTCTGCCGATCATCATCGGCCTCGACATGGCCGGCGAGATACTCGAGGTCGGGTCGGGCGTGAGCGGCTGGAAAACTGGCGACCGCGTGCTGGTCAATCCGCTCAATCGGAAGAAGGGGCTGATGGGCGAGATGATGCACGGCGGGCTCGCGGAGAAGTGCCTGGTCGCGGAGCACCAGTTGATTCGCATGCCTGACGGCGTCACCTTCGAGCAAGCCGCCTCGCTGCCGGTTGCCTACGGCACCGCGCACCGGATGATCATCACGCACAACACGATCAAGGCCGGCGACAAGGTGATCGTGCTCGGCGCGAGCGGCGGCGTTGGCACGGGCTGCGTGATCCTCGCAAAGATGCTGGGTGCGGAGGTAATCGCTTGCGCGAGCAGTGCGGACAAAACGAAGCGTCTCAAGGATCTTGGCGCGGATCATGTCATCAACTACAAGGAAACCGATTTCTCCAAGTGGGCCGTCGAAAAGTACGGGAAGCCCCAGCGCCGCACGTACGAAGGCGGTGTGGACGTGGTGATCAACTTCACCGGCGGCGATACCTGGCACCCGACGCTGCGCTGCGTCAAGCGTGGCGGCAAGATCCTGGTGTGCGGCGCGACCGCCGGCTACGATCCGAAGGAAGACCTGCGTTACATCTGGAGCTTCGAGCTGCAGGTCATCGGGTCGAACAGTTTTTACGACGATGACCTGCAGGCACTGATGGGACTCATACAGGAAGGCAAGATGAAGCCGGTCATCGACAAGGTGTTGCCGCTCGCGCAGGCGGCGGAAGGCCTGCGGCTGATCGAGACGCGAGAGGTCTTTGGCAAGGTCGTCGTCACTCCCTGAAAACCCGTGACCCGTGACCGGCGACCTCTGTTGAAGCCCAGCGTCAAAAAAACGTCGTTGCCCGACTTCGCGCACCACCGCTTACTGGTCACCAGTCACCGGTCACGCTCCAGATGATTCCCTGTCCGGAGCCGCGCGGCTACCCCGGCAACCTCGGCCGGTTGTTCGACGCGCATGCGGGCGCGGAGCGGCCGGCAATCATCGACCTTTACGACGCGGCGCGACCTCGGCCTTGGAGCTTTCGCGAGCTCGATAGCGCCTGCGACGCATGCGCCCGGGGAATCGTCAAAAAAGGGTTGAAGGCGGGTGATCGCGTCGGGATCCTGTCGCTCAATCGGATCGAGTTTGTCATCACCCTTCTCGGCTCAATGCGGGCCGGTCTTGTTCCCGTTCCCATCAACATCAAGCTCGCTGCAGAGACGATTGCCTACATTCTCGGCGATGCCGCGGCACGGCTCGTGTTCGTGGAACCGGCGTTGAAGCGACTCGTTCCGCCGACGCTACCAGTCATCGAATTTGGCACGTCAGGAAAAACGGGGTTTGACTCCTTCCTCGACCCCGGGCCATTCGAGGCGTTCGCGCCAGGCCCTGACACCATCGCCGTGCAACCCTATACCTCGGGATCAACCGGGCAGCCCAAGGGCGTGCTGCTGACGCACTACGGCCAGAACTGGAGCCGGCTGGTCCTCGCGCACTCGCGGGGCACGAATGAGCGCGATGTGATCCTCGTGGCTGCGCCGCTCTACCACAAGAACGCGCTCAACGCGATCAAGCAGGGCCTGACCGCCGGCGCGATGCTGCCGCTGCTGCCCCAGTTCTCGGTAGAGCGCTATACCGACGCCATCGAGCAGTACCGCTGCACGGTGATCTCTGGCGTGCCTACCATGATCTCAATGGTACTGGGTCGCGGGGATCTTCTGGAGCGGATCGACACATCGTGCGTGCGCACCGTCATGATGGGCTCGGCGCCCTCCTCGTCACAGCTTCTGGCTGACGTCAGGCGCGCGTTCCCCCGCGCCGAGGCGCTCGTGGTTTATGGCGTTACCGAAGGCGGGCCGGTGCCGCTCGGACCTCATCCGGATGGCAAGCCGCGTCCGCCCGGGGCGCTTGGCGTGCCATACGCGGGCACCGAAGCAAAGCTCGTCGACGGAGCCGGCGCCGACGAAGGCGAGCTCGCGGTGAAGAACCCTGGCATCCTGCTGGCGTACCACAATCTGCCTGCGGAAACAGCGAAACGCCTGCGCGATGGCTGGTATTACACGGGGGACGTCTGCCGCCGGGACGCCGGCGGCTTCTACTACTACGTGGGACGGATCGATGACATGTTCGTCTCCGGCGGGGAGAACATCTTCCCGGTGGAGGTCGAAACTTTGCTCGAGCGCCATCCTGCGGTCCATCAGGCGCTGGTCATGCCTTTCGATCACGAGATGAAGGGCCAGGTTCCCTATGCGTTCGTAGTGCCGCGGGCTGGCGCGAAAGTCACGGAGGAAGAGCTGAAGCAGTTTGCGCTGGCGCACGGCCCGGTCTATCAGCACCCGCGGCGCGTGTTCTTTCTCAAGGAGCTGCCGCTTGCAGGCACCAACAAGATCGACCGCGACAAGCTGCGGGAATGGGTTGCGAATGGCACTTTTGATGGCCGCGGGTCGTGAATCGCGAGTCGAACCCAGCGCTTGCCCCCTCACCATTTGCCATTCACTATTGAACAATCGCGAAATCCAGCGGAGCACACGTATGAGCCAAGAGCCGATCACGATCGAAAAACTTCAGCAACTCATTACCCGCGGCCCATTCAACCAGTGGCTTAATTTCACGGTCGTAAAAGCGAATGCGGACGGCATCGAAGTGAGAGCGGCCTGGCGCGAGGAGTGGGTCGTCAATCCGGAGCGCCGCTATACCCACGGCGGCATCCTCGCCGCCATCATCGATGTCGCGGCGGACTATGCGATCGCGGCGCGCCTCGGGCGGCCGGTGCCGACCATCGATATCCGCGTCGATTACCATAAGGCCGCAATGCCCGGCGACCTCACGGCCACAGCGCGCGTGGTGCGCATGGGCAGTCTCTATTCCACCGCTGAAGCCCATCTCTACGACAAGGAGGGAGAGTTGGTCGCGAGCGGGCGGGGAACTTATTTTACGGCTCCACCCAAATCGTGAATCACGAATGGTGAATAGAGTCTGAGCCCTCTTCGCACCTCGGCCGTTGAGTTGTGGCGCTTATCCGCGTCCATGGGCGGTCAATGTAGATTTTTGCTGTTCGTAGTATTTGTGTTTATCTGCGTTTATCTGCGGCTAATATTTGGCTTTTGAGGTTTCGTCTTGCGATTCACGATTCACGAGCCGCTCAGGCAGTGTAGGATAGAGCCCCTATGAAAACCCGAACGAAAACTCCTCCCTTCTCGAAGCGGCGACTCATCGTGGCGATGACCGGCGCCACCGGCTCGATTTACGGCATCCGGATACTCGAGCGGCTGCGCGCCATGGGCGGTTGGGAAACGCACCTCATCA
>LJTT01000021.1 GCA_001303585.1 Betaproteobacteria bacterium SG8_41
TGCGGGCAGCGGCAGCGGCAGACGCGCCGGCGAGCCGGCCGAACACCGCGCCGGAGACGAGTCCGGTGCCGCTTGGATAGTTGAAATAGAACAGGCCTCCGACCATCTCGCCCGCACAGTAGAGCCCCGGGATGGGATGGAAATGGACGTTCAGCACCTGTCCGGTCTCCTTGTCGATGCGCAGCCCCCCGAAGGTGAAGGTGATGCCGCAGGTCGTGGCATAGGCTTCGAACGGCGGGGTATCGAGCGGCTGCGCCCAGTTCGACTTGGGCGGGTCGATGCCGGCCGTGCATTTGCCGTCCTTGACGGTGTGTTCGAATGCCACGTCCGCGCGCACCGCTGCGTTGTACTCGCGCACGGTCTTCAGAAAGTTTTCCGCGTTAACGCCTTCGAGCTGGGGCGCCAGCTCTTCCAGGGTGTTCGCCGTCGCCTTGGTGACGAATTTGATGCGGTACTCGGAGCGCAGCAGGTGCTTTACCTTGGAGTCGAATACCTGCCACGCGAATTGTCCCGGCTGCTTCAACACCTCGCCGCCATACTTGGCATAGGTGAAGGAATGGAAATCAAGGCCCTCATCGACGAAGCGCTTGCCCTCGGCGTTGATGAGGAGACCGAAGATATAGCTATGCTTCTGAAACTGATCGCCGACATTGACGTCGCCAAACTCGGGCGCGTAGCGGTCCCAGCCGGTGGCGTGGCACCCGGACCAGTTGCCATAGGGCGCGGCGCCGATGTCCAGCGCCATTCTGAGGCCGTCGCCGGCGTTGAAGCGCGTGCCGCGGACCTTGGCGAGTTCCCAGCCTGGCCCGAGGTAGCGCGTGCGCCACTCCGGATTTGCCTCGAAGCCGCCGCATGCCAGCACCACGGACTTCGCGCGGAATTCGACGAGCTTGCCTGCCTGCTGCGCGCGCACCCCCTCCACACGAACGCCGTCGTAGAGGAGAGACATGGCGCGGGTATCGTAGAAAATATCGATGCCGGCCTTTTTGGTGGCCGCGTCGAGATACTGCACGAGACCGGCGCCACCGCCGGAAACCTCGATCGGCATGTTTCCGAAGAACTTGCGCTTGCCGTTGACGATCGCGGACTGGCGCCCCCAGTTCGGAACGAATCGCGCGCCCTTCGACCGCAGCCACGCCATGGTCTCGAGGCTGTTGTTGACCAGGATCTCCGACAGGTCGGCATCGGTGCGGTAGCTGGTCAGCTGGTAGAGCTTGTCGAGATATTCCTCGCGGGTGTTGGTGCCGAAGTCGCTGTTGGCGATCTCCTCATCGGTGAGGTCGGTCACGCGCTTCAGATCCTCGACCGTCTCGTAGGCAAAGCGCATCACGCCGCCGGCGAAGCGGCTGTTGCCTCCGTGCTCCTCCTCGGGCGCGGCCTCGAGCACGGCCACCTTGGCCCCCTGGTCGCGCGCCGAGAGCGCGGCGCACAGCGCGGCATTGCCCTTGCCGACCACAACGACATCGTACTCACTCATTTTGCCTGCTGCTCCATTGGACGTTCAGGATCGCGCGGTCCGGGACGGGCTTGGCCGCTCGACGACTTTCCCGGCGGGAATCCGGCATTTTACTACTGCTTCAGCCTCCCGCCTCGCTGGTCAGCTCGTGCCAGCGCGTGGGTCCCTCGACGCGGCACGAGCTGGGCGGGGCGACGCCCCGCCGCTGCGCTATAAGGTTCCCTTGATGCCGGCCTTCTCGATCACGTCCGCGAACTTTGCCGACTCCTTCTGCAGGAACCGGTCGAAATCCTCGGGCGTGCTCGCGACGACCGTCATGCCGCCCCTCGCAAGCTGCTTTTGCAACTCTGGAAGATTGAGAATGCGGCCGACTTCGGCGCTGAGCTTGCGAATCGAGCTCTTGGGCGTGCCCGCGGGAACCAGCATCCCGTACCAATTCGTCATGTCGTATCCCTTCAGCCCGCCTTCGGCGATCGTGGGGATGCCCGGTGCGATTGGCGTTCGCGCGGGCGTGGTGACACCCAGGGCACGCAGCTTTCCGGACTTGATGAGCGAGATGGCCTGCAGGATATTCATGAAATAGACGGGGACGCGCCCCGCCAGCACGTCGGTCACGGCAGCGCCGGCGCCCTTGTAGGGGATATGAACCATCTTGATGCCGGAAATCGAATTGAAGAGCTCCGCGCTGAGATGCGGCAACGTCCCGACGCCGGCCGAGCCGAAGTTGATGTCGCCCGGATGCTTGCGCGCGAGGGCGACGAATTCCCGGACGGTCTTGACGGGCAGGGAGGGATGGACCACCAGCACCAGCGGTCCCGCGGCCAGCCGTGACACGCGTGCGAGATCGCGTATCGGGTCGTAAGGCAGCCGTTTGTACATGCTGGCATAGGCTGCATAAGCCGCGGGAACGACCAGCATCGTGTGACCATCAGGCGCCGCCTTTGCGACGATACCGGTGCCAACGCTTCCGCCAGCCCCCGGGCGGTTGTCCACCACGACCGTCTGTTTCCAGGACTCGCTCAGCTTCTTTGCAATCAGGCGCGAGAGGATGTCGGTCCCGCCGCCGGGCGAGAACGGAACCACCAGCCGCATGGGGCCGGATGGATACGCCTGCGCGGCGGCAGTCGGCGCAAAAGCAATGGCCGCGAAGATCCAGGCCAGGGCGCGAAATACGCGATAAGCTTTGAAGGCGTTTTTCATGGCGTCGTCCTTAAAGTATCGTTGTTGGCGCTGCGCGAGTAGCTGCTCCCTGAAACTGCCGCCGCGAGCGCGGACACAGGCTTGCCCGGTCGCCTGTCGTGCTGGGTGCTCGCATTACTGCCAATCCAATCGAAAAGCCGTTTCTTGTTTGCCTCAGGCGGGGGCGAGTCGCGCGCCCCGACGGGCGCGCGGCGCCGGGGCAGCAATGATCCCGGTCAGCTCGCGCACATCGGGCAGCTCATCGAAGCGTTGTGTTGCGCCGTAGAGGTCCGCCACCTGCTCCGCGCGCAGGACGCGCAGGCCGCAGTTCTCGAACTTCTCCTTGAGCAGCTCCAGCGGCAATGGATTCGACGAGGTGCGCCCCAGCGGCTGGTCGACCTTGGCCGTCAGTATCTCGCCACCGGTCGTGCGCACCCGGACTTCCGCGGCGAAATGGTTGTCCGCCGGGAACTGCTCCGTCGTGTACGGCGCCACGTGCACGCGTGCCATGAGCGCGCGCACCCCCGCATCGAGGTGGGCCTTGCCCTCGAAGTGCTCGAGCATGACTTTGCGGTCGGTCGCCGCGCGGGCGAGACAGTATTGAAGGCTGAATTTCGCGTCGAGCTCGCTGCGCGGATCCGGGCGGTTGGTGTGCTCGAGCCGGCGGGCATGCGTCCAGGCGTCAATGCGCTCGATCCTGGCCGGCGCGAGCTTGTGCCGGCGCGCGAGCTCGAGCATCGCGTCGAGCGCAGGGTGTGTGCTGCCGCAGCAGGGGTACTGCTTGATGGCAATGCCGGGGCTCACGATGTCGAGCGGATCGGCCCAGCGCGCGATGATGCGCGAGGCGTCGTAGGTGCCTTCGCCGTTGAACACGTTGAAGAAGCCCTGCTTGTGCTCGAAGGCCTCCGGGCCCGCTGTGAAGCCGGCGCGCGCGAGCTGTGCCGCGTAGAGGCCGTTGCGCGAGCAGTGGCCGACGTGCAGCGGTTTCACCATCGTGCCGAAGTTGGACTTGAGGCCGGAAGCGAACGACGCTGCGATGGCAAGCGCGGTTGCCGTGCGCCTGTCATCGAGGGCCATTAGCTTTGCGCTGGCTGCAGTCGCCCCGAATACACCGAGCGTCGCCGTGGGGTGCCAGCCCTTCATGTAGTGATGGAAGTGGACCGCCAGCGCAATCTTCGTCTCGACCTCGAATCCGGTGACGTAGGCGGCGAGGAAATCGCGGCCGCTGGCGCCAGACTCGTCGGCGAGCGCGAACAGCGCCGGCAGGATTGGCGCCGAGGGATGACCACCGAAGGTGTTGTTGCAGTCGTCGAAATCGAGCGCATGAGAGGCGGTGCCGTTCACAAGCGCGGCATCCAGCGCGCCCACTCGCCGGCTCATTCCAAAAAGCGCGGCCGCGCCGGCCGCGGGCGTGCCGAGCGCTTCCAGTGCGAGGCGGGCCGCCGGCTCGCGGCTGCCGGCGAGCGTGACGCCGAGATAATCGAGGATGCCGACCCTGGCCCAGTGCAGTGCGTCTGCGGGCAGACCTTCATAATGCAGGGCGCCGATGCGCCGGGCGAGATCGAGGGCGATTGTCATGGTCAAGTTCTCTTAGATTTTTTCGAGGCCGATCTGCTTGACGATCTTGGCCCATTTCGCCAGTTCGCCGCGAATATGCGCATTAAACTGCGCCGGCGTGCTGCCGACCGCTTCGGCGCCATCGGTCGCGAGCTTGTTCCTCACTTCGGGGTCCTGGAGGATGCGCGCGACTTCGCCGCTGAATTTCGCGACGATTGCCGGCGGCACCTTCGCGGGCATCGCCAGTCCGTACCACTGGGTGACTTCATAGCCCGGAACCCCGGCCTCCATCATCGTCGGGATCTCCGGCGCTGCGGGCCAGCGCTTGGGTGTCGTGACAGCAAGCGCGCGCAGCCTTCCCGCCTTCACGTGTGAGCCCGCTTGCAGCAGCGTCGAGAACAGCATTTGAATGCGGCCGGCGATGACATCGATCATCGCCGGGTTGCCGCCTTTGTAGGGAATGTGGACGATTTTGATGCCCGCGAGCTCCCCGAACATCTCGCCCGAGAGGTGACTCAAACCCGCGCGTCCCGACGAGCCGAAGTTCAGCGTGCCTGGTTTGGCCTTGGCCAACGCAACAAGATCCCCGACAGAGCGCGCCGGCAAGGACGGATTGACGACCAGAGCGTACGGCTGTCGCGTGGCCTGCGTGACCGGCTGCAGGTCGCGCGTCATGTCATAGGGAATCGCCTTGAGAAGATGCACGTTGACCGTGTGGCTCGCCGAGATCATGGTCAGCGTATAGCCGTCTGGCGTCGATCTGGCCGCGATGCCCACGCCGATGGTGCCGTTGGCGCCCGGGCGGTTGTCCACGACGACCTGCTGGCGCCAGGCCATCGTCAGCTTCTGCGCAATCAAGCGGGCCGTGAGATCGGTGCCGCCACCCGGTGAGAAGGGCACGACGAACCGTATTGGTTTGCTGGGATAGGCCTGCGCTGCGTCGCCTTGCGCGCCTAGCGCTTGCGAGCTGCAGGACAACAATGCGCTCGCGCCGAGGGCGACGACCGCGCCTGATAACGGATGTTGAAATAATGGTTTCATCGCTTCTCCCTTTAAACTGCTTGTGTAATTATTTGTCCGCCGTGTAACGGCCGGCGGCGGTCATTTTATACCCGAAGTCAAGGCACCTCGATTTCCATCAGCGGCGCGTACTGCTGCCCGCCGTGGCCGTCGCTGTCCGTCAGGTCGCCCTGGAACACCGGCCGTGGAATCGAAGCCTTGACCGCGAGCGCATTGTCGCAAAAGAAGAACTTCACGCGCTCAGGCGGCAGCCCGAAGCGGGCGGCGACGGCATCGCGGCTGACCGCGCCCGAGCGCTTGACGCGCTCATAGGTGGCCGCGTCCTCGAACATGATGTCGAACGTGAGCTCGAAAGGGCCCGCGTTCTTGCTACGGATCAATCGCGCCAGTTTGGCGGTCGAATTGCGCGAAGCAAGAGCAGACCGAAATCTTCGGGGAGGGCGCGTTTCAGGGTAGGGCACATAATTTGCATCTGGTTGCATCTGCGTTTATCTGCGGCTAAAAAGGGTCTACAAGGCGGTGACGCGGGAGCCGTCGATCGCATAGAGCTCCATCGGGAACATCTCGTACGGGTCATCGGGCTCGACCACGTGGTTGACGTTGAAGCGGTAGACCGCCCCGCGATCGAGATGGGCGGAAGCGCCGTGATCAGCCCGCTCCATTCCGGGATCGGCAGGTGCAGTGCCTGGTGCCGGACAATGCCCGCAATGGAGCTCGCGATTTCCTGCGTTGGTGCGGTCGCCTCGATGATCAGACAGAGCTCGTGCGCGGCAGTCTCCTTGACCGGCTCGAGCGCGCCCATGGTCCCGTTCTTGCCGTAGATCCGGATCGTGAGGTGGTACTGCCCGTGTGTGAGTGCATCCCCGTAAATCTGTTTGACACGCGCGTGGATGCGCGCGTGAAGGCGCGCGGTCCAGTCGTCGATCTGCCGCACGATGAAGGGGTCGCGCACCGAGCCGATGACGATGCTCTGGTAGCCCACCTTCTCGGCGCCTTCGAGCTTGACCGTGTAGATGTCGGCGGGATCGAATTGGCTGCCAGCAACACGGACGCGGCGCGGGTCGACCGCGTGATAGGTGCTGGCAGTCAGATCGAGCGTGCCGGACGATTCTCTCAGGAAGTAAGGGTCCGCGTTCTCGTACAGGCTGTGGGCGGCGATGCTCTGCGGCGTGCAGCGCAGGTCCGGGTCGGGCGCCTCGACCTCGAAATGGTCGTCGCGGATGAAAGCCATCATGCAATCGGGCGTCTTGCGTTTGACCACGGCCGCGGCGCCGCACTCAAGGATCTTCGCCGCGTGCCATGCAAGCCCCGCTGGAAAGCCCTCACGCATGGGCAATCCTGCAAAAATCGCCGTGTCGCTCGAGCGGCCCGCGATCACCACGTCCGCGCCAGCGTCGAGTGCTCGCAGAAAGGGCTCGGCCCCCATCATCCCGACGAAATGCTCGCCGCGGTCGATGACCGCCCCATCGAATGCCGGTGCCGGGTCGAGCGGCTTTATGCGGCCCTCGCGCAGCCGCTGATTGAGAAACTCCTTGGACTGCTCCGCATGAATCAATGCGAGCCTGAACGACAGTTTTTCCTCGCGGGCAATTTCTTGCGCGATGTTGAACGTCCAGTCGAGATGAAAGTCTGCCCCGGCTGTGCCAGCCGAGCCGATGAGGAGGGGAACGCCGAGCCCGCGCGCGCCGAGCAGCATGAGCCGCAGATCGCGTTTCACTGCCACACGGGGAAACGCGGGCTGGCCCGAGCCAAGGTGGCTCGGGCCGGGATCGGTCGAGCCGGCGTCGCAACCGATGAAGTGCGGCCGCGACGCGAGCGCTCGTTCGAAGGACGATTCGACAAAGCCGGAGCCGAGAACCCCGGTGGGCGACAAGACCCTCATCTCGTTCATTGTCGTCCTCGTTGTGCCCCTGCTCAGGGGTGACGATCGGCTTCGACCGGGTGAAGCGTCGCCTTCACGCCCGGCGGCGGAGTGTGCGTGATCGATCCGCGTTTCATGATCGCAGCCTTGCCGCCGAAGCGCTCCATGCAGCGCGCCTGGTCCGCCCGCGCGCTCCGGTCGACTGCGTCGGGGTCGAGCAGCCGGCGCAACTCGTTCTCGTATTCGTCGAGGACGGGGCGATGTTCCGGGTCCGAAGCGAGGTCGACCCGTTCGTAAGGGTCGGCCGCGAGATCGAAGAGCATGGGATCGAACCCGACGTAATGGACGTACTTGTAGCGCCCGCGGCGAATCATGAAGCAGCCGCAGATCGATGCCGTGGCATGGTACTCGGAAAAAGCGCTGCGATCGCGCAGGGCGCCATTGGCGACATCGAATAGTGACGCGCCGGGAAGATCGCCGTCCTCCGCGGATGCACGTGCGCCGACGCACTGGAGGATCGTCGGGAAGGCATCGACCAGTGTAACCGGCGTATCCACGGTGCGGCCCTGCGGTACGTCCGGGCCGGCCATGATCAGGGGAATGCCGGCGGCTTCCTCGAACAAAGTGGACTTGGCCCAAAGGCCGCGCGTGCCGAGATTCTCGCCATGGTCGCTGCCGTACATGACGCGGGTCGACGCCGCGAGACCGGCGCGCTCGAGCGCGGCGAGAACCTTGCCCACATTGTCGTCGAGAAAGCTGACGAGTCCGTAGTATGCGGCGATGGCCCGGCGCACCATCTCGGGCCCACTGAACCCGTCGTCGTAGGGGCGGCCCCGCGCGAGAGCGTCGAGATACGGGTGGCGAGGGCGTTCAGCCACACTGTAACGATCCGGCATGGGGATGGTTTTCTCGTCATACAAACGAAAAAATGCTTCCGGCGCAAGAAACGGTGGGTGCGGGCAGACGAACCCGACGTAGAGCACCCACGGCTTGTCACGGTGCTTCGGGGCTTCCTGCTCGAGCCAGCGGCAGGTTTCCGCTGCAATGTCGCGGTCGTACCTGGTGTATTCAGACTCGCCAGGACCGGCTTGCGGCCCCAGTTTGCGCGCGCCGGTGCGCACGATGACTTCGTCCCGTATCAGCCCGGAAAGATCGCCGATGCCGTCGGCAATGTGCATCGGGATGATCTCTTCGTGGAATCCGTCGCGCGCGGGATCCGCGCTCAGGTAATGGAGCTTACCGATGGAGGTGACGCGATGGCCTTGCGCCATCAACCTGTGCCCCCAGGCCGGCACGCTGCCGTCGTAGGCGATGGCATTGTCCCAGAAGCGGATCTGGTGCACGTAGCGGCCCGTCGCGAAGCTCGCGCGCGCGGGCACGCAGATCGGGGAATTCGTGTAGGCGGCCGTGAAGCGCGTTCCCCGGGAAGCGAGCCGGTCGAGATTGGGCGTCTTGG
This sequence comes from Betaproteobacteria bacterium SG8_41, assembly GCA_001303585.1. Taxonomy (GTDB): domain Bacteria; phylum Pseudomonadota; class Gammaproteobacteria; order Burkholderiales; family SG8-41; genus SG8-41. Next base: position 8,530 of record LJTT01000021.1, read on the forward strand.
CCATCGGGTGACCGTAGCAGCCGGCGATCCGCGGATTGTGCTGGTCGGAAAGGATCACAAGCAGGTTGGCGGGCTTCATCTTGATCTCTGGCTCGGAGCGGGCGGCGGGTCGGCTGCCGGCGACATCATCGCATGTGCCGCTGTCGCGGAAAAGCACCGGCGCAAACCCGGCCGAGCACGACTTCGGCGCAGTATAATCGCCTCCCTCCATTTTGGAGCGAAGGGAGAGAGCGATGAAAAAAATGACATTGTTGCGATTGATTCTCGGGGCGGTTCTCGGCGGCACGTTTGCGCTGGCGCAGGCGGCTGCCTTTCCCGACAAGAACATCCTGATGGTAGTGGCGGGAAGCCCCGGCGGCGGACTCGACACCGTGGGGCGCGCGATAGACAACGCTGTTCAGGACAGCCAGTTGATTCCTACCGGATTCGTGCTTCGGAACATGGGCGGGGCGGGCGGAAATCTGGCGAAGAGCTATGTTCATCAACGCAAAGGCGATCCTTACACGGTCTACATTGAATCGAACCGGATCTACGTGAACCGGATCGTGGGCACCACCAAGCTCAGCCACAGGGACGTCACACCCGTCGCGCGGCTCATTACCGAATATCTGGTCTGGGCGGTGCGCGCGGATTCTCCCTACAAGTCGGCCAAGGAGGTTCTGGACAAACTCAAGGCCAATCCGGGCTCGCTGGTGTTCGGCGTCGGGACGATCCCCAGCAACGATCAGATGAACATCCTGCGCCCTGCGCTGGCCTATGGCGCCGACCCCAGGAAGATCAAGGTCGTGCCATTCAAGAGTGGCGGTGACCTCATGATCCAGCTGTTGGGTGGGCACGTGCCGATCATTTCCACGGGACTGTCCGAGGCAATCGAGCAGGTCAAGGCCGGCAAGGCTAGGCTGCTGGCAATTTCGGCGCCGCAGCCGGTTCCCGGTGACGCGGCCAATGTTCCGACCTGGCGCTCGATGGGCGTCGACGTGAGCATCCTTCACTGGCGTGGCATGTTTGCGCCGCCGGGTGTCCCTGGACAGACGGTCGAATATTGGGATCAGACCCTCGCGAAAATGGTGAAAACCAATGCCTGGAAGAAGGCACTGAACCGCTTCGGCTGGCACGACGCCTATGCGGACTCGGCACGGTTCCGCAAAGAGCTTGGCGAGGAGGAAAAAGCCTATGCCCAGTTGCTCACGCAACTCGGCATGGCCAAGGGTTTGAAGAAGTGAAGAAATGAAGAGGTGATGACGATTGGTGATGACTGCGGGTGACGATCAATGGTGATGAGTAGCCGTTGCGATATTCGTCGCTAGTGTTTCATCACCATCTCATCACCATTTTTCATCACTCCTGCTGCAATGAGTGGCGGAAGAGAGTGGGAGTCGAACCCACGAAGGACCGCCAGCGGCCCCTACCGGGTTTGAAGTCCGGCCGCCCCACCGGGGGCGATTCCCTTCCGTTGCATGCGCTTTCGGCGAACGTGCATCGTAATTCGAAAATCGTGAATCGTAAATCGTGAATCGAAAATCGAGAATCGAGAATCGAGAATCGAGAATCGTGAGGCACGGGCTCTTCTGAGCACGTTTGCGAGCAAGTTCCCTTCGCCATTTGGCGTTTTTGACCGGCGTCTGTCGGCGTTCATCGGCGGCTGGAATTCGGTTCTACTTGAGCCGGGTGAGCGCGCTGGCGACGGCAGTCTCGGCTTCCTTGACCGCGTCGGTCAGCAGTCCCGAGTAGCCGGCCCGCACCGCGCCGGCAGCCCACACGCCGTCAAGCGCGGTTTTCAGGGACCCGTCGGTAAGGACGGCACCGTTGGCGTCGCGCGCGATCGCGGCCGGGAGGTACTCGCTGTTGGGCGCGAGCCCAATGTACGCGAAAAAACCGGCGCACGGAATCTCCGAGCGCGTGCCGTCCGCCGCGTTACGAACGCGGACTTTCTCGACGCACTGTCCGCCGGTGATCTCCTCGGCGACCGTATTCCATTGCACGGCAATGCGATCGCTCGCGTTCACCCGGTCCACGAAGTGACGGCGAGCGCGGAAACCCGGGCCACGGTGCAGGAGATGCACCTTGCGGCAGAAGCGGGCCAGCACCAGCGCCTCCTGCAGCGCCGAATCCCCGCCGCCAACCACCACGACCTCCTCGTCCTTGAACATCGGGCCGTCGCAGTCGGCGCATTGCGACACCCCGCGGTGGTCGAACTCGGCCTCGCCCGGAATACCAAGCCGCTTCAACCGCGCGCCGGAGGCGACGATGACTGCGCGGGCCAGGTGCGTCGTGCCCTCGGTGCGCACTTGTAGCAAGGCGCCGTCTGCGGCGATGCCCACCACCCGCTCGTTGATGCTCTGCACGCCTGCCTCGGCGTTCTCCTGCATCAGAGTGGACGCGAGCTCGACGCCCGATGCGTGCTCGGTTGCCGGCGAGCCCTCGAGCTCGTTGATATTGATCACCAGTCCGCCGAAGAGCTCCGCTTCGCAGGATGCGACGCTACGGCCTTGACGCGCCGCGCGGCATGCCGCGGTGAGTCCGGTGATGCCTTCTCCGATCACGACGACGTCGTACGTCTTATCAGTCATTGCCCTGCCATCTCAAATGAGTAACTGGTGGCGAGAAATGGTGATGAGAGTTGGTGACGTGTACTGGTGATGTAGCGCATTTTCGACCGTGCTTGTCACCACATTTGACCGCCAACATTCATCGCTATTTTCGTATCAAAAGTGCATCAGCGTGTATTGGCTGCTGCCTAACGGTGTTCTGGGTTCAAAGTTCCGGGTTGCGCGTTCCAAATCTGCGTTTATCTGCGTTTATCTGCGTTTGTCTGCGGTTGGATTGCTTTGGCTCTTTGCCGGCAGTTTGAGCGGCTCGGCGGGACCCAGGACCGCAGCGTAATCCTTGCGCATCTTGCGCGCGTCGCCCACGCGCTGCGTGATGGCAAGCGTGTCGAGAAACTCCAGGATTTCGATCGCAAGGCCGCGCCCAACGCCGGTTGCGTCGCGATACTGCGCGGCCGTGAAAGTGCCGCCGGCGCTTTTCTGCGCGAGGGCCTGCGCGGTCGCGGCAAGCGAGGCGACAGTGCTTCGCAGGTAGAAACGGTCGGGTTTGAGGCGCATGATCTCGCCCGTCCGGCTCTTGCGGTGGAGGAAGTCCTTGAGCGCTGTTTCCTTCAGCTTGAGCTTGAGCGCCAGTTCGGGGATCGGCGGCGCGTTCGCCCCGCCGGCCTGCAACGCCGGCTGCAATGCCTGCCACATCCTTTCGTCCTCGGGATTCGCGGTGGCGTCGTGCCCGGGCAGGCGGGCGACAGTCCCGTTGATCTGGAGCTGGCGCTCGTCGGCCAGCCCCCGCGCTATCGCCTGAAAGACCTCCAGCGGGAGCTTGGGCGCGAGCTCGGCTCGCAGCGCAGAGAGCTCCATGCCAACTGCCTGTGGCTGGGTGCGGTGAAACTCGCGCACGCGGGCGGGTATTCGCGCGCGCAGCTCGTCGCGCAGCTTGGTCGGGACGCCGATGCGGGCCTCCTTGCCGAGCGCCACGATGCCGGCGTCGGCATAGATCTGTGCCGCACGCTCCGGCTTGAGGTTGAACGCGCGCTCGAAGCGCGCCAGGTCCACGCCTTGCGGCTGGCTCTTCAGCAGCTCCGCGAGCACGGTCTCTGCCGGGCCCGCGTCAAGGGCGGCCAGCTCGGCATTGCGCGCCGCGGCCGAGCGGCGCCCGGCGCGCACGAACGGATCGATGATCACGCCGCCGCCAAGGGTGCGGCGAGCGGATTGATCGCGCAGGATGAATCGATCGCCGTGGAGCGCGCCGACGGATTTGTCGAGCACGAGCTGCGCGAGGCCCGTCGTTCCCGGGGCGATGGTGCCGCCTCCCGGAATCGCAATTCGAGCCGTCACGTCGGCGGTCGCGAGGTGCACATGCAGCGGCGTCCAGTGCTCGAGCGGGTGCGTCTCGGCTGCAAGCACAGTGACGCGGGCGTCAAACCGCTGCGTGGGTGAGTGAATCGCTTCGTGCAGGACCCAGTCGCCTCGCGCAACCGTCTCGAGGTCGGCCCCGGTCAGGTTGAGCGCACAGCGCTGTCCGGCCTGGGCGCGCTCGGCCGCGGCGCCCCGGATCTGAATGCTGCGGACGCGCACCGGCGTTCCCCTGGGCGAGATGACGAACCGGTCGCCCGGAGCGGCAGTCCCGTTGAAGACCGTGCCGGTAACAACTGTCCCGCTGCCTGCGACGATGAACGCCCGGTCGATCGCCAGTCTGAAGTGCTGTCCCTCCGCCGAGCGTGCAGACTGCGCATCGGCTGCGGCGACAAGCGCCCGGCGCAGGTCTTCGACGCCGGTGCCGCTGACGGCCGAAACGGCCATCACGGGTGCGCGATCGAGGCGGGTGCCGGCCAGCAGCGCCTTGACGTCCGCGGCGACCTGAGCGACGCGCTCCGGCGCAACGCGGTCCACTTTGGTGACCGCCGCGATTCCGTGGCGGATGTCGAGAAGGTCGAGGATATTGAGGTGCTCGACGGTCTGCGGCATGACGCCGTCGTCGGCGGCGACGACAAGCAGCGCGAAGTCGATGCCGCACACGCCTGCCAGCATGTTGCGGATGAAGCGCTCGTGCCCGGGGACGTCCACGAATCCCACCACGTTGCCGCTCGGGAGCGGCCAGTAGGCGAAGCCCAGGTCAATGGAGATGCCGCGCGCCTTTTCCTCGGGCAGGCGATCGGTGTCCACGCCCGTTAGCGTCCGGACGAGCAGGGTCTTGCCGTGGTCGATGTGTCCCGCGGTTGCGACGATCATGTTCGAGCTGCGTGAATGGTGAGTGGTGAATGGTGAATGGATGTAACCCGGCCCTTTCCATTCACTATTCACTATTCACGCCTTTGGCCTCCAGGTCCAGATGCTTCAGTTGCTCCACGAACTCCTGTTCATGCTCCAAACAGCGGAGATCCATGATGAAGGTGCCCTCGCGCACGCGCCCGATCACGGGAACGGGCAGGGCGCGAAACGCCGCCGCGATCTCCGCCGCCGCGGCACTGCGCCGCTTCCCCGGCACGCTCACCGCGATGCCGCAGCTCGCGATGAGGTCCACAGGCAACGAACCGCTGCCGATCTGGCTTTTCAGCTCGACAATCGCAGTGTCGGCCGCATCCCCGAGCGCCGCCTGCACGGCCGGCAGCAGCCGTCGCGCCTGCGACTCGATGTCGGGCAGCGGCCGGGTCAGCGAACGCAGCGTCGGCAACGAATTGCGCAGCCGCTGCGGATCCGAATAGAGCTTGAGAACGGCCTCGAGGGCGGCCAGGGTCATCTTGTCGACGCGGAGCGCGCGTTTCATCGGATTTCTGCGCATGCGCTCGATCAGCTCCGCGCGGCCCGCGATGAGGCCCGCCTGCGGGCCACCGAGCAGCTTGTCGCCGCTGAAGGTGACGACGTCGGCGCCGGCTTCGAGCGCATCGCGCGGCGTGGGCTCATGCGGCAGGCCGTATTCCTCGAGATCGACCAGCATGCCGCTGCCGAGATCCACGATGAAGGGCAGGCCGTGTTTGTGCGCCAGCGCCGCAAGATCGGGCTCGGCGACCGCCGCGGTGAAGCCCTGGATGGCGTAATTGCTGGTGTGCACCTTCATGAGCGCGGCAGTGCGAGGTGAAATGGCGCTGGCGTAGTCCCTGAGATGGGTGCGATTGGTCGTGCCGATCTCGCGCAGCCTGCAACCGGCCCGGGCCATGATGTCCGGAATTCGGAATGCGCCGCCGATCTCGATCAACTCGCCGCGCGAGACCGGCACTTCCTTCCTCGGGGCGAGCGTATTGAGCGCGAGGTAGACCGCGGCGGCGTTGTTGTTGACCACGAGCGCGGCCTCCGCGCCCGTGAGTTTCGTGAGCCAGCGCTCGATATGCCGGTCCCGCTCCCCGCGATCGCCGCCGCCAAGATCGAACTCGAGATTCACGGGCCGCGTCATCGCACGCGCGACCGCGTCGGCAGCCTCCTGCGGCATGAGCGCGCGCCCGAGATTGGTGTGAAGCACTGTGCCGGTCAGATTGAACACCGGCCGCAGCGATGGGCGCGTCTCTTGCGCGAGCCGCGCGGCGCAGGCCCGCACGAACAAAGCTTCGTCGAAGTGAGAGCTGTCGTGGGCGTTGCTGCGGGAGAGCGCCGCGCGCAGGGCCGTGATCTCGGCGCGTGCGGCTTCGGTTACCAGAGGGCGGCCGTAGCGCGAGACGAGGCTGCCGATTGCGTCGAGCCTTAGCAGCCGGTCAAGAGAGGGGATCGCGCGACGCGCGGACGGTCCGCGGTTCAGCATGGCGGACAGGCGCGGAGCGTCGGGTAAGGGAAAGTCACCGCGATCATGGTGTCTGCGGGAGCGGCGTAGTGAAGCGGGCCTCGCAGTTTAGCCCAACTTCGGGCCGTGTGCTATTCTCGCCTCGACCCCACGCATTCCCGCGTGCGCCCGCCGGGCGCAGGCATCCAGGGAGGAAAAAAAGATGAGGGCCATGACGACAGGGGCACTGGGCCTGGCCGCTCTGCTGGCCTGTGCCGGTGCCCACGCGCAGGAAGCCGGGCCGTTGCGGAGCTATCCGGCGAAGCCGATTCGCTTCATCTGCCCTTATAACCCCGGTGGCGCGGGCGACATCTTCAGCCGCACCATCGCCCGCAAGCTGACCGAGTTCTTGGGGCGCAGCGTCGTGGTCGACAATCGCGCCGGTGCGAACGGCGGAATCGGCACGGCGCTTGCGGCAAAAGCGATGCCCGACGGCTATACGCTGCTGATGGGCAACAGCGGCCCGTTGACGGTCAATCCCAACCTTTACCGCGGTGTCCCGTACGATCCGGTGCGGGACTTTCAGCCAGTGACCCAGGGCACGGTCTATTGGTACGTGCTGGTCGCGCTTTCTGCTGCGCCGTTCAAGTCTCTCGACGATCTGGTCGCCGCGCTCAAATCAAAGCAGGGCACCCTCACGTATGGCTCGACCGGAATCGGCGGCGGCAATCATCTTGCGGCTGAGCTGTTCAATCTCATGACCGGGGGCAAGGCGATACACGTGCCGTACACGGGCAGCGCTGTGGCGCTGGCATCGCTGCTCGGCGGGCAGACGAATTACATGTTCGACACGGTGGTAACGGCGGTGCCGCACATCAGGGCGGGGCGGCTGCGGGCGTTCGCCGTGACGGCGACGAAGCGCTCGCGGGCTCTTCCCGACGTTCCCACTCTGGACCAGCTGGGCCTGAAAGGCTACGACATCACGCAATGGCAGGCAGTGGTCGCGCCGGCGGGAACGCCGCGGCCGATCGTCGATGCGCTCCACCGCGCCGTCGTGCGAGCGCTCCGGTCGCCCGACGTGATCGAGCGCATCGGCCCGCGCGCGGGAAACGAGCTCGTCGGCAACACGCCGGACGAGTTCTCGCGGGTGATCAAGAACGATCTCGCCAAGTACGCGAAGATCATCAAGGCGGCGGGCATTGTGGTGCCGTAACCAGGTGACCAAGAGACTAGGTGAGAACGTGTGACCCGGTGACCGACTGCCTGGTCACATAGTTACCCGGTCAATTCGTCACTCAAAGAGGCGTTCTGGCAACGGCAGTCCGGCGAGATCTTCGGGCGTGAGACGACCCTCCGGCTCGATGCTGTAGCGCTCGAGCAGGTGGACCAGCTGCCGTGAATGCTGTGCCGAGTGCCAGGTACAGCGCTCAAAGAGCTGGTGCATCGTCTGCTGGCCGTAATAGGTCTTGAGTTTCTGCTGGCAGGTGCGGTCAGCGAGGCCGCCCCACCACTTCTGAAGCTTTCCGATCACCGCGTCGCCGTATGCGACGAACTCCGCGCCATCCAGAAAAGTGCCATCCTCCGGCGGAACCGTGGCGAGACTGTTACTGTATTCGACGCCGTCGACGACCGTCTCGAGGTAGGCCTCGGCGATGCGGAAGACGTGGTGTCCCAAGAGGCGGATCGAGCGGTCGCGGTTCTCGATGACGCGGTCCTTGAGGCGCTCCTTTGGCAGTTGCCGCAGGTAGCGCTGCGAAGCGCGCAGCACCGCTATCCATTTCTCGAGCAGTTTTTCGGGCGGCAGCGGCGTGTGCCCGGTGCCCGCAAGGCCGACGAATTCCGCTACGTCTTCCAGGTTCTGGCCGAACACGAACTGCTCGCCTTTGGCGATGACCGGCAGGTTGCGCACGCCGTACGCGAGCAGCCGCTCGCGTCCGCCGGCGTCGTTAAGCACGTCGACCGCGACGAAGTCGATGCCCTTTTTCGAAAGAAACTCTTTCGCTCGGAGGCAGCTGCTTCACCCGGGCTGGGTGAAGAGCGTGAAGCGCTCGGCCGATTCCATGGGCTGTCGAGGCGGAGTGATCGAAGGAGCGAAGCCTAACCTTCGCTCGGGCTGCACGTCAAGGCAAATGGCGAATGGCTACGGCCGCGTTCAATGTTCCCGGTTCAATGTTCCGAGTTCAAAGTTCAATGTTGGGAGCTTCGTAAACCGCTGCCGTCCGACTTTGAACTTTGAACTTTGAACTTTGAACTTTGAACTTTGAACTTTGAACCTGAGACCGTTATCCCTCCGCCCTGAATAGTTCAGTACCGGGCGGACACTCTCGCGGGCGGTCGTCCTCGGCCTTGGGCCGCTCTACCGACTCGATGATGCCGCCGCCCAGGCACACCTGGCTCTCGTAGACGACGACCGACTGGCCGGGCGTGATCGCCCACTGCGGTTCGGCGAAATCGACCGTGCACTGTGCAGCGCTCACGCTGTCGATCGTGCAAGGCGCGTCTTTCTGACGATAGCGAGTCTTCGCGCTGTAGACCCAGTTGCAGTGCGGCATGAACCCGCTCACCCAGCTGAGATCGGTTGCCTTGAGGCGGCTGTGGTAGAGCGCGGGATGTTCCCGCCCCTGCACCACGATCAGGCGGTTGTGCTCGAGATCCTTGGCCGCGACGTACCATGGCTCGCCATCGCCATCGCGGATGCCGCCGATGCCCAGGCCTTGCCGCTGGCCGATGGTGTAGAACATGAGGCCCTCATGCCGGCCGACGAGACGTCCTTCGAGCGTGTGGATCTCGCCCGGATTCGGCAGAACGTAGCGGCCGAGGAACTCGCGAAATGGGCGCTCGCCGATGAAACAGATGCCGGTCGAGTCCTTCTTGTCGTGAACCGGCAGCCCCTCGCGCCGCGCGAGCTCGCGCACGTCGCGCTTGTGGAGTGCGCCCACGGGAAACAATGTCCGGGCGAGCTGCGTCTGGTTGAGCCGGTAGAGAAAGTAACTCTGATCCTTGGTGCCGTCCTCGGCTTTGAGGAGCTGGAAGAGGCCGTCGGTTTCCCGCGCCTGTGCATAGTGGCCGGTTGCAATGCAGTCCGCGCCGAGCCCAATTGCGTGGTCCAGGAAAGCCTTGAACTTGATCTCTGCGTTGCAGAGCACGTCCGGGTTAGGCGTGCGGCCGGCGCGATATTCCCGCAGGAAATCGTTGAATACGCGGTCTTTGTATTCGGCGGAGAAATTGACGACATCGATCTCGATGCCGATCCGCTCCGCTACCGCCACGGCATCGACCAGGTCCTCGCGCGCCGGGCAATATTCGTCGGTGTCGTCGTCCTCCCAGTTCTTCATGAACAGGCCCGACACCTTATAGCCCTGTTGCTTGAGCAGCAGGGCGGCGACGGACGAATCAACGCCGCCCGACATGCCAACGATAACGCGTTTTCCTGTCATGCTTGTTGATGCTGTATTGATCGGACCGCAGCGAAAGGGAAGTTGGGGAGAAATTCCGGGTTCGGAACCCGATAGGATTGTACAAGATGCGAGCCCAGCTGGACGATGCAGGCGGCAGGGTCACGGCCCTCTGGCGCTCTTCGCCCTCCCGCTGTGCATCGCGAGCCTCATGATCTGGAATATTGTTGCAGAACGGCGAGCGGGTAGCGCCGGCCGGCCAGATAGTCCTCGATGCAGCGCATGACCAGCGGCGAACGGTGGCGGCCCGACTCGCTTCGGATCTCGTCCAGGGTTAGCCATACGGCCCGGACAATGCCGTGGTCGAGGGCGCGCCCTTCCTCATGCGCCGTGATCTCCCCCGTGAAAGCAAACCGCAGGTAGGTGACGTCCTCTTCGTCATGGCGATACTGGTAGACACCCAGCAACGCGGCAGGCTCGAAGACGCAGGCGGTTTCCTCGAGGGTTTCCCGCACGACGGCCTGGAGCAGGGTCTCGTCCGGATCCAGATGGCCGGCGGGCTGATTGAAGCGCCGGCCGTGCTGGGTATCCTCCTCGACGAGGAGAAAGCGGCCGCCGCGTTCGGCGATCGCGGCGACGGTCACGTTGGGTTTCCAGAGCATGGGCGCGCTGCAATGCGCGGATTGTATCTCTGCCGGTTGCGATGTTCACGCGGTTTGCGGGTTGTCGCTCCAGGGGGCGATCTGAAAAAAGAAGGGCGGGGTCTCGACCCCGCCCTTCCTCCTCGAATTCGTTTGTTGTTGCCGATCAGTTCGGTTTTTTTGGCCTCACGCCTTAATCTGGCCCTCAGGCCAATTTCTGAACCTTACTACTTCGCTGCCGGGCACGTTACCTTTTTACCGCCAATCGTGACTTTTGCGCCGGCCTTCTTGCCCTTGCAGGCCTTGGCGATTGCTTCCTTGCTCGGATCGGCCGCGATGACCGGCGCCGTGAAAGCCAGCGCGAATGAGCCCAACAGAACTGCTGCGAACAGCTGCTTCATAAAACCTCCCATGTCAGGACATGTTGAATAAATACCGGCAGCGAAGCCGCCGGCCGCTCGTTCGAGCGCCGCAAGCGTATTCGAAAGCCCTGCAGAGGGCAACGGCCTTGCCAATGGTGGTGAAAAAATTTGAAGGAAGGAGCCGTTTGTGTCGCCGCGCAGCGACAATGGCGCTTGAAACAACGCGTGCGCCGGGTCCAGCGGGGAGCCGGCCCCGGCGGCACCAGGGATCTGTATCCCGTCGCGGCTCAGGCCGCGACGCTTTCGCGCAGGTCGCGCGTGAGCCAATCGTAGCCGGGCAACGTGAGGAACTCGACGTATTCGTCGGCCGTCGTGATCTGGTCGAAGAGTCTGGCCGCCTCTTCGTAACGGCCCGTCTCCCACGCCTCTTCACCCAATAGTGTCTTAACTTTTGCGAGCTCTTCCGGCAGCAGCGTGCGAAAGAGCTCCTTGGTCACTTTCCGGCCGTCGTCCAGCAAGCCCTTGGGGCTGCGGATCCACTGCCAGATCTGGGAGCGCGAAATCTCCGCGGTGGCGGCGTCCTCCATCAGGTTGTAAACCGGAACGCAGCCGTTGCCGGCCAGCCACGCGCCGATGTACTGGATGCCGACGCTGATATTGTTGCGCAGGCCTTCTTCCGTGATCGGCTTCTCCGGCCGGAACTCGAGCAGGTCATTTGCGGTGACCTGCACGTCATCGCGCCTTTTGTGGATTTGATTGGGCGTCAGCATGTAATGGTCGAAAACGGTGCGGGCGAGTTCAACGAGGCCCGGGTGCGCGACCCAGGTGCCGTCGCAGCCGTCGGTTACTTCGCGCACCTTGTCGGCCCGCACCTTCTCGAGCGCCGCGGCGTTTGCCTCCGGATCGTTCTTGATGGGAATCTGCGCTGCCATGCCACCCATGGCGAAGGTCTTGCGACGGTGGCAGGTCTTCACGAGAAGCAGCGAGTAGGCGCGCATGAAGGGAGCCGTCATCGTCACCTGGGTCCGCTCAGCCAGGCAGAAATCGCGGTTCGAGCGGAATTTCTTGATGCAGCTGAAGATGTAGTCCCAACGTCCGATGTTGAGGCCTGCCGAGTGCTCGCGCAGCTCGTACAGGATCTCGTCCATCTCGAAGGCGGCAACCACGGTCTCGATCAGCACTGTGGCCTTGATCGTGCCCACGGGAATACCCAGCTCGCGCTGCGCCGTGACAAAGATGTCGTTCCACAACCGCGCCTCGAGGTGGCTCTCAAGCTTGGGCAGATAGAAATACGGCCCGCTGTCGTGCGCGAGGGCAGGTTTCGCGTTGTGGAAGAAGTACAGCGCAAAGTCGAAGATCGCGCCGGCCACCGGGTCACCATCGATCAGCACATGGTGTTCCATCAGGTGCCAGCCTCGCGGGCGCACGAGCAGCGTCGCGATCTTTTCGTTCAGCCGGTACTCCTTTCCCTCGGGTCCGGCGAACGCGATCGTGCGGTTCACGGCGTCACGCAAGTTGATCTGGCCCTCGACCATGTTGTCCCAGGTCGGCGCGTTGGCATCCTCGAAATCGGCCATGAAGACGCTGGCGCCGGAATTGAGCGCGTTGATGACCATCTTGCGGTCGGTCGGGCCGGTGATCTCCACGCGCCGGTCCTCCAGGTCCCGGTGCACCGGCGCAACGGTCCAATCGGACTCGCGGATCTGACGGGTGTCGGGCAGGAAGTCGGGCAGCTTGCCTGCATCGAATTCGGTCTGGCGCTTGGCGCGCGCCGCCAGAAGTGCCCGGCGACGCGCTTCGAACTTGCGCACAAGCTTTGCCAGGAAGGCGAGCGCTGGTCCCGAGAGTATTTCCTGATAGGCCGGCGTCATCCGGCCAAGGATATCGACGCCGTCAGGAAGGGCGGTGGGGCGGCTCATGTAGCTTCATCCTCGTTTTGGGTTGACGCGAACCGAAAAGGCCTACGAATCGATTTCACCATACAAAAAAGAAGACTGAATAGGATGCTGCATTGCATTATGTCAAGTCTGCTATTGGCCCCAAAACCCTGTCAAGACAAAATGTTTTTACAGGTGCATTTGCACAACATATGACCAAACCCGTTTTGATTTTCCTAAAGTAAGCGGACACTTATATTGCGGGATCGGAGCAGGCCAATGCCGGACAAAAGAGATCGACTGTCTCCGGGACCCCCGTGCCGAGCAGGTGTCTGGCCACGGCCGGGGGGCTTAAGGGGGGCATTTGCTATAATCCGGGCCTTCCAGGGTGCCATCCAGCATCGTTGCACTGCAGCGCGCCGGCAAAGCGCTCCTTTCGCGCTCAAAAAACAGGTGCCAGGGGTGAGAAATGCGATCCGGCCCGCATTCTTCCGTACGCTCGAACAGATCGCTGAAATATCCCGAATACCCGAACACATTACCGACCAAACCGAACGGAGAAGGTGAAACATGACCGCACAACTGGACCTGTTGAAGATCGCCCAGGAAGAACAAAGTGGGGATTTATTCAAGTTGCTGGACAGCGTCTACAAGCGATCGAAGGTCCAGCCGCGCGGCATATCGGATGCGGTTATCTGGGAAGGCGGGAACCCGCACGGCGGCGTGAAGCCGGTCGCGCACGCGTTCACGGATATGTTTGCGCTCAACGGAACGCTGATGGCGCTGGATGTGCTGGGTTTGCCGTTCCTCGGCGTGCCGATGATGGCGCAGTACCGCCACGACAAGAAGCTCGCACCGGTCGAGTGGTTCGGCAAGCTTGACGCCACTTCCATCAAGTGGTCCACGGCCGGAGACTTTCTGGTCAACGACAACGGTAAGAAGGTGGTTGTCATGGGCAAGTCCGCGAATGCGCCGCTGCGCACCGCGGCAGGGGTCTACTGCAACGTCCGGCCCTACGGCACGGTCACCAACGTGCGTTTCATGCCCGGCCTGCCGTACTCGCAGGACGGCAAGAAGTTCCGCGTCGATCGCGATACCGGCAACATCCACTCCGAAATGAACACCCCGGGAATCCGGATGGCGTACGCAGTTCGCCTGTTCCTGAAAATGGTGCACGAAACGGGACAGATCGGCCGCGTTGCCACCAAGCCGACGCAGGCCCAGGAAGACGCCGTTAACGCGGGGATCCTGCGCTGGTTGCTTCAAGGCACCAAGTTCGAGCTGAAGCGGCGCTACGCCGTCGACGCCTACGCCGAGCACAAGGCGAACGTCGACGCGATCGTCGCCCTCCTGCCCAAGGACTTCAAGGCCGGCATGGAGAACTGGGGCGGGGAAATCAATGAGCACATCTCCGACACCAATTTCGGCATCTTACTGCACGACATGTATCAGCAGCGCGACGTCGTCGTCTACTCAACGGATCTCGACGGCGACCGCTTGACCGACCTCATGGCAGACGCGCCCGACGTCCTGCGCGGGTGGGGGCAAAAAATTCTGGAGCATGTCAAAGCCGGCACCGACATGAAGAAGGTCTGGAAGGAGATGGGCTTCACCATGACGAACGGCAAGGACATGACGAGCGTCATGTACCGTATCGAGGGCGAGCCAATCTTCGAGCAAACGCTGGGTTCCGCGGACGCGATGCTGCTGCGCCTGCTGGCCGGCGACGAGACGGTCGGCGGCGAGAAGCAGCCCTACGATCCGCGGATCCATTTCGTGCTGATCAACGAGGCTTACAAGGCCGCCAATCCGGGCAACACGGAACTGGCTCGCTGGCTGGACGCGCAGCTGGAGACCTTCGACAAGATCTATGGCGGCAAGCGCCCCCGTTACCTCGAGGGCTACAAGAAGCTGAAGGAAGCGATCAAGCCTTGGGGCACGAAGTAATAAGCGCTATTCCGGGCGGACGCAATGCCGCGCCGCCCCACCCCAGAGGGGGTGCGGCCTGATTCCAGCGGCGTCCACCCTGCTCGGAAAGGGCGGCCGGGGCGCAGACGCGACGCTCGCCCCCAATGGATAAAGCCCACGTCAACCGTAGTGGCGTGGGCTTTTCTATCGTTTCAGGATGCCGGCGCGGCCGGCGCGAGGATCAGGAAGCGGCCTGTATATTCGAGGCCTGCTTACCCTTCGGGCCCTGGGTTACCTCGAACGACACCTTCTGGCCTTCCTTGAGGGTCTTGAAACCGCTCATCTGGATCGCCGAAAAGTGCGCGAACAGATCTTCGCTGCCATCGTCCGGGGTAATGAACCCGTAGCCTTTGGCGTCATTGAACCACTTCACCGTACCTGTTGCCATACACCTACCTCTGCCGAAATTAGCGGGCATGGGGCCCGCACGCTGTTTGAGTTTCAAGATCGCGTACGGGCGAAACCGGTAAGCGAAAGCGCTTGAAGCCAAACACTCAATCGCTTTCTAGGACATTTGCCCATGGAAGTCAAGTAACCCCCCCTTGGCGACGTGAATTCGCCACTTGAAAAATTCCGGATTATGGTGAAAATACCAAACGAAGCCGGAATTTAAGTGTTATTTTTGCCATGGCGAGTCGACAACGGGAAGGCACGGTTCTTGAGGCGAAGAAGAGCAAGGTCAAGGCGCCGCCAATGTTCAAGGTGCTGCTCTTGAACGACGATTACACGCCTATGGACTTTGTGGTCATCGTGCTTCAGAAATTCTTCGCGCTGAGTCGCGAAAAGGCGACACAGATCATGCTCAAGGTGCACCGCGATGGCATCGGGGTTTGCGGGATTTACCCGCGCGATGTGGCCGCGACGAAGGTGGAACAGGTAAAATCGTACGCGAAGCAGCACCAGCATCCGTTACAGTGTGTGATGGAAGAGACGTGACATGATTGCGCAGGAACTGGAAGTCAGCTTGCACATGGCCTTCATGGAGGCCCGGCAGAAGCGCCACGAGTTCATCACCGTGGAGCATCTGCTCCTGGCGTTGCTCGACAATCCGTCGGCATCGGAGGTGCTGCGCGCCTGCGCCGCGGATATCGAGGACCTGCGCAAGCAGCTGGCCGAATTCGTGACAGAGCACACGCCGATCCTGGCCGGCGAGGAGGCCGACACCCAGCCGACGCTCGGCTTCCAGCGGGTGATCCAGCGGGCGATCCTGCACGTTCAGTCCTCCGGCAAGAAGGAAGTGACCGGCGCGAACGTGCTGGTAGCAATTTTCGGCGAAAAGGACTCCCACGCCGTCTATTTCCTGCACCAGAAGGGCGTCACGCGGCTCGACGTGGTCAATTTCATCTCGCACGGCATTACCAAGGTCCCGCAGGCGAGCCCGCAGAAAGGCGAGCAGGAGGCCGAGACAGAACAGGAAGGCGCGGCCGGCGGCGCGCTGGAGAACTACACGCTCAACCTGAACACGATGGCCCTGGCGGGGAAGATCGACCCGCTGATCGGGCGCGAGCGGGAGCTCGAGCGCGTGATCCAGACCCTGTGCCGGCGGCGCAAAAACAACCCCCTGTTGGTGGGCGAGGCCGGCGTGGGCAAGACCGCCATTGCGGAGGGTCTCGCGCGCCGCATCGTCGAGGGCGAGGTCCCGGAGGTGCTCAAGAAGAGCCACGTCTACGCGCTCGACATGGGAGCCCTGCTTGCCGGCACCAAGTATCGCGGCGACTTCGAGCAGCGGCTGAAGGCGGTGCTCAAGCAGTTGGTCGACAACCCCAACGCCGTCCTGTTCATCGACGAGATTCACACGCTGATCGGCGCCGGCGCGGCGTCGGGCGGCACGCTGGACGCTTCGAACCTGCTCAAGCCCGCGCTGCAGACCGGCCAGCTGAAGTGCATCGGCGCCACCACCTACCAGGAGTTCCGCGGGGTGTTCGAGAAGGACCACGCGCTCTCGCGCCGTTTCCAGAAGATCGACGTGATCGAGCCGTCGGTGCCGGAGACGATTCTGATCCTGAAGGGCCTCAAATCGCGATTCGAGCAGCATCACGGCGTGAAATACATGCCCGCCGCGCTCACGGCGGCGGTGGAGCTCTCGGCGCGCTTCATCAACGACCGGCACCTGCCGGACAAGGCCATCGACGTCATCGACGAGGCCGGCGCGGCGCAGAAGATTCTGCCGCGCACCAAGCAGAAACGCATCATCGGCAAGCACGAGATCGAGGAGATCATCGCCAAGATCACAAGAGTGCCGGTGCAGGCGGTTACGGCCGACGACCGCAACGCCCTGAAGAACCTCGATCGGGATCTCAAGGCGGTCGTATTTGGCCAGGACAAGGCCATCGATGCGCTCGCTGCGGCGATCAAGATGGCCCGCAGCGGCCTGGGCAACCCGCAAAAGCCGATCGGTTGCTTCCTATTCTCGGGCCCGACCGGCGTCGGCAAGACCGAGGTCGCGCGCCAGCTCGCCTACATCATGGGTGTCGAGCTGATTCGGTTCGACATGTCCGAATACATGGAGCGGCACGCGGTTTCGCGGCTGATCGGCGCGCCGCCGGGCTACATCGGTTTCGACCAGGGCGGGCTGCTCACCGAGGCCGTGACCAAGAACCCCTATTCGGTGCTGCTGCTCGACGAAATCGAAAAGGCGCACCCGGACATCTTCAACATCCTGCTCCAGGTGATGGATCACGGCACGCTGACCGACAACAACGGTCGCAAGGCGGATTTCCGCAACGTGGCGATTGTCATGACCACGAATGCCGGTGCGCAGGAACTCTCCAAGACGTCGATGGGCTTCACGCCCAGCGCGCATACAGGCGACGAAATGGCCGAGATCCGGCGCATGTTCACCCCGGAGTTCCGGAACCGGCTCGACGCCATCATTTCGTTCAACGCGCTCGACAACGACATCATCATGCGCGTGGTGGACAAGTTCCTGCTGCAGCTCGAGCAGCAGCTCGAGGAGAAGAAGGTCGAGCCGGCGTTTACCGATGCGCTGCGTGCGTATCTGGCCAAGAAGGGTTTCGACCCGCAGATGGGGGCCCGCCCAATGGCGCGGCTCATCCAGGACACGATTCGCTCGGCCCTCGCCGACGAATTGCTGTTCGGTCGGCTTGCCCACGGGGGGAAGGTGACCGTCGATATCGGTCCGGACGAGAAGATCCAGCTCACTTTTGCGGAAGAGCCGGCTGGCGTGACCTGACCCCGCGCTCTGAACCAGAGGCAACGCGCGCGCCCCGTGTTCCGACGGAACCGGGGCGTTTGCTTTTCTTGACCTGGATCATGCAGGCGCCGGTTGAAGCTTGCCGCGGACTTGACGCCCTGCGAGCGCAATCGGACACTCTCAAAAGCGTCGCGGTGCGCCCCGGGCGCCACAACCTGGTGCCGGGACAGGGGCGAAACCCGACGAAACCTCGGAGGATGCCATGAGACCAGTCGCGATCGGCGCAGGGTGCGCGGCCCTGCTGCTGTGGGGTGGTTTTGCCGCGCAGGCCCAGGACAGCACTCAGGCGCGGAGCCTTGCCGCTGCCTGCTTCACCTGCCACGGTACCGACGGGCGCAGTGTGGGCGGCATACCGCCCAGCCTTGCCGGCCAAGACAAGGGCTACCTGCTGCAGCAGATGAAGTCGCTCAGGGCTGGACAACGGCCGGCGACGATCATGCACCAGCAGGCGAAGGGCTACACCGATCAGGAACTCGAGCTGATCGCGGGCTATTTTGCGAGCGTCACGCCCGGCCCCGCTGCGGCGGCTCCCGCGGCGCGTGGCGGCTTCTGAGGAGGATGCCATGTCACTTACCAGACGGGAATTCATGAAGTGGATGGCGGCCTCGACAGGGGTCGCGGCTGCGGCAGGATGCGCCGAAATGGGTACTGGCGGCGCGGGGCGGGTGGTCGTGATCGGGGGTGGCTACGGCGGAGCGACCTGCGCCCGTTACATCAAGATGTGGGCGCCCGAGATCGACGTCACCGTGGTCGAGCGCAATGCCGTATTCGTGTCGTGCCCGATCAGCAATCTCGTGATCGGCGGCAATACCTCGATCGACAGCGTCACGATGAGCTACGAGGGCCTGAAAAAGCGCGGCGTCCGGATGGTGCGCGACGAGGTCGTGGGCGTCGATGCGAGTGCGCGCCAGGTTCGGCTTGCCGGTGGGGACACGCTCTCATATGACCGGTTGGTCGTCTCCCCCGGGATTGATTTCATGCTCGAACGAATCCCCGGCTTGAGGAGCGCTGACGCGCGCATGCGCGTCCCGCACGCATGGAAGGCCGGCGCGCAGACCGTCGCGTTGCGCAAGCAGCTCGAAGCGATGCGCGATGGCGGAGTCTATGTGTTCCACGTTCCGCTGTCGCCCTACCGCTGCCCGCCGGGGCCGTACGAGCGCGTATGCCAGGTCGCGGATTACTTCAAGCGCGCCAAGCCGCGCTCCAAGATCATCGTGCTCGATTCTAACCCCGACATCGTCTCCAAAAAGGGGCTGTTTCTCCAATCCTGGAACGGGGTCTACAAGGGGATGATCGATTATCGCCCCAACAGCGAGCTCGAGGACGTCGACGTGCGCGGCATGACGGTGAAACTCACATTCGACAATGTGAAGGGCGATGTCCTGAACGTCGTGCCGCCGCAGCGCGCCGGCGACATCGCGGTCAAGACGGGGCTCATCACCGCAAACCAGCGCTGGTGCGGAGTCGACTGGCGAACGCTCGAGTCGACCGCTGTCAAGGGCGTACACGTTCTGGGGGATGCGACCGTGTCGGCTCCTAGAATGCCGAAGTCCGGGAGCATGGCCAACCAGCACGGCAAGATCGCGGCGGGCGCGATCGTCGCGCTGCTGACTGGACGGCCGGTCAACGAGAATCCGGTGATCATGAACGCCTGCTACAGCTTCGTCGATGGCCGCTCGGCGATGCACGTCACCTCGGTGCACAAATATGACGCGGCGAGTAAGACCATGGTGCCGGTGAAGGGGGCGGGTGGCGTCTCCAAGTCAGCGAGCGAGGCAGAGGGGACCTATGCCTGGGGCTGGGCGCGGAACATCTGGGGCGATACGCTTGGCTGAACGGCGTTTGCTCCTGACGTAACGGAAAAAAGGGCGCGTCAGCGCCCTTTTTTCCTGCGGGGTGCGGGCGGAACCAACCAGAAAGTGAACGCGACGATTAAAGCGAAGGTCACGTATGCGGCAGTGAACACCCACGGCGGAAAGTCATAAAACAGCAGCCGGTGAATCCACGTCGCGATAAAGCCCTTGTCCGCCTGCGTGCCTCGAAGCGTGGCCTCCCAGAGCGTGAGCGGGCACCAGATTCCGGCGACGGCTTCCGCGGCGACGAACACGATGGCGCCGAGGTGGGCCGCGCGGAACCAGAAATTGCGTGCCCACGCCCATCGCAGGACCACACCGATCCAGATGAGCGCGAGCCCGCCTACCACGAAAAGCACGAAGGCGAAGTGCATTATCAGGATGATGTCGGCGACAAATGTGCGCATGCCCGGGATTGTTCAAGGTTCAAAGTGCCACGTTCAAGGTCTAATGCAGAAACTTCGTAACTCGACGTCATCCAACTTCGAAACTGGAAACTGGAAACTGGAAACTGGAAACTGGAAACTGGAAACTGGAAACTGGAAACTTAAGTGTCGCCGGTTGCTACCGGACGGGCGCGATCGGCAACCCACTCGCTCCATGAGCCCGGATAGAGGCGCGAGCCGCCAAGTCCGGCGATTTCCATCGCCAGCAGGTTGTGGCATGCGGTGACGCCCGAGCCGCAGTAATGAACGACATCGGAAGGGGATGCCGCACCGAGTGCCGCCACGAACTCCTCGCGCAGCGTTGCGGCCGGCTTGAACCGGCCGTCCGCATCCAGGTTGAGCCTGAAGAAACGGTTGAGCGCGCCGGGGATGTGCCCGGCGACCGGGTCGAGGGTTTCGTTCTCGCCACGAAAGCGGTCGGGACTGCGCGCGTCGAGCAGGAGCGAAAGTTTTTTGTCGTGCGCGGCCGCTGCGACGGCGGCGGCATCGCGCATGAAATCCGCCCGGTGCCGCGGTACAAAACGCGCCGGTGTGACCGTGGGCGGTTGTGCGGCTACGCGCTGGCCCGCCCTCGTCCATGCGTCCCAGCCGCCATCGAGCACGGCGGCAGCGTCGTGGCCGACCCATCGCAACATCCACCAGAGCCGGGCGGCGTAGATCCCTCCGGTCGCATCGTAGGCGACAACCTGTTTGGCGTTGTCGATGCCAAGCGCGCCGAGGCGGGCCACGAACTTCGCCGGATCGGGCAGAGGATGCCGTCCGTTGCGGCCTGTAAGCGGTGCGGACAGGTCTCCATCGACGTGGACGAAGCGCGCGCCGGGAATATGGGCCTGCGCGTAGGCGTCGCGGCCGGCGCCAGTGTTGACGAGGTCGTGGCGGCAATCGCACACGATCCAATCGGGGTCGTCGACATGGGCGGCGAGATCGCCGACGGAGACGAGGGTGGTGTATTTCATTTCCAATCCAATACTTGGTGATGGGTGATGGGCAAGAACGGCGCGCATGTCTGACGTCGTTCAACGTTCCGAGTTCCACGTTCAAAGTTCCGTGTTCCGAGTTCAAAGTTAAAAGCGAGGAACTTCGTAAGCCGGTGTCGTCCGACTTTGCTTGAAACTTGAAACTCGGCCAGTGGCAAAGCCTAGCGCGTGGCGGGATGCTCGTCGAGGAGTTTGGACTCGATCAACCGCCGGTAATCTTCCGGCCGGTCGACGTCCCACAAGGTCTCGAGCTCCCTCCAGCTCCAGCCCAGCTCGCGCAGACGCGCACGGGTATCCCCGAGCACGGTGTCGCTGCCCCAGGCAATGCCTTCGAAGACCCGTTTGTCCGAACGCGTGAGCCCCAGCAGCACGTAGCCACCGTCCTCGGCCGGCACCAGGACGGCCGCGGGCCCATCGAGCAGCGCCTGATCGGCCGCCCGCAGGTGACGCGCCGTAAGGACCGGACAGTCGCTGCCGATCAGCAGCACACGGGCGTGAGCCGCCAGGGCGGTGCTTGCCGCGGCAGACATGCGCGCGCCGAGATCTCCGCCGGCTTGTGACACGAGTTCCACGCGGTAACGATTGCTGCAGAAGCGGAAGAAGTCATCGTCGCAATCCGGAGCGCAGTGCAGCTCGACCGGCCCAAGGGCGGCTTTGCGCGCGGTTGCGAGCGCGCGCTTGACCATGCGCGCGTGCAGGGCCGCGGCGCCCTCTGCTCCAAGCAGCGGAACCAGACGGGTCTTCACCGCGCCGGGACGGGCCGCGCGCGCGAATACGATGATGCAGCTCGTGCCGGAATCAGCGGCCGCCATACCTCATTGCCAATCGGCGCGGATCGGCGCCGAGCCAGTATTCCAGTCGCAGCCTCCACATGAGCAGGACGGTGCGCAGCACGCCGCGTCTCTCCCAGCGCCGTCCCGAGGTGACGATGCAGTGATTAAGGCACAGCGGCGGACTGAACCGCTTGAGCCGCTTCGACAGCTCGATGTCCTCCATCAGGGGTATGTCGGGGAAGCCGCCCGCGGCGGTAAACAGAGTGCGGGTGACGAATATGGCCTGATCGCCGGTCGCGATGCCGGTCAGGCGGGAGCGCGCGCTCATCAAGCGCTCGACGGCTCTCAGAAGGGGGTGACGGCCATCGATCCTGACATCGAACCGCCCCCAGCCGCGACGGGCGCGCTTGAGTCCGTCGATGATGAGTCCATCGGCTGCATCCGGCAGCAGCGTATCGGCGTGAAGAAACAGCAGGATCTCTCCCCGGGCGCGGCCAGCGCCCGCGTTCATTTGCGGAGCGCGGCCCCGCGGCGCGCCGATGACGGCATCGGCCAGGGGCGCAGCGCGTTCCGCCGTCCCGTCGTCGCTGGCGCCATCGACTACGATCACCTCCGCCCCGCGCCGGCGCACCGGCTCGAGCGCCCGGAGCGTTCTCTCAATGCCGTCGGCTTCGTTCAGGCAGGGGATGATGATCGACAACACTTTGGGCTTCGCCTCTCAGAGTTCAACATTCAAACTTCAATGTTCAAAGTGTAACGCCTGGAGTTCCGCAAACAACCGTCGTCCAATTTGGAAACTGGAAACTGGAAACTGGAAACTGGAAACTGGAAACTGGAAACTGGAAACTGGAAACTGGAAACTGGAAACTGGAAACTGGAAACGCGTTAGCGTTTGGCGTCGTTGAGCCCCCAATCATAATCGAGGAAAGACAGCTCTGCTTTTTCTTCCCGGATCGCGCGCTGGTGCGCGGGGTCATCGGCAAGGAGATCCGCGTATTTGGCCAGGAACTGCTCCCGCGAGCGAATAGGCGGCAACTTGCCCTCGAAACCGCGGAAGCCGCTGGTCCAGTCAACCTCGAACCAGCCGAAGATCATCGAGACCTCGAGGCGTCCGCTGCCGGGATCAAAGCGGTTGCGCATCCGGTCCGAGAGGAAACGCCGCGTTTGCTCTTCGAGCTGGGCGTCGAGCCGCGCGGCGACGTACGCCTCCTCGCGCAGCATGGGGCAGCCAATCGAGGCGCAGTTGACGGCGAAATGCACGCGCGGCTCGTCGTAGGCTCCAGGTCTTCTCAGCGTTTCGTGCTCGATGCGATCCAGCGAGTATGACTCTCCGAGCAGCATGAAGAATTCGTCTCTGAACGGGTTGCCGAAGATTTTTCCGAAGTCCCAGATCGATCGAATGTCGGGATAACGCGAGAGGATCTTCTCGACGGTAAAAGCGTTGTAGGCGTTGATCAGAAACGCCATCCGTCGCGACTTGGTCCAGCCGTTGAACTCGGGGGCCGCGACGTTCGAGAGCGCATCCAGATAGGACTTGAGGGCGGGGCGATCCCGGCGAAAGCCTTCATAGCGAACGCGTGACGCTGTGCCCCTGTCCGCCAGCACCACGTGCTTCTTCACGAGCGCGTCCCACGCCTTGTGCTCGTGGTCGAATCGTTGTGCGGACGCGGCGCTGATGACGCTCAGCGCAAGGACGAGCAGAATAAATCTCATCCCTCGACTCTCATCCTTGATCCCTGCGGCTCACCCGCGCATCCACGCGTGATAGCGCGCCACCCAGTTGAGCACGCTTTGCGGCGCGTGCGCTTTCTTCCACATCCCGGCGGCGTACTTGTTGGCCTCGGCGAGCGTCGGATAGATGTGGATCGTGCCGAGGATCTTGTTCAAGCCGAGGCCGTGGCGCATGGCGGCGATGTACTCAATGATCAGGTCGCCCGCATGCTCTGCGGCAATGGTGACGCCAAGGATCCGGTCCTTGCCGGGGACGGTAAGCACCTTGACGACGCCGTGTGCTTCCTCATCCGCGATGGCGCGATCGAGATCGTCGATGCCGTAGGTGGTGACTTCGTACGGTATCTTTTTCTCCTTTGCTTCGGTTTCGTTCAGGCCCACGCGTGCGACTTCCGGCTCCGTGAACGTCGCCCACGGAATGACGGAGTAGTCGGCCTTGAATTTGCGGAAGCGGCCAAACAGGGCGTTCACCGCGGCGTACCACGCCTGATGCGCAGCGGTGTGGGTGAACTGATACGGTCCGGCAACATCGCCGCAGGCATAGATGTTGGGGTAGAGGGTCTGCAGATATTCGTTGGTCTCGACGGTGCGCGCTCTCGTCGTCGCTATTCCCAGCTCCTCGAGGCCGTAGCCCGAAGTATTGGCGACGCGCCCGACCGCGCACAGAAGCTGATCGAAGGGGATCCGCACATCGTGCCCCTCGTGCTCGGCGATGAGGATTTTCTCGCCGTTCTCGACCTTGAACTGCTTTGCCTTGTGGTTGACCAGGACATTGATGCCCTCCTTGCGGAACTGTCCCATTACCAGGTCCGAGATCTCGGGATCCTCCCGGATCATGATCCGCGGCAGCATCTCCACCTGGGTGACCTGCGAGCCAAGACGCGCGAACGCCTGGGTCAGCTCGGAGCCAATCGGCCCGCCGCCCAGCACGACCAGCCGCGGCGGGAGCTGGCGAAGCTGCCAGACTGTGTCGGAGGTAAGGCAGCCGACGTCCTCGATGCCGGGAATCGGCGGCACGAACGGCCGGGCACCTGCCGCGATGATGATGGCGCGCGTCGTGAGCGTGCGCACGCCGGCCGGCGTCTTCACCTCAACGGCCCACGGCGAGGTGATCTTGGCTTCCCCCTCGATGCACTCGACCCCCAGGCTCGTGTAGCGCTCGACCGAATCGTGAGGTTCGACTGTTTTCACCACGCGTTGCACGCGTTCCATCACGTCGGCAAAGTCGAATTCGGCGCTCGCCGCTTTGAGCCCGTACTCGGGCGCGCGGCGGATCTGCGAGAGCAGGCGCGCCGACTTGATGAGCGCCTTGGACGGCACGCAGCCGGTATTCAGGCAGTCGCCGCCCATCTTGTGCTTCTCGATCAGCGTCACTTTGGCCTTTACCGCGGCCGCGATGTAGGCCGAGACCAGCCCGGCGGAGCCCGCGCCGATGACGACAAGATTGCGCTCGAAGCGCGGTGGCCGCTGCCATTTGGCGTACACCTTGCGCGCCTTGATCGCGTTGACGGCCCACTTGGCGATGAGCGGGAAGACGCCGAGCAGGGTAAAAGAAATGATCAGCTCCGGCGAGAGGATTCCTCGCAGCGACTCGATCCTGGCGATCTGGGTGCCCGCGTTGACGTAAACGACGGTGCCGGCGAGCATGCCGATCTGGCTGACCCAGTAGAAGGCCCACGTCCGGATCGGCGTGAGACCCATGACGAGATTGATCACGAAGAATGGAAAAGCGGGCACCAGACGCAGCGTGAAGAGATAGAAGGCGCCGTCCTTCTCGACGCCTGCATTGATTGCCTTGAGGCTTTCGCCAAAGCGGCTTTGTATCGCGTCGCGGAAGAGAAAGCGTGAAGCCAGGAACGCGAGCGTGGCTCCCAGGCTCGAGGCGAACGACACGATCACGGTGCCCCATAGCAGGCCGAAGATCGCGCCAGCGACCAGCGTCATCAGCGCCGCCCCCGGCAGCGAAAGCCCCGTCACAGCGACATAGATGACGAAGAAGACGGCCGCGGTCTGCAACGGGTTCGCGGTGAAGTAGCTGTCGATCGCCGCCTGCTGAGACTTGAAGAACTCGAGCGTGAAGAAGCGCCCGAGGTCGAACATGAAGAACGCCGCGATTGCGGCAGCGATCACAATGATCAGAACGAGCCTGCTTTTTTTCATGTCGGATTTTCCTGCCGCAATGGTTTCTGGCGAATGGAGCCGATCGGCCCCGCATGACGACGGATTGCCTGGCCAACCCCATAGTCCGTGCCGCGTGTGATTCGCGCGTAGTAAGACAGGTGCGCGGCCGAGCCCGGTGGCCAGCTGTCGAGAAACTCGCGCTCGAAGCGCGTGGCGTCGTAATGCAAGGGCAGCGCTTCGATGCGGACGCCGTTGGCCTCAATCGTGTAAAGCGAAGAGGCTGCGGGGACCCGCGTCGCGCTGATGCGCGTGATGACCCCATGCTGCGTCGCGCGAAAATTCGGCATGCCGGCGGCCCCGTTGTTGACGAGAACGCGCCCGCCGGGCAGCTCGCACGCCACTGGCAGGCAGGTGTGGCTGCTGGCAAATATGTCTGCGCGGGCCTCTTCGAACCAATGGCTTGCCTTGGCGATCTGGTCTGGGTTCTCCAGCGCTTCCTGGGAAAAGCCCCAGCCGGCCAGGGACTCCGCATCTCCGTGCACGATCGCCACACGCGCGCTACCGACGCGCGCGACCAGATTCAGCGGCAGCAGACCGAGGCGCTCCCGCAGTCCGGGGAAAGCGCGCGCCGTGTCGCGCAGTCGCTCCATGACGGCGTTTGAGCGCCCGACCTCGGCATCGCTCACCCAGTCCGGATAGCCGCAACCGCACCCTGCCTCCGCGTTGTCGCCGGCGAGCTCGGTCTCGACGTTGCCCCGCAGCGCCACGTGCTCGAGGACGGTGCGGTTGACGTAATCGAAGCCCTCTGGATCGACGTTGAACCAGTTGAAGTCTCCGTTGAAGACCATTGCCGTGCGGCCCGTATCGGCTGCGGCGAGCGCCAGGACGCTGGCGAGCGCGGGCCGGTTACCGTAAAGGCCGCCAACGACATACAGTGTGTCGGCAATGAGCTCGGGCTCTCGCGCGAGCGAAACGGGCGCGTAGCGGTAGGACAGGGGGCAGCTGCGACCAGGCCGCCCGCTCCATGAATCGTGAATCGTGAACTGTGAATCGCGTGCCATGTGCGCTAACGCCCGGTGGTTGTGACGGCCGGACCCGCCGCGAATCGCTGCAGTGCAAGCGGGATGAGGAAGCCGGTAAAGCAGATCGCGAGGCCGTAGACGTTGGTGCCAAGCAAAAGCGCGTATTTGCCCGTACCGATCCCCCACGCTGCCGGAATCGTGCCGACGGCGAGAAGCACGCCGAGCAGAACACCCGGCCAGAACGCGAAGTGGAAGCTCCAGGGCGAGTACTGTACGAAAGGGGCCAGCAGGAAGACCGGCGCGAGACCCATTACCATGGTCCCGCTGAGCGTCGTTGCCTTCAGGATGTCGGTTCCCGCGATCATCGGCAGATTGCCGAACACCGCGATCGCCAGCATCGCCCACATCCCGATCGTGACTGCGCGCGGCCCCGGCGCGCGGCCGGCGAGGAGCGGCATTTCCTGGCCGACCGACTTGGCGAGCGAGGAGAAGGTCGAGTCGAGCGTTGAGCCGGCCGCCATGACCATCACGATCGTCATCAGGAGGTAGGGCAGGGCGCCGAACGCCAGCGCGACCGCGCCGGGCATGTTGTTGCCGGACGGCAGGCCCTCGAGCCGGGCATGCACGCCGACGAGGCTGAAGGCGAAGATGCATGCGAAGCCGAGCACGCCGGCGATAATCATCGCGCGCAACATCTTCCGCTCTTCGGTGATGAACCCGCGGTCGGTCAGGACAGGGTCGTGAAACGGGTAGGAGAGCACCTGCAGCAGCGCAACGAAAACCAGATCGAGGCCGGCATCAAGGCGCCACTCGCCGGCGGCGAGCAGCCGGGCAGGACCATGCGCGGGAAGTATGGCGAACAGCACCACTGCCATGACCGCAACCAAGAGCACGGCCTGTATGACGTCCGTGAAAATCGAGCTGCGCAGCCCGCCCTTGAGGCTGTAGAAGAGCGTGACGGCTGTGAACAGCAGCGCCGCGGCGATGAAGGTCCATTCCCCCGGTCTGCCGTAATAAGCGCCCACGACCGCTGTGTTGCTCCACACCTCGTTGTAGAGACGAATCAGGATCGCGAGCGTAAAGCTGAGTGCTGCAAGCTTCCCGTATTTCGATATCAGGAACGGTACCAGGCCGGTCGCGCCGTGCCGCGTGCGCAGCCAGTAGATGACGATCCCCGCCAGCGGGATGGACAGCCAGTAGGTTGCGTAGGCGAGTCCGCCGACGACGCCGAACGAGGCGCCGAGATTGGCGGCGTTAGTGACTGATTTCGCGAAGATCCAACTAATGAAGATGCTGCAGGTGAGGGCCCAGGCGTTCGCCGGGCGCCCTGCGCTGTCCGTCCCAGCGAAAAAACCGGACACCGTGCGCGCGTGCGGCGAGATCACGTACATGACCGTACCGTAGAGCAGCAGGAACCCCCAGAAGTACATCGCCATCGCAGGATCGAACGTCATTAGCTGCTTCAAAAGGTGATCGGTGACCCGTGACCGGTGACCCGTAAACTGCGACTCGTGGTGCGCGTCCGGAGATCAGATCTGCGTGAGTTCGCTTGATCGTCCGGTCACCACCGGTCACTGGTCACAGCTCACCGGTCACCGATTCACGAAAGGGCGCCACCGCAGCTCGATCCCTGACCGGCGGTGCAGCCGTAGCAGTGATCTTTCACCGTGATGGGATTTTCACCGAGATGGGCGCCAATGAGGTCGCGCAAATGCATGGCAGGCCGGCCGCGCCAAGCCAGCGGCAGGCCCAGCATTTGGTTGAAGTCGCAGTCATAGAGGTAACCGCGCCAGTCCACACTCAACAAATTACGGCACATGACGGACTCCAGGTTCTCCGGGCGATAGGCCGCTTTCAGGAGGTCCATATAACGCTCGAACTGGCCTTTGGTAATCAGCATGCTGCCGAAGCGCTGGATCGGCATGTTGGTCAGCACGAGCAGGCGGTTGAAGCTCACGCCGAAGCGCTCGCCGAGGTAGCGGCGATAATCCAGCTCGAGACCATTCTGCGAAGGCGGGAGCGAGGCGCCCTGCGGGTTGTAGACGAGGTTCAACAGGAGGTCCGATTCGGGTTGCCCGTAGCCGATCGCATTCAACGTCCGGAGCGCGCGAATGCTGGCCTCGAACACACCTTGGCCGCGCTGCGCATTGACGTTCTCTTCCAGGTAGCACGGCAGTGAGGCGACGATTTCGACGCGGTTGCCTGCGAGAAATTTAGCCAGGTCTTCCTGTCCGGGCTGCTCCAGTATCGTCAGGTTACAGCGGTTCAATACGTGCACGCCGAGATTGCGCGCGGCCAGCACGAGCCCGCGGAAGTGGGGGTTGAGCTCTGGGGCGCCGCCCGTCACGTCAAGCTTTTTCACGCCCGAGGCCTTGAGAAACGCGATTACTTCCGAGATGGTTTCGCGGTCCATCAGCTCGGTCCGGGTCGGGCCGGCATTGACGTGGCAGTGCAGGCAGCTCTGGTTGCACTTGTAGCCCAGATTGACCTGGAGCGTTTCCAGGCGCCGGCGGCGAATGGCGGGGAAATCACTTGCCTCAAGCCGGGGCAATGTCGCATGCATTTGAAACTCTCCAAATCAAAAGCGGCCGCGGACGGCCCGCAATCCAGCAGCAATTCGGGGGCGTGGGGAGGACTCCGGCCAGCCGCTTGTTACCGCTAGAGAGCCCTGCCTGCGCAAATGATAGTTTGGCAGTGCCGCATTTTTTCAATTATACGAACCTGGGGCGGAGTTGGATGCGCAGCCGGGTGACGGATGACGCGGCGACGGCGTGTTTCGCGTTGACCCCAACCCTCTGACTAAGCTAACCTTTCCCTTTTGCATCGGGCGGCGCCCGCATGCCCAAGACCGCCAAATCCCAGACCCCCCAGAGCTTCGAGTCAGCCCTCTCCGAACTGGAGCGAATTGTCTCCAATATGGAGGCTGGCCAGATGCCCCTGGAGCAATCGTTGTCGGCGTACAAGCGCGGGGCGGAACTGCTTAAGTTCTGCCAGGCGGCCCTGCAAGACGCGCAGCAGCAGGTCAAGATGCTGGAAGAAGGCGTCCTGCGGGACTTCAAGAGTGACGACTGATTTCCAGGCGTGGTCCCATGAGAATGTCCAGCGCGTCGAGAGCGTGCTGCAGCGCGTCCTGCCGGGGACTGATATCGCGCCAGCGCGCCTCCACGAGGCAATGCGCTACGCCGTGCTGGGCGGCGGGAAGCGCGCCCGCCCGCTGCTTGCCTTCGCCGCCGGGGAGCTGGCGGGGGCCGATCCGGGGCGCGTGGAAATAGGCGCGGCCGCGGTTGAGCTGATTCACGCCTATTCGCTGGTGCACGATGATTTGCCGTGCATGGACGACGACGTGCTCAGGCGCGGCAAGCCTACCTGCCACGTCGAGTATGATGAGGCGACTGCGCTCCTGGTGGGCGACGCCCTTCAGAGTCTGGCGTTCCAGCTGCTCGGGGACTACCGGTTGGCCGATGACGCACGGGTCCAGCTCGAGATGGTCAAGCTGCTGGCGGCGGCGGCGGGTTCGCGCGGGATGGCCGGCGGGCAGCAGATCGACCTTGAGTCCACGGGAAAAACGCTGACCGTGCCCGAGCTGGAGTTCATGCACATTCACAAGACGGGCGCGTTGATTCGCGCCGCCGCTCTGATTGGCGCGCGCTGCGGCAGCCTGGGCGAACGGGAGCTCTCGCAAGTGGATCATTTCGCGAAGTTGATCGGTCTCGCGTTTCAGGTCGTTGACGACGTGCTCGACGCCGAGTCTCCGACCGCGACGCTCGGCAAGACCGCGGGCAAGGATGCAATGAACAACAAGCCGACTTACGTCAGCGCCATGGGCGCAAGCCGCGCCCGGGAATTTGCGCAGCAGTTGCGCGAGCGGGCGCTTGGGGCGCTGAAGGCGTTCGGTGCAAGGGCGTTGCGGCTGCAGCAGCTGGCGGACTTCATCGTGTTGCGTAAGTTTTGAATACAATGTCGAATGTTTGATGCTGAATCATCAATGACGAGTGCGGAACGAACCGAATGCCTGAGAATGTCCTTGGCTCAACGTTGACCATTGAGCATTCCGCATTGAACTCACCAATGTACGACCTGCTCAAGACAATCAACTATCCGCGCGAGTTGCGCCAGCTCGACGAGCGGCAGCTCAAGCGGCTCGCGGACGAGCTGCGGGCGTTTCTGGTGGAGTCGGTCAGCCAGACGGGCGGACACCTTTCGTCCAATCTCGGGACCGTCGAGCTCACGATCGCGCTGCATTACGTCTTCGACACGCCGCACGACCGAATCATCTGGGACGTGGGGCACCAGACGTACGGCCACAAGGTGCTGACCGGACGCCGCGAAGGCATGAAGCGCATGCGCATGTGGCAGGGGCTCTCCGGTTTTCCGCGACGGGAGGAAAGCGAGTACGACACTTTCGGCACCGCGCATTCCAGCACCTCGATCAGCGCTGCGCTCGGGATGGCGGTAGCCTCCAAGCTCGCGGCTGTCGAGCGCCACGTCGTGGCGGTGATCGGCGACGGCGCGATGACCGCCGGCATGGCGTTTGAGGCGCTCAACAACGCCGGCGCGATGGATGTGGATCTACTCGTGATCCTCAACGACAACGAGATGTCCATTTCCCCGCCGGTTGGCGCGCTGAACAAGCATCTGGCCAAGCTTATGTCTGGGCGTTTCTACACGGCAGCGAAGCGCGCCGGCGAGAAGGTGCTGGGCGAGCTTGCGAAACGCGCCGAGGAGCACGTGAAGGGCATGGTGACGCCGGGGACCCTTTTCGAGGAGCTGGGATTTAACTATATCGGGCCAATCGACGGTCACGATCTCGATGCCTTGGTTCCGACGCTGAGGAACATGAAGGAGCTCAAGGGCCCGCAGTTTCTGCATATCGTCACCCGCAAGGGCGCGGGCTACAAACTCGCCGAAGCCGACCCCGTGCTCTACCACGGCGTGTCCAAGTTCGATGCCAGCAACGGCATTGTTGGCGGCAAGAGCAGCGGCAAGCTGACGTATACCCAGGTATTCGGCAACTGGTTGTGCGACATGGCGGCGCTCGACGAGCGGCTGGTCGGCATTACGCCCGCCATGCGCGAGGGCTCGGGCTTGGTGCGCTTCGCCGAGGAGTATCCGGAGAGATATTTCGACGTCGGCATCGCCGAGCAGCACGCAATGACGTTTGCGGCGGGGCTCGCCTGCGAGGGCTACAAGCCGGTGCTCGCGATCTACTCGACGTTCCTGCAGCGCGCCTACGATCAGCTCATCCATGACGTGCAAATCCAGAATCTCCCGATCGTTTTGGCGATCGACCGCGCCGGGCTGGTCGGTGCCGACGGAGCCACTCACAACGGGAGCTTCGATCTCACGTACCTGCGCTGTCTGCCCGGAATGACCGTCATGACGCCGTCTGACGAGAACGAATGCCGGCAAATGTTGTTCACCGCATTGCAGATGGGCACGCCCGCGGCGGTGCGCTATCCGCGTGGCACGGGCCCGGGCGCCGACATCCTCCAGGAAATGACCGCGCTGCCGGTGGGCAAGGGCGAGATTCGCCGCCGCCGCAGCGATTCGGCGAACGGCGCGAAGAAAGTGGCGCTGGTTGCATTCGGTTCCATGTTGCGACCCGCTCTCGAGGCGGCGGACGAGCTCGATGCGACGGTCGTGAACATGCGTTTCGTGAAACCGCTCGACGAGGCGCTGGTGCTGGAGCTTGCCGGCAGCCACGATCTGCTGGTGACGATGGAGGAAAACGTCGTGATGGGCGGCGCCGGCAGCGCAGTACTCGAGGCGCTGGAACGGGCGCGCCGATGCGTCCCTGTACTGCAGCTGGGACTGCCGGATCGTTTCATCGACCAGGGTGACCCCGGAATTCAGCTCGCTTCGGTCGGTCTCGACAAGGAGGGCATCGTCAGATCCGTCCGGGAGCGGCTGGACCAGCTAACGTCCATGAACGGTTAGCGTCGAATTGCATGCCAGCGTGGCTGGCCAGGTTCATACTAGCTATAACTTGCCGCTTACGGCTCACGACTCACGGAAATTTATGGCGCTCAACAAGCAGATGTTCGAGGAAAACGAGATGGACGGCTATGCCCGCCGTGACCAGTACAATCCGGTGCTGGTCCAGCGCATTGCCGACAATTACCGCGCCATCCTGAAGGATCTGGGTGAAGATCCGGCGCGTGAAGGGCTGCGCAACACGCCGGAGCGCGTCGCAAAGTCGTTGCAGTTCCTGACCCATGGCTACGACCTCGATCCTGCGGGGATCCTGCGCTCGGCGATGTTTAGCGAGCAATACCAGCAGATGGTCATCGTCAAGGACATCGAGCTCTACTCCCTTTGCGAGCACCACATGCTGCCCTTTTTCGGAAAGTGCCACGTTGCCTATATCCCGAACGGCCAGATCGTCGGCTTGTCCAAGATTCCGCGCGTGGTGGACGCGTTCGCGAGGCGGCTCCAGGTCCAGGAGCGGCTCACCGTGGAGATCCGCGACTGCATCGAGCAAACGCTCAAGCCCATAGGGGTTGCGGTCGTCATCGAGGCCCAGCACCTGTGCATGGTCATGCGCGGCATTCAGAAGCAGCACTCCATCGCGACCACGTCCGCTTTTACCGGCGAGTTCGATGCCGACAGGACGCGGGCCGAGTTCATGCGGCTGATTGGCCGCAGCGCTCCGGTTGGCTAACGGTCCGTCACTAATCGACCAAGTGACTAAGTGACTAAGTGACTAAGTGACTTGGCAATCCATCAGTCGCCGCCATATTTCTTGTTTACGACGTAATCACCCAGTCACTTAGTAACCTAGTTACTCAGCCGGCGGCGAAGCGATGAGCGCGACAGACAATATCAATACCAGCGAATACGTCGTCGAGCAGATCCTGCCCGAAGTGCGCAAGGGCCGCATGGTGATCCTGGTGGACGACGAGAAGCGGGAAAACGAGGGCGACCTCTTCGTTGCCGCGGAGCGCGCTACGCCCGAGGCAATTACGTTCATGGCTGCTCGCGGGCGGGGCCTCATCTCGCTCGCTCTGACGGAAGACCGCATGCGCCAGCTGGGTCTTGCCCTGATCACCGACGATACCGGCAATCAGACGAAATTCGGAACCGCATTCGCCACGCCGATTGACGCGCGCGAGGGCGTTGGCTCCGGCATGTCGGCACACGACCGGGCGCGCACGATAGCGGTCGCCATCGCGGACGGCGCGAAGCCTACCGACCTTATCCGGCCCGGCCGGCTGCAAACGCTGCGCGCCGTCGACGGCGGGGTGCTCGCGCGGCCTGGCCATACCGAAGCAGCGGTGGACCTCGCGCGGCTGGCGGGCCTGAAGCCTGCGGGTGTGATCTGCGAGATCATGAAGGAGGACGGCACCATGGCCCGCATGCCGGACCTCGAGCGCTTCGCGCGCGAGCACAACATCCGCATACTCAGGATCGCCGACCTCGTCGCTTACCGGCAGGGTGAGCGACAGATCCGCCGCCGCTCGGAGACGACGCTGCCCACGCGCAAAGCTGGCGAGTTCCGGCTCGTGGTTTACGCCGACAGCATGGAGTCGACGCTCTTCGTGGCGCTGGTAAAGGGCGACATCCGTGCGGAGGAGCCAACGCTGGTGCGCCTGCACTCCCAGTGTCTTACGGGAGACGTGTTCGGCAGCGAGCGCTGCGACTGTGGCGAGCAGCTCGACATCGCGCTAAAGATGATCGAGCAGGCCGGCGCGGGCGTGCTGGTCTACACGTTCGACGAGGGGCGAGGCATTGGGCTGCTCAACAAAGTCCGGGCCTATGTGCTCCAGGACCAGGGCCACGATACGGTAGAGGCGAACCACGAGCTCGGTTTTGCGGCCGATATGCGCGATTACAAGGCGGGCGCGCATATCCTGTTTGACCTTGGCGTGCACAAGGTGCGTCTCATGACGAACAATCCTGACAAAGTTCAGGCGCTCGCGCGCTACGGCCTTACTGTTACGGAGCGGGTCGCGATCGAGGTGCCGCCGCGCCAGTCAAACCTGAGCTATCTCAGCACCAAGCGCGCCAAATTCGGACACCTGCTCACGTTGGTGACCGGAAGGCAGGAGCCGGGGTCGGAAAAGCGGGATCCCGACGACAAACCTCAGTGACCGGTCACCGGTCACGGGTCACGCATCGTCTCAATAACGCTGGATCAGCATCAGCGTATCCCCGTCGCGCCTCATCTCCATGCGGTTGAGGAAGCTCATCCCGAGCAGCGCGACCGGCAGCCGGCCGCCCTCGATCACGATCGCGTCGATATTCGCCAGCTTAATGCCTCCAATATCCACGGCGTCGAGCCGCACGCGGTAGACGGGCACGACGCCGTTTGCCGTCTGTGTCAGCACTTTCCTGCCGGCAAGGTAGTTGACACCGGTGCGCTTGGCTTCATCGCTCGACAGCGCAATTGTGGTCGCCCCGGTGTCCACCATGAATCGGGTTGAAACGCCGTTGATGGAACCGACGGTGAAGAAATGACCGCGAGAGTCGGCCGTCAACACGACTTTTTTGCGCTCGCTGCGCGGGGGCGCGGTGGTCGCGATGGCGCCGTGCTGCCCGGGCGTAAGGGTCTCGCGCTTGCCATCGATTTCGAGCGTGGCGGACTCGCTGTCTGCGCTGATCAGCCGGACGCCTTCCGGCGTGGTCTCGCCGACCGAGAGCGTGCGCGGCTTGCCGCCGTTGATTACCACCACCGCCTTGTTGGCAAAGAGCCCGACCACGGCGACGTCCGCCGCCGCGGCGAGGCCTGGCGCCAATAGGAGGGCAAGGAGAATTGCACTAAGATGACGCATGTCCGTCCCGCCAGCGAGAAAATGATGAAAACAATCGCCATTTTCCGCCATGCACCGATCGAGGGTCCAGGATATTTTGCCGCATACCTCGAGCGGAATGGCATTGCCTGGCGGCTCGTTAGAGTGGACGAGGGGGAGGCCATTCCGCCTGATCCGCGCGAATTCCGCGCACTGGTCTTCATGGGCGGTCCGATGAGCGTCAACGATGACCTGCCATGGCTTGCTCCTGCGTTTCGCCTCATACGCGAGGCCCGCGACGCGGATATTCCTGTGCTCGGCCACTGCCTGGGCGCGCAGTTGATGGCAAAAGCGCTGGGCGGCGTGATAACCCGCAATGCGGTGAAGGAAATCGGCTGGGGCCAGGTCGCGGCGGCGGATGACGGGTTCGCGCGCGACTGGATCGGGGCGCGTTCCTTCAGCGCCTTTCATTGGCATGGTGAGACATTCTCCATCCCGCCCGGCGCAACGCGCATCGCCTCGAGCGCCCATTGCGAAAATCAGGCGTTCGTCCTGGGCAAGCATCTCGGCCTGCAATGCCACGTCGAGATGACCCGCGAGCTGATCGCCGCATGGTGCAAGAGCGGGGCGCGCGAGATCGAGCGCAACCTGAAAAAGAGTCCCGCGGTACAGCCGGTCGAGGAAATCCAGCGCGACCTCGATCGCCGGCTCGCCGAACTGCACCGCGCCGCGGACCGGATCTACGATCGGTGGATGGCCGGCCTCCAACACCAGTGACCAGTGACCAGTGACTGGTCACGAGGGACCTACGTAGTTCGACGTTTCGGTTTTTTTCCTCCGGTCACCGGTCACAGGTCACCGGTCACGGAGTCAATCGCGGAAGTTCTTGAACTGCAGCGGGTAGTCGGTCACGGATTTTCGCACGAGGGCGATTACTTCCTGCAGGTTGTCTTTCTTCGCGCCGGACACGCGCACGACGTCACCCTGGATGCTCCCCTGGACCTTGAGCTTGCTGTCCTTGATGAGCTTCACGAGGTTTTTGGCCCGTTCCTGCTCCACACCCTCGTGCACCTTGATCTCCTCCTTGACCTTGTTACCGCTGATCGCCTCTATCTTGCCCGGCTCGAGCGCGCGGATGTCGACCCCCCGCTTGGCGAGCTTGCCCGTCAGCACGTCGCGTAACTGGTGCAGTTTGAACTCGTCATCGGCGTAGGCAGTCAGCGCCTTGGTCTTGTCGTCGATCTCGACGCGCGCATCCGAGCCCTTGAAATCGAAGCGGTTTGCGATCTCGCGGTTGCACTGGTCCACTGCGTTGCGAATCTCGACGTGATTGACTTCGGAGACGATATC
>LJTT01000068.1 GCA_001303585.1 Betaproteobacteria bacterium SG8_41
GGTAGTCAAAGTAGATCTCGGCGTCCTCGAGATCGGTCGTGTCCTCGACGCAGGCCGGGCCGGAGAGCGCGAACCAGGCCCCGGCCACGCGCTCACGCAATGAGCCGCGGCAGCGCTCGTCGATGCAGGCCTGGAACACCGCTCGGACCCGCACGAGCCGCGCGCAGCCGTCGGCGGAGAGCGACGCAACCCGCTCTTCGTCATTCATGAGCTCCCACATCGTCCGCTTGGCGTCGGCGCTTGCAAGGGCGTCGAGGTCCGCGAGCGTCAACCCGCACCACGGCGCGCGCAGCGCCGCGAGCCAGGCAAGCCCCGGGTGCGAGAGCGCGCGCGTCAGCGCCAGCAGGTCCTGAACGACGGGGCGGTGGCCGAGCTCCTCGATCTCGATCGCGCGAAAGCGCAGGCCCGCTTCCTTGAGCTGCGGGATGATTTCGCGCAAGTGGCCGCGGTTGCGCACCAGGATCGCGACGACCTCGTCCGGATTCTCGCGACGCGCTTGCGCGACGATACCGGTCACTGCGGTTGCCTCCCCCGCACGATCGCCGTTGAACAAGGGGTGCACGCTGACCGCGGTGCCGGGGAGCGTGTCGCGCGTTGCGACCGAATCAGTGTAGGGAACCGAGCCGGTGGCGACGTCCTCGCGTTCCGGCATGATCTGCCGGAACGTCGCATTGACCCACTCGACGATGCCGGCCTGCGAACGAAAATTGGCCGAAAGGCCGAGCGGCTCCAGCGCAACGCCCGCGATGCCCGCGGCGCGCGCGTGCAGGAACAGGCCCACTTCCGCTTCACGGAAGCGATAAATCGACTGCATCGGATCGCCCACCGCGAACACGGTGCGCCCGTCACCAGGCTCCCAGCCGGCGGTAAGGCGTCCGATGAGCTCGTACTGGCTGATCGAAGTGTCCTGGAATTCGTCGATGAGCAGGTGACGGATGCGGTAATCGAG
Source organism: Betaproteobacteria bacterium SG8_41 (assembly GCA_001303585.1). Taxonomy (GTDB): domain Bacteria; phylum Pseudomonadota; class Gammaproteobacteria; order Burkholderiales; family SG8-41; genus SG8-41. The sequence continues at coordinate 950 of LJTT01000068.1, forward strand.
GGCGAGCGCGAGGTCGCTCGGCGCTTCCGGCGCGCCCAGCGCAAGCAACGCGCCCTGTGCAACCTCGGTGAAATCTGCCTGCCCGCGTGCCTGGAACACCAACTTCAGTTGCCCGACCGCGCGCGGCAGCAACCGCGTGATCGCGCCCAGGATTTCCCACTGCTGTTCGCTGTAGCGTTCAGGCGGCAGCGCGCGCATCTGGGCCAGCGCCATGCGACTCGTGTCATGAATTCTCAAACCGTCGAACAGCGCCAGCGCGCGCTCCTTCCATGGCTGGGCCGCCTTGCCCGCGGGAAATCCCTGGTTCTTCGTGAGGCTCCGGCGCCATTGGTCCTTCTCGGTCAGCAGGAGGCGCGCGAGCTGCGCCCAATCGTCGATGCTGTCTCGGGATTCCCGCTGTTCGAGGTTGATGAACGCGTAGTCGGCGATCATCTTCCATTCCGCTCTGAACTCCGCGGGGAGCAGCGCACGCACGCGCTCAAGCGCCTCCTGTCGGACGTTTTCCAGTGCCGTCTCCAGTTCAGCGCGCTCTCGACCGTGCACATGGCGCAGCCAGTGATCGCGCCGCCTGAGCATGTCGGCGAGCAATATCTCGATGCGCCCGACGTCGTTGTCGAGGTGGGTCAGGAGCCGTTCCACGTCCTGCGCCACGCCCTCCTCGCTCTCCACCAGCTCAACGGTCGCCCGCGCCGCCTCGAGGTAGAGCTCGGTCGGGTCCTCGATGCTCTCGGGCTGCGAGCCAAAGCGCGAGAGCACCGGCATCTGACGCGTCAGCGCAGCGCACAGCGCGTCGATGGTCTGGATGCGCAGCCGCGCTGGATTCTCGGTGATGCTCCACCCGCCGGCCGCATCGCGCGCGAGCGCGGCAGATGCGAGCTCGAGCGTCGTTCTCTCATGCTCACTCTCGGGCACCCTCTGGGCATGCGCGCCAGCAAGCGCCTCCAGCACGCGCTCGCGCATCTCGCCCGCCGCCTTGCGCGTGAACGTGATGGCGACGATCTCCTCGGGATGATCAACCGCCGCGAGCAGCCGCAGGTAGCGCTGGATCAAAAGCTCGGTCTTGCCCGATCCGGCCGGCGCCTGCACGATGAACGAGCGCGCCGGGTCGAGCGCGCGTCGTCGCGCCTTGAGATCAGGTATCACAGGCGTGTTCATTCCGCGTCCTCGTCGAGCGCCGTTTCGAGCCGCTCGTAGACGCGGCAGAACGGCTTCACATCACAGAAGCGGCAGGTATTGGGATATTGCTTTGGATCGACATCCGCCTTGCCGGCAATAAACGCCTGGGCAATGGCCGCGAGGTCCGCGCGCCACGCTGCGAGGACATCCTGCCACGAGCCGTGCTGATCTGCATAGCGCGTTCCGGAGAACTCCCTGGCATCGGGCAGCAGGTCGTCGTCGCGCGCGAGCGCGGAAAACCGCATCTCGCCCGTTCTCACCTGCGCGAAGGCGACCGCTACCGCGTCGGGCTCGGAACCGACCACGTAAAGCGGCAGCTGCGGCTCTTCCGGCCGGGCGCCGAGCATCGCGCCGGGCGATGCTTTGCCCGTCTTGTAGTCGATCACGATGCGTCGACCATCGCCCGTCTCATCAACGCGATCCAGGCGCGCGTTGAGCGCCAGCCCCCCGATCTCAATGCGGCGCTTGTCTTCGGTGGCGAGCACCGTGAAAGCGCCGCGCCGCTTCTCGAGCTCGAGCCACTCGCGCGCAAGCCTTGCGAGGCGCCGTTTCTCGATCGCGGCGAAGCGGCCCGACAGGACCGTCGGCCGCTCGCGCCGGATTCGCGTAACGGCATCCTCGGTCGCCTGCGCCAGCAGCGCTTCAAGCTCTGTCTTCGCGATCTCCTCGAGCGCGCGTCGCGTCTTCAGCTGCGCCCAGACCTGCGCCAGCACGCGGTGTGCCAGCGCACCGCGCTCCGCTGCGTCGAGCCCGGTGTGCGGCCTCTCGAGACCTTCCGCGCCGAGGCGGTGGCGCGCCAGCGCGCGGAACGGGCACGCCGCATGATCCCGGATGACCGCGGTGCCGCCTTCCACCGCCGCGCCCTTGAGCGGCGGCGCTTCGCAGTCTCTGCCGCGCTCGATCCGGCGCAAGTCGTGGACCACGTCTCGATAGCTCGCGTAGTCGGGCAACGCCAAGGCCCGATCAGGCACAGCGGCGATCAGGGGGCTTGGCTTGAATTCGCGATCGTCTTCACGCTTCGGATGGCTCAACACGACCTCGGTGGCGCAGCTCAACCACGCGTTCGTCAGCCTGCGCGCGAGTTCGAGCATCCCCGCGGCCGATCCCTGCGGCACGCCAGCAGCGCGTTGCAGCTCGACCGGCAGGAACGGATTGGGGTGCGCGCCGCGTGGCCAGCTCTCGTCCGAAAGATTCATTATCCAGAGATGGTCGAATTGCATGCCGGCGGCTTCGAGCTCGCCCAGGACCTGGACCGGCACATCGGGCGTCTCCGGCTGGAACAGCGCGTCTCCGGCCATTCGCCGCAACCGCCCTACGATGTCGGTGTAGCCGGTGCGCGGCAGGACGCGATCGAGCGCTGCAAGATCGGCGACGATCTCGTGCCACCGCGCGAGCGTCTGGAACTCCGCCGAGTCGAGACCCCGCTCGCCAGGAAAACCCGTTATGGCCAGCGCTTCCGAGATCGCCCTCGCCCATGCCGATGGCGACTGCATCCCGAAAAGACGGTCCTTGCGGAACTCGGCAAGCGCTGCGAGGCGCTGCGCCAGTACCGGGCAGCGCGTCTCTTCGCGCGCAATCAAAGCAAGCAGGCGATCGAGTGTCAATGTCGGCTCCGCGCGCTTTCTCAGCCGCGCGTCGAGCCGCGCGCGCCGCGCAAACTCCGTGCCTGCCCCTGCAAGAAACGGCGAGCGGATGAGCCTGCTCGCGCGCTCGAAATCGGTCTCCCGTCCGGCAAGCTCGAGCACGAGAAGCGCGGCGTTGACCAGCGGATAGGAGGCAAGCGGCTCGCCAAACGAAATATTGAACGGGAACGCGAGGCGCGAGGTCCCCGGCAGTGCGTAGTCCGGCTCCATGACCGCGCTGAAGATGCGCCGGATTGCCTGGCGATGCTTTGCGAGCTCGGCCACGACGACGCCAATGCGAACCGCCCCGCCGGCCTCGAGGCGTGTTCGCGCCCAGACTGCCGCGCGGCGTATTTCATCGGTATTGTCCACACAGGCTACGCGCAGTGGCTTCGCCCCGCGCAGCTCCGGGCCCACGCCCGTGACCTCGCAACCGGCGCTCGCCAGCGCCGCGAACAGCGCCGCCTGCTGTGGCATGACGAGGTCAAAGCCGTAGTGGGCTACCGATTGCGGCTTGCGGACTTCCTTCCGGGCGAGCAGTGACGCGGTCACATCGGGAAGACGCGCGGCGTCCGTCTGCCGCTCGCGCCGGGTAATGGCTTCGTAGCGCTGCGTCCATTCCTGGAACGCCCTGGCGTCATCGTTCCGGGGAAACTTCCCGAAGCTGGGCATAAGACGCCAGACGTGCGCGAGCTGCCACGCCTCACGCGCGAGCGCGGCCGCCTCGGGGATGGCGAGCAGGGCCTTGCCCGTTTCCGATTCGCGGATGATGGCCTCCCATCGCGCTTGCTCCTGGGCGGGCGTCAGCAGGATCGGGAGCGCAGCGGCCTGGTCCGAGTAGAGCGCGTCCTCGTATGCCCGCTCGACGAAGGCCGAAAAGGGCAGGATGTCAGCGGAGGGCCAGGCGAGCATCCCGGAGGCCGCTTGCTTCGCGTCGTATTGCTGTTTGAGATGCGCCGCGAGCCGCCGATTAGGGGTGATGACCACGCACCCGGCTGCTACCCGCTTTGCAAGGTCCTCGCGCATGGCAGCCCGTGATGGGTGATGGGTGATGGTGATCGGTTATGGCGACGCGAAGGATGAAGAAAATAGCCGTCAGGTGCTGATCCGTTCGCCTTCGTATTTTCGACTGCCGCCCATCGAGGTCTGGCAGCTGGGCTGCCGAAGCATCACTGCTCCAAGAGATGTTCCTTCTTCGTCACTTTCGCCCATTCGGACGCGTGGCGCGCGGAGGGTTGAGCAGGGGCCCCCGGAAGTTGGGGGGATGCGACCCCGCAGCGCGCCGATGCCGACGAGCGGTATCGTACCTATTTCTCGAGCAAGTGCTCCTTCTCTTTTACCTTGGCCCATTCGTCGGCATCCGGCGGCGCATCCTTCTTTTCGATGATAGCGGGCCAAAGCTTTGCCAGCTCCGCGTTCTTCGGCGTCCAGTGGCGCTGATCGTCGGGCACGTCGTCCTCGGCATAAATGGCCTCCACGGGGCACTCCGCGACGCACAGCGTGCAATCGATGCATTCATCGGGATCGATAACGAGCATATTCGGCCCCTCCCGAAAACAATCGACGGGGCACACATCAACGCAATCGGTGTACTTGCACTTTATGCAAGACTCGATGACAACGTAAGTCATAGTATTCCCTTGAGATTTCGCCAGGCTTGAAGTTGCGGAAAACGCGCCCATTTTATCAGAGGGCGCCCGGCCGGGGCCGGCGCGACGGGGTCGCAAGCCGGGCACTATGCAAATCGCGGGTTTTTCGATAGCATACCTCGGCAAGTTTCGCAGCCACCCCCGTTTTCCGTGGCGTTTTCCCGTTGACTCCCAAGGCAGCAAGGCATGAGCGAACACATCCATTACGTGACGGACGACACGTTCGATCCGGAGGTGCTGCAGTCTTCGACCCCGGTGCTGGTGGACTATTGGGCGGAATGGTGTGGACCGTGCAAGATGATCGCCCCGATCCTGGACGAAGTTGCGAAGGAGTACTCGGGACGGCTCAAGGTTGCGAAGATCAATATTGACGAGAACCAGGCCACGCCGCCCAAGTACGGCATCCGCGGCATCCCTACTCTCATGCTGTTCAAGAACGGGGCCGTCGAAGCGACCAAGGTGGGCGCCGTTTCGAAATCACAACTGACCGCTTTTATTGACAGCCACATTTAGAGCTTCGAACGTTCCCCGCAGGCGCCCGAGCGACACCCGCTCGGCTCCCCGAGACCCGAGTGGTCCGGGCGCTGAAGTCCTCTCTTCCCCTTCTTTTCCCGCTTCAACCCATAGAGGGTCGCAGTTTATGCATTTATCCGATCTCAAGAACCTCCACGTCGGCGAGCTGCTGGACATGGCCGTCAAAAACGAGGTTGACGGCGCCAATCGCATGCGCAAACAGGAGCTCATCTTCGCGCTGCTGAAGAACCAGGCGAAAAAGGGCGAGAGCATCTACGGCGGGGGCACGCTCGAGGTCCTGCCGGACGGGTTTGGGTTCCTGCGCTCCCCGGACACGTCCTACCTCGCCGGCACCGACGACATCTACGTGTCGCCCTCGCAGATTCGCCGCTTCAACCTGCACACGGGAGACACCATCGAGGGTGAGATCCGCACCCCCAAGGACGGCGAGCGCTACTTCGCGCTGGTGAAGGTGGACAAGGTCAACGACGAGCCGCCGGAGAATTCCAAGCACAAGATCCTCTTCGAAAACCTCACCCCCTACCACCCCACCGAGCACCTCAAGCTGGAGCGCGACATCAAGGCCGAGGAGAACATCACCGGCCGCATCATTGACATCATCGCGCCGACCGGGAAAGGCCAGCGCGGGCTCATCGTCTCGCCGCCCAAGGCCGGCAAGACGGTACTCATGCAGCACATCGCACACGCCATCACGGCAAACCATCCCGGGGTGGCGCTGATCGTGCTGCTGATCGACGAGCGTCCGGAGGAAGTGACGGAGATGATCCGCTCGGTGAAGGGCGAGGTGGTCTCATCGACCTTCGACGAGCCCGCATCGCGCCACGTGCAGGTTGCCGAGATGGTGATCGAGAAGGCGAAGCGTCTCGTCGAGCACAAGAAGGACGTCGTCATCCTGCTCGATTCGATCACGCGCCTCGCCCGCGCCTACAACACGGTTGTGCCCGCCTCCGGCAAGGTGCTGACCGGCGGCGTGGACGCAAACGCCCTGCAGCGACCCAAGCGCTTTTTTGGGGCGGCTCGCAATGTCGAGGAGGGCGGATCGCTCACTATCCTCGCCACGGCGCTCATCGATACGGGCAGCCGCATGGACGACGTGATCTACGAGGAATTCAAGGGCACCGGCAACATGGAGATCCACCTCGACCGCCGGATGTACGAGAAGCGCATCTTCCCGGCGATCAACGTGAACCGTTCCGGGACGCGCCGCGAGGAGCTGTTGATCAAGCAGGACGTTCTGCAGAAGATCTGGGTGCTGCGGAAGCTTCTCTATCCGATGGACGAGCTGGAGGCAACCGAGTTTCTTCTGGACAAGGTCAGGGCGACGAAGAATAACGCGGATTTCTTTGATTCCATGCGCCGGGGCTAATCGCGCGTGGAAGCGTCACCGGACGTTTCCAATCGCCGGTTCTTCGTCCGAGATCCCGGTCTTCTCCGGGGCCGCATCCCCACGTAAGCATTGCGCCCCTGCCCCGCCTTCCGAAGCCCTACTTCTTCGACTCCATGAGGCAACGAAAATCGGTCATCTGTCCATCACGGTCACGCTAGGCCCGGGGGGCAGGAATAGGGCGCCTGTGACAACTGTTCTTATCAGACAGGCACGGGCCCGCGTTTTCGGGGCCGTGCCGTAAGCATTGGGTTGCTGGAAAAGGAGGCTTTATGTGGCGTGCGTTCATCGCGATAACCGCTTTGGCAATTGCCGGCTGTGCGCAGATACCTCCAAGTGCGGAGGAAATCGAGGCCAAGAAGATGGAAGCCGTGCCCGGCAAGGCCGTGGTCTACATCGTGCAGAATCCATTGGGCAGTTACAGCGCCGGGCTTGCGTTTGACGACAGCACGCAGATCACGACCTATCCGGGCACCTTTTACCGCTGGGTAACGGCGCCGGGAACGCGCACGATCAGGAGCGCCGAGGGTAACCTGAATGCGTCCGTCAGACTTCAGGTCGAGGCCGGGAAGATCTATTTCGTGCAGCATTGGGTCACCGGCATCCGCGGGAGCACGACCGATTCCCGGCTGAGCAGGGTTGACGAGAAGACCGGACGCCAGTTGGTAGCAAGCGGCACATTGTGCTGTGGCTCTCGTTGACGGGCCTGCCTGACCTGCGTCAAGGAGGCCATACGCGGAAAGCACCGACCACCGGACTTGCCTTGATCCTTGCTGCCTGCGCCCAGATTCCGCCGAGCCCGCAGGAAATCGAGGCCAAGAAGTTTGTGCCCGTTGCCGATCACGCGGTCGTCTACATCGTGCAGGGTGCGGTCGGCCCCACGCTCGCCGTGGGTCTTGAGCTGGACGACGGGAAACAGATCACAACTTGGACAGGGACCTTTTACCGCTGGGTAGTAAACCCCGGCTCCCGCCGAATCGAAAACACGGCACCGCTTAACGATTCCATCACGCTGCAACTCGAGGCCGGGAAGCTCTATTTCGTGGAGCAATGGGTTACCGGATGGCGCGGCAGCGTGACCAACTCCCGGCTGCACCAGCTCGATGAACAGACCGGGCGCCAGATGGTGAGAACCAGTACATTATGCTGTAGCCCGAATTGACTGATTACGACGGCCGCGGCAGCCGCGCCCGTCATGCTGCCTAGCGCCGTTTCAGCCAATGGGGCTTTGTTCGACGCGGCGCATTTCCTTGTGCTTCTGCGGATCAATGACAACATACGTCCGAGCCCTGCTGCTATCGACTGCGCTCTGGTGGGGAGGTTGCGCACAGCTGCCGCCAAGCCCGGCCGACATCCAGGCGAAAAAATTCGAAGCCCTTCCCGACCGAGCCGTCATCTATATCGCGCGAAATGACCCCGATTTCAGCCGGGACGGCGCGACCCTCCTCCTCGACGACACCACAACGGTGACCACCTATCCGGGGACCTATTACCGCTGGGAGGTTGCGCCCGGAGTGCATAACATAGCGGGATTCGCGGCGGACGCGGGAAACATGACGATAACGGTCGAGGCGGGCAAAATTTATTTCGTGCAACAGTCATTCGTGCCGGGACCGTTCACGCCGCGGTCCCACTTCAATTACGTGCCGGCAAACCGCGGCCGCTCATTGGTAATGCGCAGCGAGCTGGTGGGTGGCCGATGACCGGCGCGCGCTGGCGCAGCGCAATCGCCGCGATTGCTTTTGCCGCAGCCGGCTGCGCTTCGACCCCGCAAGCATCGCCCGAGCGCGATGCGGAGGCCAAGCAGTTCCTGGCAGACCCGAGGTCAGCGACGCTTTACGTCTACCGTGGCAACCTTGGAAATAATGGCGAAGATCGCATCGACTCCGTGCTCTATGTCGATCATCGGCTCCTCGGATCAACACTGCCCGGCACGTTCTTCATGCTGCGCCTGCGAGCCGGCGTGCACACCCTTTCCGGCATCGGCCACGATCCAGGCCGCCTGGAGCTCGAAGTCCGCGCAGGCCGTCTCTACTTCGTGTCGCTCGATGTCGTCGGAGGCCAGTCGCTGTTCCGCCCGGTGAGCGTTGAGAGGGGCAAGCGCGAACTGCTCGCGTGCTGCGTTCTGCTCGAGAACTGGGCGCCCGGGCAGAGGCCGCTCCTGCGTTAGCGGAATCGTGGTGATGAATGATGGTGATGAAAAATGGTGATAGGGCAAAGCGAGCTCCGTCCATCACCAACGCCCATCACCATGTCCCGTGACTTGACAGAGGGTGACAATCCTCCCCAAATCGTGGATAATTCAGCCCCTTGTCTCGGATACCATCGGCACGGAGGCCGCATGAAACCGAAGATTCACCCCGAATACACGACCATCACTGTCACCTGCAGCTGCGGCCACAGCTGGGATACCCGTTCGACCCTGGGCCGCGATCTGCAGGTTGAAGTCTGCTCGCAGTGCCACCCCTTCTACACCGGCAAGCAGAAGATGCTGGACACGGCCGGCCGCGTGGAGAAGTTCCGCCAGAAGTACGCGCCCAAAACGCCCAGCAAGCCGACCGCCGCTTAAGTCAGCTACGCATCGCATGAATCGAGGCAGCCTCCGGGCTGCCTTTTTCGTCGTCACATGGTGCCGGCGCCAGAGAGCGCCAGCACCCCCAGGACGGCGAACACGAGCGCGGCAAGGACACGCACCGCGCGCAACGGTATGCGCTCAGCGAGCGCATTACCGAGGAGCACGACCGGGACATTCGCGATCATCATTCCCAGGGTTGTCCCGAGCACCACTGCGGCGAGCGTCTGATACTGCGCCGCCAGGACCACGGTGGCGATCTGCGTTTTATCGCCCATCTCCACCAGGAAGAACGCAATCAGCGTGATCACGAACACACCGTAACGGCCAGCTGTCTCGCGCGTGCTCTCAAGCGCGTCCGGTCGTAGCGTCCAGGCCGCGATCGCAAGCAACGACCCCCCGATCAGCCAGCGCAGCGTTTGGGCTTCGACCCGCCCGGCCAGCCACTCGCCCGCAAAACCGGCCGCCGCGTGATTGGCCAGGGTGGCAAACAGGATTCCCGCGATGATCGGCAGCGGACGGCGAAAGCGCGTGGTGAGAAGCAGCGCAAGCAACTGCGTCTTGTCGCCTATTTCAGCAAGCGCGACGACCCCGGTGGACACAAGAAAGGAACTCATCATAAAAGAATCAAAAATCCCGACCGCAGCTAAAAGCAATTAAAGCCGATCAAAACCGATGGATGTCGAATGTTGAGTATTGAATCAAAAAAGCGCGTCAGGCGCCTTCGCGCCTTTTTCAGTCGCCTGTCCACGCAGCCTTCGGCGTCTATCGGCGGGGATACTGGTTTCGTGGTTTTTTCGTTATATCTGCTTTTGTCTGCGGTTAAGTGGTTTCAGTTTTTGGACGGTCACGGTTCACCGGTTACGGCTTCTCAGAAAGCGGCGACCGCGCCGTCGCTTCGCGGGTCAGCGCCCCCTTCGAGCACACCGTTGGGATGCCGCACGATGGCGCCCGCATGCCCCATCGCCTCGTCGTAGCCCGCCAGGATCTCGATCTCGTGACCATATGCCCCCAGCGTTGCCGGCACGGTTGCCGGGAAGCGCGACTCGAGCTTGAGCGTATCGCTTGTCTGTCCCCAGGTGCGCCCCAGCAGCCAGCGAGGAGCGGCGACCGCCGTCTGGGGATCCATGCCGAACACCGCGATCCGGGTGAATATTGCTGCCTGCGTCTGCGGCTGCCCGTCACCGCCCATGGTTCCGTAGACCATGGTTTCCCCGTCGCGAAAGATCGCGAGGGCGGGATTGAGGGTATGAAACGGCTTGCGCCCCGGCCGCAGAAAATTGAGCGCCGTCTCGTCGAGCGAAAAACTGCAGCCGCGATTCTGCCAGTTGATCCCGGCCTGCTCGAGAACGACGCCGCTGCCAAACTCGTGATAGATGCTCTGGATCGCGCTGACGGCGCGCCCGGCACTGTCGATGACGCCCATCCAAACCGTCCCCGCGGGCGGCGTGCCGGCGCGCCACGGCGCCGCTCTGCCGCGATCGATCTCGGCGGCGACCGCACGGATGTGGGTCGGGGCGAGAAGGTCCTGCGCAGAGACGTTCATATAGGCCGGATCGGTGACATAGCGGTCGCGGATCTCGAACGCGCGTTTGGTGGCCTCCACCGCCAAGTGCACGTAGTCAGGGCTGTGTGCCCCGGCGCGGCCAACTTCCAGCGCATCGAGAATGCCGAGAATGAGCAACGAAACGACGCCCTGGGTGGGAGGCGGCATGTTGTAGACGGTGCCCAGGCTGTGGGCGAGAGCGAGCGGCGTAACAAGCCTCGCCCGATGCCGCGCGAGGTCCTTGAGACCGAGCGGACTGCCCACCGCCGCAAGATCGGCCGCCATGGCTCGCGCCAGTCCGCCGCGGTAAAAGTCATCCAAGCCCGCGCGCGCAAGCCGCCTGAGGGTCGCGGCAAGGCGCGGCTGCTTGTGTAAGGTCCCTGCGGCGGGCGCGGCACCCCCGGGCAGGAACGCGTCGCGGAAGCCGGGCTGCGATTCCAGTTCACCGCGTTTCGTGGCAGTGTTGTCAGACTGGCTCTTTGTGACTGGGAAGCCCTGCTCCGCGTAGTGGATGGCGTCCGCGAGCAGGCGCGCAAGCGGAAGGCGCCCGCCCCAGTCGCGGCTCAACTTGAACGCTGCCTGCCAGCCGGCGACCGCGCCGGCCACGGTGTTGGCTGCCATCCCGCCTCGTACTGGAATCGCCGCCGTAGTGCCGCGCTCGGCGTACCAGTCGCGCGACGCCGCCTGGGCCGCGGCCCCGCAGGCGTCGATCCCGCGGGGGGCGCGTCGAGGCGCGCATACCAGCCAGAACGAATCGCCGCCGATGCCGTTCATGTGCGGATACACCACCGCAATCGTCGCCGCGGCGGCGATCATCGCTTCGAGGGCATTTCCGCCCTCGCGCAGGATATGGACCGCCGATTGCGACGCGAGCGCGTGCGGCGCGACGGCCATGCCGCGCGTGGCGGTGAT
>LJTT01000138.1 GCA_001303585.1 Betaproteobacteria bacterium SG8_41
TGAACACGCCGCAGATCATGGTTCCGTATACCAGCGACTGGATGACAATGGCCTTTTTCGCCTCATTCTCCTCCGGGGAATCGCCTAGCAGATTCGTCACACCCTTGACGATTGGCAGCAACGTGGCGGCGCGGGCATTGGCAGCCGGAATGAAGAACGCGAGCAGGACGTTGATACCAAAGAAACCCCAGATGACGCGCCCTACATTGGAGGCCTTGACCTTGTCGAGGATGGCGAGCGCAATGCGCCGGTCGAGCTTTAACAACTGCATGATTGCGCCGACCATGAACGCGAACAGGCACAGCCACACGACGTGGCCAGTGAATCCAGCGAACACCTGACCCAGCGGTGGCTTGCCCTTGGCCCACGGAAGTGCGTGCGTCAGGATGAGCAATGTGGGTACGGAGATACCGGTAATACCGACCGGCAGCGCTTCAGATACCCACATGATGCTTGCCCAGATGACAATGGCGAGAACCGTCATGCCTTCTGGTTTGAGCCCCTCGGGGCGCGGGAACACCCACATGATCAGCGCGAACATCGCCCACGCAAGAACAAAACCAATCATCACGCGTGTTGGATTGCGCCCGCTCGCTTGAATGTTGTGAGTCAGATGTCCAAGTAGTCCACCGCTCGCAGTTTCTGTACTTGCCATTGACTAACCCCTTGCTTTGTCTAGGTTTGTGGATAACATTTCGCCCGGCCGGTACGCACGAACCCCGTCAATTAGCCATCCTTACATGCGGATTAGCCAAGCTTATAATCATAATTAAAGAAAGCCGGGCCTTTGGTCTGTCATCTGGGCGACAGTGCAGAGGGCAGGGGATCAATAGCCGATCGCAGGGAATGCGGTCCTCTGGAGGAGAGCATGGAAACACCTTGGTTCGTTCCGCCGTCCGACTTCCTTGGGCGACTGTCTGGCTCCACTCGCGACGCGTTGTACGCACTCGGTCATCGTATTGCGTATCGCAAGGGTGATGCCGTGTTTCAGCCCGGCTCGCCCGGCGACAATGTTTATATTCTGACGCAGGGTCGAATAAAGATTTTTGCGCTCTCGCCGGTAGGACGTACGGTAATCCTGTGGTTCTGTTTTCCCGGCGAGATTTTCGGGTTGGCCGAGATGGCGCGTGCGGGCCGGCGCGAGGTGGCGAGCGAGGCTTGCGCCGATTCCGAAGCCCTGGTCATTCCCCAGTTCAGGTTCAAAGAATTCCTCCAACGCGATGGCGAGGCAGCCATGCTGGTCGTGGATCTGCTCTCCTGCCGGCTACGTGGACTCGCCGACATGCTGCTCAATCTCACCAGTGACGATGTGACCACGCGTCTTGTAAAACTTCTGATCCGTCTCAGCGCGCGCTATGGCAAGCCGGTATCGGATGCTGAAACCTTGCTGGATATTTCCCTCACACATCAGGAAATTGCCGACATGATTGGCACCACGCGCCAGTCAGCCAGCACCGCGCTTAATGCGCTGAAACGCCAGGGACTGTTATCCGTCAAGAAACACTGCATCCACATCCAGAACGGCAAGATGCTGGAAGATCTCGTTACCAATCCGGTGACCGCCGCCGCGCAGACATCTGCTGGCAGCAGTTTGCAGATTGTTCGCCCGTTTTAGGAAGGCGCGGAAGTCCCGTGCGCAATGCCCTTGGCGTCCTGCTGGTCATGACCGGCTATGTGGTCATCTACTATCGCCTGCTGGTGAGGCATTTCTATCAGCAGCAGTTCAATGTGAAGGAGTCGACCTTCGGCGCGCTGTTCAGCTTTCCGCCGTATGGTCGCCTCGATGACCTCGGAAAGAAGTACGCGCGACGCTATTGGGTGGCGGTGGCGATAATGCTGGGCTGCTTGCTGGCACTCGCCTATGTGACCGATTTTGCCGCTTGGAAGTTGTTCACGGCCAAGCCAACCTAGCGTCCATCTGCTGCATGATTCCCCAGCTCCAATGGCCGCGCGAATGGGCGCGCGACCGCCCCGAGCATCCGGTGTGGTTCCATGCCGGATCCAATCTCTGTCTCGATTTTCATGGCTTGCAGCAGTTCTATGTGCGCCATCCGCAGGTGCGAGATGTCTTTTACGCCACCACGCCACCGGGGGTGCTGGCTTCGGCGCTTGCGGCCGGGGGCTTCAGTCTAGGGAATCTGTTTCTGTCAGCGCGCCCGCACCTCTTCATCAGCCCGGCGCCAATTCTGGATCAGCTGCTGGCGAAGGGTCTTGTAGCGACGCACGAACCATTCATGCGCTCGCGCGGGAATGTGTTATTGGTGCGGGCTGGCAATCCGCGGGCGATCCATTCGGCGCGCGATCTTGCGCGTGCGGAAGTGCGTATCTTTCTCTCAAATCCCGAAACCGAGTCGGCGAGTTACCAGGTGTATGCGGAGACGCTGGCGCGCCATGCTCGCGGGTTTGGGATCACGTTCGATTTTCTCGAACCCGGCCGCTCCGGACGCGTGGTGTACGGCGAGCGCATCCATCACCGCGAGGCGCCACAGGCCCTGCACGAGGATCGTGCAGATGCCGCAATCCTGTATTTTCATCTGGCCCTGCGTTACACGCGCATTTTTCCGGGATGTTTTGAGATTATTTCGCTCGATGGAAGTGCAGACATCAGCCCGGCGATGCGGAAGGAAAATCTGGTGACTGTGTATCACCTCGGGCTGGTCGGGCAAGGCGGCGAGTGGGGCGCGCACCTGAGAGATTTTCTGCAAGACGAAACGGTCACTGGAATTTACCGGCATCACGGCCTTGAGCGGCCGTAGCGCCGGTCAGTCCTCGAGCTGCAGCTCCTTGAGCTTGCGCGCCAGGGTGTTGCGGCCCCAGCCCAAGCGGCGGGCAGCATCCTGCTTGCGTCCGCCGGTGGCACGCAGCGCTGCTTCAATCAGCACGCGCTCGAAATGGGCATTGATGTCCGGAAAGATGTTTTGTTCGCCGCGGGAAAGGCGTTGTTCAATGCTGGCGCGCAGGGTTTCCTCCCAGGCGTCCGCGGCTGCCTCGTTCTCATCGGCGCGCAATTCCGGCGGCAAGTCTTCAATCCGCACGACCTGACCCGGTGCCATCACCGTCAGCCAGCGGCAGGTATTCTCGAGCTGGCGGACATTTCCGGGCCAAGGTAGTTGGCTCAGGTTTTCTTCCGTTTCGGCCGCCAGTTGCTTTGCCTCAACGCCTAATTCCTTTGCCGACTGGCGGAGAAAGTGGCGCGCGAGTGTCGGAATGTCCTCGCGCCGCTCGCGCAATGGCGGCAGATGAATCCGAATGACATTTAGCCGATGGAACAAGTCTTCGCGAAAGCGCCCTTCGGCGACCCGCTTTTCGAGATTCTGATTGGTGGCCGCGATGATCCGCACATCAGTCGTAATCTGATCATGACCGCCGACCCGGTAGAATTTCCCATCCTGCAAGACCCGCAGCAGCCGCGTTTGCAGGTCGGCTGGCATGTCGCCGATTTCGTCCAGAAACAATGTGCCACCACTGGCCTGCTCGAAGCGCCCACGGCGCTGCTGCATGGCGCCGGTGAAGGCACCCTTTTCGTGACCGAACAGCTCGCTTTCGAGCAGCTCGTTTGGGATGGCAGCGATGTTGATCGCGATAAACGGCTTGTCGGCGCGTGGACTGTGATTGTGCAGCGCGCGCGCCACCAATTCCTTGCCGGTGCCGGACTCACCATTGATCAGAACGCTAAGATGCGATCCCGACAGGCGACCAATCGCGCGGAACACCTCCTGCATGGATGGGGCAGCGCCGAGAATCTCTGGCGCGCGGTCGACGGCGACGGTTGCGGTCTTCTGCCGGCGCCGGTGTTCGATCGCGCGACGCACAAGACGCACGGCGTCGTCGACATCAAAGGGCTTGGGCAGGTATTCAAAAGCACCGCCGCGATAGGAGGCCACCGCGCTTTCGAGATCCGTGTGCGCCGTCATGATGATAACCGGAATGTGCGGGGCCTTGGTGCTGATCGATGCAAGCAGGTCGAGGCCGCTTACACCGGGCATGCGGATGTCGCTCAGGATTACATCCGGCTGCTGGCGATCCAGCAAATCAACGATTTCCTCGCCGGACTCGAAACTGCGCACGCTGAATCCGGCCTGCGCCAGGGCCTTTTCCAGTACCCAGCGGATCGAGCGGTCGTCGTCGATGACCCAGATAATATCCTGGCTAGTCATGTTCGCTCTCCGCTGGCAGATATATCGTGAAGACGGTGTGGCCCGGACGGCTCACACATTCGATGAGCCCGCCGTGGCGCTGGGCAATGTCCTGCGCGATGGACAGGCCCAGACCGGTGCCTTCCGGGCGACCCGTAACCATCGGATAGAAGACATGCTCCTGCAGCTCCGGAGGAATTCCCGGGCCGTTGTCCTCGATATCGACGCGCACGATTAGTCGGTGGCGTTTGCCACCGATGGTGAAGTTGCGCTCGATGCGTGTGCGCAGGGTGATGGTTCCGTTGCCTTGCATCGACTGCACGGCATTGCGGACGATATTCAGCGTTGCCTGGATCAGCTGTTCGGCGTCACCGGCGAGTTCCGGCAGGCTGGGGTCGAAGTCGCATTCGAACCGCAAGCCGCCTGGGTGCTCAGCGAGTACCAGGCGGCGTACGCGTTCCAGTACTTCGTGGATGTTCACGGGCTCCCGCCGGTAGGGGCGGGCCGGCCCAACCATCCGGTCTACCAGATTTCGAAGCCGGTCGGCTTCGTGAATAATGATCTGCGTGTACTCCTTGAGAGAGGGCTCCGCAAGCTCGCGCTCCAGCAGTTGGGCTGCCCCGCGCAAACCGCCCAGCGGGTTCTTGATCTCGTGCGCGAGGCCGCGCAGCACGGCGCGATTCGCAGTCTGGCGATCTCGCATCAACTCCTCGCGCGCGAGTCGCAGCAACCGGTCGATCTGACTGAGTTCCACCAGCAACGCGCCACCGGCGGTTCCCTCGGGAAGTGGTGTAACGGCGCAATCGACTGTGAGGGCCTGTCCGCCGAACAGTCGCAAGCGGACACTGCGGGCGGTAAAGGGATGGCGCGAGCGGAGCGTATCGGTCAGGACCTTGGCAAAGTCCTTCCCGTCAGCGATGAGTTCATTCAGCGTGAGGCCCGTGAGTTTGCGGGCGCTGGCGGCAAGGAGCATCTCACCCGCCGGATTGATCGACATCAGCCGCAGTTCGACATCGAATACGAGCACCGCCGTCGACAGGCTCTCCAGGATGCGTTGTGGCGAGTCAGGTAGCATGCGCTGAGGCGCTGGTTGAGGTCGCGCGGAGATCACCGTTCGTCCACCACCAGATAACCGTTTGATCCGAAATCAATTTCCATTGTATACAGGAATTTCCAAGCTAACGCACCAAATCGGTGCATCCAATCATTTCTCAAAAACAAACGCCCCCTTGCGGGGGCGTTTGGCTTGCTGCAAGGGACCGCGACAGCACCTGCGCGTGATTACACGCT
>LJTT01000069.1 GCA_001303585.1 Betaproteobacteria bacterium SG8_41
CCGGCACCGGAATCGCGGCACGCCGCGCCTCCGCGAGCGAGAGCCAGGCCTGCCCGGGTTCGGCCGCATGCGGCACGAGGGCCGATACCTGCACGCGCAAAGGCCGGATATCGAGGGTGAAGTGGGTGAAGCCATGCCTGAGCGTCGGCAGTTTTTCGACCGCGAGCACGTGCGCTCCGAAGCGCTGCAGGCAATGCGTCTGCAAGTCGTCGCTACGCCCAGCCTCTGGCAGGGACCAAAGGCCGCCCCAGAGACCCGGGGCTGGACGCTTCTCGAGCAGCACTTCGCCGGCGCACGTCAGCACGAGCATGATGGTGCGTTTATGCGGCAAGCGTTTGCGTGGACGGGCACCCGGCATCGCGTCGGTTGCGCCACGCCTGAAGGCGACGCAATCGGCATGGACAGGGCACGTCGCACAGGACGGCTTCGAACGCGTGCACACACCGGCACCCAGATCCATCAGGCCCTGCGTATACTCGGGGACATGGCGCCGGGGCAGGAGCCGCTCCGCCTCACGCCACAGCCGGTCAGCGACGCGCTTCTCGCCCGGAAAGCCCTTCACGCCGCGGTGGCGCGCGAGAACCCGCTTCACGTTGCCGTCGAGGATGGCCTCATGGCCGCCGAACGCGAAGACGCATATCGCGGCGGCCGTCGAACGCCCGATACCGGGCAGTTCCGCGACGCCCTCTACGTGCCTGGGAAAGCGGCCACCGTGAGTCCCAACGACGGTCTGCGCGGAACGGTGAAGATTTCGCGCCCGCGCGTAGTAGCCGAGCCCACTCCAGAGCCGCAGAACTTCATCCTCCGGTGCAGCTGCGAGCGCGGCGATCGTCGGGAAATGCGAAAGGAACCGCAGATAGTAGGGAATGACCGTCGCCACCTGGGTCTGTTGCAGCATGATCTCCGCGAGCCAGATGCGGTAGGGATCGCGCGTGCCCTGCCATGGGAGATCGTGCCGCCCGTGGTCCTTCTGCCACGCGACGATCCTGGTCGCAAAGCTGCGCATGCTGGGGCCGTGAGGAGTGTGTCCGAAAGAGCGAAAAACGGCTTTTAGCCGCAGATACACGCAGATGAACGCAGATAGAAACCCGCGCTAATCACTACACCCTTTTTCCATCGGCGTTAATCGGCGGCTGTATTCTCGTTTCGTGCGGCAGTTTCCCGTTCATCGGTCACTGGTCACTGGTCACTGGTCACCGTGCTTAGCGGCCAAGAAGCCCCTTCAGCTGCTCCCTCAAGCTGCCGCCGCCGCTCGGGCTGGAAGGCGCCGTCCCTTCTTTCGGCGCGGCACCCCCGCCGAGGCGCCGCTCGAGTTGCCGCTGCAGCTCGCGCTTTGCGAGATCCCCGGCGACTCCGCTGAAATCGATGCTGTAGCCCGGCTTCGCAAACGTCCCCGTCAGTCGAACGGGAACCGTGACGCCGCTCAAATCGGTTAGCTCCTGGCCGCCCTGGCCTTTGGTAGTCGGCACGACCGTAGCCTTGATCAGGTAATTGATCATTTCCTGGCCGATGTCCACCTCGCCTTCACCGGCGAGGCGCAGCAGCGGTGACTTGCCCTGCAAATCGTTGTTGCGTGCGACCCCGTTCTTGATGTTGAACGTGCCCGACAGCTCGCTAAAATCCGTCTTCTGCGTGCCGCTCGCCGCCTGGCTGTGCTGCCCTCTCAGCGTGCCCAGCTTGGATTTCACATTGCGCAGCGTGCCCGCCACGTCGATGCCCTTGATCGCCCCATCGGTGAGCTTGATGGCAGCGTTGCCGTTCAACGCCCTCTTGAGCGCGGAGACCGTGTTGCCCCGTCCGGTCACATCCATAGAGACGTTGCCGCGCCCCTCGAGCGTATCGAAGTCCGCGGCGTCTTTGAGCAGCGGACCCATATCGACGTTCGAGAGCGTCTGTTTGACAGCAATGACCGGTGTCTGCGCCGCCCGGACCGACACCGCGCCTTGCAGTGAACCGCGATACAAATTGGCGCTCAGCGGGCTGACATCGAGCCGGCCGTCGGCCGCCTTGACGTCGATGCGCACATTCGAGGCCTTCACGTTGGCGGCCTTCAACTGGCCGATCTTCACGCTGCCGGTCGCATTCAGCCCCTTCAGCGCAGAGAAATCGAGGGGCTGCTCGCCCGCCGTGCCGCCACCCGGCGCGGGTTTCGACGCTGATCCGGGTTTCGACGCCGGCGCCGGCTTACCACCGCCTTTGGCGATATAGCGATCAGCGTCGAGCTTGTCGATGTTGATGTCGAATGTATAGGAAGGCGGCGTGAACTTGGCAAGCCCCACCCGGCCGTCGATGTTGCTCTCGTCGACGCGCGTCTTGAATGCAAGGCTCGCGGTCTGCTTCAGCAGATCCACCGCAGCGGTGCCGGTGATCGCCGCCTCGATCGGGCTCTTCGGCAGGCCGGGATCTTTGACGCTGACATTGCCTGTCAACTTGGATAGCTCAAGGCGCTGCGCATCGACGCTGCCTGTGACCGGGCTTGCGAGCTTCGCCTTGACGGTCATGCCCTCCCGCTGCAAATCCACTGACGCGTTGATCTGGGCCGCCTTGAACGCCTTGCCACTACCCTCGATGCCCGGGATATCCAGACGGGCATTGAGTTTGCTCTTCGCGTCAGTCAAGGCGGCCTCGAGCATCATGCGTTCTCCGCTCACCCTGTCCTTCGTGACTGCCAGTTTGGGCGCCTCCAGACGGATCTTTAGATCGCCGCCGGCCTGTTTACCGGTTACCGTGACCGTAAGCTTCGATGCTGAAAGCTCCTTCGTCGCGCCGCGCAGATCGATATCGCCCTTCGCGCTCGCGATCAGTCCTTTGAACTCGGCCGCATCGCCCTTGGCATCGAGATCGAGACCTTCCAAAGTGAGGCGCTGCTTCTCGGATTCAAAAGTGAGCCGGGTCTTGAGCGCCGCCTGAAGGTCCAGCTTCGGCTTGTCGCCCCGGGCGTGGACCGAGAGCTCCACATCCGTGGGAACGCCGGGCGCGATACGTCCCGTCTTGAGATTGAGCTTCGACAATGCGTACTTCGCGCCTGCGGCCTCGTCGATGTAGTTGATGGCCGCATCGTCGATCTCGACTCTCGCGATATCCACCATGAAATCCGCACCCCCGCCCTTGGGCGCGGGTGCTTTCTCCTTTTCCGGTGGCGCCCCGCCAGCCAGATCGTCGACGTTCGTCTTGCCATCGCGGGTCTTGACGAGATTTGCCCGCAAGCCCCTGACATCGACCGTATCGACGATGACTTGCTTTGACAGGAGCGGCATGAGCTTCACCGCGACGCGCACCTCTTCCACCGCGGCGAACTGCTTGTCGCTGCCACGCTCGGATAGCGACGCCTTGCCCACCTTCGCGCCAATGCTCGGCCAGAACGACAGCTTGATATCGCCGGCGAGCGTGAGCGTGCGCTGGGTCTTGTCCTTCACCGCCTTCACGATCTGCGGCTTGTACTGGTTTGGATCGAAGGTCGCCGAGACGTACGCAATGACGCCGATCACGAGAACGATGACCACTGCAAACGCGATCAGGAAATACTTGACGATTTTCATTGCTCCGAAGCTCCGGAAAGGTGGGATACAGGCTCTTGCGGGTCGCGCGGCCCGGTCGCACAGAATTTTAGGGCGGGGCGCGCTCAGCGGCAACGTTCTGAAAAACCTTCCGCTGGCCATCCTGTCGCTCGACCACGACAGACTAACTGGTGCTGGACGTAACGCCGCATCGGCCGGCCGGCAGCGAGGGCCTATTTTCCAAACAGTTTATCGAAGAAACCGCGTTCTTCTTTCTTTGCGGGCGGTTCCTGGGCTGACGGTTCTTTGGCGGCCGGCTGCTTTGCAGCGGGCTCCTCGGCGCGACCTGGCTCGGTAGCAGAGCCGGTGGTCCGCGTGCTCGCGCTCCCCAGTGCGATCTCGCAGGCGTTTTCTTTCGCAGCCGTGGCGAGGAGCTTCTCACCGAGGATCGACAGTCCGCCCGTCGCCAAGCCCGCTGCAATCGACGCCGTCGCGCCCACGACGCCCCCAATATCCACCCCCAGTTGCGGGTTTGCGAGCGGCCCGGTTATGCGCACCATCTGGGCGAGGTTCCCCCCGCCAAGGCCGATTCCCTCCTTGAGCCGCGGCCGCAGATTGATATCCAGAACTTCCTTGCCGAGGTCGACGGTGCCGCTGGAGAGCACGCTGATCTTGTCCGTCTCTGCACCCACGGAACGATCGCTGTTCGCCACGCCCCCTGTGACCGCAAGCTTTATCGCCGCGCATTGCAAGCGGACCTCGGGATCTGTCTTGCGGAAAGGATTGATGGCTTCGGCCGACCGCGTTAGCAAATCGCTGCCGTAATCGATCTCACGCACTTTGGCCCGCAGTTCTCCGACCACGACTCGAACGTTGCCGTTCAGGCCCGCGGCCCACTCGTGCGGAGAAGAACCCCGGGTCGTGACCTTGAGCTCGACATCCGTCGGCCCGCCTTTGACTTTGTCCCCGATCGGCGTCGCGGCGAGCAATTCGCCGAGGACGATCTGCCGGCCTTCCAGCTGCGCGCTCAACGTCGCTACGTCACCAGACGCGTCCAGGTTGAGCGCAGCCGTGGTGCGCCCCCCGCCCGCAAGGAAACTCACCGGCTCGACGCGCAGCCTGCCGCCGCGCAGCTCGAGCTTCACCGTCACGTCAGATAATGTCGTGCGGTTCGGCAACACCAACGACCCGAGCTTGATCTGCGCATCCGCATCGAGCGCGCGCAGGTGGCCGAGCGGCAACGGCTCGCGCGGGAACAGCGGGCCGTCACCCCGCGGGGCTGCGCTCGACGCGCGGCTTGCCTCCGCCACAAGAAATCCGAGATCGAGTGATTTCCCCTCCAGACGCGCCACGACGTGCGGGTGTTTCTTGACCGCACGATATTCGAACACGCCTTTCAGTTCGTTCGTGCCCGAAACGATCTTCAGGCCGGACACGCGCACGCCGGCCTTGAAGTCCTCGAGGCGGCCACTGGCGCGAAACGCGGGCATGTCTTTTCTCTCAGGTAGCGAAGCGCTGAACTCGAGCGCTGCGCCCGCTGGCTTCAGGACGTCGCGAATGCTTCCACGCGCGCTCACCCGTAGCGCGCCGTGCCGCCCCAGCACCAAGTCGAGATCGCGCACGCCGAGCTGGCCCTTGTCGCGCTCGATCATCGCCCGCGCCTTGAGGGGACCCAGTGCCGGGACTCGTCTGTCCACCATAGCGGCCAGATCCTGCAAGTCCGCCGCCTCGACTTGGACTTGAACCTTTGCGTCGGCACGCCCCAATGCGTCGCTCACCTGGCCCTTCGCGCTGATGCGCGCGTTTTCCCCAGTGAGGGTGAGGTCAACTGGGAATGCCCCTCCGGGCGCCAGAAGCGCGGCAGGATCACCCAGCGTTCCCCTCAATTCGAATACACGGCGGTTCACGCCCCCGCTCATCACGACCGGACGGAGCCCGCTCCGCGTCGCGTCCTTGATGTCGAGCGCCTTGATCTCAACGCGCGTCTGCGTCCCGCGTGCACCGTCTCGGTATACCAGTACGCCGTCGCTGATTCGGAGCGCTCCGGTCTCGATTGCGGGAAGCCAGGGCGCGACAGCAGTATCCGCCGGTTTGGCCGCTGCTTCCTTTTTGTCGAAATCCCAGTTTGCTCGGCCCTTGGCGTCGGTTTCGAGCAGGACATCGGGCTGCACAGCGACAAGGCGCCCGACCCTTACGGTGCCTCTGAGCAGCGGCAGGAGGTCAATTTCCACCTCGAGCCGGCGGGCACGAACCATGTCGGGTCGGGATCCCCATGAGGCATTCGAAAAACGGACGTTCTCCACGACGACCGCAGGCGTGAAGAAGATCTTCAAATCGATCTCCCCGCCAATATCGAGTGTGCGGCCCGTTGCGTTCTTGACCGCGGCTTGCGCTTCGCGCGCCAGCGCGTCTTTGTCGAAGCGCGACAACAGGTAGGCGCCCGCGCCCACAGCAATCACGAGCACGACGGCGAGTCCGATGAGTGCCGCTTTCAGGAAGCGCATGGCAAGGAGGGATCGGACCGGCGGAGATAACTCACTCCATGCTATTCCCCCCGCCGCGCTAATGCAACGAACGTGGATTCGCAGCCGGTTACAGGCGCGACGCGCCGCTCAGCCCAAAACGGCCAACGGACCGTCGTCCCGTCAAGCGGTTACGGCTCGCGCCCGGTCACGATCTGTCCGCCGGCCTGCGCACGCTCCTCGCGTCCACGCCGGGCAGCCGTCCATTTTCCTGCCGTCATCGTTCTGTCTGCCGCCTTGCAATTTCTCGCAGCCGATGGACGCCAACCGAAGCGGAGATCTCGTTAAACGCTGTTACAGGACGAAAATTCCGATCACCAGCCCGAGGAAAGCGAGCGGAAAAGCCCACCGGCAGACTCGGTCCATCCGCAGCGCGAGCTCTTTGCGGTCGACGGAGACGAGATAGGCCGTCGTGAGCGCCTCGACCAGGGCCAGGAAGACGAGCCCTGTCGAGGCGGTGATGAAGCCATCGAGTTCGGTGAAGTAGTACAGGCGCGGAAGGATGCCCGCCATCGCGAACTGAAAAGCGATCAGTGTCAACATCGAAGTGGCGGACATGCCAATCTGGGGACCGAACTGGGCGGGATTGATCCAGAACACGCTCCACGACATCGCGACAATCAACATGAGCGGAACCAAGACCTTCCAGAGGTAATATTCATAGCGGCGCTTTGCTGAAATTTCGAAGTGGTACTGCGCGATGCCAAGCCCAGTCTGCGGATGCTCGAACGTGCTGACCCGCCCGCGCGGGACACCAAGCGTCCAGTCCGGGATTGTGAGTTCCTTCACGCGGCTGGTGTTTTTTTCGTCCACCGTCAGCTCGACCTCTAGTAAAGAACTCCCGACAGGAACCACAGCGATGCCAATTATGTGCTGGTCAAACGGGAACTCATCGAGCCGGTGCCGAAACGATAACGAACCGCGGTATCGCTGCACGTAGTGCACCATCCCGTCCGGTCCGACAGCGACGCGAGGCGGAAATCCCGGGAAGACCCGTCCCGAGTTGACGAAGTCCAGCCGCGGCGACCACACCTGCTCGAGGTTAAAACGGCAACCGTCCAGTCCTTTGAGCCGCGGATCCGTCCAGGTTTCGTGCATGATAAAGTCGGCCGTGAATTGCTGCTTGACGTCGTCGATCTCGGTCATGTCCGCGAGCACGATGCCCACCGCGACCTTCGTCGGCGCACCTCCCGCGCCCGGGCGCTCACCTGTCTTCATCTCTGGGAGCTGGCACGACACCGCATGTCCTTCCGCGAGTGCTGATCCACAGATGCCCGCGATAGCAAGAAACAAAATTCTCGCAACAACACATCCGAATTTTGAACAGAGAAATCTCATGCGTTGCATCTTCCGTTCGCTCGCGTCGCAGCACCGACCGGCACGACCCGAAAAAGCTTGCCGGCATAAAAGAGCCGCATCAGCCGGCGAGCGGCCCCCAGAGACGGCCGGACACTTATTTTTGGAACGCCTAACATGCATTCTCGAGGCGGGGAGAGACAATGATAACGTGCCCAGCGAGCTTTCCAACGCCCATCATGTAGAAAATTTCCAAAGGAATCTGAATGACCACTAACACAAGTGTATTGAGATGATGCGTGAAGCACGGCTTTAAGTAATAGGCATGGTGTAATCGCGACCCGATCGGACGGGTACTATCGCACGCGGTCCCGCCTAAACGTCTCGGGTTTCGGCATCGATCTGATCCCGAGCGTCTGATCGGCGGGTCGGCGCGCCGCGGCGGATGCGCTTGCCGCCCCGGACGGCGTTCGTAGCTCTCGCGAGCGGCGGCGAGCGTGTTAATCGGCTGCTTGGAATAGCCCCCGGACCCGATACTCCGGGTCAGGCAGACTCGCTTCTACTCGAGGAATTCGACGGGCGAAGTACGGACAAGCCGAAATCAGCGAAAATACGTTAATGAATCTGTTCGTCATCGCATGGTCGATGTGCGCGGGCGCCTGCGCGGTCATCGGTCTCACGCAATTCGTGCTCTGGCTACGCGAACCCGATCGCGGGGTCTATCTGCTTTCCGCGACGATGTCCCTGGCGGCGGCCGCGACCGCGCTGGTTGAGATCGCCCTGATGAAATCGAACGAAATCGCGCGCTACGGCCGCCTGCTGCAGTGGGAGAACGCAACTGTGTTCGCGCTGATCGTGTCGCTCGTCTGGTTCGTTCATCTGCGCCTCGGCTCTCGCCGCCGGTGGCTTCCCGCGCTGATCACACTCCTGTGGTGCACGACGCTTGTCATCAGCTTTTTCTTCCCGAGCAGCATCGTCTTCTCCGAAATCGTGCGCCTCGACGCCCATGCAACCGCCTGGGGAGAGTCTTACACGACCGCCGTTGGAACCCTGAATCCGTGGGTGCTCGTGCCGAATATCGCTTCACTGCTCATGCTCGCTTACGTGGCAGACGCCAGCGTGCAGGCCTGGCGTGCAGGCAAGCGCCTGCGCGCGCTCTTAGTTGGCGGAAGCATCATTGTTTTCATGCTGCTCGGCGGGATCCAAGCCCCGCTGATCGATGCGGGCTTGCTGCGCATACCCTACATGATCAGCTTCGCCTTTCTGGCGATCGTTTTCGCCCTAGCATACGAGCTCACCGACAGCACGCGGCGTGCCTCGATCCTCGAGCGGCAGCGCGCCGAAGCGCTGGCCGATGCGCGTGAAGCGCATGAGGGCTTCGAGCGCCTCGCGCGCGCGTCACTGCTCGGAGAGCTCGTCACTGGCATCGCGCACGAGCTGAACCAGCCCCTCGCTGCGATCCTGGCCAATGCGCAGGCCGCCAAGCGGCTGCTCGCCGCGCCCGCCCCGGATTTCGACGAGCTGCGTGCGATCGTGGACGACGTCGTGCGCGACGACAAGCGCGCGGGCGAGATGATCCACCGCCTACGCGAACTGCTGCAAAAGCGTGCGAGCCAACGCGAGCGCTTCCCGCTCGCGGCGCTGGTGCGCGAGACCGCGGACCTGTTGCATGCCGAGCTGCGAGCACACGACATCCGGCTGTCGCTCGAGCTCGGGGACCCGGCGTGGACGGTCGACGCCGACCGCGTGGGCCTGCAGCAGGTCGTTCTCAACCTGCTGTCGAACGCGATCCGCGCACTGCGCGAGGCGCCGGAAGCGGATCGCCAGCTCAAGCTCAGGCTCGAGCGCAGGAACGGCGCGGTCCGCCTTATTGTCATCGACGGCGGCCCAGGGATTGCACCTGAAGTCTTGCCGCATGTGTTCGACCCGTTCTACACATCGAACATGGGCTCATTGGGCATGGGGCTTGCCATCTGCAAGCGCATCGTCGAGGCGCAGGGCGGCACGATCGAGGCCCACAACCGGGCCGACGGCGGCGCCGAGTTAGGCGTCACGCTGCCGATGGCGAAGCGCAATGCCTGAGGCGAAGCCGACGGTCTTCGTCGTCGATGACGACGATTCGCTGCGGCGCGCGCTCGAGCGCCTGCTGCGCGCCGCAGGCTATGCCGTTGAGGGCTTCGCGAGCGCGCAGGCCTACCTTGCGCGCGCGCGCTACCACGGGCCTGGCTGCCTGCTGCTCGACCTCGCGATGCCGGAAATCGATGGGCTCGAGCTGCAGGCGCGCCTGGTGCACGACGCCGAAGTGTTGCCAATCGTCTTCCTCTCCGGCCAAGCTGACATTCCCGCCAGCGTGCGTGCGATAAAGCTGGGCGCTGTCGATTTCCTCACCAAGCCAGCCGACGATGACGCGCTCCTCGCCGCCGTCGGGGCGGCGCTCGCGCGGCGTGCGGAGCAGCTGCAGGGTCAGGCGCGTCTCGCGGCGCTGAGCGCCCGCGAACGCGAAGTCATGTACCTCGTCGTCCAGGGGCTGCGCAACAAGCAGATCGCCGCGCAGCTGGGCGTCACCGAGAAGACGGTCAAGGTACATCGTGCGCGCGTCATGGAGAAAACCGGAGCCCGTTCGCTGGCCGAGCTGGTCCGTCTCGTCGGCGGGGAAGGTATGGGCCGCCCGCCCGGCGCCGTTTAGCGACGCGCGTCGCCGCCATTGGACCAAAGGCCAATAGGCGCGACGCATATCCCGCGGCAGACTTGTCGGCCGTGAATGCGACAGCCACCACTACGGCCACGGTCTACGTGGTCGATGACGACCCCTCCGTTCGCCGTGCGCTGCCGCGACTGCTGCGCAGCGCCGGCATGGATGCGATTGCGTTCGATTCGCTCACATCACTGCTCGCGACCAACCTGAGAACCGAGGATGCCTGCATTGTCGCCGACGTCCGGCTGGAACACGAGGACGGCTTAACTCTGCCGCGCCTCCTCGCTGAGCGCGGCTTGACAATCCCGGTGGTCTTCCTGACTGCGGTCGATTCTCTGGACATGCGCGACGGTGCGCTCCATGCCGGTGGCGCGGCATTCTTTCGCAAGCCGGTCGATGACCAGGCGCTGATCGACGCGATTCGCTGGGCGCTCGCGCGGGAACGCAGCGAGAGCCCCCGATGATAGGGCACGCAACCATGGCGCAAAAGGAGATGTTCAGGGCGCTAGTCGTTGCATTCGCGACGTTGTGGGCGTTAAATGCCTGGTCGCAGGAAGACCTCGCTGCGCAGGCGCGTGACCCGACCGCGTCGATCACCGCTTTCGCGATACGCTACGACTGGACAGCAAGCTTTCACAACGCACCCGGCCAGGATATGGGCAAGATCGTCGTGCAGCCCATCATCCCCTTCAAGCTCGGCGACCAGCGCCACATCGCGCGGCTCACGGCGTCCTACGTGACGCACGCGCCGGACCTGGCTGGCCTCGGGCAATCGATCGACCAGAACCCGGTCCCTCCAGATTACATCCCGCCCTTCAAGAAAGGGGGACTGCAAGACACGGCGCTCCTCGATGTATTGATCTTCGATCAACCGTGGGGGCGGCTGGGCGTCGGCGGCCTGCTGAGCGTGCCAACCGCGACCGAAGAGGCGCTCGGCACGGACAAGTGGTCGGTTGGACCGGCACTTGTCGGAATTACCAAGAGCGGAAAGTGGCAGTACGGCCTGCTCGGCACCGGGCTATTCAGCGTCGCGGGAAAGAGCGACCGGCCGAGTGTTAGCGCGCTGACGCTCCAGCCCTTTGCCAGCTATGACCTGGGCGGCGGTTGGTCGGCCGGGCTCTCCGAGCTCAGCTATACGTACAACTTCCGCCAGAACCGCTGGGCCGATGTGCCGGTCGGCGGGCGCATCGAGAAGCTCATTCGCATCGGCAATCAGCCCACTCGCGTGTTCGTGGACGTCGAATACAACCTGCGCAACGATGACATCGCGCCGAAATGGACGTTCCGCCTCGCGTTCGTTCCCTTGATCGGCGCGAAATAGCAAGTAGTCCGGAAGGATGATCAGGGGATTCATTAGTATAGGAAAGTATCGATGATGAGGACATTCGCGAAGGCAGTAGTTTTGACCGCGCTGCTGTGCGCTTGCGTGAAGCAGACTCGCATTTCTCCATGAGCCAGATATGCCTCGACAAAACCTGGAAGCCGGATGATCTGGTTAAAGTCAACTGAGCTTCGGGAAACCACGCAGGAGACAAAGCACCATGAAAACATTGAACAAAAAACAACTCCGTCGGATTTTGCTTGCCGCCATGATCTCGGCGGTATGCGCCGTCAGCGTACAGGCAGAAACTCTCGACACCCGGATCGGCAAGCTTGAATTTACCCACGATTTCGCCAACGGCTACCCGACCGATGCAACCGTTAATAAGCTGTTCGATGAGATGGACTTCCAACGGGCCGTACAGGCTTATATCTGGGCCATTCCCGCGGTCTCCATGTCGCAGTGGCAGCATGAGCATATGGCTACATTGGGAGCTGAAAATGGCCAAATCGTGTTCATCGAGTCGTACGATGATCGTGCGGGGGGCTTGACTTACAACTCGACAACTCCCTACGTGCTGCCCTTTATCGACCTTGCAGACGGACCATGGGTAGCAGTGATGCCCGAAGGAGAGGTTCGTGGCGCCGCCCACGACATGTGGCAGCTCTCCATGACCACGCTAACCGAGCCGGGCAAATACATGTTTGTTGGCCCCGGCCAGGAAGTACCTGAAGGTGAGGAGGCTGAAGGATACAAGATTACCAAGTCGCCAACCAACAGCTTGTTGCTGGGTATTCGCCTGATGTCGACAGACCGCGATGAAAGAATGAAA
>LJTT01000070.1 GCA_001303585.1 Betaproteobacteria bacterium SG8_41
GCGCGCAGTTTCGCGAGAAGGTGATCGAGTTCAACAAGATCATCACCGAGCGCGGCGGCAAGACGGCCCTCTACCTCACCCACGCCCATGTCGAACCGCACAAGCGGGCCAACCCGGAGAATATCCGGCTCACGGAGGATCTCTACGTTTCCGTCGGCAACGAGGTTGGCGCTCTTGTCATCCCCGTGGGGCTCGCATTCGAGGAGGCCTACCGGCGCAAGCCCGATATGAAGCTGCACAAGGAATACGATGGTTCACACCCTGACCTCATCGGTACCTATCTGGCCGCCTGTACCGTGTACGCGAGCATCTACGGCAAGTCGCCAGTGGGGAACAGCTACGATTACTTCGGGAAGATCGACAAGGAAACGGCATTATTCCTGCAGCAAGTCGCTGAAGACACCGTAAAGAGATTCTACGGTCGTTAACCTGATGCTGGCGCTTGAGCAAGCGCATGGCGCACGTCTGATCAGATCGCGAACACAGGCAATAGACTCGGCACCATCACTTGACTTCCTTACCTTCCCCTCATCACCCGCCTTTCCCTTTTCGCCTTTTGCCATTCGCCATCCGCTATTCGATATTCACGGACGATCAGGTCAACGCGGCACACCTCGATCGCCTCCTAACCCAGAAAATTCAACGAAGTAGCACCTCCTTGTGCTATACTCTCAGGCTTTTTTCGGGAAACAAGGCCCTTCATGCCGCGCGCTATACGCAACATCGCGATCATCGCCCACGTCGACCACGGCAAAACGACCCTGGTCGACCAGCTACTGCGCCAGTCCGGCACCTTCGCCGCGCACCAGCACGTGATCGAACGCGTGATGGACTCTAACGACCTGGAACGCGAGCGCGGCATTACCATCCTTGCCAAGAACTGCTCCGTCACTTACGAGGGGACGCATATCAATATCGTGGACACGCCCGGCCACGCCGACTTCGGCGGCGAGGTGGAGCGCGTGCTCTCGATGGTCGATGGCGTGCTGCTGCTTGTGGACGCAGTGGAAGGCCCCATGCCGCAGACGCGCTTTGTCACGCGCAAGGCGCTGGCGCAGGGGCTGAAACCGATCGTGGTGGTCAACAAAGTCGACCGCCCGGGCGCCCGCCCCGACTGGGTCGTTAACCACACGTTCGACCTATTCGACAAGCTGGGCGCGACCGAGGACCAGCTCGACTTCCCGGTGATCTACGCGTCCGCCCTGCAGGGTTGGGCGTCCACTAACCCGTTAGCAACAGAGGGCACCATGCGGCCCCTTTTCGAGGCGATTCTTGCCCAGGTGCCCGTGCGCGCCGACGATCCAGACGGCCCGTTGCAACTGCAGATCTGCTCACTCGACTACTCGAGTTATGTCGGCCGCATCGGCATCGGACGCGTAAACCGCGGCCGCATCCGCACCGGTCAGCCGGTGACCGTGTTGCGTGGTCCGGACAGCACGCCCGTCACGGGCAAAGTGAACCAGGTGCTGGTTTTCAAGGGCCTGGAGCGGGTCGTCACGGATGAGGCGCAGGCCGGAGATATCGTGGCAATCAACGGCGTGGACGAGGTCGGCATCGGCATCACCCTTTGCGATCCGGAACACCCGGAGGCGCTGCCGCTGCTTACGGTCGACGAGCCCACGCTGGTGATGAACTTCCAGGTCAACACCTCGCCCTTCGCCGGCCGGGAGGGTCGGTTCGTCACGAGCCGACAGCTCCGCGAGCGCCTCGTGCGCGAGACGATGAGCAACGTCGCCCTGCGCGTCGAGGATACGGATGACCCGGACGTTTTTCGGGTGTCCGGACGCGGCGAGCTGCATCTCACGATCCTGCTCGAGAACATGCGCCGTGAGGGCTACGAGCTGGCAGTGTCCCGCCCGCGCGTGTTACTGAAGGAAGTGGAGGGAGTAAAACACGAGCCGTTCGAGATGCTCACGGTGGACGTTGAAGAAGCACACCAGGGCGCGATCATGGAAGCGCTCGGCGAGCGCCGCGGCGAGCTGCAGGACATGCAGCCGGACGGCAAAGGCCGCGTGCGCCTTGACTACCGGGTACCGGCGCGCGGGCTGATCGGCTTTCAGGGTGATTTCCTGACGACGACGCGCGGCACCGGCATCATGAGCCACGTCTTCGACGACTACGGGCCGATGAAAGCCGAAATGGCCGAGCGCCGCAACGGCGTGCTGATCTCGGCCGAGAACGGTGAGGCAGTGGCCTACGCGCTGTGGAAGCTGCAGGAGCGCGGACGCATGTTCGTCGAGCCTGGCGAGCCGCTCTACGAAGGCATGATCATCGGCCTGCACAGCCGCGACAACGACCTCATCGTGAATCCCGTCAAGACCAAGCAGCTCACCAATATCCGCGCCGCCGGCAAGGACGAGGCGATTATGCTCACGCCGCCCATCCGGCACACGCTCGAATCGGCGGTCGAGTTCATCGCAGACGATGAGCTGGTGGAGATCACGCCGAAATCGATCCGCATCCGCAAGCGCCTGCTCGCGGAGCACGAGCGCAAACGCGCAGCTCGGGTAGCAGCTTAAACCCGGAAGAAGCGATACTGAACCGCGGAGACGCGGAGAGAACCAGAAACGGTCATCGAACCGCCAAGACGGCAAGCACGCCGAGAAAAACCCTCGATTCACCGTTCAGCAGTAGTCATGGAAGCAGCGCACACCTCTTTCATCAAGCAACGTAGGGGTGATTTGTTCGGCGGTCTCACTGCCGCGATCGTCGCCCTGCCGCTGGCGCTGGCCTTCGGCGTTGCTTCCGGCGCCGGCGCGCTGGCCGGCCTCTACGGCGCGATCTTCGTCGGCTTCTTCGCCGCCGTGTTCGGCGGGACGCGCCATCAGGTGTCTGGCCCGACTGGCCCGATGACCGTGGTCATGGCGCTGATCATCGCGCAGTCGTCTGGAAACCTCACGCTCGCATTCGCCGCTGTCGTTCTCGCCGGCGGATTTCAGATCCTGTTCGGACTCTTCGGCATCGGGCGCTATGTCAAGCTCGTGCCACAGCCCGTTGTCTCCGGGTTCATGTCGGGCATCGGCGTCATTATCATCATCTTGCAGCTCGCCCCCGCGCTGGGTTTCGACCCCCCTAGCGGCGCGATCGTCGTCAAGCTCGCGGCGCTACCCGCGATGATATCGCAGCCGAATTGGCAGGCATTGGTCCTTTGCGCAGCCTGTCTCGCGATCATGATTGCGACCCCGAAGCGGATTGCGGCGCTGGTGCCGCCGCCATTGCTTGCCATATTGATCGGGACAGCGGCCGGACTTCTTTTTCTCCGGAGTGCGCCCGTCATCGGCACCATCCCGAGTGGCCTTCCGGAAGTCACGTTGCCGAGCCTGAAGCTGGCTGACGTTCCTCTGCTCGTGCGTTTTGCCTTGATCCTGGCCTTTCTGGGCTCGATAGATTCCTTGTTGACCTCGCTGGTCGCCGATAGTGTCACCCGCACTCACCACGACTCGAATCGCGAACTCATTGGGCAGGGCATCGGCAACGTGGCGGCGGGCCTCTTCGGAGGCATCGCCGGTGCCGGCGCCACGATGCGCACGCTGGTCAATATCCGCGCCGGCGCGACCACACGCTTTTCGGGCGCCTTGCACGCCGTCGTGCTGCTGCTCCTCGTGCTCGGATTTGGCGGCGCCGCCAGTTACATTCCGCTTTCCGTGCTCGCCGGCATTCTTCTCAAGGTCGGCTTTGATATCATCGACTGGCGCTACCTGAAGCGCATCCACGTCGTGCCGCGCGCGGGCGTCGTCATCATGTTGACGACCCTCCTTGCCACGGTGTTCGTCGATCTCATGACGGCCGTCGCCGTCGGGATCGTGATGGCCGCACTCCTCTTCGTGTCGCGGATGGCGGATGCGCAGATGGAAAGCGCGAGGATCGCATTCAGTCCGGAGCATGCGACCGACCTCTCCCCGGAAGAGGCCGCCATACTCGACCGGGCCGCAGGCCGCATCGTGTTGTTTCACGTCGAAGGCCCCTTGAGCTTCGGGTCGGCGCGCGATATTGCCAGAATGCTGCAGACCTCTCCTGAGAAGGATGCCCTCGTGATCGATCTCTCGGACGTCCCCTTCATCGATACCAGCGCCTCGATGGCGCTCGAGGAAGCCATTCTGGGGCTCCGCGATCTCAACGACAGGGTGATTCTTGCCGGCATGCGACCGCGCGTCTCCGACACCCTGAGAAAGACGGGCGTACTGCAGCTGCTGGTCCCTGACCAGATTGCGAGCTCGCGTCTGGAAGCGCTGAAAGCCGCGGAGAGCTACACGACGGCGAACGGGAACACGCCCTCTCCGTGATCGGGAAGCAAGCGATCGGTCTGCCGCGACTGCAGAAAAAGAATTGATGCCCAAGCGCCATTTCGTGACTACCTCAAAAGAGCCTGCGCGCCGCATCGGGATCCTTGCCTACGGCTCCTTGCTGGAGGACCCGGGCAATGAAATCGCACCGCTCGTCGTGGAAAGAATACCGGGCGTGGAAACGCCTTTTCAGATCGAGTTCTTCCGTTCGAGCCCGACGCGCGGCGGCGCTCCGACCGTGGTTCCGGTGAAGAGCGGTGGTGCGACCGTTCGCGGAACCGTGCTGGTACTCGACAATCGCGTTTCGATTGAGGACGCCCGCGACATGCTCTGGCGCCGTGAGACCCGGCGCGAAGGCACGGGGCAGCGTTACCAGAGACCAGCCGACCCAGACCCGAACAAGATGGTCGCGGAGGAGCTACCGAATTTCGCCGGCGTCGCAGTGGTGCTGTACGCGCGATTCGGGTCGACGCTTTCCGATCCGACCCCAGACCAACTCGCCGAGCTGGCAATCAAGAGCGCGATGAGTGAAGCCGGAAAACGGGGCCGGGACGGAATCAGCTATCTGATATCGCTGAAGCGTCAGGGCATCGTGACGCCGCTTACGCCGGCTTACGAGGAGGCCGTGCTGAAAATGACTGGCGCTGTCAGTCTTGATGAGGCGTTGGCGGTTATTCGACTGAAGACGGCAAGCTGACCGAGCTATTGGCCCGGTACCGACCAGGAACCTAGCCGGATCTGTTCAGCCTCTCGGAATACTGCTCCTGCAGGTACAACTGGCACAGATCGGCCCCCCTCTGGTCGATCTCGACTATCCTCGTGCCCACGCCCGCGTCGCTAACGTGCCGGACCTCGATCTTGCACTCGAGGCGCTTTCCCGGAAAAAGCTCGCATCTGAAATCCAGAACCTGCCCGACTACAACCTCTCTGCTGCACAGAACAAGGAAGCCGCTTCCGCTCATGTCCTGAATGAGGCACGGGAACCAGTCTATTTCCGCCTTCAAGGTCCCTCTTTGCCGGACCGAAATACGCGCCTCCCCTCGCAGTTCCCGATTTCTCATGGCAACCTATTCTGTGGAAAACGGGGAGCATAATAGCAGCCCAACCATTTGTCATTACTATCGGTGTAGACTTTTTGCGATGCCGCGTGCCCGGAAAACAGATTCCACCGCGAAGCGCAAGCGTGCGCCGCGCAAGGCCGCGGCGGCGTCCCGCGGCATCGCCCCAGAGGACTGCCGTCTCGCTGCAGGGTCGGCCGAAATTGCAGCGGTGCGGCGCCGTATCGAAGAAGAAGGCGGCGCCGTTCTTGGCGCCTACCGCGATCCGCTCGGGGGGAATCCGTTGGTGCTGGCCTCTTTGCCCATCGACAAGGTCGAGCCGACGCCGTTTCAGCGCGATCTTTCCGAAGCCCATCACAAGAAACTCGCGGGCGTCATCGACAGGACCGGCATATTTCTCGATCCAGTGATTGCAATCACCGGCCCCGACGGCGGCTTCTGGACGCCGAACGGGCGTCACCGGCTGGCCGCAATGCAACGTCTGGGGGCCAGGGCAATCACTGCGCTGGTGGTACCGAAGCGAGAGATTGCCTGGCAGATCCTCGCCCTCAATACCGAGAAGGCCCACAACCTGCGCGAGCGCTCGCTCGAGGTGATTCGCATCTACAGGGGTCTGCTCGATGAGGACGGCGCACGCCCTGAAAAGAGCTTTGCCTTCTATCTCGAGGAGGCGGCGCTCGTGACATTAGGACTGTGCTATGAAAAGAAGGGCAACTTCGCGGGCGGTGCCTATGCGCCGATCCTGCGCCGCCTCGAATCGCTCACCGACGAGCCACTGCGCAAGGCAATGGTCGCGCACGAAAAGCGCGCGGAGATGGTGTTTGCGCTGGAAGAGCGTGTCGGCGAAGTCGTCTCGAAACTGAGGGCGCGTGGTCTCGTGAGCCCTTATCTGAGGACCTTTGTCGTTGCCCGCATCAATCCGCTGCGCTGGATCAAGGGGGGGCCGCCGACACTCGAGGAAGTGCTAAAGACGATGCGCGAGCGCGCGGCGAAGTTCAACACCGACAGGATCAAGCAGGAAGATCTGGCGACGGCGGGTGGGGTCCCGGACGACGAGGGATGAAGGGTGAAGGTGACATAAAGAGCTGACAGTTATCCGTCAGCCGCCCACTCCAACTGCCGCCTTCACCCTTCCCGTCGACTCGGTTCGGTTCCTGACCCTCGCCGCGTTTCCGTAGTTCGGTCCTGGCGCCCGGTTGCGCCTTCCGTTGAAAACGATGTGATCAGGCCGTGGCCAATTCGCCGTGAGCAATCGCCGGACGTTTTTCATCGCGGCCGATGGTCAGCAGATCCCAGACCAGCAGAACGAAGCCGGTGGCGAATACGCAGCCGAAGACCTGGCGCCACCAGTTGCCCTGCACAAACCAGGGATGCGACTGTGCGATGAAATAACCAGACCAGGTCGAGCCTTCAATGGCGCGTTCGATCTGAGACTGCTCGTAGCCCGATATCAGCATGGCCATGACCATGCCGATCATTCCCACGTTTAGCAGGACCATCGCCCATTTCCATTTCCAGGCACCGATCAATCCGCCGCTCATCCAGACATTGCCGCGCCATTTCTGTAGGCCGAGGTAGAAGAAGGCAATCACGATCGTCACGTAGGCGCCGAAGAACGCCAGGTGCCCGTGCGACGCCGTCCACTGCGTTCCGTGGGTGTAGAGGTTGATCTGGGGCAGGGTGTGCATGAACCCCCACACGCCGGCGCCGAAGAAGTTGCCGAAAGCGTGGACGATAATCCAGCCAAGTGCCGGGTGGTTGGTGTTCTTCATTTTATGCGCGCCGGCATCGAACACCGAGTGCACCACCATGGCCACCAGCGGAATGGGCTCCAGCGCGGAGAAGAAGCCGCCGATGGTGAACCAGTATTCAGGAGTGCCGATCCAGAAGTAGTGGTGACCAAGGCCAAGAATGCCGGAGCCGAACATCAACGCGACTTCGATATACAGCCACGTCTCGACGATCTTGCGGCGAACCCCCAGTGTCTGCATCAGGCCGTAGGCCATCAGACAGCCCACCAGCACTTCCCATGTAGCCTCCACCCACAGGTGGATCACCCACCACCACCAGTACTGGTCGATCGAGATGTTGGGGGTGTAGAACATGCCGGCCAGATAGAGACCGAAGAGCGCAATTAGGTCCAGCACCAGAACGCCGCCGACGCCGGTGTAGCGGCCCTTCGTGAAGGTTGCCGCGACGTTATAGAAGAAGGCCAGCACGCAGACCACAATGCCGATGTCCGCCCAGCGCGGGGCCTCGATGTATTCGCGGCCCTCGATGATGAGCCACCGCGTGGAATGATTGCCCGGCCCGACCTGGATCAAGAGGTAGACCACAACGACCACTGCGACTGCCAGGGTAAAGATCCAGAAGATCACATTGCCCAGGCCCAGGCCGACCACGGGGATGCCGGCCTCATCCTCCAAAAGCCAGTAGACCGACCCGATGAAGCCGAACAGCAGCCACACCACCATGGCATTGATATGCACCATACGGTTGACGCTGAAATCCATCACGCCGAAGAGAAAGTCCGGCTTCAGGTACTGGATGCCGGCCAAAAGGCCGAACAGGATCTGGGCGCCGAACAGGATCAGCGCGACGGTGAAGTATTTGACCGCGAGCTTCTGACCGCCGTTAAGGTTTGCGAGATCGAGCTTTCCCAATTTGGCAACTGTCCCCGGGGCGGCCATCTCAGTTCTCCTGCTTTATGGGTTTGAAGTTGTAAGGGAAACCGTTGGTGTCGATCGATGCCATCCACTTCAGGAAGGCCACCGTCGCCCGCGCTTCCTCTTCGGTGATCCCCAGATTCGGCATGCGGCGCCCCAGGCCGTTGTGCACCCGGTCCTGCGGGCTCATCAGGAACTCCACCATCTGCTGTTCGCGTACCTCCTTCGAGCCCCACCACGGATCCAGCCAGGACTTGGTGAGGTCGGGCGCGTAGTAGGCGCCGTTGCCAAGCAGGGTGTGGCAGTTCATGCAGTTCTTGGCCTGGACGGTCAACTTGCCGCGGCTGACCAGCGCTTCAGCTTCCTCCTCGGTCAGTTTCTTTCCGAAGAGCGGCTCCTCGACGCCGATGACCGGCACCTGGAAGTTGCGCTTCTCGTCGAACACGTAATCGATGCGGTGGTTGATCACCGAATAGGCGGGCACCCGCTTGGAACCCGCCCAGATCTCGGACATGCTGTGCAACGTGAGAAAAATGAGCACAACGAATGAGCCTGCCGTGACCCAGATCGCGGTTTTCCGCCAGAAGGACTCAGAGGACCACCACTGGATGTCTGACATGGCCAAGTCTCCCTTGATATTCAGGATTGCTGTCGAAACGACCTCGATTCCTCGTCCGCGTGCTCATGCGCATGGGTGCCGACGCACAGGTGCCAGATGGCATGCGGGGCCAGCAGATAGCCGACGAGCATCAGCGCGACGATGATTGTCCAGAAGCCCGTGGCAAACAGATTGGCTACCGTTGCCAGCACCAGCACCGAAGCCACCAGGCAGATATAGGCAGCGTAGGCCAACGGCATCAGGCGCGGGCGCGCTCTCACGCGCGAATAGGCGAACAACAGGGCATACAGCGCGCCGGCCATGATCACCATCGCCGCCGAGAAAAAGGTCAGAAAAAAATCCTTGAGCGCTACCGGCTCGATCATCTGGCGCCTTCAAACATGACTTACTTGCGCCGGCCCCCCGTCAATTGTGGCAACTTGCTTATGCCAATGTCTACGTTTGAATTAACCTTGTGGCGAGACAGCCAAGTGGCTGTAAAAAGAACCGCTTACGCTTCGTTCTTCATTTGGCAAGCGCCCTGCCTACCACCCCAGCAGCCAATTGGTAATGCCCTGTGGCCCTCCTGCCCCGACTTTCCCGCTACTATGGCTTGAGCCGCCCCGCCGAATGATCTTTCTGTAGCGAGCCGCGAATGGTCGCAAGACCGTCATACCGGAAGAAACCATTGACACGAAGCACACGATAGACACAAAGGAAAAGCATTTGCAGGTTTTATGATCGATAAACCTTCGTGTCCTTTGTTTCCTTTGTGGCTACACTTCCTGATTTTCTCGGCGATCTCTGCGTCTCAGCGGTTCAAAGAATGTCCTTCCATTTTTTTCTCACTTGTTCCTGCAGCTCGCGGCTCGCCTCCGCGACAGCAGGAAACTCGTGCAGGTGATCGTACGGCCGGCAGGCGTCGACGATCGCCTTGGAGCTGAACGGCGCCTGATACGGGTAGGCCACGAACATCGGGTCGTTCTTCGAGCCCATACCGCGCTGGATGATGTCGATATCGATCGCCGGATCCGTCCGCGTCGCAACAGCCCACATCACTTCCTGGAGGTTGGACGGGTCGATGTCCTCGTCCACCACCACGGAGTAGCGCGACATGTAGGCGCCGACACCGCACTGATTGAGAATGTGGCCCGCCTGCTTCGCGTGCCCGGCGTAGCGCTGCTTGATCGCCACCACATTGAACATGCGCGCGCCCCCGATTTCATGCGCCCACACTGCCGTGACGTCAGGCACCCCGGCGGCCAGCAGCGCGTCAAACAGCAGCGCCGAGCGCATGACCGCCTTCGAGTACGAATAGTCGTTGGGCGGCTTCGCCGGCGGGCTGCCCACCATGATCGGATCGTTGCGGTAGTAGATCTTCTCGATCGTCACTGCCGGCGCGGTTCCCTCCTTGCCCGGGTAGTAGCCGTGGAATTCCCCGAAAGGCCCTTCCGTCCGCACGTCTCCGGGATGCGCCCAGCCCTCGATGACGATCTCAGCCCCGGCGGGAAATGGCAGGCCGGTCAACTCGCCTTTCACGACCGACACGGACTCTCCCAGAATGGCGCCGATGTAGTTGTACTCGCACATGCCGAACGGCACCTCGATGCCCGAGATCAGGTAGCCCAAGGGATCGCAGCCGAGCACGATCGCCACGGGAAACGGCTTGCCCGCCTTCATGTACTTGTCGTACTGGATGGCCCCGTGCTTGCCCGGGATCATGTCGAGCCCGACGCTGCGCTTGTCGTGAAGCTGGACCCGGTAGGTGCCGACGTTGACCCAGTCCGAGTCAAAGTCCCTGGTTACGACGCAACAGCCCGTTCCGATATAGCGCCCGCCGTCCTGCTCGTGCCATAACGGCGAGGGAAAGACCTCGAGATTCACCGCTTCGCCGCTGCGAACGTTCTCGAAGATCGGCCCTCTTTCCAACACGACCGGATCATAGTTCGGCGCCTGAGCCTGCCATGACGCGGGCTTGCCACGCAGCTTCTGCACCAGCTCATGATGGTTCTTCTCGAGACCCAGACGCAGGATCGAGGATAGGCGACCCGGACTGCTGGTGCTGCACGTGAGAACACGGAAGCCCTTCGGGTAACCCGCGATCTCGTCGAACAGGAGCGCGGGATTAAGGTCCTTCTTGACGTTAAGCTCGCTGATCGCGCCGAGCTCCAGCTTCCAGTCGGCCCCGATGACGTCCTTCAACTCGCCGAACTTTCTGACCTCGTCGAGCCATGCCCGGAGGTCGAGCGGGTTTCCTTTTTCAGAGCGTCTCACGTCGCCAACCCCGTATTCTCAGCCGCAGATAAACGCAGACGAACACAGATTTATATATACAAATAACCCGGAACCCAGAACATCGAACCCCGCACTACGTTTATTAGCCGCCGATGAACGCCGATACACGGCGATGATAGCCACATAATAAAGGCGTTTCAGATCTGTAGGACGAAAAAAACGCATGATGCAAGCGTATCTGATTGTGGATGCCCCTCCGGGGCCGACGCCTTACGCGAAAAAATATCGGCGTTCATCGGCGGCTAAATTGGGCGGGTTACGCTTTGGCTCGCCGCGCGCGCGCGGCGAGCTGGACGGCTTTGATGATTTCCGGGTAGGTCGCGCAGCGGCACAGGTTGCCGGAAAGATAGTGCTTGATCTCGTCCTCAGTGGGCTCGGGATTCTCGTCGAGCAGCTGGCGGGTCATGAGCACAAAGCCGGGCGTGCAGAAGCCGCACTGGAAGCCGCCGGCCTCGATGAACGCCTTCTGGACTGCGTCCAGACCGCCGCTCTCGGCTGGCTGCTCTATGGTGGAAACGTCTGCGCCGTCCACGAGGGCCGCGAGGTAGAGGCAGCCTGACACCGCGCGCCCGTTCACGAGAACGGTGCAGCAACCGCACAGTCCCTGGGCGCAGCTCTCGCGCGCGCCGAAGAGGCTGAAGCGGTTCTGCAGCAGCTCGACCAGGTTCCAGTGCGTAGGAACCTCCGCGCTAACCGCCTCGCCGTTTAGCGTGAATCGTATCGTCCTGTTTTGAACACTCATGCTTAAACCCAATGCGGCCACGGAATCAAACGGAAAATACTCAAATGTGAACCGCTTTATCGTGCCGCTCTCTCCGTGTCCTTCCGTGTGTTTTCCTGGCTAATCGTTCTGCAGCGGTTTTCCCTGTTTCTCGCGCAGCGCGCGATAAACAGCTTCCGCCGTCAGCGGCAGTGAC
Organism: Betaproteobacteria bacterium SG8_41; assembly: GCA_001303585.1. Lineage (GTDB taxonomy): Bacteria > Pseudomonadota > Gammaproteobacteria > Burkholderiales > SG8-41 > SG8-41. Next base: position 11,818 of record LJTT01000070.1, read on the forward strand.
GTGAGCCGCACCCCGACCGCATCGTCGATCGCGTTGGCGATTGCCGGCGACACGCCGAACGTCCCCGTCTCTCCCACCCCCTTCGCACCAAACGGCCCGCCGTGCTCCATGGAATCGACCGCCTCGTTCTCCACCGCTACGGGAATATCGAGCATCCCTGGAATCTTGTAGGCGGCGAGCGACGCGTTGGTGCACTGCCCGGCGCTGAACGTCATCTGCTCGGACATGGTGAAGCCCAGTTGCATGATGGCTGCGCCGGAGAGCTGCGTTTCGACGATTCGCGGGTTGATCGGCGTCCCAACGTCGGCAACATTGATGAGCCGCGCCACGCGCACCTGGCCGGTCTCGGTGTCCACCTCGACCTCTGCCCCGGTCCCGCCAACCATCCAGAATGGGGTCACGTTGTCGGATTGTCCGGTCTCGTGGTCCGTCGGCGTGTAGGTCGGGATGAAACTCCCCGTCCCCACGATGTTGCCGGCTTGCATGCCGTACTTCTTCCTGAACACGTCGGGAATCGGCGTCGTCTCCGCGGATAAGCCCACTTCGCGCGCCATCGCCATCAACTTGTCCCGCGCGTCCTCCGCGGCGCGCCGGACGGCGTTCCCCATGTGGTAGGTCGAGCGCGACCCCAGGGTCGCCATGTCGTACGGTGTGACGTCGGTGTCCGGATGCACGACCGTGATCACCTCGATGGGAATGCCAAGAACCTCGGAAACAATCTGCGCCATCGCAGTGTCGGAGCCCTGCCCCATGTCCACGGTGCTGCTATAGAGCGCGCAGCTGCCATCGGCATAGAGATTGACGATGGCGACAGATGTCGTCGGCGAGATGCTCGCCTTGAAACCGATCGCGACCCCGCGCCCGCGGCGCGTCGTGCCGCTGCCCCGGTCGAACGGCTTCTCCCAGCCCATGCGCGCTGCAACGCGTTCCAGGACCTTGTCGATCGCGGCGTCCTTCATCACCGTACCTGTCGCCTGCGGCCGGCCGTTCCGCAACAGATTCTTGCGACGGAATTCGACGGGATCGATCTTCAACGCCCGCGCGATTATGTCGGTATGGCCTTCGTACGCCCACACCAGCTGCGGTATGCCGAAGCCGCGCAGCGCACCGGCCGGAGGCAGATTCGTATAGAGCGCATAGGAGTCGATGTGCACGTTTTCGATATCGTACGGACCCGGTGCCGTGAAGCCCGATTTCTGCGTCACCCGCGGGCCTATGTCGGCGTAGGCGCCGCCGTTCCACCACACCTCGCACAGCCGCGCCGTGATGCGCCCGTCCTTCGTCACGCCGCTCTTGATGCGCAGCGTCGCCGCATGCTTCGTCAAGGTATAGAACTGCTCTTCCATCGTGAGCGCGATCTTGACCGGCCGTCTCGTGAGGAGCGCGAGCGCCGTGACGAGCGCTTCCAGCTTGATGTAAAGCTTCGCGCCGAAACCGCCGCCCAGGTACGGCACCTTTACCCGGACCTTGTTCTCCGGCCAGCCGAGAAGCCGCGCGATTTCAATCCGCACGAACGACGGGCTCTGCGAAGCCGTGTAGATTGTGAGCGTCGCATCCCCGGGCTCGGCGGCGGAGACGAACGGCTCCAGGGGCACATGCAGCACCTGTTGCGTGCGGAACCTGTGCTCGAACACCTGGTCCGCCGCTTTGAATGCCGCCTCCACGTCGCCCCGCCGCAGGTGATAGTCGAGCGCGATGTTCGTGTTCTTCTTTCCCTGCAGATGCTTGAGGTCCGGGAAGGTTCCGGCAGGCTTGAGAGCCTCGTGCACCACCGCGGTCGAGGTCATCGCTTCCACTTCGTCGAACACCGCGGGCAATTCCTCGTATTCGACGACGATCTGGCTCGCGGCCTCTTCGGCGACATGCGGGTCTGACGCGAGCACAACCGCGACCGGCTCTCCGACATGATGGACCTTGTCGATCGCCAGGATCGGCTGGTCGTGGAACGCGGGACCGTAGTGCGGGTTTGGAATGACCTTGCAGATGTCCTCCGCCGTGACGATGCGATGCACGCCCTCGAGCGCCCGCGCGGCACTGGCATCGATGCGCCGGATACGCCCGTGCGCGACCGTGCTGCGAAAGATCTTCCCGTGGAGCATGCCCGGCAGCCGGAGGTTGTGCACGTACTCCGCGCGCCCCGTGACCTTCGCGCCCGCCTCGAGCCGCGCGATCGATCGGCCCACGATCCCGGATTGTGCCGCCTTCGCCATAATCAAAATGCGTGAGTCGTGACTTGCCCAAAGTCAAACGGCAGAAATAATTTTGGAGCGTATCTGCGTTCATCTGCGTTTATCCGCCGCTAAATACGTTTCACGAAAAAATCGGCGTTCATCGGCGTTCATCGGCGTTCATCGGCGTTCATCGGCGTTCATCGGCGTTCATCGGCGGCTACCGAACGGTGTTCGGTGTTCAAAGTTCAGGGTTCCGTGTTGTAAATCTGCGTTTATCTGCGTTTATCTGCGGCTAATAAAGCGATTTATCCCTGCCTCGATTCACGATTCACCATTCACGATTCACGGCTCTTGCAGCGCAGCGCGGATCGCGCGCGCAACGTAGGTGCGCACCAGTTCCCGCTTGTACGCCGCCGATCCGTGCTCATCTCCCATCACCTCCGCCGTGGAGGCGGCCGCGTCTCCTGCCTCGCGCGCGGTCTTGTCGTTCACGCGAGCGCCAGTGAGCACCTTCTCGGCCGCAGTAAGGCGCGTAGGTACATCGGTCGCTGCGCTGATCACGACCCGGGCATCTCGCACCAGGATGCCGTCGGATTCAAGCACGACCGCCACGCCCAGCGCCGGCCAGTCATCCGCGGACCGCGTCGTGCACTTCAAATAGGCGGCGCGCCGGCTGCCCTGTGCCGGAACGTTTACCTCTGCGATGA
>LJTT01000139.1 GCA_001303585.1 Betaproteobacteria bacterium SG8_41
CCCGGCGATCCTGTTCCTCGTCGCGGAGGGACTGCTTGCCACCAACCTGCTGGTATGGCCTGGCTCCCAGGCCATGTTCGCTGTCTGCGTTGCGTTCGGCGGCGTCTTCTGTATCGCTGCGATTCGCGCCTGGGTTCTGTGGATTCGCGAAAGGAGCTGAGACCGCGGGGGGTCGTGCGTTGCGCTGGCGGGCGACGGGGATCTAACGCCGGTACTGCCGGAAGAACTCCCATATTACGCGATTGGCATCAAGGTCCTTGCTGGTGCGACCGATGACGAATTCCGGGAGGTACTGCATACCCTGCGGCCAGGTGTGGCCACCGCCTTCGATGACATAAAGCGTGACCGCCGCACCTTCACGGCAACTGGTATAGCGCTCGACTTCCACGCGCGTGCCATCTTCGCGGTCAAGGTCTGGCAGGCGCGTCTTCTCCGGCTGCGGTGAACAATGATTGTGTCGCACCCAGAATTTCACCAGTTCCGGCACCGGCAGCATGTGCCCGAGACGCTGGAAGCCGAACTTCACTTCCCTTCCATCAAACGGCACGAGCCTGTCTTCCGTCCCGTTGATCATGAGCACAGGCATGGGCTGCGAGGGGTGACACTTCTCGGCGAGCTCCGCCGCCATGGATCCGATGACCGGCGCGATGGCGGCAATGCGATCGGCGTGCTCGCAGGCGAGGCGATTGGCCATGAACGCGCCGTTCGACGCGCCGGTGATGTATACATGGCTTCGATCGACGGTGTAGCTTTCGGCGAGGTGATCGATGAGCCCGATGAGAAACCCGCTATCGTCAACCTCTTCACGTTTCGACGATGACTCGTCAAAGGTACGACCATCGTTCCAGTGCCCTCCGAAACCGTCAGGATATGCCACCAGAAAACCGGACTCGTCTGACTGATGACTCAACCCGGAGTAACGCGCCGCCTGCCCACCATTCCCGCGCCCGCCGTGTAGTGCGATCACCAGGGGCATCGGATGACTTGGGTCGTAGTCGGGCGGTACGTGCACGAAATAGGTTCGCGTCAGCCCGCCATGCGCCATCTCGCCCGTGAAATCCGCCGCACTCTCGCCGCGTCCGCGTGACACCGCGCAGGACGCCAGGGCAATTACCATCACGACAATCAGTGATGCCCGTACCAAAAGGGCCAGACTCGATTGAAACATTTTCGTTGTGAGGTGATCAGTCGAAGCCGATCAATCGAGTCTGACCCTTTTAGTTCTGGACCCTTATGGTTCTGGAACCGGGGGTTAGGCGTTCGCCGCCAAGTAGACTTGCCGCGCAACATCGGCAGGACCCTTGCCCCACTGTGCCGCAACTCTATTTGCGAGGGTTGGGCTGTAAGAGTAAATGTCACTTTTCGATACATCACACCAAACTGGAAGTATCACGCTCTTCTGCTCTACAAGCTCACGTGTAAAAACTGCATCAATTTCTGCTTTTGTCCAACCGCGATTCATTAAGAAATTTCTGGTCAGCAGAACAACGCATTTCTTACACTCGGACAGTCCCTTCTCGATGTTCTCCCGAAGATTGTCACCGATCTTCAGTGAATATTCGTCATACCAAACGGTGCACCCTGGATATTTGACGAGTTCGTCCACCAGTGGCTTTGCAATGGCTTCCTTATCTCGGCTGTCGTGAGAGATAAACGCCATGGGTTTTTCCAGCTGGGTTCGCTGGGCGGCCCAATCGGGGCCGTGATATTCAATTAGAAGACCGTTCCTTTTTGCCACTTGATTTAAAGTATCGAGCTCTGTGCTCGACAGATGGTTATCGGAGTAGATATACACGCGCCCACAAAATTTCAGTTCAGACGCCGCGATGGGGTTTGTTTCTGGAAACCCACCAACAAAATGAAAGCCACCCGCTACACCAAGGACGGTCGATATGGCATTTCCCGTTACCAAATCAATGCAGCGCTGTAATGGATCGGCTACGGTTTCTATGTAATATGCCAAGTAGATGGATCCGGACGAAAAGTCTAGAAACATCTGCACCGGGATTTTCAACCCCCTCGCGCAGTAACCTCGGTCGCCTGAGTGACCTTCCACGCATGGTTCTTGTCAGATAGAAAATAGTCTTTAAGCGCGGACATTAGATCTAACGCCTAACGTTACCCATAAGCCGCGCGAACGAAGCGCAGCGTAGTGAGCGTCGGCTTGATGGGCTTGTTAGGCCACGTTGTATATTTGCAATTCCCACTCTGCCAAGCTTGCGCCATTGGCAACCTTCTTTGCTTGTTCCACAAGCTTCTTGTAATCATCTATATCATCGAGTTCGGTCCAATTCACCTGCGAATCGAGGGAAAGTTTATTGATGACAATATTGTCAAATGGGCAGTGAGGAGGTTTTCCTACTTTCCCAAGACACCATAGATATTTCAGATGGAGGTTAAGGGACTTTTGGGCGCTCCCTATACGGAAACGCCCATTGACCAGGCAATCTGAGAACTTTTCACTCAATATGTCTGAAAGTGCTTTCACGTTCTCAAAGTGCTTTTCTTCAGTGACTGCCTGCGAATACTGGCTGGCGAGTGTTTCCAGTTGAGTCCTCAGGCCATCGCGAAACTCACCTTTCCTTTTTTCCGACGCCTTCTCGGTGTATGTCGGTGAACGCTGTACTGTCGCTTGGAGAACCAAGCTAAAAAGCTCATCCGCTAGGAATACTCGTTTTTGTGCGTCCATAACTGAATGTGGCCTAACGATAATTGAACGGCCCATCCACGGGATATTGGATATACCGTGGATGGAAAATTGAAGAAAAACGATTGCATCCAGTCCCTTGCATGCGCTTTCTCCGGCGGGTGTGATCCGCAATATACGACAAAGCCACGGTATATTGGGATTGAACTGCAGGTTGACGGTGTATTGGCTACCGCCCCCCTATTCCTTTTATCAGGGCGCCCCGCCGACGCTACTCCTCCGGCGTGAAGCTACGGATGATGTAACCGCCTGACTTCTCGTCGCGCTCGAGCTGCAGGAGCTTGCGGTTCTGGGCCTCTTCCAGCATCTCGCCGAAGCTCTTGAAGCCGTGGTAGGTCTCGTTGAAGCCGGGATTGCGGCGCTTGATGGCCTGCTTGACCATCGAACCCCAGACCTTCTCTTCCTCGCCGCGCTCCTCGAACAGCGCCTCGACCGTTTCCATCACGTTATCGATGCCTTCCTGGCGCCGCTCCTCTTCGCTTTTCTTCTCGCCGGCTTCGGCGGGAGTGGGTGCCGCAGCCTTCGGCACCTGCTTGGGCGCGGCCTTTCGCCGTCCGCGGCGCTGCTTCTCCTGCGCGCGCACCAGGTCGTCGTAATAGATGAACTCGTCGCAATTGGCGATCAGCAGATCGGAGGTGGACTGCTTGACGCCCACGCCGATCACGACCTTGTTGTTCTCGCGCAGCTTGCTGACCAGCGGCGAGAAGTTTCTTGCCCGACATACGCACGTGCGGAATCTCGATCAGCTCGAAGGCCGCCTCGTGCATGGCCTTCTTGAAGTCCTTGTAGCGATCCCAGTCGCAGTAGGCCTTCTTGACGACGATGTTACCCTTGAGCAGCAGGCGCTCCAGCACCTTCTTCATGTCGAATTCTGCGTAGCGCACATCGCGCACGCCGAGGGCAATGTTCTCGAAATCACAGAACACGGCCATGTTTTGGGTCTTGGGTTTGGTGGTCATTATTTGTTGGGTTCTCTCAATGGGCGGCACCGCCTGGTGCCGGGTATCAATAGTGTGGAGGTGGGGTCTCTTCGGACTGGGGCGCGACCAAAGCCGGCATGACGCTTCGCACCTGCGTGCGTAAGGCTTCCAGTTCCTTCGTTAGACGACCAATGTCCTGCTGCTGGCGCACCACTACATCGTTCAGCTCCTGCAGCGCGCGCTCCTGGAATGCCAGGCGCGCCTCCAGATCGACCAGACGCTCGTCCATGGGCATATGGTCGCCCAGCCGGTGGCCGCGATCAACGAAAAACGGGCTGATTGTCAATATTGAACCGGTGTGGCGCGCCTTCCCATAATGGGGTCCATCAACATGCATAACAACAAATACACTGTTTGCGCCCGTGAACGAAACCGTTTTTGAGGCAGTTCGTCCGGCGCCTGTGCTGTCGCTTGAGGCCCAGCTCCGTGCGACAGTGGAGCAGTGTTTCCGCCGTGCCGAGGCCTACCTGCACCACCGCTTCGATCGCCCGCACGTGCTGCTCAACCTGCGCGGCATGACCGCGGCGCTCGCCGATTGCACGCGCAATGTCTTACGCTTCAATCGCTCACTCTACGAGCACAACGCGCCGGATTTCCTTCGGGTGACGGTACCCCACGAAGTAAGCCACCTGATCGCATACCGGCTGCACGGCCGGCACATCACGCCGCACGGGCCTGAATGGGCAACGATCATGGGTGAGATATTCAAGCTTGCGCCGCAGCGCTGCCACGACTACGACGTGCGTCCCGGCATGGCAGCTGCTTTTCGATACCACTGCGGGTGTCCGGGCGGACACCTGCTGACAACCCGCCGCCATCGCAGCGCGCAGCGCGGCCGGCGCTACTACTGCAGGCGCTGCCGACAGGCACTGGCATACTCGCACCCCGAAAAGCCAGCGCGCACTATCTCTCCACCGGGAAAGACTGATCGCGAATAAAGTGCCTCAGCATGGCGCGTGCCTGGGTCGGCGAGACGCCGTACAGGCGATTCAGATCTTCCGACTTGAGCTGCGTCTGGACGCGATAGTAGTCCTGCTTGCCGTGGCAAAGCGCAATGACTTCCCCGGTCGTGACCAGCGTCACGAAGGCGATTGCGGGCAACGTGGAAACGACCGGATGCCTGGTCGTCATCGTGTTCTCCTTTTTCGTTCTGGTCGGCGCGACCCTTCCGGGGTCACTTGGCGATCGCTGCATACGCGCAGAGTATGACTGCACCATATTGCGGGACGATGTATAGGTCTGGTGAGAAAGACCGCGAACAGGCTGAACAGTTGCCAACCGGCCGATTACGCGGGGTTTCGGCCGGACGAGCGTGTCAGGGACGACCGTCGGGACGACCGTCCGGCGATCTGCCGTCAACGTAGAACCACTGCCCCGCCTCGCATCGGAAGCGGCTAACCTCGTGCAGGCGCTCGGCCTTCCCGCCAACCTTGAAGCGCGCCACGAACTCCACGACGCCGTCATCATCCGTCGGACCGCCCGCCTCGCAGCGAACGATACTCAGCCCCAACCACTTCGGCACGGGGGCGCGCGCAAGGTCAAGCACGGGTGGGCGGGTGGAGTCGTGCCAGGTAAGCAAGAGGTAATCCTCCCGCCCCAGGGCGAATGCACTGTAGCGTGAGCGCATGAGCTGTTCGGCGGTCTCGGGTCGCTGCCCACCGTCGATGAAACGGCCACAGCACTGCGTGTACGCCCGCGACGGATCGCACGGACAACTCTTGTCGGGGCTCATGCGCGACCGCGCTCAGCGAAACGGCGGCAATCCGAAGAAGTACAACGCAGCGACACCCGCCAACAGCGCCGCAATCGCAAGCCAGACCACGCGACGAGAACTGCCTCGGCCCGATGACGTGCGGTCAGTAGTCGCTGACTGCGCATCGCCCGCCAGCAGCCGCACCATCGCCGCGAGCACTTCCTCGAACCCTGTATAGCGGCGCTCTGCTTGCTGATCGGCCATGCAGGCAAGCAACTCCTGGACGCCCGCCGGCAGTGTGCGCAGTGCGGGACTCATCACCAGACGTCCATCGCGACCCCAGTCCGGCAGACCGGCCACCAGCATTTCGTAAAGGATCACGCCAATCGCGAAGACATCCGCCCGCACCGAGCGCGCTTCGTCGGCGATTTCGGCGCTTCTTGTCGCCGCTATAGTGCTCGTCCAGGCAGAAGTCGGTCACCCGCGCGTCGCCCTTGCCGGCGAAGAGAATATTCGATGGCCGCAGGTTGCCATGCACGATGCCGTGGCGATGCGCGAAGGCCAGCGCCTCGCACACCCCGCGCATCAGCTCTAGCGACTTGCGCCACG
>LJTT01000022.1 GCA_001303585.1 Betaproteobacteria bacterium SG8_41
ATCGAGATCGACATACATGTCGCGCTGGCGCTTTGCCGCCATCTGGCTCTCGTGGCCCAGCACCTCGATCTGTCCACGCAGCTGCTTCATTTCCTGGCGCAGGATTTCCAGTTGCTGGGCAAGCTCGAGGGCGGGATTGGCGGACGCAAGCCCCTGCAGCGACTCTTCCATCCGGGCGAGGCGCTGCGAGAGCGCCTCGAGGCGCTTGCCCTGCTCGGCAATGTCCTTGCGCGCGACGTCGTCGCCGCCAAACAGCTGCGCCTGGCTGGACGGCGGGAGTGCAGCCAATACGATGCCCAGGGCTGCCACCGCAACCAGCACGGCACGACTGTTCCGCTTACCATTCACCGGTCACGCCTCATTCACCTCGGTAGACGATGTCTGCGCGCCGGTTCTCGGCCCATGATGCTTCGTCGCTGCCGGTCGCGCGCGGCTTTTCCTCGCCGAAGCTGACGGTTTCGATCTGGTTGCCGCGCGCCCCGAGCAACTGCATCATCTGCCTGACCGCGTCTGCCCGGCGCTGCCCAAGCGCAAGATTGTACTCGCGGCTGCCGCGTTCGTCGGCATTGCCCTCGATCCGCATGCTCGCCCCGCCGTTCTGCTGCAGGTAGCGGGCGTGAGCGGCCACGATCGGCTTGAACTCGTCCTTGACCAGGTTCGAATCAAAATCGAAATAGATGCTGCGTTTGGACAGAATGTTGTTCGGGTCCCTGAGCGGGCCGCCGGCAAAGGGCTGGTCCGTCAGCGGCTTGGTCTCGGCAGGCTTAACCCCGGGTCGGTCCACCGCTTCCCCCGAACCAGGCTTGCGATCCTCGACGGCTGCGCCCTCCTGCTCCTTCGGGGTCGAAGCGCACGCTGCAACCAGTCCCAGCATCAAGATGCTCAACAAAAGTCTCTTCATCGTCTGACTCCTCGGTTCGTGATCGTCATGATCGTCATTTCTGCAAAGGCCCCCACGCCGGCTCGCGCACATCGCCGACATCCGCGGTCAGACGCTGCTTGATTCTGCCATCGCTCGAGACCGCGGACAGCAGGCCGCGCCCTCTCACCCCTGTGGCATAGAGAATCAGCTTGCCGTTGGGCGCGAACGTCGGTGATTCATCGACGCCGCCATCCGTCAGCACCTGAACCTGGCGGGTCGCGAAATCCTGGACCGCGACATTGAAACGCGTCCCGCTTCTCTGAATGAACGTAAAGCTATTGCCGTCGGGGCTGTGCCGCGGCGTCACGTTGTAGCTGCCCTCGAACGTCAGGCGCTGCGCCGCGCCGCCCGCCACCGCCATCCGGTAAATCTGCGGGCCGCCGCTCCGGTCGGATGTGAACAGCAGGTGGCGCCCGTCCGGCGAGAAATTGGGCTCGGTGTCGATCGCCGAGCTGTAAGTCAGCCGCGTCACGCCGCTGCCGTCGTCGGCGTTGATGAGGTAGATCTGCGACCCGCCGTCCTTCGTGAGCACGACGGCGAGGCGCTTGCCATCCGGCGACCACGCGGGCGCGCTGTTGCTGCCCCAGTGGCGCGCCACCGCTCGCCGCTTTCCGGTCGTAAGCGACTGCACGTAAACGACGGGCTTCTTCTGCTCGAAAGAGACGTAGGCAAGCCGCAGGCCGTCCGGCGCCCACGCTGGCGAAATGATGGGCTCGTTCGACGCGAGCACTGTCTGCGGATTGTAGCCATCGGCGTCGGCAACCTGCAGCTCGAACCGCGAGCCGCGTTTCACGATATAGGTGATCCGGGTTGCAAATACGCCGGTCTCGCCCGTGAGCTTCTCGTAGATCAGGTCAGCGATCTTGTGAGCAACAAGCCGCAGATTGTCGGTGCGCGCGAAATAAACGTAACCGGCGAGCTGGACCTGCTTGACCGCGTCCATCAACCGGAAGCGCACGTCGTAGCGCCCATCCGGCAAGCGCGAGACGCTGCCAATGACGACCGCATCGGCACCGCGCGCGCGCCACTGCTCGTAATTGAGCTGGGCCGGCTCGTGCGGCACGGGGTTCAGCCCGCCCGCATCGATCAGCCGGAACAGCCCGCTGCGCGCCAGATCCGCGGCGACAACCGGGCTGATCTGCTGGGCGAGGCCCTCCTCCGCGCGGAAGGCGACAACCGCGATGGGAAACTGGGTTGCGCCGCTCCCGACAATTTCGATGGTAAGCGCGCCGCCCGCCGGAGCCGGGAGCGCGAGCGAAACCAGCAAGACAACAGCCCACAGGACCGGGTGTAGCCTTTCAATGCTCATGTGGCGTGATTTTATAGTGGTTTTGCTCAACGATCACGCATCATCGCGCGCCATGTCGCCCCTCAGCGACATGCAGGCGGCCATGAACGCCCTATTCTTTGGGTCGGAACACCAGCTCAAGTTCCCTGAATTTGCTCATCAGCGCCGGGTCGGGCGGCAGTGGCAGAGGTTGCGCCCGCCGGATCGCGCGCTCCACCGCACTGTCCCACGCGGCAACGGCGCTGGGCCGGCGGGTCTTCACGTCCAGGATCTCGCCGCCGGGGAGAACAGTAACCGCGAATATCACTTCAGGATTGCCCGGCAGGTTGGGCGGCTCAACGATGAAGCGCTTGATCTTTTCGCGAATACGCCGCGTATATTCGTCGATCAGCTTCGCCTGCGCCGCCGCCTCCGCCGCTGCCAGCTTGCGCTGCGCCTCTGCCTGCTCGCGTGCGAGCCGCCGGGCTTCCGCTTCCTTCGCCCGCTGCGCCTTGAGCGCGGCAAGCCGGGCCTGTTCTTCGCGGCGCTTCTTCTCCGCGAGCGCCTGTGCTTCCCGGCGTTTTTTCTCGGCCAGCGCCTTTTGCTCGCGCCTTTTCTTCTCGGCCAGCGCCTCCTCCTCGCGCTTTTTCTTCTCGGCCAGCGCCTGCTCTCGCGCCTTGCGCTCGCGCTCGCGCTTTTCCTTCAGCGCAATCTCGGGGTCGGGCACGGGCTCGGGCTTGGGCTCGACCTTGGGCTCCACCTTGGGCGCGGGTTTCACCTCGACCTTGGGCGCAGGCGGGGGCGGTGCGGGTGCCGGCTTCACTTCCGGGACGGGGGGTGGTTTGGGCGCTGGCATCGGCGGCAGGTCGCTCCACAAATCCACCACGACCGCCTGGGGCTCGCGCTTCTGCCACGCGACGCCGAAGATGAGAAGCGCCAGGAAAAGGAGGTGCATCGCCAGAGCGAGCACCCCGGAAACGACGCGTTCGTTCCCCGTGGTATAGACGCCGGCGGTCACTTTGCGGCACGCGGCTTTGCCAGCAGCCCGACCCGGCGCACCTGGTTTTGCTGCAGCATGTCCATCACCTCGAGCACCGATGCGTAACGCACCTCCTTGTCCGCCGCAATCACCACCGCCTGCTCTGGATTCGCCTTCTGCTTGTCCCGGATGGCCGCGATCAGCTCGTCGCGGGTGACCTTGCTCTCCACGGATGTGCGGCTGCGGTCGCGCAGCCAGAGCGACGCGTCGGCCCGGATCGATACCTCGAGCGGCTGTACCGGCGGGTCCGAGGTCTTGCCGATCTGCGGCAGCTCGATCTGGCCGGGGTTGATCAGCGGCGCCGTGATCATGAAGATCACGAGCAGCACCAGCATCACGTCGATGTACGGCACGACGTTGATCTGGTTCATGAGCCGCCGGCCGCTGCGCCTCTCGATCAGCATTGCCGCGGGCCTCGTGAAACGCGAATCGCTAAACGCGCAACGTCACTCATCTCTCAACATTCAAAGTTAGTGGGCCTGACGCTGGAGAATGTTCGAGAACTCCTCCATGAAGGACTCGAAGCGCGTGGCGAGCTTGTTGATGTCGCCGGCGAAGCGGTTGTACGCGATGACTGCCGGAATCGCGGCAAACAGGCCCATCGCCGTTGCAATGAGGGCCTCCGCAATCCCGGGCGCCACGTGCCCAAGGGTGGCCTGCGCGACGTTGGCAAGCCCGCGGAAGGAATTCATGATGCCCCAAACCGTACCGAAGAGCCCGACGTAGGGGCTCACGGAGCCGACCGAGGCGAGGAAGGAGAGCGACGACTCCAGCCGCTCCGTCTCGCGCTGGTAGGTCGCGCGCATCGCGCGCCGCGTCCCGTCCATCATGTCGGCCACATCGATGCCCGGCTGCTTGCGGTACTTCATGAATTCGCGGAATCCAGCCTCGAAGATGCGCTCGAGGCTCCCGGCTGACCGGCGCGCGCCGACCGCGCGCTGGTAGAGCTCGTTCAAGTCCGCGCCGCTCCAGAATTCCCGCTCGAAATCGGCCGCCAGCCGCCTGGCCCGCCTCAGAGTGAAGACCTTGATGAAGATGTAGTACCACGAAAAGACCGACGCAAGCAGCAGCAACAGCATGACGATCTGCACGAGCACGCTGGCGCCGGCGATTAGGCTCACCACGGACATGTCGTGGGTGACGGACGGATTCACTTTATCTCTTTCCCATTTTCTCGGCGACGGGCCCGGGTATTCTAACGGGCTTGAACGTCACCGTGTTGACACAGGCAAGCCTCACGCTCGCCGCGACGAGTTCTTCGGCCTCGCGCAGGACGCGCTGCAAGAGGACGATACGGCTCGCGCCCCGCTCGGCCGGCTCGACTGTCACCGCAAGCAAGTCGTTGAGCCGCGCCGGGCGTCGGTACTCGATCGAGAGCGCGGTCACAACGAACACGACGCGGTGCTCTCGCGCAAGGACGGTCTGCTCGAAGCCGCTGGCGCGCAACCATTCCGTGCGCGCCCGCTCGAGAAAGCGCAGGTAATTCGCGTAGTAGACAACCCCGCCGCTGTCCGTGTCCTCGTAATAAACGCGAACCGGCCAGCTGAAGGTTCCGGGTTCCGGGCTCCGGGTTCCGGGTTCCGGTTTCTGCCGTCCTCGCGCTGGGTGCCCGCCACTCATCTCTAAACGTAAACGGGAAGCCACCGGGGTTAACGTTCGACCTTGAGCCTGGAACCCTTAACTAGGGTTTCTCGTCCCAGAGGTCAGGGGTTCCGGCGCGCGCCGGCTGGGCCAGCCCGAAATGGCGATAGGCGGATGCGGTTGCCACGCGGCCGCGCGGGGTGCGCTGCAGGTAGCCCTGCTGGATCAGGAATGGCTCGATCACGTCCTCGATGGTGTCGCGCGCTTCCCCGATCGCGGCGGAGAGATTGTCGACCCCGACCGGTCCGCCGTCGAATTTTTCCATCACGGCGAGCAGCAGCTTCCGGTCCATCACGTCGAGCCCGAGCGTGTCCACGTCGATCATCTGCAGCGCAGCGTCGGCGACTTCACGCGTCACGTTGCCCTTCGCTTTCACTTGGGCGTAGTCGCGCACGCGCCGCAGCAGCCGGTTCGCCACCCGGGGCGTCCCGCGCGAGCGGCCGGAAATTTCCCGCGCTCCCTCGGCAGTGATTTCGACGCCGAGCAGCTTCGCCGAACGCTGCACGATGCGCTGCAGCTCCTCGATCGTGTAGAACTCGAGGCGCGCCACGATCCCGAACCGGTCGCGCAGCGGATTGGTCAGCATTCCGGCCCGCGTTGTCGCTCCGACCAGCGTGAACTGGGGCAGGTCGAGCTTGACCGAGCGCGCTGCCGGTCCCTCGCCGATCATGATGTCGATCTGGTAGTCCTCCAGCGCGGGATAGAGAATCTCCTCGACCACCGGCGAGAGGCGGTGAATCTCATCGATGAACAGCACGTCGTTCGGCTCGAGATTGGTCAGGATCGCGGCAAGATCGCCCGGGCGCTCGAGCACCGGGCCGGACGTGTGCCGCAGGTTCACGCCCATCTCGCGCGCGATGATGTGGGCAAGCGTGGTCTTACCGAGTCCCGGAGGCCCGAACAGCAGGACGTGATCGAGCGCCTCGCGCCGACCACGCGCGGCTTCGATGAACACTGAGAACTGTCCGCGGATCTTTTCCTGGCCGACGTATTCCTCGAGAACCTTCGGGCGCAGGGTGCGCTCAACGGCCTCCTCCTGCGGCGAGGCAGGGGCGGCGGAAATGAGCCGGTCGGTCTCGATCATTCAGAGCCCGTGATGCGCAACGGGTAATGGGTAAGGCGCCTTGCCCGAGCACTGCGCTGACTGCCTCTCACGCATAACCCATCACCCATCACGACTTTGCGAGAAGCTTGAGCGCCTGCCTGATGCCATCGGCAACCGCGATGCCTGCCGGGAGCTGTTTGGTCGCCCATGATGCCTCGCGCTCATTATAGCCGAGGGCCAACAGCGCATTCGCGATGTCGCCCGATCGCGCCTCGCTGGTTCCCGCCGTTGCGATGGGCGCTCCATCGAGCTTGTCGCGGAGCTCGAGCAGTAGCCGCTCTGCCGTCTTCTTGCCGATGCCCGGGATCTTTGTGAGCCGCCCCCCGTCCTGCGAGTGCACGGCTTCACGCAAATCCGCAACGCTCAGCCCCGACAGCACCGAGAGGGCCGTGCGCGCGCCGACGCCGCTGATCTTGAGCAACTGGCGGAAGGCGCTGCGTTCGGGCTCCGTGGCAAAGCCGAACAACTGGTGCGCGTCCTCGCGCACCAGGAGATGGGTGTAAAGCGCTACGTCGGCGCCGTTGGCGGGCAGCTGATAGAAGGTGCTCATCGGAACATCGATCTCGTAGCCGATCCCGTTCACGTTCACGATGATCTGCGGCGGGTGCTTCTCGACCAGCTTGCCGTGAATCCGCCCGATCATGCGAAGCCTCCCGCAACTGTGGATGCGCTCCGACCGCAGAAAACTGGTGATGAATAATGGTGATGAATAATGGTGATGAATAATGGTGATGAAGAACGCTCTGGTTTCCACGTATCACTATTAATCATCACCATCTCTCTTCACCAGTACTCATCACCAATTACTGGTCACAGGTCACTGGTTACGTCTGTTCAAACAAGGCGGCCGCGCTTCATGCGATAGCCTGCCGTGGCGAGCTTGCCAAGGCCCTGCCCGCCATGAGCGTGGCAGATCGCGCAGGCGAGCGCGTCCGCGGCGTCCGGGCTCGGGTCGCCACCCAGATCGAGCAAGCGCCGGACCATCGCCTGTACTTGCTCCTTGCGTGCGTGGCCTTTGCCGACGACCGCCTGCTTGACCTGCAGCGCAGTGTACTCCGCCACCGGCAGGCCATGCAGCACTGCGGCGCATACCGCGGTGCCCCGCGCCTGGCCAAGCAGAAGCGTGCTTTTCGGATTGACGTTCACGAAAACCTTCTCCAGCGCGACCTGCGCCGGGCGGTGGGCGGTGATGACTTCGCTCAGTCCCTCGAGAATGACCTTGAGCCGGTGTGCGAGTTCGCCGTTCGGGGTCCGGATGCGCCCGCTCGCGATGTATGCAAGTTTGCTGCCATTCCTGTCGAGAACGCCGTAGCCGGTGACGGCAAGTCCCGGATCGATGCCTAGAATGCGAATGGTCAGGGGTTCGCTCAATTCGGCTGCTCGATCACGGCTGTGGTGTAGACATCCTGGACGTCATCGATCCCCTCGAGCGCGTCGAGCAGCTTCTGCATGCGCGCCGCATCGTCGCCCTTCATGACATTCTCGGTTGCGGGCTTGTACGTGACCTCGGCGAGCTCGGGCTTGAATCCGGCCCGCTCGAGCCCCGCGCGCACTGCCATGAAGTTCGCGGGCGCGGTTACGACCTCGATGCTGCCGTCGTCATTGGTCACGACATCATCGGCCCCAGCGTCGATCGCGGCATCCATGAGCTTTGCCTCGTCGGTGCCGGGCGCGTAGACCAGCTGTCCGCAATGCTTGAAAAGGAACGCGACCGAACCCTCCCCGCCGAGATTGCCGCCATTCTTGGAAAAAGCGTGGCGCACGTCCGCCACGGTCCGCGTGCGGTTGTCAGTCATGCAGTCCACCATGACCGCCGCGCCACCGATGCCATAGCCCTCGTAGCGAATTTCCTCGTAATTGGCGCCCTCCAGGCCGCCGGTGCCGCGTTTGATCGCGCGCTCGACGTTTTCCTTGGGCATGTTGTTGTCGAACGCCTTGTCCATCACGAGCCGCAGGCGCGGATTGGCATTGGGGTCGCCCCCGCCCAGCCTCGCCGCAACCGTAATTTCCTTGATTAACCGGGTGAAAATCTTTCCGCGCTTCGCGTCCTGACGATTCTTGCGATGCTGAATATTTGCCCATTTGCTGTGACCCGCCATTCCAAAGCCCCTGCCAAGCACATAACTCGTTAAAATGGCGGCAATTTTATCACGCGTGATGCCATGTCAGAACCGCTCCTCATTGCAAAATCCAGTGCCGGGCACTATTTGCTGCCCTCGCTTGCGAACCGCCATGGGCTGATCGCTGGCGCAACAGGCACGGGCAAGACCGTCACACTGCAGCGACTCGCGGAAGGCTTCAGCCGCATCGGGGTCCCGGTCTTCGTTTCCGATGTCAAAGGCGATCTCGCGGGCTTGTCGCGTCCCGGGGAGCTGAAGGGCAAGGTCAAAGAGCGCCTCGAGATGCTCGCGATCAAAGACGCGGCGTTCGAGGCATGCCCGACCGTGTTCTGGGATCCGTTCGGAGAGCAGGGCCACCCCGTGCGCACGACCATCTCGGAGATGGGGCCGTTACTGCTCGCTCGCATGCTGGGGCTGAACGATACCCAGTCCGGCGTGCTGACGCTCACCTTCAAGATCGCCGACGACAACGGCCTGCTGCTGCTCGATCTCAAAGACCTGCGCACGACGCTGCAGCACGTCGGCGACAACGCGAAATCGTTCAAAACCCAATATGGAAACATATCGGCGGCCTCGGTCGGCGCCATTCAGCGCGGGCTGCTCGCGCTCGAGCAGGAAGGCGGCGACCGCTTCTTCGGCGAGCCGGCGCTCAACATAGCGGACCTCATTCAGACCGACGCGAAGGGGCGCGGCGTCGTGAACATTCTCGCCGCCGACAAACTCATGAGCGCGCCGAAGCTCTACTCCACGCTGCTGCTCTGGCTGCTGGCAGAGCTGTTCGAGGAGCTGCCGGAGGTCGGTGACCCGCCGAAACCGAAGCTCGTGTTTTTCTTCGATGAGGCGCACCTGCTCTTCGACGACGCGCCCCCGGCCCTTCTCGACAAGATCGAGCAGGTCGTGCGGTTGATCCGCTCCAAGGGCATCGGCGTGTATTTCGTGACCCAGAACCCGCTCGACATTCCCGATGCCGTCCTCGGGCAGCTCGGGAACCGCGTGCAGCACGCGTTGCGCGCGTTCACGCCCCGTGACCAGAAAGCCGTGAAAGCCGCCGCGACGACGCTCCGCGCCAACCCGGAACTCGACGTCGAGGCCACCATCACGGCGCTCGGGGTGGGCGAGGCGCTGGTCTCGTTCCTCGACGAGAAGGGCCGGCCGACCGTGGTCGAGCACGCCTTCGTGCTGCCACCCGGCACGCGCATCGGCCCGGTGTCCAAGGAGGAGCGCGCCGAAACGCTTGGGTCTTCCGGCTTGGGTGGCGTCTACGACAAGGTCGAGGACCGCGAATCTGCGCACGAGAAGCTCATGCAACGGATCGCCGAGCGCGCTGCCGATGCCCCCGACACGGCCGCAGGCGCCGCATCGGAAGCGTCGGGCGGCCTGATTGGCGATCTGGAAAGTCTGCTCCGCGGCTCGACCGGGCCGCGCGGTGGTCGACGTGAAGGCGCGATTGAGGCGGCCACCAAGAGCGCGGCGCGGGCCATCGGAAGCCAGATCGGCCGCCAGCTCATCCGCGGAGTCTTGGGTTCGCTGTTCGGCAGCAGGCGGCGGTGAGCCGCCCGGAAGCGACGCGTGGTTTTCTGGTCGCGGGAGTCTTGCTCGCGATCGGCGGCGTCATCTTCTTTTCGCTGCGCCCGGTCATCATCAAGCTGGCCTATGCCTATGTCGTCGATCCGGTGACGCTGCTTGCGCTGCGCATGGTCTTCTCGATGCCATTCTTCCTCGCGGCAGCCGTATGGGCGCGGAGCGGCTCGGCACAGCAATCGCTCTCGCGACGCGATCTGGCCGCAATCGTCGGACTCGGGCTCCTCAGTTATTACGGAGCGAGCTTCCTCGATTTCCTTGGCCTGCAGTACATCACCGCCGGCCTCGGCCGGCTGCTGCAGTTCATCTACCCGACGGTGGTGGTCGTGCTCTCCGCGCTGTTTCTGGGAAAGCGCGCGACGGCCCGCGATATCGTCGCCCTGATTGTGACCTACCTCGGCCTGTTGCTGGTGTTCTGGCACGCGCTCGGCGGCGAGCAGCGCAACCTCTTGCTGGGCGCTGGGCTCGTGTTTGCCAGCGCGACGTGCTACGCGGTGTACCTGGTCGCAGGAAGCGAGGTGATCGCGCGGGTCGGCTCGGTGCGCTTTACCGCCTATGCCATGGTGGCAGCGAGTGTCGCCTGCATCGCGCAATTCTTCGTGCTGCGCCCCCTCTCCGCGCTCGACCTGCCGCTCGAGGTGTACGGTCTCGCGATTGCGATGGCGCTTGCCAGCACGGTGATCCCCGGCTTCATGGTGGCCGAAGCGCTGCGGCGCATTGGCGCCAACAAGGTTGCCATTATCGGCGCGCTCGGTCCCGTGACGGCGATCGTGCTCGGCTATCTGGGTCTGGACGAGGTCATGACGCCGCTGCAGATTCTTGGTTCGGGATTTGTGCTGGTCGGCGTGGTGGTGATCAGCCTCAAGCCCGCCGCGCGAACGGCCTGAGGCGTACTGGTGATGGAAAAGGGTGATGACTACTAGTAATGGGCGGTCTGAAACCCCTCTCTCATCACCATTTTTCACCACCAGTCATCATCACAACTATTCATCACCTGTTAACGGAAGGATGAGGGCCCGGAGGCCCCGCGTGGGACGCATCCGAACGGCGTCGTTCGGCGCCGCGCGGAGCAATAACTGATTACCGGCGAAACAACCCCGCCGGGATCAATGAGTCGGTGGAAGTTGCACCGTCACACCAGTGCAAGAATTTCTGTCCCCGTGGCAGCCCCTCCGCGCAACGCAGCATGGAGTAGAGATGCGTCTGCCGGTACTTGCGCGCGAGCTCGAAAGCCGTGTTACCCGCCTCCACTCTCAGCCGCGCGTTCGCCCCCGCTTTCAGCAGCAGGCGCGCCACTTCCGCGTGGCCCATCATGGTCGCCATCATCAGGGGCGTCGGGAGGTAGGTAATTCCGTCCTCGACGTAACCATCGACGCGCGCCCCGCGCGAAAGCAGAAAACGGATGGTGCGCTCGCGCCCCTGATAGGCGGCGTACGATAAAGGCGTGTAGCCGTCCCGGGTGGCTTCGAGGTTGGCGCCCGCTTCGACCAGCATGCGCGCCGCCGCCTCGTGCTGTTCATAAGACGCGCCCCGGCCTTCCTGGTCGCTCATGAAAAAGCACGCCAGCATCAACGCGGTCTCATCGTAAGGAGAGCGGGCATTCAGATCGGCGCCCGCTCCAATCAGATATCGGATTACACCCACGGAACCCGCCCGCGCAGCGAGCGTGATCAGCGGCGCCCCTGCGCTGTAGCCCGGGGCGGGAATACGCTGGTTGGGACTGATGGCGCCCGCCCTGACCGCGCCGTGAATGTAATCGACGTTGTCCGCTGTGATCGCGCTGTAGAGCCCGTCGCTGTCGACCGACCGCGGATCGAAGTTCGTCGCGCAACCCGACAAAAAGACCATTGCAAGAATCCAGCCGCAAAGCGTCTTGTGCATCATCATTTTCGGCTGCCTTTTCTGAGCCACCTCTGTTGTATCTTCGCGGTCTCTCTACGCCCCGGCGGAATTTTCGCCCGTGACAACGCACTTAGTATAACGAACGGCGGCGTGCAATGCACGCGGCGGGACCGGTGCAAACGGCCCCGTGCGCCAGCGTTTACGGGCCGTCAAACGTTGAACCGGAAATAAATGACGTCTCCATCCCGGACCACGTATTCCTTACCCTCGACCCGCATCTTCCCGGCCTCTTTGGCTCCCTGCTCGCCGCCGCAGGCGATGTAATCGTCGTAGGCGATGACCTCGGCGCGAATAAAGCCGCGCTCGAAGTCCGTATGGATTGCGCCGGCGGCGCGCGGGGCGGTGTCGCCGCGGTGAATCGTCCAGGCACGCACTTCCTTGGGGCCGGCCGTAAAGTAGGTCTGCAGGCCCAGCAGCTCGTAGGCGGCGCGCACCAGGCGGTTCAGGCCCGGCTCCTCGAGGCCGAGGTCCGCCAGAAATGCGGCGCGGTCCTCGTCGCCCATGTCGGCGATCTCGGCTTCGAGCTTGGCGCAGATCGCCACGACCGGCGCGCCCTCCCCGGCTGCGTGCGCCTTGACACGATCGAGCAGCGGATTCTTCTCAAAGCCATGCTCGTCCACGTTGGCCACGTAAATCGCCGGCTTGTCGGTCAGCAGGCACAACGGCTTGAGCAGCTCCTGCTCCTCGGGTTCGAGCAGCAGCGCGCGCACCGGCTTTCCCTGATCGAGGTGGGCGCGTGCCCGGGCGAGCACCGATTCAAACTTGGCCGCCGCTTTGTCGCCGGAACGCGCCTTGGGCATCGCCCGCGCCAGCGTGCGCTCCACGGTCGCGAGATCTGCGAGCGCGAGCTCGGTATGGATCGTCTCGATGTCGGCAACCGGATCAACCGCGCCGGTCACGTGCACCACGTTGTCATCCGCGAAACAACGGACCATGTTGACGATGCCGTCGGTTTCGCGGATGTGCGCCAGGAACTGGTTTCCCAGCCCCTCGCCCTGCGACGCGCCGGCGACGAGGCCGGCAATATCGACGAACTCGACCACGGCGGGCGTCACCTTTTCGGGGCGGGCCAGCTCGGCGATGCGCGCAAGGCGCGGATCGGGCACGGGCACCACGCCGACGTTGGGCTCGATCGTGCAGAAAGGGTAGTTCTCCGCTGGAATCGTTGCCTTGGTAAGCGCGTTGAACAGCGTGGACTTGCCCACGTTGGGCAGGCCCACGATGCCGCATTTCAGGCTCATTTCTTTGACTTCGGGTGCGTGTCGGGCAGGAGTTTTTTCAGAAACGAGCCGAGCGCGCCTTTTTTGCCTTCAGACTTTTCCGGCTTTGCCGCGCCGGCATCGCTGGTGCCGCCGGCGTCTTCGGCGGGCTTCGCAGGCGCGGCGGCCTTCGCTTTTTGCGGCCGTTCCGCCTTGCCCGTTTTCCGCGGTGGCGCCGGCGTCTTCGATTCCGCCTTCTCCGGCTGGGTCCGCTCTTCCGCTTCCCGCGGCGGTGGCGCCACGGCCGCTTTCTCATCGGTGTGAAGCTTCAGCATTGCGCCCTGCATGTCACCGCCGAGTACGAGCGGCAGCACCTCGAGCGCGCGGTCGATCGCGCTGTCGATGGCGGTGCGTTCCTCCTGCGCCGGCTTGTGCAGCACGTAGTCGGTGACGGTGTTCCGCTCGCCGGGGTGGCCGATGCCGATTCGCAGCCGCCAGTAGTCATGCGATCCCAGCCGGCCGGAAATGTCCTTGAGGCCGTTGTGCCCGGCGATGCCGCCGCCCTGCTTAATCCTCACGGTTCCCGGGGCGAAATCCAGCTCGTCGTGCACGACAAGAATGTCCGCCGGTGCGATTTTGAAGAAGCTCGCCATCATCTGCACCGGCCGGCCGCTCGAGTTCATGTAGCTCTGCGGCAGAACCAGCCAGACACCGCTTGCCCCGTGCCGACCGACCAGGGCCTGGAACTTGCCGTCCTTGCGCAGCACCGTGCCCGACTGGGCGGCAAAACGCTCGACGAGCCAGAATCCGGCGTTGTGCCGCGTGGCCTCGTATTTCTGCCCGGGATTGCCGAGCCCGACGATCAGCTTCATTCGAAGAGTGTTGAATGTTGAGGGTTGAGGGTTGAGGGTTGAGGGTTGAGGGTTGAGGGTTGAGGGTTGAGCGCGCACCGGAAATCTGCGCGGTTAACTCATAATTCAACTCTCAAAACTCAACACTAAAACGAAAAAAGCCCGCCATGGTGTTGCCGCTGGCGGGCTTCTTCCACAAGCGGCGCTTATTCCTTCTCTTTCTTCTCGCCGGCGGACTCCTTCTTCTCGCCTTCGGCCGGTGCTGCCTCGGCTTCTTCGCCCTCGGCCGGTGCCTCGCCGATGATCTCCGTCACCGGTGCAGCGACTTCCTCTTCGATCACGATCTCTCTCGGCAGGTGCACCGAGACGACCGCCGGGTTGTCCTGCTTCAACTTGGATATCGGCTCGACGCCTTGCGGCATCACGAGATCGCTCACGTGCAGGAGCTCATTCAGCTCCAGATCCTTGAGGTCCACCTCGATATATTCAGGCAGGTCGTCGGGCAGGCACTGGATGTCGATGTCGTTCAACGTATGCTGAACGACGCCGCCGCCGGTCTTCACGCCGACGCAGATGTCGGCGTTTATGAAGTGCAGCGGCACGCGCACGTGTATCTTCCGCGTCTTGTCCACGCGCTGGAAATCGACGTGCAGCACCTGCTGCCGCCAGGGATGCATCTGGTAGTCCCGCAGCAGGACCTGCTCTTTCTGTCCGTCGAGCGCGAGATCGAGTATGGATGCGTGGAACGCTTCCCGTTTGAGATTCTGCAGCAGGTCCTTCTGGTCGAACTCGACGTTCGCCGCGGGCTTGTCGGCACCATACAGGATGCCCGGCACCCGCCCCGTCACGCGCAGTCGGCGGCTCGCACCCGATCCTTGCTTCGCGCGCGGGTAGGCAGTGATTTCAATCTTCATTTCACTCTCCCGAAAAACGGGGCGTCCGCGACCAGATCGCCCCAATTAAAAAAATGTTCAATGTTCCGTGTTCCATGTTCAAGGTTCTGGATTCGCCGCGATCGACAACTTTGAACCTTGAACTTTGAACCTCTAGGGTCAGCTCGCTATTCGACGAATAGCGAGCTGACAGAGTCCTCGTTGCTGATGCGCCGCACCGTCTCGGCCAGCAGGCTTGCCACGGTGAGCACCCGTATCTTCTTGCACCGCTTGGCATCCTCAGCCAGCGGGATGGTGTCCGTTACCACGATCTCGTCGAGCACCGACTCATTGATGCGCTCCACGGCCTTGCCCGAGAGCACGGGATGCGTGCAGTACGCGAGGACCCGCTCCGCGCCGTTCTTCTTGAGCGCGTTTGCCGCCTCGCAAAGCGTATTGGCGGTGTCCACCAGGTCGTCCACGATCACGCACGTGCGGCCATCGACCTCGCCGATGATGTGCATGACGGTCGCGACATTGGGGCGCGGCCGCCGCTTGTCGATGATGGCAAGGTCCGCCTCGAGCCGCTTGGCGAGACCCCTCGCGCGCACCACACCACCCACGTCCGGCGATACCACCACCAGATTGTTGAAACCATGCTTCCAGACATCCCCCAGCAGAATCGGTCCCGAATAGATGTTGTCCACCGGGATGTCGAAGAACCCCTGGATCTGCTCCGAGTGCAGGTCCATCGTGAGCACCCGGTCCAAGCCGACGCTCGCCATCATGTTGGCAACGACCTTGGCGCTGATCGGCACGCGCGCCGAGCTCGGGCGCCGGTCCTGCCGCGCGTAGCCCATGTACGGAATGGCGGCGGTAACGCGCCCCGCCGAGGCTCGCTTGAGCGCGTCCACCATCACCAGCAACTCCATCAAGTTGTCGTTGGTGGGCGAGCAGATCGACTGCAGCACGAACACGTCGCGGCCGCGAACGTTCTCGAGGATCTCAACCATCACCTCGCCGTCGCTGAAGCGGCCGACCCTGGCGCGGCCGAGATGGATGTGAAGATGCCCGACGACATCCTCGGCAAGCCGGGGATTGGCATTGCCGGCAAATAACATCAAGCGATCTAAGCTCACGCTCTTCCCTCTGCGCGCCCGCAACGTCCCGATTCGGTCGGGACCACCGCGTGGGCGGCGCTACGCCACGCCACGTCAAGCAATCTGGCTGGGGAGGAAGGATTCGAACCTTCGCATGCCGGAATCAAAATCCGGTGCCTTAACCAGCTTGGCGACTCCCCAAAAGCGCTCCATCCGGGCAGACGGTCCGCCGGAACGTCGCCCGCCCGAACCCGGGTCCGCCTCAGCAAGCGAGCTCTTGCAACGGGTGCCGCGCCAGACCCCGGGCAACGAATCCCTGCATTCCCGCGGGTGCCCGCCCCCACACCTCGCGTGCCGCCTTCTCGGTCTCGAATGAGGCGAACACACATGCCCCGCTGCCGGTCACCCAGGCCGGCGCGGACCGTCGCAGCCATTCCAGATGCTTTGCCACCGCTGGGTATTCGCGGCACACGACCGCTTCCAGATCGTTGCCCGCTTGCTCGCCCGAAAAGCGTTGCATTTTAATAGGTTTTGAATCCCGTTTCAATTCAGGATGGGCGAAGATCCGGGCCGTGGGCACGGCCACGGGCGGGGTCAGGACCAGGTACCAGGCGGGGGGTAGGCCCAGCGGTTGGAGCCGCTCTCCGATGCCCTCGGCTAGGGCGTTCTCCCCGTTGATGAAGAACGGCACGTCGGCGCCCAGCTCGAGCCCCAGCTCGAGCAATCTGGCGCGCTCGAGCCCTGTTGCCCACAGGTGGTTCAACGCGAGCAATACCGTCGCCGCGTCCGAACTTCCGCCCCCAAGCCCCCCGCCAAGCGGCAGGCGCTTCTCGAGCGCAATATCGGCGCCCAGCCGCGTGCCCGTCGCGCGCTGAAGCAGAAGCGCCGCGCGCACTGCGAGATCCTCCGCGGCCGGAACGCCTTCGACTTCATTCACGCGCGCAATCACGGAGTCGTTGCGCACCTGGAAGCGAAGCGTGTCGCCGTAATCGATGAGACGCAACACCGTCTGCAGCAGGTGGTAGCCGTCCGCGCGCCGGCCCACCACGCGCAACATGAGGTTGAGCTTGCCCGGCGCGGGATATTGGGTCCGCGGCGTGCTCACGGCCCCGCCACCGTGCGCCAGCCGTCGATCACCAGACGGATCGCGTGGTTGCCATTCGCCAGCTCCAGCCGTCGCGGCAGGCTGCCGTCCTCAACCAACGGATCCCGCACCAGCTTGACGCGCCAGCCGTCCTGGGTCAGTGCAACGAGGCGGGAGCGCTCGTCGCGCACGACGTCGTGGGCCGGGGTACTCGGCGCGGCCTCGCCCCGCACCCACCATCCGAGGTGCGTCAGCGGCAATTCCCACCCGAGCCCTTGCCGCGTCAGAGTCTCTGCGCTGGCCGCGTGGTATTGACTCCGATCCGCACCGGTCAGCGTGGCGCCCGCGCGATCGCTGACGATGTGCGCGAGCGTTTGGCCCGCGGGCGTCAGCAACCAGATCTCGTCACGCTCCGGAAGGTGATGCCAGCGCACGCTCGAGGAGAACGCGCGGCCGTCGTAGCTCACGGCAACGCGCCCGATCAGGTCGAAAGGCACCGGCGTGACGGGCGCGCCGGCCGGCGGCGCAAGCGCCGCGCACGCCCCAAGAAACGCGCTCGCGGCGAGCGCAGCGCACGAGGGTAACCGGATCATGGTCGGCGCTTCGCTACGGGAGGAAGCGCTTAACGGTCTTCTGCAGGGCCTCGTTTTTCGGGTGCTCTTTCAGCGCCCCGCCCCAGATACGGCGGGCTTCCTCGCGCCGCCCCAAGGCCCAGAGCACTTCGCCAAGATGCGCAGCGATTTCCGCGTCGGGGCGCTGCGTGTAGGCCCGCTGCAGGTAATCGAGCCCTTCCTCTTTGCGGCCCATCCGGTAAAGCACCCAGCCCATGCTGTCCAGAATGAACGGGTCATCGGGCGCGAGCTTGAGAGCGGTCTGGATCAGCTCATGCGCCTCCTCGACGCGCTGATTGCGGTCCGCGAGGGTGTAGCCCAGCGCGTTGTAGGCATGGGCGTGATCCGGCCGGATCTTGATGAGCTTGCGCAGGTTGGCCTCGACGATATCGATTCGGTCGACCTTCTCGGCAGCCATTGCGTGGTCATAGAGAAGATCCGGCGCGTTCGGCATTTTCTCCAGTGCTTCGCCCAGCACGTCGAATGCCTCCTGATAGGCATTCGCCTCGCGCAACAGCTGGGCCTCGGCCTGCGTGAGCTGGACGCGGTCGCGATTGCTCTGCGCGCTGACCTGCTGCAGGTGCTGTCGCGCTTCCGCAAGCTTGCCCTGCTTGGCCAGGACGCCCGCGTAGCGGGCCTGCGCGTTGATGTACTGTGCGCCGCGGTTTACGCTCGAGTACCATTTCAGCGCCTCGTCGAAACGCTTGCGCTCCTCGTTCACCTGTCCAAGGTAGAGGCGCGCGGCATCCGGGTCCTTGTAATCGAGCTCGAGCACGCGTTTCAGCCGCGCCTCGGCCGCGTCGTAGTCATTGGTCTGCACGGCAAGCAGCGCGACCGCCATATTGACTTCCGCATTCTGCGGATAATCCTTGACCAGGATCTCGAATTGCTCGCGGGCCTCGGCATAGCGCTTCGCGTTCACCAGCAGCCGCGCATAGTTGAGGCGCACATCGCGCGCTCCGGGATGCGTCTCGAGGTAGCCGCCGAGGTACTGAATCGCCTCATCGTCCGAGCGGCGTTGCAGCACCTGCGCAACAAAAAGCGCCGCACTTTCCCAGTCCGGCCTCAACTCGAGCGCGGCGCGCGCTTCGTCGAGGGACAGCGCCTCGTCTTTCGTGTTCCACGCCGCCTGCGCTACCGCCAGCCGCGCTTCCGGCACCTTCGGGTATTTCGCGGCAAGCCCGCGCATGAGCTGCAACACGGCCGGCTTGTCCTTGTGACGCGCAAGCAGCGCATTCAGCTGCAGGAAGCTCTGTCCGATATTGTCGGGGTCGGCGGCCAGCCATTTTTCAAGGTGCGGCTGCGCCTCGGAAAGCTGCGCCTGATTGACCAGCAGCGCCGCGATGATCTGGCGCGCCCGCGTCGATTTGGGCTCGGCCTGCAGCCAGAGGGTGGCCGCCTCGAGCGCGGCCGACTGAAAGCGCGCGTTCCATGCAACCTCGGTGGCGCGTTGTGCGATTCTCGGATCGCGCGTGTCCCGCGCCAATTCGAGGTAAGCGGGCACCGCCACGTGCGGCTGGCCACGCTGCACGGCCACCTCCGCGAGCATCAGTTTGTAGAGCAGCTCTTCGGTAAGCTCGATGTTCGGGAGGGGCGTCTCGCGAGCCGCGGGCTTCGCCGTCACCACCCTTGGCAACGCTTGCGCGTCATCCGCGCCAGCCGCACCCGCGTCCTCGCGGGACGGTTGCTGCGCGCATGCGCCAAGCGCCGCGCAGAGCGTTAAGACCAGGAAACGATAAGGGATCATTTGACGGGGCAGCCCCGTGCCGGGGCCGGTTGCTTCCATAAACCTTGACATATTAGGTATATTTTGCCGGCGCCACAAGAGAAGCTTCCGCCGTGTATCATTGACCGCCACGATGCCGGAACCGGATCCCGCCCATACAATTTTTGCGCATGGATTGACCCGCAGTTTCGGCAATCACGTTGCCGTGAACAACATCACGCTCGAGCTCCGGCGTGGCGAAGTGCTCGGCTTTCTCGGGCCGAACGGCGCCGGCAAAACCACCACCATGCAGATGCTGACGGGCAATATTGCCCCCACGCACGGCGCGGTCAGCATCTGTGGCATCGACCTCCTTGAGAGACCAACCGCCGCCAAGGCGCACATCGGCTACCTGCCCGAGGTGCCGCCGTTGTACCGCGAGTTGACGGTCAACGAGTATCTCCGGCTGGCTGCCCGGCTCCACCGCGTGCCGCGCGCGATGCTGGCCGAGGCGGTTACCCGGGTGCAGCAACGCTGCGGCCTCGTCAACGTGGCCACCAAGCTGATCGGCACCTTGTCGAAAGGCTACCAGCAGCGCGTCGGCATCGCGCAGGCGATCGTGCACGCCCCGGATGTCGTGATCCTCGATGAGCCGACCATCGGCCTCGACCCGAACCAGATCCGCGACATCCGGGGTTTGATCCGCGAGCTCGGCGGCACCCACAGCGTGGTTCTCTCCACCCATATTCTTCCGGAGGTGGAAATGCTCTGCGACCGGGTTCAGATCATGCACTACGGCAGCATCGTCTACAGCGACACCATCGCCGCGCTCAAGCAGTTCGAGCGCGGCGCCACGATTGTTCTTGGACTGCGGCGCCCGCCTCCGCCCGAGGAGCTCGCGGCCGTACCGGGCATCGCGGCCGTCGAGCGCACGGACGAGACGCTTTTCCGGGTCCAGGTTTCACCGGGCGCCGACCCGACCGATGCGCTGGTGAGCCACGCCGGCGCCCGCGACTGGGGGCTTTATCGCATCGCGCCGGCGCAAAACAGCCTGGAGGACGTTTTCGTCAATCTCACCCGCCGCGAGGACATCCAGTGAGTGTTGAGTCCTGGGTTCGCGAGATCGTGAATCAACATGCAACCCGACGCTCAACACTCAACACTTAAAACCCGATCATGATCGCTACCATCGCAGGCAAGGAGCTGAAATCGCTGTTCGCCTCGCCGCTGGCGTGGGTCGTGCTCACCGTGACACAGCTCGTCATGGGCTATGTGTTCCTGCGCCGGCTCGACGATTTCCTGCAACTGCAGTCACAGCTCGCGAGGCTGGCGAACCCGCCGGGCGCGACTGAACTCGTGGCGGCCCCGGTGTTCGGCACCGCCGCGGGCGTGTTTCTATTCACGGTGCCCCTGCTTGCGATGCGGCTCATCGCGGAAGAGCGCCGCAATCAGACTCTGGTGCTGATCATGTCTGCCCCGGTTTCCATGACGCATATCGTGCTGGGCAAGTTTCTCGGCCTGCTCGCGTTCCTGCTGCTGACGGTGGCGCTCGCAGCGCTCATGCCCTTGTCACTCGCGGCGGCAACGAACCTCGACTATGGCCTGCTCGCCGGGCTCGTTGCCGGACTTGCGCTGCTGGCGGCGAGTTTCGCCGCCGTAAGCTTGTTCACTTCCTGCTTGACGGTCCATCCCGTTGCGGCCGCCGTGGGCTCCTTTGCGGCGTTGCTGCTGATGATGCTCGCGGGCGAGGCTGCGATCGAGGGCCTGAATGCACGTGAGTGGCTGCTGGCTGCGAGCCTTGCCCAAGTGCTGTCCCCCATCAAGAACTTCGAGCCTTTCGCCAAGGGCGTGCTCGACACCTACGCGGTCGCCTGCGCGCTGCTCCTGGTGGTGTTTTTTCTGGCACTGGCAGCGCGCCAGCTCGAAGCGCAGCGCCTGAAAGGTTGAGCGAGAGGATAGATGCCTTTCCCCCGCAGGCGCCATCTGCAGCTGTTCGTCCACCACGGCTTGTTCGTGGTGCTGCTGATCGCGCTCGTGACACTCCTCGCCTACCTGGCGCACGAGCACCGGATCGAGCGCGATCTCACGCAATCGGGTCGCAATACGCTTTCGACCGCCACTCTGGATGTGCTGCGCCAGCTCGACGCGCCGGTCAGCGTTACTGCTTATGCAATGGCCAATGACACGCGTGGCGAGAACGTTCACCGTCGGATCGAGAATTTCCTGCGCCCGTACCAGCGCGTCATGCCCGATCTGTCACTGACGCTCGTCGACCCGCGCGAAAACCCGAAAGCCGCCGCCGCAGCGGGCGTGCGCGCGCCGGTCGAGCTCGTGGTGGAATACAAGCAGCGCGTCGAGCACCTTACCGAGTTCACAGAGCGGGCATTCGTCAACCTGCTGATGCGGCTGGTGCGGGGCACGGAGCGGCTGGTCCTCTGGCTCGATGGTCATGGGGAGCGCAGTCTGGCGGGCGCTGCCAATCACGATCTTGGTGATTTCGGCCGACAGCTCCGGACGAAGGGATTCCGGATCAACAGCGTCAACCTTGCCGTCGCACAGGAGATGCCTGCCAACGCGGCGCTGCTGCTGATTGCGAGCCCGCAGGCGGAGGTCACGGCGGCAGAGGTGCAAAAGATAAGAAAGTACCTGTCGGAGGGCGGAAACCTGCTCTGGCTCATCGATCCCGAGCCGTTGCGCGGATTGCAGCCGGTCGCGGAACAGCTCGGGCTGGTGCTGATGCCGGGCGTCGTGGTCGATCCGCGGGCATCGGAGTTCGCCGCATCGCCGGCATTCGCGGTTGGAACAACCGCCGGCTATAACCCGCACGCGGTCACGGCGACCCTGCAGCTGAACACGCTGTTCCCCTATTCCCGGCAGGTCGGGACGATCGAGAGCGATGAATGGCGCTCCGTCCCGCTGGTGGAGGTGGCCCCGCGCGGCTGGGTCGAAATGGGCAGCCTCGAGGGCGCCCTCTCCTTCGACAAAAACCGTGACGTTCCCGGTCCCGTCACGATCGCCGTCGCGCTGCAGCGCACGGTGAATGACAAGGCGCAACGGATTGCCGTATTCGGGAACGCGGGTTTCCTGTCCAACACCTACCTCGGCAACGGGGGCAACCTCGATCTCGGCGTGAATCTCGTCAACTGGCTCGTGGGCGATGATGACCTGATCACGATCCAGCCGCGCGCGAGCGCTGACAGTCGCCTGGAAATCAGCCAGCTCGCGCTTTACCTCATCGCGTTCAGCTTCCTCTTCTTGCTGCCCTTCGCCTTCATGATCACGGGCCTGGTGATCTGGTGGCGCCGGCACAAGACATGAAGCAGTCTTTCTGGCTTAACGTCGCGCTGCTCCTGGCGGTGGCCGCCGTTGGGTTGGTCGTATACCTGCAGCCGTCCGGTGACGCGCCCGTCGAGCACGCCGTGTCCACGCTTTCACCCGCGACGGCGAATTCGGTGCGCATCGAGCGCCCTGGCCGGGCGGCGATTGTCCTGCAAAGGCAAAAGGGCGCCTGGTTTCTCGTCGATCCGATTGCGGCTCGCGCCGACGAATTCATGGTGCAGCGCCTGCTGGCGATCGTGCAGGCGCGCACCGTCCACCGGTTTCCGGCGCAGGCGCTCGCCCGCTTCGACCTCGACCGCCCGCACGCGCGCCTCATCGTGGACGAGCAGCGTTTTGAATTTGGCCTGGTCAACGAACTCTCACGTGAGCAGTACGTGCTTACCGGCGACGCGGTATACGCGCTTTCGACGCGCTATGGACTGGCCCTGCCGGCCCGAGCCGAGGCGTTGGCGAGCCGGCGCCTGTTCGCCCCCGGGGAATCGCCGGTTCGGATCGCGCCCCCTGGGTTCACCGTAACGGAGACGCAAGGCCGCTGGGTGCTGGACCCGGCGCCGCACGACCCGAGGGGCGACGAGGTCGCGCGCTGGGCGGACGAGTGGCGCTTTGCTACGGCACTGCGCATCGCGCCGGGCCAGTCGGGTGAACCGCAGGAGGCCGTGCGGCTCGAACTGAGCAACGGCACGAACCTCAACCTTGGCATCCTGAGCCGCAAGCCGGAGCTGGTCCTGCTCCGCGCGGACCAGCGCCTGCAATATCACTTTGCCGAAGAAGCCGGACAGCGTCTCCTCTCCCCGCCCGGAACGGCGCGCAAGGAACGAGCGGAGAAGAATTGAATCGTGAATCCAGGATTCGACCTTATCTTGCCTTCAACATTCTCCGGTCACCGGTCACGGGTCACGGGTCACTGGAGTTCGCGTGCCTGAGCTCCCCGAAGTCGAGACGACGCGCCGCGGTCTCGAGCGACTGCTGGTCGGTCAGCGCATTCGGACTGCGGTCATTCGCAAGCGTGCCCTGCGTTTCCGCGTCCCTCGGCTGTTGCCCGGCGCCGTGACCGGCGCCACTATCCAGGCGCTCACGCGTCGGGGCAAGTACCTGCTCGTCGACTGCGGCAGCGGGACGCTGATCCTGCACCTCGGCATGTCGGGCCGTCTGATCGTCGCGGATGACTCCACCCCGGTCTCGCCGCACGACCATTTTGACCTTGTGCTGGAAAATGGCACCGTCGTCCGGTTGCGCGACCCGCGCCGCTTTGGGCTCGTATTGTGGCAGACGGGCAACCCGTTGAAGCACCCATTGCTGGCCCGTATCGGGCCCGAGCCCTTTTCCCCGGAATTCAACGGCGCAGCGCTCTACGGCGCGACGCGCAACCGCAGCGCGGCGATCAAGCAAGTATTGATGGACAGCCATGTCATCGCGGGGCTGGGCAACATTTACGCCAACGAGGCGCTGTTCCGCGCCCGGATCCACCCGCGCACCCGGGCCCGCCGGCTGAGCGCCTCACGATGCGCGCTGCTGGCGGAGAAAATTCGCGAAACGCTCGCGCTCGCCATCGAGGCGGGAGGCAGCACCTTGCGCGATTACGTCGCGAGCGATGGGCAGGCCGGCTATTTCCAGGACCAGTTCCTGGTGTACGGCCGGGCCGGCGAAGCGTGCTTGCGCTGCGGCACATCGATCAAAGGGGTACGGCAGGGGCAGCGCTCGACCTTCTATTGTCCCAACTGCCAAAAGGCGTGAATCGTGAATGGTGAATCGAGTAAACCGCCCGTTCGGTTTGTTCGACTGACGACTTACGACTCACGACTCACGACTTACGCTTTCTCGGTGGTGAGCTTGAGATACTTGGCGTGGAGCTGCTCGCGCGCCTCGACGTGATCCGGATCGAGGGGAATGCAGTCCACCGGACAGACCTTCTGGCACTGGGGTTCGTCGAAGTGGCCGACGCACTCCGTGCACTTGCCAGGGTCGATGACGTAGATCTCCTCACCCTGCGAGATGGCGCCGTTCGGACACTCGGGCTCGCACACGTCGCAGTTGATGCACTCGTCGGTGATTTTCAGCGCCACCCGCGCCTCACTTCGCCAACCAAAGTGTTAAACCCCCCATTTGAGCCGCAGATGAACGCAGATAAACACAGATAGTTCGAAGCCCAAACCCCCGTTAGGCGGGTCTTACATCTGCGTTCATCTGTGTTTATCTGCGGCTAAAAGATTCGCTTCTGGAGCGACTACTTGCCGCCGAGCTGCTTGATCTTGGCCGCCAGCCGCTTCGCGACAACGGGCGGGACGAAGTTGCTCACGTCGCCCCCGAGGATCGAGATCTCCCTGACGATCGTCGCGGAGATGAACATGTAGCGCTCGCCCGGCGTCAGGAACAGGGTTTCGACATCGGGGTAGAGTCCCCTGTTCATCCCGGCGAGCTGGAATTCGTACTCGAAATCGGAGGCTGCGCGCAGGCCACGGATCACGACCCGCGCCCCGTGCTCCTGCACGAATTTCATCAGCAGCCCCGAAAAACCGACTACCTCCACGTTGTCCACGCTCTTCAGAACCTCGCGCGCCATCTCGACGCGCTCGTCGCGGCTGAAGAACGGGCGCTTGGCGGAGCTGTCGGCCACCGCCACGATCAGGCGGTCGAAAAGCTTCGAAGCGCGCCGGATCAGATCCTCGTG
Organism: Betaproteobacteria bacterium SG8_41; assembly: GCA_001303585.1. GTDB lineage: Bacteria > Pseudomonadota > Gammaproteobacteria > Burkholderiales > SG8-41 > SG8-41. Next base: position 25,007 of record LJTT01000022.1, read on the forward strand.
GCCGAGCGTGATCGGGTCGAACGTGCCAGGATAGACCGCCGTATGGTTCATGGTTGGATCCGTTTCAGAAGTTGGTATAGAACCCGGCCCGCCCGTCCCTGCTTCCAGGTCTGCCACCCTTCCCGAGTCCCCGGGCGCGCCGAGCTTTCGCAGTAGACGAGCGCCCCCGGCGCCAGATGCCGCGGCAGGAGCGACCACAACCGTGGCAGGTAGTCGGCTCTGAACGGCGGATCGAGAAATACGACGTCATAAAGATCCGCATCGGCCTGCAGGAATTCTAGCGCATCCGCTCTCTTGAGTTCCACTGCGTCCGCGGCCAGGGCCGCGCGGCTCGCCTGCAGCGCGCGGAAGGTCGCGGCGTCGCGCTCGACCATTACCACGCGCTTCGCGCCGCGCGAGGCTGCCTCGAAACCGAGCGCCCCGCTGCCTGCGAAGAGATCGAGGCAGCTGCAGCCCGTCAAATCCTGCCCCAGCCAGTTGAAGAGCGTCTCGCGCACGCGATCGGGTGTCGGGCGGAGATCCTTGCGCGAGGGGAAAACGATCCAGCGGCTGCGCCATGCCCCGCCGATGATGCGGACCCGGTTCCTCATCGGCGCGACGCCGCAACCGGCTCAGGGCACGGCAGCGGGTTCAGGACCGACCACGACGGTCACCATCCGATCGGGATCGACACGCCGCGCGAAGGCCGCCTTGACGTCGGCGATCGTCACGCGCTCGATGTTGCCGGAAAAGTCCTCGAGATAACTGAGCGGCAGCTGGTAGAACCCGATCAGCGCCAGGTAGCCGTGGATCTTGCGGTTGCTGTCGATGCGCAGCGGGAAGCTGCCAATGATGTTGCGCTTGGCATCGCGCAGCTCGTCCTCGGTCGGCCCGCTCGCCACGAACTCCCGCAGCGTCGCATCCACGACGCGCAGCGCTTCGGCCGCCTGCTCCCGCTGCGTCTGCATTCCAATCACGAACGGGCCCGCGCGCTGGAGCGGCGAGAAATAGCTGTACGCCGCGTAGGCAAGGCCGCGCTTCTGGCGCACCTCCTCGATGATGCGCGAGACGAAGCCGCCGCCGCCGAGCACGTGGTTGCCCACGAAGAGGGGGAAATAATCCGGGTCGCCCCGCCGGATTCCCGGCGTGCCGATCAGGATATGCGCCTGCGAGGCGGGGTGCGCAATGAACCGTCTCGCCCCGTCATCGAGCACCGCGACACCCGGCAGCGCCGGTTTAGCCCCATTGCCCTGCGGCAGGTCACGCGTCACCTCTTCGGCAATGGCCTCCGCCTCGGCGCGCGTCACGTCCCCGATCAGCGCGACCACGGCATAGCGCCGGTCGTAGTGACGCCGGTAGAAGCTCACGAGATCTTCCCGCGTCAGCGTCTCCACGGTCGCCACCTCGCCGCTCGAGCGCAAGGCGTAGGGATGGGTGCGATAAAGCAGCCGGTAGAAGTTGACCGAGCCGATGGTGTCGGGCTTGGTGTCCGCTTCCTTCAGCGCGCCGATCAGCCTTGCCTTCTCGCGCTCGAGCACCGCTTGCGGAAACGACGGATTGCGAAGGATGCGCGCGAAGATATCGAGCGCCGGGCGCCGCTCCCGAACGCTGGAGAGCGTGCGCAGCGACAGCCCCGCGCGATCGGTCTCCGAGCTGGCGCCCAGCTGCGCCCCTATATCGGCCAGCCGGCGCGCGATCTCGTCTTCGCTCATGCCGTCCGCGCCCAGCTGCAGCAGCCGGTTGGTCATGGCAGCCGCCCCTGATTTTTCCGCGCTGTCGTAGGCCGACCCCGCCGGGAATTCAACGCTCAGATCGAGCATCGGCAGATCATGATTCTCGACGAAGTACACGCGTGCGCCGCCCGCCGTCTGCCAGTGCTGGATCGGCAGGATGGCGGCCGCGGGCCCGGCGAGCGCCAGGAGGAGCAGCCCTGTCAGCCAGCGTTCAGCGCCCATGACGCATTCCCTCGGGCGGCGCCACCGGCCGGCGCGCCGGCAGCGGCTGGGGATCGAGCTCGACGATGGTGAGCGCCTCGTCCCGGAAATACTTGCGCGCCACGTCCCGCACCTGATCCGGCGTCACCGCGCGCAGCTTCTCGAGCTGCACGTCGATGGTGGTATGCGGAATGCCCGCCATCTCGAGCGAACCGATTTGCTGCGCCTGAAAGAACATCGAGTCGCGCTGGTAGACCTGCGCTGCAACTGCTTGCGCCTTGGCGCGATTCAGCTCCTCGTCCGTGACGCCCTCCTCGATGATCTTTGCCATTTCCCGCCGCAGACCGGTCTCGACATCGGCCGCGCTGCGCCCGCGCGTCGGGATCGCGATGAGATAGAACAGGCCCGGGCCGCGGGAGATGCCGTCGTAGCCCGCACCCACCGAGTTCGCCACTCGCTCGCCTCGCACCAGCGTGCGGTTGAGGCGTGCCGCCTCGTTGCCGTCCAGTACCGCTGTCAGCATATCCAGCGCATAGGGCTCCCAGTCGCGTTCGGCGTCGCGCAATGGCGGCACCGGGAAGGCCATCACAACATAGGGCAGCTCCGCAGGCGCCTTGATGGTGACCCGGCGCTCCCCGCGCTGAACCGGTTCGTTCTGTGGCTTGCGCACCGGCAGCGTCCGGGCCGGAATCGGTCCGAAGTGCTTTTCCGCCAGCGCGAAAACCTCAGTGGGCTCCACATCGCCCACCACCACCAGCAACGCGTTGTTCGGCGCATACCAGCGCCGGTAGAAATCGACCGCGTCGTCCGCCGTCATGTTCTTGAGGTCGCTCATCCAGCCGATCACGGGACGGCGATAGGGATGCGCGGTCAGTGCCGTCGCCATCAGCGCCTCGAAAACCAGCGAGCGCGGCCGGTCTTCCGTGCGCCAGCGCCGCTCCTCCATCACGACCTTGATCTCCTTGGCAAACTCCTCGGGCAAGAGCTCGAGGTTGTTCATGCGGTCGGCCTCGAGCTTCAGGGCAAGCTCGAGCTGGGAAGATTGCAGGGTCTCGAAATAGCTCGTGGTATCGCGAGTGGTAAACGCGTTCTCGCGCCCGCCGGCAGCAGAGACGATGCGCGAGAATTCGCCGGGCTTGGTGGTTTTCGTGCCCTTGAACATCATGTGTTCGAGCACGTGCGCCACGCCAGTCACGCCGTTCACCTCGTCGACGCTGCCCACTTGGTACCACACCATCGCGACGACCACGGGCGCGCGCCGGTCGGTCTTGACGACCACTCGCATGCCGTTGGCGAGCCGGCTCTCCGCGGTACTGGCGTGACTTGTTTGAGACAGGGCAAGCAGCGCCGCCGCCACCGCAAAGCCAGCAGCGCGCATCAGGACTTTAGACATGGGCATCAGGTAACCAGGACGGGTTTGGGCTAGAATTGTAACCAAATTGGCAGGCCGGCTACTGCAAAATGCCCCGGACACAAACGGGCACGCGGCCTTTATCTTGACGCCGGCAGCAACACCACCCCGCTTCTGACTGCGCAGCGCGTGTTTAGTTTCAAAACTTCCAGCGAGAACGGCGGCCGCACGGGCTGGCTAGAGCGTCTCAGGCAGGGCCTGAGCAAGACGCGGAGCGCGCTCGGGGGCCGGCTCTCGGCTCTTTTCGGAGCGGGGCGTGCGCTGGATGAATCGTTCTACGAGGACCTCGAGACGGCGCTGATCAGCGCGGACGTCGGGGTGTCCGCGACCGGGCAGCTCCTCGATGCGCTTCGCGCCCGCGCGCGGCGCGAGCGCATCACCGACGCCGGCGCGCTCCGTCAGGCGCTGCACGCGGCCCTGCTGGAGCTGCTCGGCCCCATCGCCGTGCCGCTCGATATCGGTGCGCACAAGCCGTTCGTGATCATGCTGGCCGGTGTCAATGGCAGCGGCAAAACCACTTCGATCGGCAAGCTTGCGCATTACTTTCAGGCGCATGGCAAGTCCGTGCTGCTGGCGGCCGGCGACACGTTCCGCGCCGCGGCGCGCGAGCAGCTGATCGCCTGGGGCGAGCGCAATAATGTGACTGTCATCACCCAGCAATCCGGTGACGCCGCCGCGGTCATCTATGATGCGGTCAATGCCGCAGTGGCGCGCGGCACCGATGTCGTCCTCGCCGACACCGCCGGACGGCTGCCGACCCAGCTGCACCTGATGGAGGAGATCAAAAAGGTGAAGCGTGTCATCGACAAGGCGTTGCCCGGCGCGCCCCACGAGGTGCTGCTGGTCCTCGACGCCAACACCGGTCAGAACGCGCTGGCCCAGGTGCGCGCCTTCGACGCCGCGCTCGGCGTGACCGGCCTCGTGCTGACGAAGCTTGATGGAACCGCGAAGGGCGGCATCATTGCCGCCATCGCACGCGAGCGCCCCATTCCGCTTCGGTTCATTGGCATCGGCGAAGGTCTCGACGATCTGCGCCCTTTCGATGCGGAGGAATTCGTTGCGGCGCTCCTCGACTGATCTGCGGACTATTGTGAGTAAGCGCTAACACTCTATGCGTGTCTTGCATCGCGTGCCTCGCGCCGACCGGCAATCACTCCTACGTAAATGATTTCCTTCAGTAAAGTCTGGAAACGGTACCCGGGCGGGCTGGAGGCGCTGCGCAATGTAACATTCACGATCGCCGCCGGTGAGATGGTCTTCATCACCGGGCATTCGGGTGCCGGCAAGAGCACCGTGCTCAAGCTGACTGCAGCGATCGAGCGGCCTTCGGGCGGCAGCATTATCGTGAATGGCCAGAACGTGGGGGCGCTGCGTCCGGGCGCCGTGCCGTACCTGCGCCGCAACTTCGGGCTCATTTTCCAGGACCATAAACTGCTCTTCGATCGCAACGCGTTCGAGAACGTCATGCTGCCGCTGCAGGTCAACGGCTTCGAACGGCGCGAGGCTGCGCGGCGCGTGCGCGCCGCTCTCGACAAGGTCGGGCTGCTGGCAAAGGAGAAGGCCTTTCCGATCACGCTTTCTGGCGGCGAGCAGCAGCGCCTGGCCATCGCGCGCGCGATCGTGCACCGTCCGGCAATACTGCTCGCCGATGAGCCGACCGGCAATCTCGACGCGGGCTACGCCGCCGATATCGGTGAGCTCTTCCGCTCTTTCAACCAGGTCGGGGTGACAGTCGTCATCGCCACGCACGACGAGGCGCTCGCCGCCCGCCTGCAGCCGCGCGTTGTCGCCCTCAAAGCCGGGGTTATCGTTACGTGATTACCTGGCTCTGGAGTCACGTCAACGCATTGCTGACGACGCTCGCGCGCCTTGTGCGCACGCCAGTGGCAACGCTGCTCAATGTCGGCGTGCTCGGCATCGCCCTGGCGCTGCCGGCGGGACTCTACGTTGGCCTCGCCAATATTCAAGGCTATGCGCGATCGCTTGCCGCCAATCCCCAGCTGTCGGTGTTCCTTGCGCTCGACGCGGGCGACGCGGACGTCGCCGGGACCGAGACACGGCTGCGGGGGCACCCCGGCGTGGCCAGTGTGCGCTACGTGCCGCGCGACGAGGCCCTCACGCAGATCAAGAGCCGCACCGGCCTGGCTGACGTCGTCGACAGCCTCAAGGAGAATCCATTGCCCGACGCGTTCGTCGTGCAGCCGCGAGACGCCACCCCTCAGGTCCTGGAGCAACTGCGCGACGAGCTGCGTGGCTGGCCCGGAGTGGCCCACGTTCAACTCGACGCCGTCTGGGCACGCCGGCTCGAGGCCGGGCTGAAGCTGGCGCGGCTTGCCGTGTGGCTGCTCGCGACGCTGTTCGCGTTTGCGCTGGTCGCCGTGACATTCAACACCATCAGGCTGCAGATTCTGACCCGGCGTGAGGAGATCGAGGTGGCCAAACTGATCGGCGCGACCGATCCATTCATCCGGCGTCCCCTGCTCTATTTCGGCGCGGTGCAGGGATTGGCGGGAGGACTGACCGCGTGGGCCATCGTCGCGATCAGCCTCTACTGGCTGAATGGCGGACTGGCCGATCTGTCGCAGCTCTACGGCACCCGGCTCGAGCTCCAGCAGCTGAGCGCGCGGGACGGCCTGAGCCTGCTCCTGTTCTCGGCCGTGCTTGGCTGGTTTGGCGCCTGGCTTTCAGTCAACCAGCACCTGGCTCGCCTCGATTTGCGCTGAGGCCGCCCCGGGGCATACAAGGCGCTGATTTGGTGCTGTTTTTGCGCCAACCCTTCTGAGAGCAAGGCCATGAATCCAAGGAACTTTCTCGGATTCTGGCACTCTTAGATCGAGAGTGCTAAACTGCGCCGCAAGGAGGACTTGATGACGAACTTTGCCTTACCCGTGCCGGTAGCAAGCAGCCTGGAGAGCTACATCCAGACCGTTAACCGGTTTCCGATCCTCAGCCAGGACCAGGAAGTGGCCTTGGCGCGCCGCTTGCGCGACAAGGACGATGTGGACGCCGCGCGGGAGCTGGTGCTGTCGCACCTGCGTGTGGTCGTCGCGATCGCCCGGGGCTATATGGGATACGGCCTGCCGCAGGCCGACCTGATACAGGAAGGCAATATCGGCCTGATGAAGGCGGTCAAGCGTTTCGATCCGGAACGCGGTGTGCGTCTTGTGTCATTCGCGGTGCACTGGATCCGCGCCGAGATCCACGAATTCATCCTGCGCAACTGGCGCATCGTCAAGATTGCGACCACCAAGGCGCAGCGCAAGCTGTTCTTCAACCTGCGCAGCATGAAGCAGAGCCTGTCGACACTCGGCCCGGAAGAGACCACGGCTATTGCCCGCCAGCTCGGCGTCAAAACGGACGAGGTCGTCGAGATGGAAACCCGCCTCACCGGCCAGGATGTGGCGCTCGAGCCCGCAGGGGACGATGAGGGCGACACGTACGCTCCAATCAGCTACCTTGCGGCCGACGATGCGGAGCCGAGCCGCGCGCTGGAACGCGAGGAAAGTGAGGACCTGCGCCGCACCGGCCTCAGGAAAGCGCTCGCCGGACTGGATTCGCGCAGCCGGCGCATCATCGAGGCGCGCTGGCTGCAGGAGAAGGACTCGGCAACTCTTCACGACCTGGCCTCGGAGTTTGGCGTCTCGGCCGAGCGCATCCGTCAGATCGAGGCCAAGGCACTCGGGAAGATGAAGGGTGTGATCGCGGCAAGCGGCGCCTGACCCGCACGCTGTTCTTAAAACATTAAAGCCCCGGTTCGTACCGGGGCTTTTCGTTTCTGGACAGGGCTTGCAAGCCCTGTTGAATCACGAAAGCGGTCGTCACGGAATCACACTGAATGACCGTAAATCGTGAATCGGAACCCCTCTTGTCGCGAAACCGCGCGTTCTTACGATTTACGATTCACCATTCACGATTTACGACTAGGAGTTCTGCAGCAGGATGCGGATATCGTGCACCAGGGCCGCCGCGCCACGGCCGTGCGACGCGTAGAGACGCAGGCGCCCCTCGCGGTCGTACATATACGTGCCCGCGCTGTGGTCGACGCTGTAGCCCCCGCCCGGCAGCGCCTGCTTCTGGTAGAACACCTTGAATTCCTTGGCCGTGCGCGCGATCGCGTCGGCGTCACCGTGCAGGCCGAGAAAACTGGCGTGGAAGGAAGGCACGTACTGGCGCAGCACTTCCGCCGTATCGCGCTCAGGATCCACGGTGATCAACAGCACCTGCACTTTCTGCGCATCCGGCCCGAGCTCGCGCATCACCTCTGCCATCTCGGCGAGCGCCGTCGGACAGACGTCCGGGCAATGCGTGAATCCGAAAAAGACCGTGACGACCTTGCCGCGGAAGTCAGCGAGCGTGCGCGCACGCCCGTTGTGGTCGGTGAGGCTGAATCCGCGGCCGAATTCCGCGCCGGTGACATCGGTCAACTGAAACGCGGGCGGCTGGGGCGCGCGCTCACAGCCCGCCAGCAGCGCGGCGAGCAGCAGAGCAGTGAGGCTGGCGAGGATGCTTTTCACGGCAAGACCCGCGCTGCGCACCCGTCAAACCAGCAGCTGGAGGTAGTGATCGATCAGCAGCGCCGCAAACAGCGCGGCGAGGTACAGGATGGAATAGCGAAAGGTGCGCCGCGCGACGTGGTCGCTGTACGCGAGGTACATTTTCAACGCGTAGAGCACGAACACCGCATCGAGCGCGAGCGCGACGACCAGGTAGAGAGGCCCGCTCATGCGGGTCACGAACGGCAGCAAGGTAACCGCCGTGAGAATCACCGTGTAGAGCAGCACGTGCAGCTGCGTGAAGCGGTCGCCATGCGTCACCGGCAGCATCGGCACGCCGGCCTTCGCGTACTCGTGCTTGCGATAGAGCGCCAGTGCCCAGAAATGCGGCGGCGTCCAGGCGAAGATGATGAGGAACAACAGCAGCGCCTCGGGCGCGACCTCGCCCGTGACGGCGGCCCAGCCCAGGACCGGCGGCATGGCGCCGGAGGCGCCGCCGATCACGATGTTCTGGGGTGTCACGGGCTTGAGGATCACCGTATAAATGATGGCGTAGCCGACGAAGGTAGCGAGCGTGAGCCACATCGTGAGGTCGTTGACCCAGTGGTGCAGCGTAAAGAGCCCGGCGCCGCCCACCGCGCCGGCAAACACCACTGTCTGCAGCGGCGTCACCTGCCCGCGCGGAAGCGGACGCGCGCGGGTGCGCGCCATCGAAGCATCAATTCTCTGCTCGACGAGGCAGTTGAAAGCGGCGGCAGCGCCCGCAGTGAGCGCGATGCCGATCGTGCCGGCGACCAGCGCCTGCAGCGGGACCATCCCTGGCGTCGCGAGGAACATCCCGATCACTGCGGTAAACACAATGAGCGAGACGACCCGTGGCTTCGTCAGCCGGTAGAACTGGCTGGCGCGCGATGCGAGCGGCTGGCGAACGAGACTGGTCGACATCTGGCTTGGGCACGCCTCTGAAAAGGGTGCAATTCTAGCATCAACGGTGCGGTGAAAAAAACCGAGGCGTCGGCCGTGCCCCGAGGCGTCAACCGGACCCCCGAAGGGCCGGCATCAGCCAATCCGCGAGGCCTTGAGCAGGCGTTTCAGGTCCTTGATCATGCGCTTCGGGTCGGGCTCGGGCGGGTAGCGCATCATCAGATTGCCGAGCGGATCGATCAGGTAGATATGCGCTGAACGGGCTTCCGGTGCCGGCAATAGCGCGAGAACCTCGCTGCCGGCGGCCCGGATCAGCCAGGTGCCGGCGTAAGGCGCCAGCCTCTCGGGCGCGGTCGTTGCGTCGTCATTGAGGAGGAACGCGCGCTCCACGCGCTCCATTTCCTTCCCCTGGGCGAGCCGCACCTGGCGCATGTAGTAGAGCTTCTTCTCGCAGTAGGCATCGCATGCGGCTGAATCCACCATCACGAGGATCCACTTGCCGCGCAGGCTCGACAGTTGAAACGGCGCGCCGTCCGCCAGCGCGAGCCGGGTGTCCGGCACCCGGCGGGGCTCGACGAGCTCCCCGTAGTTCACGGCGCCCGATGGCGGCCAGAAATAATAGATGAAGTACGAAGCCGCCACCGGCGCGATCGTGAGCGCCAGCATGACCCACAGGACGGTCAGGCTGCGTTTAGGCGGCGCGTCTGACATGCGCGAATAGATAGAACACGAGGATGGCAAGCGCCAGCGCGAACCACTGGAACGCGTAGGCATAATGCGTATTGACGCCGAAATCAGGCGGGCTCCACTCGCGTGTCAGTCCGTCGTCGAGCGGGCTTTGCTGCTGGATCAGCACCGGCTGCAGCGCGATCGGCACCGCCCGCCGGTAGCGCTCGAGCGTCAGGTTCTGCCATACCTGCCCTTCCGCCACGCGGGTGGAAAGCTCGAGAAACCGCTGGCTCGGCACAACGGCAAGCCCGCTCAGCTCAACCGGGCCCGCGGGCGTTCTGACCGATGGCAGGCGGGCGCGTTCCCGCGCGCCGGCAATCCAGCCGCGGTTTACCAGGACGTAACGCTCCCCGCCGCTGATGGCGAGCGGCATGATCACGTGATATCCCGCGACACCGTCCCGGACCTGGTTATCGAGAAAGATGGCGTAGCGCGGCTCGAAACGCCCGCGCACGGAGACCCGGCGCCACAGCACTTCCTCCGCGCTCACCTCCGCGACGGGAAGCGCGATGGCAGGCTCCTCGCTCAGCGACTCCAGCCGCGCGGCCATGGCCTCCTTCTCATGCGCGCGGCCGAGCTGCCAAGCACCGAGCGCAAGGCTCGCGGCAATCCCGGCCGCGGCGGCGAGGCTGATCGCCAGAGATGGTCTGAAGCGGAGTCTGCGCAACGGTTTGGTCGGCACGCGCGCTTCAGTTACACTGAGGGCGCGCAACATCGCCGCAAATGAAAATTCTGGTCATTCTCTTCGCGATCTTTATCGTCGCGAGCCTGTTTTCCGCGCTCTTCTTCCTCATCAGGGACAAGGGGCAGGGAGAGCGCACGGTGCGGGCGCTGACGGTGCGCGTCGCGCTCTCCGTCGTGCTCTTCGCGCTGCTCATGCTCAGCTACCATTTCGGCATCATCACCGGGAGACTCTAGCAGAACGAGTCCCTGACGAGCGACTGAAGAAATCATTAGCCGCGGAATCACACGGAACGACACGGACGATCGACCAGACCAAACATTGCGCCGCCACAGAAATAAATTTCCGTGTGCTTCCGTGCGTGTCCGTGGCTGTAGCGGTTTTTCGACGCAGGCTCCCGAAAAAAATGCCGCGCACTCGGCGCGGCGGGTCCTCTACTGACGGGGGCCTCCCCCTTTGTTGACTATCGCGCGTTGGTTTTTCGCTTCTTCTTCTTCTTGCGTTGTCCGCTTATAGCCAGTAGACCAGGATGAACAGCAGCAGCCAGACCACGTCCACGAAGTGCCAGTACCAGGCCACGCCCTCGAAGCCGAAGTGGTGGTCGGGACTAAAGTGACCGGCCACGCAGCGGAACAGGATCGAGATGAGCATGATACAGCCGACGGTCACGTGGAAGCCATGGAAGCCGGTGAGCATGAAGAACGTGGCGCCGTACGCGCCGGTGGTGAGCTTGAGATTGAGCTCACTGTAGGCGTGCCCGTATTCGTAGAACTGGAAGCCCAGGAACGTCAGCCCGAGCGCGATCGTCGCGAACAGCCAGCCGATCAGCTTCATGCGGTCGTTGCGGATCAGCGCCCAGTGCGCGAGCGTCACCGTCACGCCCGAGCTGAGCAGCAGCATCGTGTTGATCGCCGGTATGCCCCACGCCCCCATGGGCGTGAACGCCTCCTTGATGCCGGGGCCCGCCACCGGCCAGGTCGCGCTGAAATCCGGCCACAGCAGCTTCTGGTCGAACTCCGCAAGCCATGGCACCGAGAGAACGCGCATGTAGAACAGCGTCCCGAAGAACACGGCGAAGAACATCACCTCGGAGAAGATGAACCAGCTCATCCCCCAGCGGAACGACGTGTCGACCTGCTTGTTGTACTTTCCCGCCTCGCTCTCCCGCGCAACGGTGCTGAACCACCCGTAAAGCAGATAGATCATCACGCCGAAGCCACATGCGAGCAGGATGAAACCGAGCGTGTATCCGTTCACGGAAAACGCCGCCCCGAACCCGAGCAGCCCCATCATGATCGAGCCGGTGATCGGCCAGGTCGACGGGCTCGGCAGATAATATGACTTCGCTTGCGACTGGGTCATCCCGATTTCTCCTCTCGATTCCCGATGTTCACGCGAGCCGCGTGATCAGCCACACAATCGTCAACAACGTCAGCACGAATACCGCCGCGCCGAGCACGCCCGCGATGATCACGTGCAGCAGCTTGAGCTGCACCGCCTCGTGGTCCGCGGCACGGCGCACGCCGAAGAACGCGCTGAACACCGCTTTCAGCGCCTGCCACGGAGAGGCTGCGACAGGCTCGCGTTGCGGCAACCGTTCCAAAGCGTCAGCTCGCATTGCCCCGCCCCGCCGGCGCGGCCGCGGCGCCCTTTAGCTCGAAGAACGTGTAAGACAGCGTGACCGTGCCGACCTCTGCCGGCATTGCCGGATCGATCACGAAGAGCACCGGCATCACGCGGGCCTCTCCGGGCGCGAGCGTCTGCTGGGTAAAGCAAAAGCAGTCGAGCTTCTTGAAATACTTCCCGGCGAGCTGCGGCCCGTAGCTCGGCACCGCCTGGCCCACCATCGGGCGGTCGGAGTTGTTGCGCACCATATAGGCCACCTGCACGAGCTCGCCGGGATGCACCCGCACCGTGCGCTCGCGCGGCGCGAAGCGCCACGGCAGGCCGTTGATATTGGCATCGAGCTCGACGGTCAGCGTGCGGCTGCTGTCGATCTGGGTGTTCACCGCGTTGCCCGAATTGAAAAGGTTGTTGATGCCCGTCGCAGCGCAGATTTGCTCATAGAAGGGCACCAGCGCGAAGCCGAAGCCGAACATCGCGCACGCGATCGTGACGAGCTTCCAGAGCAGCTTGCGGTTCTCGGTGTCGCGGCTCATTTCAGCCATATCTTGATGACGAACCCGATCATGAAGAGCGCTGTGCGCCGGTTGCGCCGGGAAGTCTCCCCGCCAGGGTAGTGCGCGTTCACTTGATGACCGGCGGCGTCTCGAAGCTGTGGTACGGCGCCGGCGAGGGCAGCTGCGTCCACTCCAGGGTGTCGGCGCCTTCCCAGGGGCTCTGCGGTGCCTTCTCGCCCGAGGTGATCGTCTTCACCACGACGTACAGGAACACGAGCTGCGAGAGCCCGAACCCGAAAGCACCGATCGAGGACAGCATGTTGAAATCC
>LJTT01000071.1 GCA_001303585.1 Betaproteobacteria bacterium SG8_41
AGGACAGCGTCGTGTACAAATACTGTATCAAGTCATCGACCCAGCCCTTGAAGTAGCCTGCCATCACGCCGAGCAGCAAGGCGAAGGGCAGCATGACCAGCGTCGTGAGCGTGCCGATGACGAGGCCGGTCCGGATGCTCTTCAGTGCAAGGTAGAACACGTCCTGCCCTACTTTGTCCGTGCCAAAGACGTGATATCCACCACTGAGCGAGAGGACCGCGCCAATCGCGAGCAGCACGATGGCCAGGGTGGCCAGCACTTCGCGCCAGGGCACCTCGGTCTGCCCGCGCCAGATCGCGGCGCAGGTTGCGCGCATGGAGGTCCTGGCGCGACGCGCGAGCAACCCGCACAGCAGGAGAACGAAGGCCAGCCAGGCGGCGCCCCCCGCTGACATTCCCGCCAGCGCGCGGCGCATCACGTCCGGCCCCCACTCATTCTCCGGGTCCTCGAGGTGCGCGCCACCGTAGAGCAAGCGGGGAAAATCGCGAATTGTTTTCCCGCCGGAGAGCTCGATCGTCTCTTTCGTGAAGAGATGGGTCGCCAGCGGCGCCGAGTAGGTCTTCTCCTCGCGCGTCCGCAGCGGGCTCGCGAGCGCGTCCAGAACGCTCAGCACCTCCACCGAGTACACGGTCTCCCCGTCATCCGAGGACAGCTCCGTTCGGAAGTGCAACGAATCGGCAAGCCCCACCGCCACGAAAAAGACGAGCAAGGTCGCCGCCGACATGCCGCTCGCGCTTCGCGCGACCTTGCGCCAAGGCGCGCGCAGGTGTTCGTGCCGGCGCACATAGAACGCGAACACCAGGGCAATGGCGACCAGCATCCAGATGAGGATGTCGGTCAGGAGCAACTCCGGCTTGAATGACATAGAGCGCGACGCTTTCAGCTGTGATGCGGCAGGACCGTTGCGCGGATAACGCGCGCCGTCCCTTCTCCAACCCGCGTATTGCGATCATCCATGAAACACGCTATTCAAAGCGAACTCTTGGATCTACCAAGGTGTACGAAATATCAGTGAGAATCAGCCCCACGATGTAGAGCACCGAGCCCAAGAACACCATCGCCCGTACGACAGCAAAATCCTGTGAATTGATCGCATCGATCGTGTAGCTGCCAAGCCCGGGGATAGCAAAGAACGCTTCCGTAATGAGGCTGCCCATGAACAACAGCGGTATCACCACGACAACTCCGGTCAGCACCGGGATCATTGCGTTCTGCAGTACGTGCCGAAAGAGGACGCGCATCTCCGAAACGCCCTTGGAACGCGCCGTGCGCACGTAGTCGCGGTTTATCTCTTCCAGAAAAATGGTTCGATACCAGCGCGTGCTGGACCCGATCCCGCCGACCACGCCGACCACGACCGGCAGCACCAGAAACTTCAACGCCTCAGCGCCCACGTCATAGCCCGAAATCGGCACCAGATTGAACAGCTTGCCCACGAGGAATTGCCCGCCGATGATGTAGAAGAGGCTCGAAATCGACATCATGGCCACGCACAGAATCACCCCCCAGAAGTCAACGTAGGTCGCGCGGAAAAACGCCATGAGCAGAGCAAAGGTGATGTAGCTCACCAGCCCCAGGAGGAACACCGGCAGCGCGATTGCCAGGCTTGGCCACATGCGGGTACTGATGTCGTACCCGATATCGCGTCCCTGATCGGAGCGCCCGAACTCGAACACGAACAGACGAACCGATTTGTCGAAAAAGATCGTGTCGGTCAGTTTCGCCGCCCCTGTCGCGCTCGAATTGAAGGCCAGCGGCTTGTCATAGCCGCGGTCCTGCTTCCACTTCACGATGGCTTCCGGCGTGACGCGCTTCATTCCCAGATGCACGCGCGCCATGTCATCCGGCGAGTTGACCACAAAGAACAGCAGGAACGTAATCAGGTTTACGCCGATAAGGATCGGAACGGCGTAGGCGATCCGGCGAATGATGTAGGCGATCATCGCGCGAGGCCGGCCTCAAGCCTTTTCAGGCAGCACGTCGAGGCGAGCGGTGGCACGCTCACGGCGGCGGAACATGAAGACGGCGGGCAGGATCGAGAGCGCCAGCAGAAGGAACAGCGCCGCGACCGGCCACAGCACCGGCTGGTTCCATTCGCGGCGGAGTTTCTCGCGCATCGCCGGATCGATGCGCTGGTATTTGAGACTGTTGTTCGCCATCTGGTTGGGCTTGCTGTTGAACACCCACGCATGTTGCAGCGAGAAGTTCTTCGGAAAGAAGCTCCAGACCCAGGGCGCATCCCGGCAAGCAACGGCGACCATGCGATCGATGATCGCCTGCCGCCTGGGTCCGTTATCCATATTCTTCATCTGCTCGAAGAGGCTGTCGAACTCCCGATTGACGTAATTCGAGGCGTTCTCGCCCGCGGTCTTGACCTTGCTTTGCTTGCCGTGGAGCAAAAACAGGAAATTCTCCGGGTCGGGATAATCGGCGCCCCATCCCAGGTAATAGAGCTGCGTGTTGCCCTTGCGGACCTTGTCCTGGAACCGGTTCCAGTCCGTGGCACGCACGACGAGCTGCACTCCGATCTTGTCGAGCTGCTTCACGTACCAGTCGAAGCGCGCCTTGGAATCCGGGCCGGCGCCGGCTGCATCCAGGTTGAGGAGCAGCGGCTCGCCAGTCTTCGCGTTGCGGCCGTTCGGATAGCCTGCCTGCGCGAGCAACCGCTGCGCGGCCTCGATCGACTTGCGGCGAGGCGAGCCGTCCTTCCAGTCGTAGACGTACGGATTGATGCCGTCCTTTCCCTCGCGGTAGCCGAAGATCCCTGGCGGAATAGGACCGTGGGCGGGCACACCGCGGCCGTTACGGAAGATCGAGATGAACTCCTCCTGGTCGACGGCAATCGATATCGCGATGCGCAGTTTTCTCGCCCGCTCGCTGTAGCCTCCCACGACCGGGTCCAGCATATTGAATCCGAGGTAGAAGACCGTTGTCCCGACCGAGGTCTGGAGCCTGATGCCCCGCTTGCGCATTTCATCCGAGAGCGTAACGTCTCCCTGCCCGCTGAACTGGACGGCCTCATCGAACGTGTCCGAGGAGATGCCTGAGGTGTCGTAATACCCCTGGAGAAACTTGTTCCAGTACGGGATCTGCTCCTTCTCCAGGCTGTAGACGACCTTGTCAACGAAGGGGAGCGGCTTTCCCGCATCACGGAGAAGGCCCTCTTCGGCGTCACCGGGTTCGCCTTCGGATGGATAGAGCTCGCCCTCGTAATTGGGGTTACGCTCGAGCACCATCTGCCGGTTGGGATTGTTCACCGTGAGCATGTAGGGCCCCGTGCCGATCGGGAACCAATCGAGCGTGATGTTCTTCTGCGCGAGGCCGGGCTGGGCGTAGAAGCGATCCGCTTCCGGCGGAACCGGCGCGAAGAACGGCATCGCAAGCCAATAAAGGAATTGCGGATATTTTCCCCTCACGCGGACACGATAGGTATAGCGGTCGGTTACCTGAACCCCAGCGATATCGAACTTCGTAAGGTCGAGGAAGCCGTCCCGTGGGAGCTCCTTGTTTTCTCCCGCGAGCTGTTCGGCAAGCTCCTTGAGACCGACGATGTATTCGCTCATCAACTGCATGATCGGGGAATGCAGGCGCGGGTGCGCGAGACGCTTGATCTGGTGCACATAGTCCGCGGCGACCAGCTCCCGCGTCCCCCGCTCCTTGAAATCGCCGATCGCATGTATCCCCGCAAGATCGCGCCGTTTTAGCCCGTGATATACGAAACGCCCCTGGTTATCCGTCGCAAGCGCAGGATGCGGCTGGTAGCGGATGCCGGGCCGTATCCGGATCACGTAGTCACTGTAGGCGATGTCCTGCGCGCGGGCGTTTTGCGGGAGCCGCCGCCCCTGCACATCAAAAAACTCCGGCTGCGGCACGGCAGTCGCGGCGAACGGGATCAACTGATAAGGCCGCTTGAGGTAGTGATACTGCAGGGGCGGCTGGTAGATGTTCGCGATCAGCGCGAATTCGTTCATCGCGTACGACTGCACCGGATCAAGGTGCCTCGGGCGCTCGGTAAACGACGAGTAAAGCGTATTGGTGCCGTCATCGCGTGCCGGATACGGATTGTTCCAGGGCGCGGGACTGCAACCGGCAGCAAAAACGCTCGCGAGGACAATCACACGCTTGAGAAATGCAACCATCGCGCCGGAAGTTTAGCTGAAGGCCTCCGGGCCGTCAGCCCCGAAAGCACGGGGGTGCGACTGGTTTGCGCTATAATTTTCGGCTTCGATACCCTCGGGTCGCCTGGCTCGACGCAACCGGCTTGCACCGGGGGATCCGGGTCCACGAAAAGGAAATGAAATGGGATTTCTGCAGGACAAGAAGATCCTGGTTACCGGGCTGCTGTCGAACCGCTCGATTGCCTATGGGATCGCAAAGGCGCTCGCCCGGGAAGGCGCCACACTCGCCTTCACCTACCAGAACGAAGATTTGCGCGGGCGGGTCGAGCAGCTTGCTGGCGAATTCGCCGGCGCGCCTGTCCTGCCCTGTGACGTGGCAAGCGACAGGGACATCTCCGAGCTGTTTGTCAGCCTGGGCAGGCATTGGGACGGGCTCGATGGGCTCGTGCATTCGATCGCTTTTGCGCCGCGGGAAGCCTTGAAGGGCAATCTGCTCGAAGGCATGAGCCGCGAGGCATTTCACATCGCTCACGATGTCAGCTCGTACAGCTTTTCCGCCCTCGCCAGGGCCGCTTTGCCGATGATGGAGGGCCGCAACGCTGCGCTCCTGACGCTAACCTACCTGGGCGCTGCACGCGCGATGCCGAACTACAACGTCATGGGGCTCGCAAAGGCCAGCCTTGAGGCCTCGGTTCGCTATCTGGCGGAGGCGCTGGGATCCCGCGGCATACGGGTAAACGCCATTTCCGCCGGCCCCATCAAGACGCTCGCGGCAGCCGGGATCGGCGGATTCAGCAAGATCCTGAGATTCGTGGAAGACAATGCGCCGCTCAGGCGCAATGTGACAACAGAGGATGTCGGCAACGCAGCCGCTTTCCTGCTGAGCGAACTTGCGGGCGGCATCACGGGCGAGATCACCTACGTCGATGCCGGATTCAACAGCGTCGTCGGGGGCATAATTCCCGCCAGTGACCAGTGATTTGACGATTGCCGTGTTACCGGGTTTATCCGGCCACGGGTAACCGGTCACGGGCCACTGACGTCAGCGTTGCTCGAGCCGCTCTTTATTGATCTCGATCTCGGTCTTTTGTCTCACGCTCGTCAGATAGGCCGCGAACTCCTGCTGCCCGAGGACTTGCCGCAGCCCTTCCCCGAAGCCCCTGCGTCTGTCCGGCGCGATCTCCTCGGCCTTTACGACTCGAGAGACGCCCACCCCGGCATAGGCGGGCAGCTTCTCGGCGTCGATACGAAACGCCTGGCGCACAATCGCCTCCGACACGCCCTTGCGCTCCCCGCGGCTGACAAGCTGCGGCGAACTCCAGTCGACCGCAATGCTCTTGCCTTGCTTGAGTTGCTCGAGCTGTTCGGCCCCGGTTTCGATCGCGCGCTTCGTAGCGGCACGCCTTTTTAGCAGCTCTTCAATTTCCGCCCGCACCTCGGCGAACGGCCGCGCGCTGGCAGGACTATGCTCGGCCAGGCGCACCGCAACGAGCGTGTTTGGGGCGACCTCGACCGCCTCGGAGTTGCGGCGATCCTTGAGCACGTCCTGTGAAAACGCAGCCTCCAACAATTTCGGATGATTCAGCACAGTTGGCTCCGCACTGGTACGCGTGATCCAACCACTGCGCTTCACCTCGCTGTTGAGAAGCTCCGCTGCAGGCTTGAGGCTCTCAAACTGCTCGTAGACCACGTTGCTGAACCGATCCGCGAGCTCCGCGAACTTGCGCCCGGCGCGCTGCCTCTTGAGATCTCCTTCGATCTGTCCCCGGACTTCCTCGAAGCTCTTGCCCTGCGACGGCTGCAGTGCCGTCAACCGGACGATATGAAAGCCGTGCTTCGTGGCAACTGGCTGCGAAATTTCACCCTCCTTCAGCTTGAACAGCGCAGCTTCAAACTCCGGCACATCCTTCATGCTGCCAAGGCTGATGAATCCGAGGTCGCCGCCGTTCGCCGCGGAGCCCGGATCCTGGGAGTATTTCTTCGCGAGATCGGCGAAGCTCGCCGGTTTTCCGATGGCCTCTTTGTAGATCTCCTCTGCGCGAGCTCGCGCCTTCTGCTGCGCTTCGGCGCCGCCTGAACCATCGACACTGATCAGGATGTGGCTTGCCCGGCGCGCCTCCTCCGTTCGGTACTGCGAGCGGCGGCTCTCAAAAAACTGCTTGATCTCCGCCGGCTCGAGCTTGATCTGCGACACCAGCGACTCGGCCGATAGCATGACGTAATCGACTTTTACCCGCTCTGGAATCCGGAACGCTTGTGGGTTGGCCTCATAGTATTGCTTGATGGCCTCCTCGCCGATCTGGACCTCTCCGACAAACCGGTCCGGCGTGACGCGATACTGGCTCACCTCGCGCTCCTGCTCGGCCAAGCGCACCAGCCGGTCGAGCACCGTCTTCGGCACGAAGCCGCTGTCGAAATATCCCTCTCGCTGCTGTTCCAGCATGAGGTCCTGACGCAAACGCGCCTCGAACACCGCCGGGACCATGCCCTCGGACCTGAGCACCTGCTGATAGCGTTCATAGGAAAACTGGTTCGACCCATCCTTGAACGCTGGCTGCCCGGCGATAACGTCCTGAAGATGCGAGTCGCTGACGGTCATGCCGGCGCGGACCGCGCGATCGAGCAGCAGCCGGCGCTGAATCAGGCTATCCAGCGTGGCGAGGCGAAGCTCGGGGCTGTCGAGGAGCCTGGAATCAAGCTTGCCCTGCGTCATCCGACGCAGGGCCTCCTGGCGGTTGCGCAGCGCGTCGACGAATTCCTGCTGCGAGATCTTGTAATCACCCACCCGCGCAACCGATTGCCCCGTGCCCGACGAGCGGATGTAGGAATCCACCCCGAAAAAGAGGAACGGGACGGCGACCACGAACAGGACCACCTGCAGGATGCGCTTGTTGTTACCGATGAAAGTGAACATGGCTTCTCGAGAAAAGGGCGAATCAGGTTCGCCCTTTCAAGCTAAGTGGCGGAGCGGACGGGACTCGAACCCGCGACCCCCGGCGTGACAGGCCGGTATTCTAACCAACTGAACTACCGCTCCAATTAGACAATGTTGAATATCGAATTTTGCAGGTTCAGTGGGGAATACTCAATGGGAAATGGGATTCCCGTCCCACGCTCGTCATTCAACATTTAACATTCAACATTCAACATTCAACATTCAACATTGTACCAAGTGGTGGGTGCTGAGAGTCTCGAACTCCCGACCTTCGCCTTGTAAGGGCGACGCTCTACCAACTGAGCTAAGCACCCCGCCTCACACGCGGCCCGGCCGACGCCGCAGCCTACCCCACAAAGTAGTTTGGGGCAGATGCGCCACCGCGCAACTACCCCAAGACAGAGACCCGCGGAGTGCTCCGGGAAGCGCCTAGTTTAGCGCGTCTTTCAATGCCTTACCAGCGCTGAACTTGGGGACTTTGGCGGCGTGGATCCGGAGCTCCTCGCCGGTCCGGGGGTTACGGCCGACGCGCGCCGAGCGTTTTCCGACCCGGAATGTGCCAAAGCCGACGAGCGTGACCGAATGTCCTTTTTTCAGCGCCGTCAACCGCGCGCTCCGACGCCGACTTCGAAATCCCCGCGGACCTGGAAACGAGCTCGACAATATCGGCCTTGTTCATTTTTTATCCCCCTTTGCTCCAAATCGATAGACAACTGCTACGCTCTAGCTCACGCTCTGAACGAACGGGAGCGACGCTAAAAAATTCTTTGCGACCGGGCTTTTTCGGCGAACGCCGTCAAGAAACGCTGTGCTGCCTTTATAGCAAGCGCGAAATCGGACTGTCAAGCAAACGAGCGTGCATTAAAGCACGCCGTCGTGAATTAACGACACGCAAAACAAAACGGCCGCGCTTGCGGCCGTTTTGTTTCGGATCATTGCCCAGCAATGATCAATGCTTGATCGCTGCCGGAGGAGGCGCTTCAGTCACTGGCGGCAACGGCGGAGCAGCACCTTCTTCATCTGAAAGCGCCTCGGGCTTGCGCTCAAGCGCCATCTCAAGCACGGAATCGATCCATTTCACAGGATGGATGTCCAGCCGGTCCTTAACGTCCCGGCACGGCGCGCCGCGAGGAGTTTCTCCTTCAGCCCGCCGATCGGCAACACCTCGCCCCGCAACGTGATCTCGCCGGTCATGGCCACGTCGGCTCGCACCGGAATTCCAGTCAGAGCCGAGACCATTGCCGTGCAAATTCCGATACCTGCGCTGGGCCCGTCCTTTGGCGTCGCACCTTCGGGAAGGTGCACGTGGATGTCGTGCTTCTGGTAGAAGTCTGCGGGGATTCCGAGCCGTTTGGAACGGCTTCGGACCACTGACAGCGCGGCCTGCACCGATTCCTGCATGACTTCGCCCAGCTTGCCCGTCGTAGTCATCTTGCCCTTGCCCGGCATGATGGCCGCCTCGATGGTCAGCAACTCACCACCGACCTCGGTCCAGGCCAGCCCGGCCACCTGGCCGATCTGGTTTTTCTTTTCGGCTACCCCAAAGGTATAACGACGGACCCCAAGGTATTTGTCCAGATTGCGCGCGCTCACGGATACCTTGCGGTCTTCGCCGGCGCGCACCAGCGTTTTCACGACCTTTCGACAGATCTTGGACAGCTCGCGCTCGAGGGCGCGCACCCCGGCTTCCCGCGTGTAGTAGCGGATGATGTCGCGCACGGCGCTCTCCGAAATCGCCAGCTCCTTGGGTTTCAAACCGTGGTTTTTCATCAGCTTGGGCAGGAGGTGCCGCAGCGCGATGTTGACCTTCTCGTCCTCCGTGTAGCCCGAGAGCCGGATGACCTCCATACGGTCGAGCAACGCTGGGGGAATGTTGAGGGTGTTCGCGGTGCACACGAACATCACGTCCGAAAGGTCGTACTCGACCTCGATGTAATGATCGACGAACGTGTGGTTCTGCTCGGGATCAAGGACCTCGAGCAGCGCACTCGCCGGATCGCCCCGGAAATCCATGCCCATCTTGTCGATCTCGTCGAGCAGGAACAACGGGTTGCGCACACCGACGCGATTCATGTTCTGCAGGATCTTGCCCGGCATCGAGCCGATAGCCGATGTAGGTGCGGCGGTGGCCGCGGATCTCGGCCTCGTCACGCACGCCGCCGAGCGACATGCGCACGAATTTGCGATTGGTCGCGCGCGCGATCGATTGTCCGAGCGAGGTCTTGCCCACCCCGGGAGCGCCCACCAGGCAGAGGATGGGCGCTTTCAGCTTGTCGACGCGCAGCTGCACCGCAAGGTACTCAACGATGCGCTCCTTGACCTTTTCCAGCCCGTAATGATCCTCATCCAGCACTTTCTCGGCAGCGCCCAGGTCAGTACTGATCTTGCTCTTCTTTTTCCACGGCAGCGATACGATCGCCTCGATGTAATTGCGCACGACCGTCGCTTCGGCTGACATCGGCGACATCAGCGCTTCGGCTGACATCGGCGACATCAGCCGCAGCTTCTTCAGCTCGGACTCGGCCTTCTTGCGCGCCTCCTTGGGCATGTGCGCGGACTTGATGCGCTTCTCGATCTCATCCAGGTCAGCGCCCTCGTCGAGTTCGCCGAGCTCCTTCTGGATCGCCTTGACCTGCTCGTTCAGATAGTACTCGCGCTGGCTCTTCTCCATCTGGCGCTTGACGCGGCCCCGAATGCGCTTCTCGACCTGGAGGATCTCGAGCTCGCCTTCGACCAGCTTCAGAAGATGCTCAAGCCGCTCCTTCACCCCGAACATCTCGAGCACCTCCTGCTTCTGCTCGAGCTTGAGCGGCAGGTGCGCGGCGATCGTGTCGCCAAGGCGCCCGGCTTCGTCGATTCCCGCCAACGAGGTGAGGATCTCCGGGGGAATCTTTTTGTTCAACTTCACGTACTGATCGAACTGCTGGATCATCGTGCGCCGCAGCGCCTCTGTCTCGTGGTCGATCGTGCTGTCAGGCAGGATCGGCGTCACGGAGACGGCGTAATGCGTCTTGAGGTCGGTGACGTCATGAATCCGGGCGCGCTGGCTGCCTTCTACCAGCACTTTGACCGTGCCGTCGGGCAGTTTGAGCATCTGCAGGATATTGGCGATGCTGCCGATCTGATAGAGATCTTCCGGGCTCGGATCGTCCTTCGCCGCCGACTTCTGCGCAACCAGCACGATACTCTTCCCCGCCTCCATGGCGGTCTCGAGCGCCTTGATGGACTTGGGGCGCCCCACAAACAACGGAATTACCATGTGCGGGAACACCACCACGTCGCGCAGCGGTAACAACGGCATTTGCGTCAGGGATTGTTCTTCAGGCATCGAGGTTCACCAAACAAGGTTAGATAGCGCTCAGATTGGGGAAATTCCCGAAAATTCAAGCGCAAGACGCATGCGCCTGATTCCATACCGCTTTTGATCGCGGTCCAGCACGAAGCTCAATGGGCCGAGCCAGCGACTTTGGGCTGATCGGCGTAAATGAGCAAGGGCGGCGCGTCACCGTTGATGGTGTTCTCATCGACGACTGCCTTCACCACGTTTTCCACAGACGGCAGATCGAACATCGTGTTGAGCAGGGTGTGCTCGAGTATCGAGCGCAGGCCGCGCGCGCCGGTCTTGCGTTCGAGCGCCCGGCGCGCGACCGCGCGCAGCGCGCCCTCGCGCACCTCGAGATCAACGCCTTCCATGCTGAACATCTTCTGGAACTGCTTCAGCAGCGCGTTCTTCGGCTGGGTGAGGATCTGGATGAGAGCCGCCTCGTCGAGCTCTTCGAGCGTCGCTATGACCGGCAGCCGACCGACGAACTCGGGGATCAAGCCGTACTTTATGAGGTCTTCGGGCTGCACCTCGCGCAGGACCCGGGTAATGTCCTTGCGGTTGTCCTGGGAGCGCACCTCCGCCCCGAAACCGATGCCGCCCTTCTCCGAGCGGCCTCGGATGATCTTGTCGAGCCCGTCGAAAGCGCCGCCGCAGATGAACAGGATGTTGGTCGTGTCCACCTGGACGAACTCCTGGTTCGGGTGTTTGCGCCCGCCCTGCGGCGGCACCGAGGCAATGGTGCCCTCGATGAGCTTGAGCAGCGCCTGCTGCACGCCTTCACCCGAAACATCCCTGGTAATCGAAGGGTTATCCGACTTGCGCGAGATCTTGTCGATTTCATCGATATACACGATGCCGCGCTGCGCCTTATCGACGTCGTAGTCGCATTTCTGGAGCAGCTTCTGGATGATGTTCTCGACGTCCTCGCCGACGTAACCTGCCTCCGTGAGGGTGGTCGCATCGGCCATCACGAACGGCACGTTGAGCAGGCGCGCAAGCGTCTGCGCCAGCAGCGTCTTGCCTGAACCGGTCGGACCGATCAGCAGGATATTCGACTTGGCGAGCTCGACCTCGTCACTCTTGCTGAGCGTCTTCAACCGCTTGTAGTGGTTGTAGACCGCAACCGAAAGGATCTTCTTGGCAAGATCCTGGCCGATCACGTATTGGTCGAGGATCGTGCGGATCTCGCGAGGCACAGGCAGATCGGACTTCGCGCCCTTGGCCCCGTGCTCGCCCTGGGTTTCCTCTCGAATGATG
Source organism: Betaproteobacteria bacterium SG8_41 (assembly GCA_001303585.1). GTDB lineage: Bacteria > Pseudomonadota > Gammaproteobacteria > Burkholderiales > SG8-41 > SG8-41. Next base: position 11,636 of record LJTT01000071.1, read on the forward strand.
TCGTTGCACAGCTCGATGCACTCGTCGCAGATGAACACCGACGGGCCCGCAATCAGCTTGCGCACCTCGTGCTGGCTCTTGCCGCAGAACGAGCAATAAAGCAGTTTTTCGCCGCCAACTTTGTCGGACATACCGCTCCCTTTACGCTACGACATCATCCAGCGCTCGCGGCTCTGCTCGCCAGGACCTTGTCCACGAGCCCGTAATTAACCGCCTGCTCCGCGCTGAGAAAATTATCACGATCGGTGTCCCGCTCGATCGTCTTGATGTCCTGCCCGGTATGCCCGGCCAGGATCTCGTTTAGCTTCGACCTGAGGTAGAGGATTTCCCGGGCATGAATCTCCACATCTGACGCCTGGCCCTGGAAACCGCCCATGGGCTGGTGGATCATCACCCGTGAATTGGGCAGACAGTAACGCTTGCCTTTCGTGCCCGCCGCCATCAGAAGCGCCCCCATGCTGGCGGCCTGCCCGATGCAAAGCGTCGACACATCGGGCTTGATGAACTGCATGGTGTCGTAGATCGCAAGGCCCGCGGAAACCGACCCCCCCGGCGAATTGATGTAGAACGAGATGTCCTTGTCCGGATTTTCCGACTCCAGAAAAAGCAGTTGTGCCACGATCAGGTTCGCTGTCACTTCCGTGACCGGGCCGACCAGGAACACGACACGTTCCTTGAGCAGGCGCGAATAGATATCGTAGGCGCGTTCACCGCGCCCGCTCTGCTCAATGACCATGGGGATCAGCCCCAGGCCTTGCGGTTCCGTGTAAATCGACATTACTGCTTGTTCCCCATCAAATCATCAAAACTGATTGGCGTGTCCTCGACCGTTGCCGTGCCAAGGGCCCATTCCACGACATTGTCCTCGAGCACTGCGGATTCGATCTCGCGCAGCCGGTCCTGCGACCCGTAATACCACTTCACCATCTCCTCGGGACGCTCGTAACTCTGCGCCAACTCTTCCACCATCGCGCGCACCTGCTCCGGCTTGGCAAAAAGGCCATGCGCCTTGACCACTTCAGCCAGGATCAATCCGAGGCTGACACGGCGCTGCGCCTGCTTCTCGAACAGATCGGTAGGCAGCGGCGTCTCATCGGTGACCTTCACGCCCCGCGCGGCAAGATCCTGGCGCGCTGCGCCCTGCATGCGCTCGATTTCGGCCTGCACCAGTCCCTGCGGTGTCTCGATTGGCGTCGCGTCTAGCAGGGTCTGCATCACCTGCTCCTTCACGCGGTTCTTGAGGCGTAACCTGATCTCGCGCTCCAGATTGGCGCGTATCTCTGCGCGCATCTTGGAGACATCGCCGTCCGCGATGCCAAGGACTTTCGCGAACTCGCTATCGACCTGCGGCAGGTGCGGCGCGGCCACCTCCTTCACGGTGACTTGGAAGCGAGCCGTCTTTCCGGCCACTTCCTTGCCATGATAATCGTCGGGGAAGCGCAGCTCGAATGTTTTCTCCGTGCCGCTGCGCGTGCCGGTCAGGTTGCTCTCGAAATCCGCCAGCAGCCGCCCCTCACCAAGCACTGCCTGCATGTCCTTGCCACTGTTTCCGGAAAATTCCTGCCCGTCGATCGTGCCATGAAAATCGAGGGTCACGCGGTCACCCGTCTGCGCTTCCCGCGCGGCCGGCTCGTAGCGCACGCGTTGCCCGCGCATTTTTTCGACAGTCTGCTCGACGTCGGCATCGGTGACCTCGTGGACCGGGCGCCGGATCGTCGCACCCTTGATGTCTCCGACAGCCACATCGGGATATACCTCGAAGGTCGCGCTGTACTGGAACTCAGCGCCACCCGCGGGCGGCGCCGCGTCGAACCGCGGGTAGCCGGCAACCTTGAGGTTCTGCTCGCGGATCGCCTCTCCGAAGCTGCGCTGCATCGCGTCGCCCAGCACTTCCTGGCGGACCTGCATGCCGAATTGCTGCGCGACGACCTTGAGCGGGACCTTGCCCGGCCGAAAGCCGTGCAGCTTGACGGTGCGCGACAGCCGCTTCAGGCGGGTCTCCACCTCGCTCTCGATCTCAGCGGCAGGCAGAGTGACGCTCAGACGCCGCACCAGCTCACCCAATCTTTCCAGGTTCGTTTGCATCAATTCCCTTGTTGCACTCACTTACCGGGGTGTAATCGCATGCGCCGCCGACACTCAAGCAACCCGCTCTCTCTCGCACCCCCGGTGGTGCGAAAGGAGGGACTCGAACCCCCACGCCTTGCGGCGCCAGAACCTAAATCTGGTGCGTCTACCAATTCCGCCACTTTCGCGACTTTCTGATTGTAATATAATCAGGTGCGCACCGGAAGTTTGCAACCCGTCTTAAGGTTGAGACGCAATCCGTTGATAATTTTGGGTGTTGCGTAGCAGCAAATGGCGGTAAAACACTACGAAAACTTCCCCGTCGCTTCCCTTCTTCTGCCGCGTCATTTTCGCCATCCGGTGGCGCAAATTTACCGGTTCGCGAGGGAAGCCGACGACTTCGCTGACGAAGGCAACGCGCCGGATGACGTCAGGCTCCAGCAGCTGGAGTCGTTCCGCGCAGAGCTGCGCCGGATCGAGCGCGGCTTAACGCCAGAAATTCCGTGGTTCGCGACTCTCGCAGCGGTGATACGCGATTATCATCTCCCGCTGGCAGCGTTTCACGATCTGCTCTCGGCATTTACCCAGGATGTGACCCAGAAACGCTATGCGAGTTTCGACCAGGTCCTCGACTATTGCCGGCGCTCGGCTAACCCGGTGGGGCGCCTCCTGCTTGTGCTGTATAGCGCGGCCACCCCGCAGAACCTCGCGGACTCGGACGCGATCTGCTCGAGCCTGCAATTGATCAACTTCCTCCAGGATATCGCGGTCGATTTCGGGAAGGGCCGCATCTACATGCCGCAGGATGAGCTGGCGCGTTTTCAGATTTCCGAAGCTCAAATCGCGAGCGGCGACGCGGGCGGAAACTGGCCGGCCTTCATGACCTATCAAATCGACCGGGCGCGCGCACTGCTCATGAGCGGAGCTCCGCTCGGCAATCGTCTCGAAGGCCGCATTGGCCTAGAGCTCCGCATGATCGTACAGGGCGGCAGCCGTATTCTGGAGAAACTCGGCCAAATCCGCGGCAATGTCTTTCACCACAGACCGGCGTTGAAATGGTTCGACTGGCCGCTGCTCTTGGCCCGCTCGCTTTGAACCAGTGACCAGTGACCAGTGACCAGTGATTTGACGAAATTGGAGATTTTGAAGTTTGTGCTCACTGATCGCCGGTCGCGGATCACGGCCTGTTTCCGTTCACCGGTCACGGGTCACGCATCACTTTCTCCGAAACGCTAGGATGGAACCCCACCAATACTGTCAGCAGAAAGCGGCGGCCAGCGGCTCGAGCTTCTATTACAGCTTTCTCTTTCTGCCTGACGAGAAACGCCGGGCGATCACTGCGCTCTACGCGTTCTGCCGCGAGGTCGACGATGCGGTGGATGAATGCTCTGACCCCGCCCTCGCGCACGCGCAGCTCGCCTGGTGGCGCAAGGAAATCGATGCCATTTACCAAGGCACTCCGCAGCACCCGGTCGCGCGCGCTATCGCCAGCATCCTGCCGCGCTTTCGCCTCTCGCAGGAGCACCTGAACGACATCATCGACGGCATGGAAATGGACCTGCGCTACAACCGCTATCCGAACTTTGCCGCCCTCAAGGAATATTGTCATCGCGTCGCGGGCGTCGTGGGCATGCTCTCGGCGGAGATATTCGGTTACCGCGACCCGCGCACCCTCGAGTACGCGGCCGACCTCGGACTGGCATTTCAGCTCACGAATATCATCCGTGATGTCGGTGAAGATGCGCGGCGCGATCGGATTTATCTGCCGCTCGATGAGCTCGAGCGATACGGCGTAAGCGCCGCGGATATCACCGACCGGCGCGAAAGCGATAACCTCCAGCGGCTCATGGAGTTTCAGATCGAGCGGGCATTGGGCTGTTACCGCAGCGCCATGGACAAGCTTCCGGCCGTCGATCGGGCCGCGCAGCGACCGGGAATCGTGATGGCCGCGATCTACCGGACACTGCTCGAGGAGATCAAGGCCGACGGTTGCCACGTGCTCGACCGGCGAATTGCACTGACGCCGGTACGCAAGCTTTGGATCGCATGGCGTACTTACTTAAAAGGCTAAAGGGCGTGGATGGCGAATAGTGAATGGCGAGCGGACCAAAGGTTCATCTCAAACTTGCCAGCGATTTAGTCGATTCACGATTCACCGCTTGCCATTCACGCATTTTGCATAGGACAACGCGAGACAATGGACCTACAGTTAAAAGGCAAAACGGCGCTGGTGACGGGAGCGAGCATGGGCATCGGCCGTGCGATCGCCCAGGGACTTGCTGCGGAGGGCGTCAAGGTCTGCATCGCTGCCAGGCGCCGCAAACTACTCGACGACTTGGCCGAGGAGATCAAGGCAGCCGGCGGACCGGCGCCGATCACGGCGGAGGTCGATCTCATGGATGAAGGCGCTCCGGCGCGACTCGCCGAGATCGCCGCGCGAGGGCTCGGCCGCGTAGAGATTCTCGTCAATTCCGCTGGCGGCAGCCAGCCTCCCCTGCCCCTGGATGCGCCTGAAGAAGCGTGGTCGGCGGCAATGACGCTGAATTTCGTGCGCGTCCGGCAGCTCACTCACGCCGTGCTGCCGGGAATGATCGAGAAAAAATGGGGACGCATCATCAACATCAGCGGAAAATCCGAGCCCGAGCGCCTCATTGCCGCGACGCCCGCCAAGGCCGCCGTGCATGCCTGGTCGAAGGGTCTGTCACGGGACGTCGGCCGGTTCGGGATCACCGTGAACTGCATTCCGCCGGGCCGCATCATGAGCGAGCAAATACGCCGCAAGTACCCCGAGGAGTTTCGCAAGGAACAGTCGGCACGGGAAATTCCGGCAGGGCGCTACGGCGAGCCCGAGGAGCTTGCGTGCCTCGCCGTCTTTCTAGCCTCGCCAATCGCGTGCTATATCACCGGCGCGGTCATGCCGGTCGACGGTGGTCTGCGCCGTTATGCTTTTTAACTGCGTGAATCGTGAATGAAAAGAGCGACAAGGCGACGGTTCAGTCGATTTATGATCCACCATTCACTATTCACGCCGTTGGTCTGAAGGGCCGCGGTGGGGCGTATAATCAAGTGAGTTTGCAGGAGAAATCGAATATGCAGACGAAAATCCCATGTGTGATCATGCGGGGCGGCACTTCGCGCGGCCCCTTTTTTCTCGCCTCTGACCTGCCCGCTGACGCCGCGTCGCGTGCCGAGGTGCTCCTCGCTGTGATGGGCTCGCCGCACGAGTACCAGGTTGACGGCATTGGCGGCGCTAACCCGCTCACGAGCAAGGTCGCGATCATCAGCAAATCGAAGAACCCGGACGCTGACGTGGACTACCTGTTCGCACAGGTCCTGATCAATGAGCGCCTGGTCGACACCAATCCCAATTGCGGAAACATGCTCGTCGCGGTGGGGCCGTTTGCCATCGAGTCGGGCCTCGTGCCCGCGCGGGACCCCGAAACGGTAGTGCGCATCTTCAACGTCAATACACAGGCGCTCGTCGAATCGATCGTGCAAACGCCGAACGGCAGGGTCTCCTACGCCGGCGACACCGCCATTGACGGCGTGCCGGGGACTGCTGCGCCGGTCAAGCTGAATTTCAAGAGCGCTATCGGTGCCGTGACCGGCAAGATGCTGCCGACCGGCAAGCCGCTCGACGTCATCGACGGAATCGATGTGAGCTGCGTCGACGTCGCGATGCCCATGGTCCTGATGCGGGCCGAGCAGCTCGGCAAGACCGGGCACGAGACCGCAAACGAGCTCGACGCAGACAAGGCGCTAATGGCACGCATGGAAGCGATCCGCCGCAAAGCCGGCCTGCTGATGGGAATGGGCGACGTATCCCAGCTGGTGGTTCCTAAGATCGGACTGCTTTCCGAGCCGCGCAAGGGCGGCACGATCACCTCGCGCTACTTCGTGCCCTATGCGTGTCACAAGGCGCATGCGGTGACAGGAACCGTTTGCCTGGCGTCCGCCTGCGCCATTCCGGGCACGGTCGCGGCGGGTCTGGTCAAGCTTCCGCCCGCGCCGCAGGGAATTATCAAGATCGAGCATCCCTCTGGCATGATCGCGATCGATCTGGATGTCGAGCTCTCCAGCCCCGAGCCCGTAATGCGCCGGGCCGCCCTGATTCGCACTGCACGCCGTGTGTTCGAGGGACATTCTTTAATCCCTGCGAGCGTATGGCCCGGCTCGCAGCGCGCGGAAGAGCCTGCCGCGCACATCCGGACCGCCGTGACCGCGTAACGCGCTGACCTGACCACGGCGCTGATCCCTTTCGCATGAAAGTGGCCGTCATTGGCGGCGGCTACGCCGGTATGGCAGCAGCCGCAACGCTTGCCGAGCGCAGCGTGCCGGTTAGCGTATTCGAGGCCGCGCGCACGCTGGGCGGTCGCGCGCGCCGCGTCGAGTACCAGGACCTGGCGCTCGACAACGGTCTGCACCTCCTGATCGGCGCCTATTCCGAATTGCTGCGGCTCGTTGAGCTCGTCGGCGAAGATCCCGCGCGTCTGTTCCTTCGCACCCCTTTGACATGGCAGATACAGGATCGGCTGACTCTGCGGGCGGCCAATTTACCAGCCCCGCTTCATCTGTTGGCAGCGCTGCTTGGTTCGCGCGGCCTGACCCTGGGCGAACGCCTGGGCGCGGTGCGATTCATGCTGCGCATGCGCCGCCGCGATTACCGGCTGACAAACGACGTGAGCGTGGCGGAATTTCTGGACCAGGAGGGGCAGAAAGGCCGTGCACGCCACCTGCTGTGGCGCCCCTTGTGCATCTCCGCGCTCAATACCTTGCCCGAGGCCGCGTCGGCGCAGGTTTTTCTGCACGTGCTGCGCGACGGTCTCGACGGGGAGCGCGGGGCGAGCGATCTCCTGCTGCCTCGCGTCGACCTCTCTGCGCTGTTTCCCGAGCCTGCGGCCCGCTACGTGGAAGCGCGCGGCGGCAACGTCCTCGCGGGCGAGCGGGTCACGGGAGTGGACACAGGTGACGGCGGTTACCTGGTAGAGACCGCGGGCGGCCGGCACGCCTTCACGCACGTGATCTGCGCCCTGCCGCCGCATCGCGTCAACGCGTTCCTGGTCGGGATCACGGCGCTTGCGGAGATTGCGGAAACGGTCGACAGATTGACTTACCAGCCGATCTACTCCGTTTACCTCGGCTTTCCCGAGCATGTGCGCCTGAGCACGCCCATGCTGGGCTTCGACAGCGCGCTCCTGCAGTGGGCATTCGACCGCGGCGCGCTTTGCGGCCAGCGCGGCGTGATTGGGCTCGTCATCAGCGCCGAGGGGACGCATGAGTCACTCCCCCATCCAGAGCTGGCGCAGTTGTGCTATCAGGAACTGCAGCAACAACTCGGCACGATGCCGGCTCCCATATGGCATCGCGTGATAGCGGAGAAACGGGCTACCTTTGCCTGCCGCCCGGGTCTCGCGCGCCCGCCTGCCGCGACGCCGCTGCGCAATTTTTATCTGGCCGGCGACTATGTCGCGAGCGATTATCCGGCGACGCTTGAAGCCGCGGTACGAAGTGGTGTTCGCGCTGCCCGCCTGATTCTCGGAAGGCGCGAGTCGTAAGCGGCAAGTGATGAATGGACAATCCAAAGGCGAGCCGGTTACCGCTTTTTGTATCGATCTATCTGTGTTTATCTGCGTTTATCCGCGGCTAAATGCGATTTAAATGCGGTTCAGTGCACTCATGATTCCCCGCGCACGCTGTTCCAGTCCATGAAGCGGTGATGGCATTTATAATGCTGGAAAGGACGGCAGGAGGACAAATATGGCTCAGCGCGAAGCGATGGAATACGACGTGGTCATTGTCGGGGCGGGCCCCGCCGGACTGTCCGCGGCTATTCGCCTGAAACAGCTCGCCGCGCAGAGCGGCGCGGAGATCAGCGTCTGCGTGCTCGAGAAGGGTTCGGAGATTGGCGCCCATATCCTGTCGGGCGCGGTCGTGGACCCCCGAGCGCTCAATGAGCTTTTTCCGGATTGGCAGCAGCGCGGCGCCCCGCTTAACGCGCCGGTCACGGAGGACCGTTTCCTCTTTCTGACTGAACGCTCGTCGTACCGGATGCCGGATTTCATGTTGCCCGCCTGCTTCCGGAACCACGGCATGTACGTCGTTAGCCTGGGCAATGTGTGCCGCTGGCTGGGGCAACAGGCGGAGTCGCTGGGCATTGAAATCTTTCCGGGATTTGCAGCCGCCGAGGTGCTGTACCAGGAAAATGGCGCCGTGCGCGGTGTCGCAACCGGTGACATGGGCATCGGACGTGACGGCCAGCCCACCGCGAACCATCAGCCGGGAATGGAGCTCCACGCCAAGTACACCTTCTTCGCGGAGGGCTGCCGCGGCCACCTTGGCAGGCAGGTTCAGCGCCGATTCAACCTCCGGGCGGGCTCTGATCCGCAGGTCTTCGGAATCGGGCTGAAAGAACTCTGGGAAATTCGTCCGGAGCAGCACCGTCAGGGCCTCGTCGTTCACAGCGCCGGCTGGCCGCTCGAGAACGACACTTACGGCGGCTCGTTTCTCTATCATCTCGAGGACAATCTCGTATCGATCGGCTTCGTCGTGGGGCTGAATTACAGCAATCCCTATCTCAGCCCATACGAGGAATTTCAACGCTACAAGACGCATCCCGCGATCCGGCCGTTCCTGGAGGGCGGGAAACGCATCGCTTACGGCGCGCGGGCAATTGCGGCCGGCGGGCTGCAGTCGCTGCCCACCCTCGCTTTTCCCGGAGGCTGCCTGATCGGGGATGACGCGGGCTTCCTCAATGCATCGCGCATCAAGGGCACGCACGGCGCGATGAAGTCGGGCATGCTCGCGGCGGAAGCCGCGCACACCGCGCTCGGCGCCGGACGCGGGCACGACGAGCTCACCGCGTATTCCGACACGTTCCAGTCGAGCTGGCTGCACGACGAACTCCACCGTGCACGTAATTTCAAGCCCTGGATGAGCAAGGGATTGCTGCTCGGCACGATGATGGTCGGGATCGATCAGGTTCTGTTCGGCGGGAGGGCGCCGTGGACCCTGCGGCACCGGCACCGGGATCACGAAACGCTGAAGACGAAGAACGAATCGGAGCCGATCGAGTATCCCAGGCCCGACGGAACCATCACATTCGATCGCCTCTCTTCCGTGTACCTCTCGAACACCAACCACGCCGAGGACCAGCCCTGCCACCTCACGCTCAAGGACGCATCGGTTCCGGTCAAGGTCAACCTCGAGCTCTACGACGCGCCCGAACAGCGCTACTGCCCGGCAGGCGTCTACGAAATCGTTCGCGATCCTGACGGTACGAACCCGCGAACCCGCGCCTGCAGATCAATGCCCAGAACTGCGTGCATTGCAAGACCTGCGACATCAAGGACCCCACTCAGAACATCGTATGGGTTGCGCCGGAAGGCGGCGGAGGGCCGAACTATCCCAACATGTAGCCTGGCTTCGGTGACCGGTGACCGGTGACCCGACCAGATACAAGGTACAAGTTAAAAGATGCAGGGTAAGGCGTTAAGGGTGATCAGAAGCGCCGGTTGTCGATACCGCTTCTCTCCGCGTCTCCGCGTTTCAATTTTTGAATAATCTGCGTTTATCCGCGGTTATCTGCGGCTAAAGAAACGATTCGCGACTTACGATTTACGACTTACGATTTACGCCCACTCGCCGGCCTTCATCGGCGGCTACATAACAGGCTCAAAGCGCTTCGAAAACGCCGGCGGCGCCCATGCCGGTGCCGATGCACATGGTGACCAGCCCATACTTCTTCTGGTGCCGGCGCAGACCGTGCACGAGGGTCGCCACCCGAATCGCGCCCGTCGCACCCAGCGGATGACCCAGCGCGATCGCGCCGCCCAGCGGATTCACGCGCTCGTGCGCCAGCCCGAGGTCCTTCATGACTGCAAGCGTCTGCGCGGCAAACGCCTCATTCAACTCGATCCACTGGATGTCGTCCTGCTTAAGCCCGACCTGCTGCAATACCTTCGGAATCGCCCGGACGGGGCCGATTCCCATGATCTCCGGCGGCACGCCGGCAACGGCATATCCCGCAAACCGCGCGAGTGGGCGCAGGTTATGCCGCAAAAGCGCGGCCTCGCTCATAAGTACGACCGCTCCCGCACCGTCCGAGGTTTGCGACGCATTGCCGGCCGTGATCGTGCCTTTGGCCGCAAATGCGGGTCGCAGCTTGGCGAGCGCCTCGGGAGAGGTGTCGCGGCGCGGTCCTTCGTCGTGCACCGCGTCCAGCATCCTCACCTTGATATCGCGCGCCACCAGATCGGGGACGCGCTCGCCAGCGCTGTACGGAGCCATCTCCTCTTTGAACTCTCCGCTGTCCGTTGCCCGCACCGCGCGGCGGTGACTCTCCGCCGCAAACAAGTCCTGCGCCTCCCGGC
>LJTT01000072.1 GCA_001303585.1 Betaproteobacteria bacterium SG8_41
AAACTTGAAACTTGAAACTTGAACGCGGAACACGCAACATGGACCTTATACTGTGGCGCCACGCCGACGCCGAGGACGGAATCCCCGACGACGGGCGCAGGCTCACCGCGAAGGGTGAGAAGCAGGCGCGCCGGGTCGCCAAGTGGCTGGCGCAGCACCTGCCCGCCGATGCGCGGGTGCTCGTCAGTCCTGCCAAACGCGCGCAGCAAACGGCGAAGGCGCTCAGCAAGGATTTCGAGACCTGCCCGGAGGTAGGTACTGCAACGGTTCCCGCAGCGCTGCTGAAGGCGGCGGGATGGCCGGACCGGGATGGCACGGTGCTCGTCGTGGGGCATCAGCCGGTTATCGGTCAGACAGTGGCGATCCTTTTGACCGGAGAAGCCCGCGAATGGGCCTTCAAGAAAGGGGCGATCTGGTGGTTATCGAGCCGCGAGCGTGGCGAGGTCGTCGTGCGCGCGGTGATCGCGCCCGACCTGCTGTGATGCTGGCTTGGGTGCAGCGCGGACGCAGCCATGTTCGAATCAGCTGAACTCGATCACGATATCAGCAAGGCGGCGTTTCGCCGGGAGGAGCCGAAGCTGCGCGAGGCGCTGCTGGGTGCGGGCAAGGGCGAGACCGTCAATCGCCTTAACGAGTGGATGGATCCGCGCCATATCGAGGTGCAGGCTTTCAACGCGCCGTCGGACGAGGAGGCAGAACGTCCTCACCTGTGGCGGTTCTGGCGCGCGCTGCCGCCGAAGGGCAAGATCGGCATCTTCTTCGGCGCATGGCATACCGAGCCGATCCTTGAGCGGGTGCTGGGGCGCATCAGCGCGGCGCGATTCCAACGGCATGTCTCGGAGATTCAGCGACTCGAGAAGATGCTGTGTGACGAAGGCGTCCTGCTGCTCAAGTTCTGGTTCCATCTGTCCAAACAGCAGCAAAAAAAGCGCCTGAAAGCCCTTTCGCGCGATCCCAGCACGGCTTGGCGCGTGACCGAGCTTGACCGGAAGCTGCTCGATCTCCACGACGATTTCGCCGCCGTTTGCGAGCCCTTTCTTCGTCAGACGAGCACGGGCGAGGCGCCCTGGATAGCGATTCCCGGTGCGGACCCCCAGTACCGCTATCTCGCCGTCGGCAGAACGCTGCTCACCGCGTTGCGGGAGCGGCTGGACGAAAAGCCGGTTAAACGGCTTCCCGACCGTAGCCCGCCGCTGCTGCCGGCAATCGACAACCTGAACGTGCTGAAATCGCTCGAGCTCGACCAGCCGATGACGAAGAAGCAGTACGAGAAGGCGTTCGACCGCTGGCGTGCGCGCCTGAATGTGCTGTCGCGCCACCCGCGATTCCATGACCTGTCCGTCGTGACGGTGTTCGAGGGCAACGACGCGGCGGGGAAGGGGAGCGCCATCCGCCGGGTCACGCGCTCGATCGACGCGCGGCGCTACCAGACGGTGCCGGTCGCCGCGCCGACGGAGGAGGAGCGCGCGCAGCCTTACCTCTGGCGCTTCTGGCGGCACATCCCCCGCCGCGGGATCGTGGCGATCTTCGACCGCTCGTGGTACGGGCGGGTGCTGGTGGAGCGGGTGGAAGGCTATTGCTCGGAAGCAGATTGGATGCGCGCTTACCGGGAGATCAACGAGTTCGAACAGCAGATGGCGGGGCACGACATCGTGGTGGTGAAGTTCTGGCTTGCCATCTCCAAAGCGGAGCAGTACCGGCGCTTCAAGGCGCGCGAGAAGGTGAGCTTCAAGCGTTTCAAGATCACGCCCGATGACTGGCGCAACCGCAGGAAGTGGGACGACTACGAGCGCGCCGTCTGCGACATGGTCGATCGCACGAGCACTGCGATCGCGCCGTGGACGCTGGTCGAGGCGAACAACAAGTACCATGCGCGCATCAAGGTGCTCAAGACGCTTTGTGAAGCGATTGAAGAGGCGCTGAAGCGAGCAAAGAAAAAGCGCAAGAAGGAGGGCAAACGCCGCAAAGGACGGCGGGGAGGCTAGCTCGCCAGCGCGATCTCCGTGGCGACCTCGATCTCCTCGAGCTCGGGGATCTTCAGCTCATAGCCTATCCCGTCCCACTCCCGCACTTCGTCAAGGAGCGCCGTCGCGGTAAGCGGGTTGCGGCGCAGCCATTCCTTGCCGAGCGAGAGGCGAAACTTCTTTCCCTGACGCCTTACCTGGATCGAGGGCGGCGCCGGGTCGCTGCGGCTGCGGCAGAAAAGTGCTGCGAGGCGCAGCGCAAACACCAGCTCCCAGTCCACATCCTGCTCGTCGATCTGCCTGGCGACCTTGCCGAGCGAGCGCCGGTGCGCCCGAACGAGCCACGACAAACGCGCCTGCTCGTCGCGCGAAAACCCCGGCATGTCGGCATTGCCGATGATGTAGGCGGAATGCTTGTGGTAGCCGCCATAGGCCACCGAAATGCCGATCTCGTGCAGCTTTGCCGCCCAGTCGAGGTAACGCACCAAGGCCTCGTCCGGCTCGCCCGAATCCGCCTCCAGCTTGCGCAACAAGGCGTGCGCCAGCGTTCCTACCCTTCGCGCCTGCAGCGCATCGACGTGATAGCGTTGCATGAACTGGGCGACGGTGACATCGCGCATGTCTTTGTGATGAAAACGCCCGAGCAGGTCGTAGAGCACCCCTTGCCGCATGGCGCCGTTCGCCGGGACCATGTGCTCGATGTCGAGCTCGGAGAAAGCGGCGTTGAGTATCGCAATTCCGCCCGGCAGCACGGGTATGCGGTCTCGCCGCAGCCCGGCCAGCTCTACCCGATCCATGTCGCCAGCTTTGATGAGGTGGGAGCGCAACCGGTCCAGTCCGGCGGCCGTGATGCCTTCTTCCTCGAAGCCGTTTTTCTGCAGGATTTCATGGATTGCGCGGATCGTGCCGGAGGATCCGACGGCCTGCTGCCAGTTGCCGTGTGAAAACTGCGCTGCCATGTGCTGAAGCTCACCGCGCGCGGCAAGTTCGGCTTGCTTCATCCCGCTTTTCGTGACCTTGCCGTCCGGAAAGAAGCGCAGGCTGTAGCTGATGCAGCCCATGAAAAGGCTCTCCAGGCGCAGCGGCCGGTGGTGTGCGCCGATGATGAACTCGGTGGAGCCGCCGCCGATATCGATGACAAGCCGCCTTTCCTTGGATGCCGGTAGCTCGTGGGCCACGCCAATATAAATAAGCCGCGCTTCCTCGCGGCCGGCCACCACCTCGATCCTGAAGCCGAGCGCACTCTCGGCTTTTTTCAGGAAGGCTGCCGCGTTCTTCGCCACACGCAGGGTGTTGGTGCCGATGGCCCGTACGGTGCGGCGGTCGAAGCCGCGCAGGCGCTCGCCGAAGCGCTTGAGGCACGCGAGCGCGTGCTCTGCGGTCTCGTCGTCGAGGCGCTTGTCCAGGGTGAGCCCGGCCCCGAGCCGCACCGGCTCGCGCAGCGAGTCGAGGGGGTAGATCTGGTCTCCGACAACCCGCGCGATCTGGCAATGAAAGCTGTTGGAGCCGAGATCAACAGCCGCGAGTGTGGAGTACTCGGTCATCTGCGGCGGAGGATGAAGCGGATGCCACGCTGCTCGCGTGGAGGGACGGGTATCGCCAGCGCACGCAGGGATTGGCGACGGCGGGCGGGGAGCGTTGTTGTTGTACGCGCGATCAGCTTAAATATCCCTTCTACGATCGCTGCCAAGTATAGGTCATGTTGCCGTGCGCAGCCAGCGCCGCGCTTTAGCGCTGCGTGAGCGCCTCGCGCTCGAAACCCTCGACGCCGGTGTGCCGCACGTCCTTGCCCTTCACCATGTACACGACGTACTCGGACATGTTCTTGGCGTGATCCCCGACCCGCTCGATTGCCTTCGCGACGAACAGGATCTCGATGGCGTGCGAGATGGTCCGGGGATCCTCCATCATGAAAGTGATGAGCTGACGCAGGATGCCGCGAAAGGAATCGTCCACCTGCTCATCCTGGCGCACGACCTTGGCTGCGACAGCCAGGTCGAGCCGGGCAAAGCTGTCCAGCGCATTGCGCAACATGCCGCGCGCGATGTCGGCCATGCGCCCGATATCGGTCATGCGGGGAACCGAGGGCCGGTCGGTTTCGTATATGAGCTGGGTCATCCGGGCAATCTTCGCGGCTTCATCGCCGATGCGCTCGAGATCCGTGATCGTCTTGACCACCATCATGAGCATGCGCAGGTCGACCGCCGCGGGCTGGCGCCGTGCAATGATCGTGCTGCACTCCTCATCGATGGCCACTTCCAGGCCGTTTACGCGATGGTCTTCGTCAACGACTCGTTGGGCAAGCTGAACGTTGCCGCTCGTGAGGGCATCCATTGCCCGCACGATCTGTTCTTCGACGAGCCCGCCCATCTGGAGCACGCGCGCGCGCAAGGTCTCGAGTTCGGCATCGAACTGCTTTAGCGTATGTTCGGGCATATCGGCGCTCCCCACTGCACGGGGACCAAAACGGTATCAGAGCATTATGACACTTTTACGATTCGGCGCGAGCGCCGGCGGCTCAGCCTGTGATGGTTTGCACGCCCTGAGCTGTGCCGAGCAGGAGGACGTCGGCAGCGCGACGGGCAAAGAGCCCGTTGGTGACCACGCCCACGATCTGGTTCAGCCTTTCCTCCAGCTCGGCAGGCGCGGTGATCGTCAGGCCGTGGACGTCGAGGATCGCGTTGCCGTTGTCGGTCACAAAGTCCTTGCGCCACACGGGCGTTCCCCCGAGCTTGACGAGCTCGCGGGCCACGTACGACCGCGCCATCGGTACCACTTCCACCGGCAGCGGAAACTTTCCGAGCACGTGTACCCGCTTGGATTGATCTGCGATGCAGACGAATTTCCGCGCAACGGCAGCCACGATCTTCTCGCGCGTCAAGGCGCCGCCCCCGCCCTTGATCATGGCGAGATGGCTCGTGACTTCGTCCGCGCCGTCTACATACACCGCCAGATCATCCACGCCGTTGAGGTCGAAGACCGGGATACCGAGCGCCTTGAGCTGTTTGGCGGTGGCTTCGGAGCTTGCGACGGCTCCGTCCAGCCGGTTCCTGATGCGTCCCAGCTCGGCGATGAAATAATTCGCGGTTGAGCCCGTGCCCACGCCGACCACGGAGTCCTCGGGTACGAGCGCGATTGCGGCCCTGGCGGCGGCCTGTTTCATCTCGTCCTGTGTCATGAGCTGCCGTGAGTCGTAAGTCGTGAATCGTGGGTCGGGTGTTGATCGGAATATACACGATCCGCGATTTGCGGCTCACGACTTTCGACTTACGACTTACGATTCACCGGAAGGGAAATGGATGAATCCCGTCATTCCTGATACGCTCTGAAGTCTAAGGAAGTGCTCGGCCATGAGGAAAAACGATTATCTGGAGCGCGTGCTTAACGCGCGCGTCTACGACGTTGCTGTAGAGACGCCGCTCGAGCTTGCCCCGGCGCTCTCGGCACGCCTGCATAATCGCCTGCTGCTGAAGCGCGAGGACATGCAACCGGTGTTCTCGTTCAAGTTGCGCGGGGCGTACAACAAAATGGCGAACCTGCCGCCCGCCGTGCTCAAGCGCGGAGTCATCGCTGCTTCCGCGGGAAACCATGCGCAGGGCGTGGCGCTTGCCGCCCAGAGGCTCGGTTGCACCGCGACCATCGTCATGCCGGTTACGACGCCGCAGATAAAGATCGCCGCGGTCAAGGCGCGTGGCGGACGAGTGGTCCTGCATGGGGACTCCTACGACGAGGCCTACACGCGGGCGCGGGAGATCGAGCGCCGCCGCCGGCTCACGTTCGTGCATCCCTACGACGACCCGGACGTGATCGCGGGCCAGGGCACCATTGCCATGGAAATCCTGCATCAGCACGGGCAGCCGATAGACGCGATTTTCGTCGCGATCGGGGGCGGCGGGCTCATCTCGGGAATTGCTGCTTACGTAAAACGCCTGCGGCCGGAGATCAAGGTAATCGGCGTGCAGCCTGAGGACGCCAACGCCATGTATCGCTCGCTCAAGGAGGGGCGGCGCGTAAAGCTCGCGCATGTGGGCCTGTTCGCCGACGGCGTCGCGGTCAAGCAGGTCGGGCGGGAGACTTTTCGCCTGTGCCGCGAGCTTGTCGATGACGTGATCCTGGTCGACACGGACGCCATGTGCGCGGCGATCAAGGACGTGTTCGAAGACACGCGCGCGGTGCTCGAGCCCGCGGGCGGGCTCGCTGTCGCGGGCGCGAAAGCATTCGTGGAGCGTAGCGGTGTTCGCGGCAGGACTCTCGTAGCGGTCGCCTGTGGCGCCAACATGAATTTCGACCGCCTGCGCTTCGTTGCCGAGGAGGCCGAGCTGGGCGAAAAACGCGAGGCTATTCTTGCGGTCACGATACCCGAGCGTCCCGGCAGCTTCCGCGAGTTCTGCGCCCTCGTTGGCGCGCGCAATATCACGGAGTTCAACTACCGCTATGCCGATCCGAGACGCGCCCATGTGTTCGTCGGGATCCAGGTCCAGAACCGCGGCGAGACCGAGCGGCTGATCCGCAAGCTGCGTCGGCGCGGGCTGAAAACGCTCGATTTCAGCGATAACGAGCTTGCCAAGCTGCACATCCGGCATACCGTCGGGGGGCATGCGCCGGCGGTCGAGAACGAGATTCTGTACCGCTTCGAGTTTCCGGAGCGCCCGGGGGCCCTCATGAACTTTCTCGCCGCGATGAGCCGCGGCTGGAACATCAGCCTGTTTCATTACCGCAACCATGGTGCCGACTACGGTCGCGTGCTGGTCGGCATGCAAGTGCCCAAGCAAGACAACAGCAAGTTCCAGGCGTTTCTTGCGCGAGTGGGCTACCCCTGCCGCGAGGAAACGCGCAACCCGGCTTATCGGATATTTCTTGGTTGATCCTCGACAGCCCTGCGGGGCGGCGCTCGGCAGGCACTCCGGGGTGCGGGTTACCTGGAAAAACAGCTAGAATTAACGCTGTAGGCACTCAACCTCGCATCGGACATGAAACACGTTCTGGCCCTTTGGTTGGTCATGGCCGCGGTGGTCGCTCAGGCGGCCGGGACGGACAAGGATTTCCTGGCGGCGCGCGAGGCGTATCGGACCGGAAACGAGGCTCGGCTCGATACGTATGCCAAGCGCCTGCGCGGCCATCTGCTCGAACCTTATGTCCTCTACTATCAGCTCAAAATACGGCTGGACGAGGCAAGCGCCGAGGACGTCGAGGCCTTCATCGCTTCGCATCGCGATAGCCCTCTCTCCGAGCGTTTGCGCGCGGCCTGGCTGAAGGTGCTCGCCAAGAGCGGGCGGTGGGACCTTTTCGAGCAGGGGTTGCCCGAACTCCGGGACGCGGATCTCGAACTGACCTGTTATGCGCTTCAGTCCCGCGCGCGCACCAATCCGGACGAGGTGCTGGAGGAGGCGCGGCCGATCTGGTTCGTCACCAGGCGACTGCCGGAGAGTTGCGAGCCCCTGATGGAAGCGCTTAAAGCATCCGGCGCGCTATCCTCCGATGACGTCTGGACGCGAATCCGTTATGCGCTGGAGGCGGGGCGGGTGAGCCTTGCGCGGCGTCTGGCCAAACAGTTGCCCGCGGGAGAGGCCCCTGCTCCGCGCGTGCTCGAAGCGGCCCGGTCCAATCCCGGCGGCTACCTGGACGGTGGACGGTTCAACCTCAAATACCGGGGCGGCCGCGAGACCGTCATGTTCGCCGCGCACCGCCTTGCGCGAACATCGCCGTCGCAGGCGGCGCGGCATTGGGAGAACCTGGAGGGCCGTTTCAGCCCGGAGGAGCGCGGCTACGTGTGGAGCCTGATCGCTTATCTGGGGGCGCGGGCGCATGATTCCGGCGCGCTTGAATGGTACTCGCGCGCAGGCGAGAACCTGTCAGACCGGCAGCTTGCATGGAAAGTGCGCGCGGCGCTGCGGGCAAAGGCGTGGCCCGAAGTCCTGGCGGCAATCGATGCAATGACCGAGGAGGAAAGCGAGCAACCCGCCTGGCGCTACTGGAAGGCGCGGGCGTTGATGGAGAGCGGGCGCACTCACGCGGCCGAGCAGATTCTCAAGCCGCTCGCGACGGAGTTTAATTTCTACGGACAGCTTGCTGTGGAGGAGCTCGGCGGGCGGATCGAGGCGCCGGTCGCCTCGTACCGGCCAAGTGCCGTGGAGGTCGACGAGATGAGCCAGCTGATCGGCCTCCGGCGCGCGCTCGAACTCTATCGACTCGGCCAGCGCATCGATGCCAACCGCGAATGGCGCTGGGCCATTCGCGGCTTCGATGACAAGCAGCTGCTTGCCGCGGCCGAGGTCGCGTACCGCTACGAGAATTACGACCGCGCGATCAGCACAGCCAATCGAACGGTCTTGATGCATGATTTCAGCCTGCGTTACCCCGCGCCCTACCGGGAGGTGCTGCAGGCCCATGCGGAGCAGTTCGCGCTCGACGAGGCGTGGATTTACGGTTTGATCCGGCAGGAGAGCCGTTTCATCGTGAATGCAAGATCCCAAGCCGGGGCAAGAGGGCTCATGCAGCTGATGCCCTCGACGGCACGCTGGGTAGCGCGCAAGCTGGGCTTGAAGAACTGGCGGTGGTCGCGCATGACCGACGTCGACACCAACATCAATCTTGGCACTTATTACATGCGCCATGTCCTGGACGCACTTGACGGCCATACCGTGCTCGCATCGGCCGGCTACAATGCCGGGCCGCGCCGTGCGCGGGCCTGGCGTCCGGAGACGGCCATTGAGGGCGCCGTCTATGCCGAGACCATTCCCTTTAACGAGACGCGCAACTACGTCAAGCGGGTCATGGCGAACACGACCTACTACGCGAACAATTTCAGCCAGGAGCTGCAGTCGCTGAAGCAGCGTCTTGGCATTATCCATGAACGGGATGCGGGCGGGGAGCGACCTCTGGGCGACACTCCCTAAGTCAGAAGGCGGAATTCGCAGACTAGCGTTCGAGGCCGAGAATGGAAATCACGACTATTGCAATCATTGGCGGATCAGGGTTCGTTGGCCGCCATATCTGCCACCGACTGGCGGGCGAAGGCTACCGGGTGCGCGTGGCGACCCGCGACCGTGAGCGCACAAAGGACAAGCTGATTTTTCTGCCGACGGTGGACGTCGAAACCGTCAACACGAACGATCCGCAGCAGCTCGCCGCATTCGTCCGCGGCGCAGACGCGGTGATCAATCTCGTCGGCGTCCTGCACGAGCGCCGCGGCGCGGGCAGTTTCCAGGCGGCACACGTCGAGCTCGCAAGAAGGGTCGTGGCTGCATGCCGTCAAGGCGGCGTGCAGCGCCTGCTGCACATGAGCGCGTTGCACGCCGACCAGAACGGCCCCAGCCGCTACCTGCGCAGCAAGGGAGAGGCCGAAGCGATCGTGCGGGATTCGGGCCTCGCCTGGACGGTGTTCCGACCCTCGGTGATTTTTGGCGACGGCGACAGCTTTCTGAACCTGTTTGCGGGGCTGCTTCAGTTTACGCCGGTGGTGTTCCTCGCCTGTCCCGATGCGCGCTTCCAGCCCGTATTCATCGAGGATGTTGCGGCGGCGTTCGCGAAGAGCCTCAAGGACATTGGGAGCATCGGCAAGCGCTATGATCTTTGCGGGCCCAAGGTCTACCGCTTGCGCGAGCTGATCGAGCTCGTCGGCGCCATTACGGGCCGGCCGCGCCCCGTCGTCGGGCTGAACGACACGTTGTCGTACTGGCAGGCCTTCGCGATGGAGATGCTGCCGCTCAAGTTGATGACACGCGACAACTATTACTCGATGAAGCTCGACAGCGTATGCGACTGCGCGTTTCCGCTCGGTATCGAACCAACGGCTCTGGAGGGAGTCGCACCCACCTTCCTGGCGCGGCGCACGCCGCGCCAGCGCTATCAGTGGATGCGCAGCCGGGCGCGCCGCAGTGAACACTGATGAGTGACCGGTGACTCGTGACCCGTGACCGGCAGGCCCGCACACCGGCTTCGTCCTTCCGCCATGAACGACGCATAACCGGAATTTCAAGTCGCGCCACGCACTTTAGTTTGTTTGCTCTAGTCACCGGTCACGGGCCACCGGTCACGCCCTTATGAAGATCTATTGTGTGGGCGGTGCGGTGCGTGACGAGCTCCTTGGAGTGCCGGTCAAGGACCGCGATTTTGTGGTCGTCGGCGCGACGCCCGAGGAGATGCTGCGGCAGGGATTCAAGCCGGTCGGAAAGGATTTTCCTGTCTTCCTGCATCCTCGGACCCATGAGGAATACGCGCTAGCGCGCACGGAACGCAAGACGGCGCGCGGCTATCACGGCTTCGAGTTTTACGCTGCGCCGGATGTCACAATCGAGCAGGACCTCGCGCGGCGCGACCTCACGATCAATGCGATCGCAAAGGACGCGGAGGGCAGACTCATCGATCCGTTCGAGGGCGCGTCTGACCTGGAGGCTGGCGTGCTGCGGCACGTGAGCCCCGCGTTTGGGGAAGATCCCGTGCGCATCCTGCGGGTGGCGCGCTTTGCGGCGCGCTTCGGGTTTCGCATTGCTCCCGAAACTATGGCCTTGATGAAGGCAATGGCACGAAACGGAGAAGCCGATGCGCTGGTCGCGGAGCGGGTCTGGCAGGAACTTGCGCGCGGCCTCATGGAGGCCAAGCCTTCGCGTATGCTCGAAGTCCTGCGCGAGTGCGGCGCGCTCGCCCGGGTCGCGCCCGAGCTCGATGCGCTCTGGGAAGACTCCGACGCGGCTCGCGAGGCATTGCGCGCGCTCGACGCCTCGGCAGCCACCGGCCACAGCCTCGAAGCGCGGCTCGCGACGCTTGCGCGCATGCTCGATCCGTTCGCGGTCGAGTCGCTCGCTGCGCGGCTCAAGACACCCGCCGATTGCCGCGACTTGGCCCTGCTCGCTGCGCGCTACAGCAACAGCGTCGCCGATGCCGGGGAGCTGGGCGTCGAGGAGTTGGTCGAACTGTTCGAGGCAACCGATGCGTGGCGGCGGCCGGGGCGCTTCAGGTCGCTCGTTGATGCGGCTCTGGCGGGCGAGCAGAATGCCGGGCACGTCAGATCGCGGCTCGAGCGCGCGCTGGCGGCCGGAGCAGCGGTTGACGCGGGTGCCATCGCCAAGACGAGCACGACGCCGGCCGAGATCGGCCAGCGGGTTGCGCAGGCGCGCCTGACTGCCATCCGGCGCGCCCTCTCCGAGGGCGTGAGTGACTGAGTGACTAGGTGACCAAGTGACCAAGTGACTAAGTGATCAAACAGGAACACGCTCTAACATGGCTGCTTAGTCACCCAGATACGCAGTCACCTAGTCACCTAGTCACTCAAGGGAGGGAACGCGATGATTGATCTGTATACATGGACGACGCCCAACGGCCGCAAGGTCTCGATCATGCTGGAAGAGCTGGGGCTGCCCTATCGGACGCACGCGATCAATATCGGCAAGGGGGACCAGTTCAAGCCGGATTACGTGAAAATCAATCCGAATGCGAAAATCCCTTCAATCGTTGACCCGGACGGCCCCGACGGCAAACCCGTGGCCATGATGGAATCGGGCGCGATCCTCATCTATCTCGCCGGCAAGACCGGCAGGCTGCTGCCGGAGTCCGTCCGCGGCCGCTACGATGCGCTGCAGTGGCTGATGTTCCAGATGGGCGGCGTGGGGCCCTTTTTCGGGCAGGTGCATCACTTTCTGCGCGCGGCGAAACAGGCCGTGCCGTACGCAATCGAGCGGTATGTGAAGGAGACCCGCCGGCTCTACGGTGTCCTGGACGAGCGCCTCAAGGATCATGAGTTTCTTGCCGACGAATATTCGATCGCCGATATCGCGACGTATCCCTGGGCTGCGCGCTATGAGTGGCACAAGACGCGTCTCGAGGATTTCCCGCACGTTAAACGGTGGTTCGATTCGATTTCGTCGCGGCCGGCGGTACAGCGCGGGATGAAGGTTCCGTCTTAGCTTAACTGCGTGCCCCGTGACCCGTGACCGGTGACACGCAGCCAC
>LJTT01000073.1 GCA_001303585.1 Betaproteobacteria bacterium SG8_41
GGCGGCACCGGTGCCGCCTGGGAGGCGAGATTCTGGGGTCAGGACAAGAAGATCGTCATCGCCGAGAAGGCCAATATCGACCGCTCCGGCGCGGTCGCCCAGGGCCTGTACGCCATCAACTGCTACATGGGCACCCGCTGGGGCGAGAATAAGCCGGAGGACCATGTCCGCTACGCTCGCATCGACCTGATGGGGCTGTTGCGCGAAGACCTGCAGTTCGATATGGCTCGCCACGTCGACTCGACGGTGCATCAGTTCGAAGAGTGGGGCTTGCCCATCATGAAGGACCCCAAGACGGGGCGCTATCTGCGTGAAGGGCGATGGCAGATCATGATCCACGGCGAGTCCTACAAGCCCATCGTGGCCGAGGCCGCCAGGAAATCGGCGGACAAGATCTTCAACCGCATCTGCGTCACCCACCTGCTGATGGACGACAGCAAGGAGAACCGGGTGGCCGGTGCCGTCGGCTTCAACGTCCGCACGGGCGACTACCACGTCTTCAAGTCCAAGACCGTGATCTGCGGCGCGGGCGGCGCCTCCAACATCTTCAAGCCGCGTTCGGTGGGCGAAGGTTCCGGCCGCACCTGGTATGCGCCCTGGTCGTCGGCGTCCGCCTATGGGCTCATGATCAACGCCGGCGCCAAGATGACGCAGATGGAAAATCGCATCGTGCTGGCGCGTTTTAAGGACGGCTACGGCCCGGTCGGCGCCTACTTCCTGCACCTGAAGACCTACACGCAAAACGGCCTGGGCGAAGAGTTCGAGTCCAAATGGTGGCCCGAGCTGCAGAAGATGGTCGGCAAGGAATATCTCGATCCTGAATCTTTTCACCTCACCCATCGGCCGATCCCGACCTGCTTGCGCAACCATGCATTGATCAGCGAAGTCAACGCCGGCCGTGGCCCCATTCACATGGTGACCATGCGCGCCTTCCAGGATCCGCATCTGGAAGAGGTCGGTTGGGAGAACTTCCTCGGCATGACCGTCGGCCAGGCCGTTCTGTGGGCCGCCACCGATGTGGATCCCAAGAACGAGAATCCCGAGCTGACCACCTCCGAGCCCTACGTCATGGGCTCCCACGCGACCGGGTCGGGTGCCTGGTGCTCGGGTCCCGAGGACCTTTCCCCGCCCGAGTATTTCTGGGGCTACAACCGCATGACGACGATCGAGGGCCTGTTCGGCGCCGGCGACGCCGTCGGCGGCACGCCGCACGCCTTCTCCTCCGGTTCGTTCACCGAAGGTCGTCTCGCCGCGAAGGCCGCGTGCCAGTACATCGACGACGGAAAGGCCGAGGGCATCGTCGTATCCGAGGCGCAGATCGCCCGCCGCAAGGAAGAGATCTACAAGCCCCTGGAGCATTACAGGATCTACCGCAATGCGATCGTGGCGGGCAGTGTCAACCCGCACTACATCAATCCCGAGCAGGGTCTGGTCCGCCTGCAGAAGCTGATGGACGAGTATTGCGGCGGAATGAGCGTCAACTACATGACCAACGAGAAGCTGCTGAACATCGGACTCAAGAAGCTCAGGATCATGGAGGAGGACCTCGAGAGCCTGGCCGCGAAGGACATTCACGAGCTGCTGCGCGCGTGGGAGTTGAAGCACCGTCATCGCGCCGCGGAGTGCGTCACGCAGCACACGCTGTTCCGCAAGGAGACCCGCTGGCCGGGCTACTACTACCGGGGCGACGCCATGAAGGTGGACGACGAAAACTGGCACGTGCTGACCGTTTCGCGTCGCGATCCGAAAACCGGTGAATACACCATGGAGAAGGCGCCCTGTTATCACCTGGTTGGGGACAACGAGTAACGAACTTCCCGGGCAGACGTGCGCGTTGACCCTCTGCCCGGGCGCAGAGGAGCCGGCATGTTGCGCGTTGGTCTTCGTGGATGCACGCCGTCGTGCCGGCTTTTTGGCGTCGTGAAGGGCCGCGCGTGAACATTGTCGAAAAGACCGATGCGGAGATACAGGCCATCGCCGATCCCCTGTGGCGCGAGCTCGTGAGAAACTCCAACGAGGGCAAATACGGGGAATTCGCCAAGAATTTTTCCAGTTCGCTGGCGCTTGCCATGAATCAAGTGGTGGCGGGCCACCAGTTCGCCAACAGCGAGCTGGCCAGAAACCTGTCTGAAGAGGCCGACTATCTCGGCGTCATCCGCCGGGGCGAGCACGTGACGGTTCTTTACCGGCAGCGGAGCACGAAAAAGGAAGGCGAGTGGCTCGGCCGACTTGTCCTGGGCTATGAAAACGGACAGGTCAGGATTTTTGGCGCCTCCATTTTCTGAGCGGTTCGTTCAAAATCGACATGCGTGAAACCATCCAAGACGGCAAGTTCGTCGAGCTCACCTACAAGGTCACCGACAAGAAGTCGGGGCATGTGCTCACCATGGTCGAATTCCCGTTAGGCTATGTTCACGGACACAATGAGATCCTGGCGCCTTTCGTCCACAAGGCGCTCGAGGGCAGGTCCGCCGGCGACGTCATCGAGGTGCCGATCGATGGCAATCAGATCTTCGGGTCCAGGGACGAGTCCTTGGTTTTTACCGATCGCATCGAGAACGTTCCCGAGGAGTATCGGCAAATCGGCACCTCCATCCTCATGGAGAACGACAAGGGGCAGACGCGCAGCTTTGTCGTGACGCATGTGGACGACGAGACGCTGACGGTCGATGGCAACAATCCGCTTTGCGGCAGAGAGGTGATCTTCAAGCTCGAGATACTCACGGTGCGCGAGGCAACCGATGAAGAGACCAGAGCGGGCGGGGCCATCACTGCGGGCGCGGAGGTCGACCCGTCGCTCATGAGACCGGTTTGAGCAGCCGTGCCGAACGGCATCGGACAGATTTCGGCGTGAGTGACGCGCACTTACAATCCTGACTTCACGGCAAAGAGGTGACTTATGAGCGAGGAAACAAAACCCACCACCAAAGTTCCTGACGGCCATGCGCGTTTTTTGACAACGCGTCAGATGGCGCCAAACGAGAAGGGGTTTGTTGGTTACGAGACCGTCTGGGAACCGTTCCAGAAGGAAGCCACATACGAGACGCCGAAAAAGCCGTAGGCGTCATGCCGTAGCATTGATGAGACGGATCCGGCGGCAACAAAAAAGCCGCGCCCCGGACGGCTTTTTTCTTTGTGGGCAGTGGCCCGCGCCGCGGCCTTAGCGGGCGGAGTGCCCCGATAGCCGGACCTCGACACGATCTTCCTGCCGGAGCGTGCCGTAGTACTCGCGCAGGATCTCCAGCACCTCGGGTCGTGAAAATTCCTCTGGCACCGGATCGCCTTCGGACAGCCACTTCCTGAGCTTTGTGCCGGATACCAGCAGCCGGTCAGCCGCAGCGTGCGGGCAGGTCCGGTCGGAAGCCATTCCACCACAGCGATAGCACCAGAACGTCCAGTCGATCTTGAGCGGGCGGGTCTTGAGCGCGTCCTGCGGAATCTCGTCGAAAATGTGGTGCGCGTCGAACGGGCCATAGTAATTGCCGACCCCGGCGTGGTCGCGGCCGACGATCTGATGCGAACAGCCATAGTTCTGGCGGAAGAGTGCGTGGAGCAGCGCCTCGCGCGGCCCAGCGTAACGCATGTCGAGCGGGTAGCCCGACTGAATCACGGTTTTTTGCGCGAAGTACTTCTCGAGCAGCGCGGAGATCGCGCGGGTGCGCACATCCGCCGGGATATCGCCCGGCTTGAGATTGCCAAGAAGCGAGTGAACGAGCACACCATCGCACACCTCGATCGCCACTTTCGCCAGGTACTCGTGCGAGCGGTGCATCGGATTGCGCGTCTGAAACGCGGCGACTGTCTCCCAGCCGTTCGCCTCGAACGCGGCGCGCGTCTGGGCCGGCGTCATGTAGAGCGCGCCGTATTTTTCCGGGAAGCCCCCGCCCGACAGCACCTTCACCGGCCCGGCCACGTTCACGTCGCCCTGTTCCATGACCATTCTGACGCCGGGATGCTCGATGTCCGTGGTCCGGAACACCATCGCGCATTCGTGGGCCTTGTTGATCTTGTATTTTTCCGTGACCTTGATCGTGGCCAGGATCTCCCCGCCGTCGGGGTCGACCAGTGCCACGTCCTTGCCGGTGTGGAAGGTGGCCGCGGTGGCCTCATTCGTCGAGAGCGTGATCGGGATCGGCCAGAACAGGCCGTTTGGCATCTTCATGCCGTCGCACACGCCCTGCCAGTCGGCGTGCGTCATGAACCCGTTGAGCGGTGTGAACCCGCCGATGCCCAGCATGATCAGGTCGCCCTTTTCCCGCGAGCTGACTGTGATTCTGGGCAGCGATTCAGCGCGTTTTCGTTCTTCGGCCAGGGCGGCGCCCTCCAGAAGCAACGGCCTGAGGGTCTCCGCACCATGGGGGTTGACGAGCCGTGACACCAGACTCCTCCGGAATGAGCGGGTTAGAGTTATTTTCGAGGGGGCTAGGGTAGCACGGCAGGAAGAGCCCAACTATCCGTGTTTTTTATTGACGGATAAGAAATTTGGTTTATGCTTCGCCGTCGCCTGCTGCGCGGTGTCGAGGATCCCGGGCGGGCCTTCGCGGTAAGGTGGGTTGCCGCAACTTGGAGCGCCCGTTGTAAGATGGGCGGCTTTGTTTGATGTCACTTAGCGGGGCATCGTTGCGGCACCACGACCATCATTCGAGCGGGCTCGCGCGCCGAGCTCTGATCGGGCTGTTGTTTTTTTTCTTCGGGCTCTCAGCAGCGGGCGCCTCCGAGAACGTATTTGACCCCAGGGACTTCGGGGCGCTGACGGCACCCTCGCCATCGGCGAAATGGGTCCCGAGCGAGCAACTCCCCGAGGTTCCGGTTCCGACCATCCCGGCCGAAATGGCCGAGGGTTTGCGCAGCCCGTTGTCGCTCGTGCAGCTGACCGATCTTGCGCTATTACTGAACCCGAGTACCCGCGATGCCTGGGCGGCGGCGCGAGCCGAAGCAATGGGATTGGGCGTGGAGGCGGCGGACCAGTTTCCTCAACTCGGCTTTCTTTTCAACTTTAACCGTCTGCAATCTGCGTCGCAGACATCCGGCAATCTCGTTCCAGCGCAAAACCGGTATGGGCCCAACTTTACGCTGAGCTGGGTGCTCTTTGACTTCGGCCAGCGTGCAGCGCAGGTCGAGGCACAGCGTTATCGGCTGCTCGCGGCGAACCTGGCCCAAAACCGCACCCTGCAAGATGTCGCATTTCAGGTGGAGCAGGCTTATTACCGCGTGCTGGGCCTCGAGGCACTGGTCAAGGCGACGCGCGAGCAGTTTCGCAGTTTCGAGACGGGGCTGGACGCGACTCGCCGGCGCCGCGAATCCGGGCTCGCAACGATAGGCGATGTTTATCGGGCCGAGACGGCGGCTGGCCAGGCGCGGCTGCTGGTGCAGAGAACCGAGGGCGAGCTGGGAAAATCGCGTGGCGCCCTGAATTCCGCTACCGGGCTCCCGGTCAATTTTCCGCTCCAGTTGCGCCCGTGGGATGACCGTCCGCCGGTGCGCGAGATCGCGCAGTCGGTGGACGGATTGCTGGAACGGATCAAGGCGGATCGTCCCGATCTCGTCGCAGCGGAGGCCCGCGCGCGGGCGGCGCGGGCGGCGGCAAAGGCGGCAGCAGCGGGGGGCATGCCCTCGATCGAAGTGGCCGGGAACGCGGGGCGCGTGGAATTCACCGACTCGCGTCCGGGCGTGGATACTTTCAACGTCGGCGTGTTGCTGCGCATCCCGATTTTTACCGGATATCGCGATACCTACAACGTTGCTCGGGCCCAAGCAGCAGCGGAGCGGGCCGAGAGCAACCGTGACCGGCTCTACAAGCAGGCCGAGCTCGACGTGTGGCAAGCCTATTTCGATCTTCAGACGGCTGCAACCAACGTCAATAGCAGCAGCAGCCTGGTGAAGAGCGCGAAACAATCAGCCGCCGCCGCCGTGGCGCGCTACAAAGGGGGCGTGGGGTCGCTGCTTGACATGATTACCGCACAGAGCGACGAGACACAATCACGGGTTCTGTTGATCCAGTCCTATCTGGACTGGTACACGGCGCTGGCGCGGCTCAACTTCGCGCTGGGTGCATCGGAGCCAGTGCTCAAGGCAGGGAAGGCCAAATGAAGAAAGGCTGGTTGATTTTCGGGGTTGTGATCGCGGTGGCTGCCGGCGGCGCGGGGTGGTGGTACTACGCCAAGAACGACACTACCAAGGCGGCCGCCGCAAAGGACGGCGCCGCTGCGGGCGCAGGAAAGCGCAGGGGCAGGGGCAAGGGGCGCGGCGGGCCGCTGATCGTGAAGGCCGAGCGCGTCCGAGTCCAGCCCATGCCGGTGGTGATCGATGGAATCGGAACCGTCGAGGCAGAACAAAGCGTCGCCGTGCGCGCACAAGTCAGCGGCGTATTGGAAGCAGTGAATTTCCGGGAAGGCGACAACGTTAAGGCCGGCCAGCTCCTGTTCCGCATCGATCAGCGCCCGTTCCTGGCCAGCGTGAACCAGTCGCGCGCCGCGCTCGCTCGCGATGAGGCGCAGCTCGCGCAAGCCCGCGCCCAGCAGTCGCGGCTGGAGCCGCTCGTGAAGCAGGAATACATTACCAAGCAGGAGTACGACGTCGCGGTTACCTCGACGAAGTCGCTCGAGGCGACGGTAGCGGCGAACCGCGCCGCGCTGGAGCAGGCGAAGCTGCAGCTTTCGTACACGGAAATCCATTCTCCCATCAGCGGGCGTACGGGCAGCTTGTCGGTGCAACCGGGAAATCTGGTGAGCGCAGGCACGAGCGGCAGCCAGCCGCTGGTTCTCATCAACCGCATGCATCCAATCTTGGTGGCGTTCAGCGTAACGCGCAAGGATCTGGATGAGTTCCGGCGCCACCGCGATAACCAAGAGCTTCATGTGGAAGTGTCGCGTGAGGGTGACAGCAAGCTGGTTGCGGAAGGCAAGCTCGTGTTCGTCGACAACGCGATCAACCCTCAGACCGGGGGGGTGCTGGTGAAGGCGCGGTTGTCTAACGAGAGCGAGCAGCTCTGGCCGGGCGAGCTGCTCAAGATCCGTCTGGTATTGCGTGTCGAGCCCGAAGCCGTGGTCGTGTCGGAAGCAGCCGTTCAACCGGGACAACAGGGCAGCTTCGTGTACCTGATCAACAAGGAAGACCGCGTCCGCGTACGGCAGGTCACAGTGGCTCGCCAGCTCGGTGATCAGGTCGTGATTGCCAAGGGCTTGAAAGGCGGCGAACGGCTCATCACGGAAGTTCCCCAGGCGTTGACAGAAGGCGCCCAAGTGCAGGTGCGCGCCGCGGGCGAAGCCGGAAAGAAGGGAAAGCGCGGAAAAGGCAAAGGTAAACAGGGTGAACAGAGCAATGGAAAGGGTAAAGGCGCCGATGGCGCAGATGCGCCACAGCCCGGAGGGACTCAATGAACCTGTCTCGGATATTTATTGAACGTCCGGTTGCCACCACGGTGCTGGTGGTAGCTGGAGCGCTTTTCGGGTGGCTCGCGTTCAACCGACTGCCGATCAACGATCTTCCGAACGTGGATTTTCCGACGATCCGCGTGACCGCGCGCCTGCCGGGCGCAAATCCCGAGACGATGGCAACGGCGGTCGCAACGCCGCTCGAGCGCCAGTTCAGCACCATCGCCGGCATCGATTCAATGAGCTCGACCAATCGTGCGGGCGAGACGCGCATCGTCATCCAGTTCGATCTGGACCGGGACATCGACGCGGCCGCTCAGGACATTCAGACCGCCATTGCTCAGGCAATGCGCCGGCTTCCAGGTGATATAGAGCCGCCTGCTTTGCGCAAGGTCAATCCGGCAGAGTTCACCATCCTGATCCTGGGCGTCAGCGCCAAGACGCTGCCCTTGTCCCAGCTCGATGAATTCGCCGACATTCACATTGCACAGCGACTCTCGACCATAGCTGGGGTTGGGCAAGTCCTCATCTTTGGCTCCCAGAAGTATGCGGTCCGCCTGTTCGTAGATCCCGATCAACTGGCGAAACGCGGCATTGGTGTGGAGCGGGTCGTTGCGGCAATTCAGGCGGCCAACAGCAATCTCCCTGCTGGCGCACTGCAGGGGAAGGCGCGCACCTACACGGTCAAGTCAACGGGCAAGCTGGCTCGTGCAGCAGATTTCAATTCGCTGATCATCGCCTACCACAATGGCCAGCCAGTGCGTTTTTCCGATATCGGCCGGGCGGTCGACAGCGTCGAAAACGAGAAGGTCAGGAGTTGGCTCGACGGAGATCAGGCGATCCTGCTTGGCGTCTTTCGGCAACCGGGCTCCAACACCGTGGAGACCGTGCGGCGAATTCGTGCGTTGCTGCCAGAAATAGAACGCCAGGCACCCCCCGGAGTGACGGTAACGGTCCTGAATGACCGGTCGGAATTCATCAGGGATTCGATTCACGAGGTCAACCTGACGCTTGTTCTCGCGATCTTCCTCGTGGTGATGGTGATCCTGCTGTTCTTGCGCAACCTGAAATCGACACTGATTACGGCGCTGATCCTGCCGACGTCCGTACTGGGTACGTTCGGGATCATGCACATCCTGGGCTACAGCCTTAACAACCTGTCGCTGATGGCCGTGATTCTGGCCGTAGGATTCGTCGTCGATGACGCGATTGTGGTGCTGGAGAACATCAGCCGCCATCTGGAGATGGGCAAAGACAGGATGCGGGCTGCGCTCGAAGGCGCCCAGGAAATCGGATTCACCGTCTTATCAATGACGATTTCGCTGGCCGTCGTTTTCCTGCCGATTCTGTTCATGGAGGGCATGCTCGGCCGTCTCTTCAGGGAGTTTGCGGTGACGGTCGGGGTCGCCGTCCTCACGTCTGGCGTGGTGTCGCTTTCATTGACCCCAATGCTTTGCAGCCTGCTGGTCGAGCACACCCGCGAGCACGGGAGGGTGTACCAGGCTCTTGAGCGCTTTTTCAATGGATCGCGCGAGGTCTACGGCGCCATTCTCAGGTGGACGATGGGTCACCGTGGTTTGATGCTCGCGGGGTCGGCGGTGATTCTCGCGTTGACGTTCGTGCTCTATGCGTGGGTCCCAAAGGGGTTTATCCCGCGCCAGGATATGGGCGTTGTATTTGCCAACACCCGTGCGCCGGAAGGCGTCACATTCGATGAGCTCGTCAAACGGCAGCAGGCCGTTGCGGCGATCATCCAGGACAATCGGAACGTCGAAACGGTGATGTCGACCGCGGGACAGGGTTTCGGAGGGATTTTCGGCGATAACATCGGCCGGCTGATCGTCCGGTTGAAACCGCGCGAAGAGCGCGATGTCGATGCTGACGGAGTCATACAGGAACTCCGGCGCGAAATCCGCCGCGTTCAGGGGCTTCGCGTTTTTCTTCAAAACCCGCCATCCATTCGCTTGGGAGGTCTCAGCACGTCCGGGGATTACCAGCTGGTATTGACCGGTACCGAGCTGGCGCCGCTTTACAAGGCAACGGAGGATCTCGAGGCCCGCCTGAAGGATTTCCCGCTTCTGCAGGATGTGAACACGAATCTCGAGCTGCGCAATCCGGAGATCCAGGTCACCGTCCTCCGTGATCGCGCGGCGGCGCTCGGAGTTACGCCGCAGCAGATCGAGGCAACACTTTACAACGCATATGGTGGGAGGCAGATTTCCAGCATCTACGGGGCGGCGGACCAGTACGATGTGCGCCTGGAATTCGACCGTCGGTTTCAGTCCGACATCAACGTGCTCAAATCATTGCATGTCCAGAGTGCAAATGGCTCGATGGTGCCCATTCACAACGTCGCTGAGATCAAGAGCGGGGTCGGGCCCATCGCGGTCCAGCACTGGGGGCAGTTGCCGGCGGCGACCATTTCCTTCAACCTTGCGCCCGGCGCGTCGGTCGGCGACGCGATCGGGTCCGTGCGGGAGATCGCGCGTGAGGTACTGCCAATCGGCATAGGCAGCACCTTTGCCGGAAGCGCCCGAGAATTCCAGGACGCATTCAGAACGCTTCCTTTGCTTCTCGCAGTGACAATCATCGTCGTATTCATGATCTTGGCGATCCTGTACGAACACTACGGGCATCCGATAACGATCCTGACCGCCTTACCGCTCGCAGGATTCGGCGCGCTGCTTACGCTGATCGTATTCGGGATGGAGCTCAATATATTCAGCTTTGTGGGAATCATCCTTTTGGTGGGATTGGTGAAGAAGAACGGGATCATGATGGTGGACTTCGCGTTGCAGTTGCAGCGCGAGAAGGGGATGGCGCCGCAAGAGGCGATCGTTCAGTCTTGCCTTATCCGCTTTCGGCCGATCATGATGACCACGATGGCCGCTATCTTCGCGACTCTCCCGATTGCACTGGGTTTCGGGGCTGGCGCAGAAGCGAGAAGGCCCTTGGGCGTCGCTGTGGTTGGGGGGCTGCTGTTTTCTCAGTTCCTGACACTTTTCGTCACGCCGACCTTCTACGTGAGCATGGAGCGGGTCGTCGGCTATTTAAGGCGCCGGAAAGCGGCGAAAACAGGCCCGCTGAGGCCGGCCTGAGCCGCCGTCGGTCAAGACCGCGCGCGATTCGCGGCAGCAGGGCCCATGAATCAGGTCTCCAGGCCCTCAAAGGTTTGACTGGCCGGGTTGGGAGCCCGTATAATTCCGGGTCTAACTGGCGCGGGGTGGAGCAGTCTGGCAGCTCGTCGGGCTCATAACCCGAAGGTCATAGGTTCAAATCCTATCCCCGCTACCAATTTGAAGGAGACGAGCGGACACGTTCCCTCGGCTCCCCTGGGTTAAGGCCGCTGCCGATCCGCAGCGGCCAGAACCTGGAAACGCTCTTTAAAAATTTACAGCCGATAGGTGTGGGCACTTGGTTCACGAGGGCCCGCGTCGCTTTTGCGTACGCGGTATCTCAAGCAACAAGTGCTCGCACGACGAAACATACGTCAAGCGAGTTAATACTTTGCAGTGATTAAACTGAAGAGTTTGATCCTGGCTCAGATTGAACGCTGGCGGCATGCCTTACACATGCAAGTCGAGCGGCAGCGCGGGGGCAACCCTGGCGGCGAGCGGCGAACGGGTGAGTAATACATCGGAACGTGCCCAGTAGCGGGGGATAACCAGTCGAAAGATTGGCTAATACCGCATACGATCTACGGATGAAAGCGGGGGACCGCAAGGCCTCGCACTATTGGAGCGGCCGATGTCGGATTAGCTAGTTGGCGGGGTAAGAGCCCACCAAGGCGACGATCCGTAGCTGGTCTGAGAGGATGATCAGCCACACTGGAACTGAGACACGGTCCAGACTCCTACGGGAGGCAGCAGTG
>LJTT01000074.1 GCA_001303585.1 Betaproteobacteria bacterium SG8_41
CTCTGCTCGCCGCGACCGCCATGACGGGCCACGCGGATGCGCAGCAGCTGACGGGAACCCTCAAGAAAATCAAGGACACCGGCTCAATCGTGATCGGGCACCGCGAGAGCTCGATCCCGTTTTCCTACTACGACGACAAGCAGAAGGTCGTGGGATACGCGGTTGATCTTTGCCTTCGAATCGTTGATGCAGTCAAGACGCATCTCAAGATGGACAAGATCGACATCAAATACAACCCGGTCACCTCCGCGACCCGGATTCCGCTCATGGCGAACGGAACCATCGACCTCGAATGCGGCTCGACGACCAATAACCTGACGCGTCAGAAACAGGTCTCCTACACGATCACGCACTTCGTCACTGCCACGCGTTTCGTGAGCAAGAAGGCCGACAATCTGAAGACGGTGAACGACCTGAAGGGCAAGACGGTCGTTTCGACCTCGGGCACGACCAACATCAAGCTCGCCACCAAGTTCAACGTCGAGAAAAAGCTCGGCATGAACATCATTGCCGCGAAGGACCACGCCGAGGCGTTCCTGACGGTCCAGACCGGGCGCGCGGCGGCTTTCTTCATGGACGACATCCTGCTCTACAGCCTTGTCGCCACGTCCAAGAACCCGCAGGATTTCGCCATTTCCGCGGATGCGCTTTCGGTGGAGCCCTACGGCATCATGGTGAGGAAGGACGATCCGGCCTTCAAGAAGGTCGTGGACGCCGCGATGACCCAGATCTACAAGAGCGGCGCGATCAGCGGCATCTACGAAAAGTGGTTCCTGAAACCGATCCCGCCCAAGGGCGTCAACCTCAACGTGCCGATGAGCACGCAGATGAAAAAAGTGGTCGCCACCCCGACGGACTCGGGCAAGCCTGAAGATTACGAGTAACCGATCAGGCGGACGCCTCTGGCACCGCTTTACCTCCCCGCGATCAGCGGCGGAAGGTTTCCGCCGCTGATCGCGGGCGCGTGACCTGATCACCTACCCTGCGGGGAACCCTAGCCAGTGAAATACAACTGGAACTGGCTCATCTTCTGGGAACCGGCGCCGGACGGTGTCGGGGTCTATCTCAGCTGGCTGATTTCGGGCCTCGGCTGGACCGTCGGAACGGCGCTGGCAGCGTGGGTCATCGCGCTCGTGCTCGGTGCTGCGGTCGGCACCCTGCGCACAACGCCCATTCGTTGGGCTGTGCGGCTGGGCAATATGTACGTTGAGCTGTTCCGCAACATCCCTCTCCTCGTCCAGATGTTCCTCTGGTATTTCGTGCTGCCGGAACTGGTGCCTACGACGATAGGCGATGCCATCAAGCAGCTGGCACCGCCCTGGGGATCATACTGGCCCGCGGTGCTGTGCCTCGGGTTCTACACGTCAGCCCGCGTCGCCGAGCAGACGCGGGCAGGGATCAATTCCCTCCCGCGCGGCCAGAGCATGGCGGGGACGGCGTTGGGACTGACCCTGCCACAAACCTACCGTTACGTCCTGTTGCCAATGGCGTTCCGCATCGTGCTCCCGCCGCTGACTTCCGAATTCATGAACATTATCAAGAATTCCGCCGTGGCATTGACGATCGGGCTGGTCGAGCTCACATCGCGGGCGCGCGCCATGCAGGAATTCAGCTTCCAGGTGTTCGAAGCATTCACCGCCGCGACCGTGATCTACATCCTGCTCAATATCGTGGTCGTGATCCTAATGCGTTTCGTCGAGAAGAAGGTCGCCGTGCCCGGATTTATCGGCAGCGCGGGCGGGCCGCAGGCCGGCCACTGAGCCGATAGGCGTGACCAGTGACCAGTGACCAGTGACCAGTGACCAGTGACCAGTGATTTGATGAAATCTGCGATTCGGAAGCTTTCGGTCACCGGTCACCGGTCACCGGTCATGGGGTTCTGAGATGTTCGCCGGCTTCGACCTCGACGTCATCCAGCGCTCGCTGCCCTACCTCTTCAGGGAGGGGATGACGTTCACGCTGACGCTGACCGCGCTCGCCATGAGCGGGGGTGTCGTTTTTGGGACGCTGCTGGCGATGATGCGGTTGTCGAGCCTAGGGCCGCTATCCTGGTTCGCCGGCGGCTACGTCAACCTCATGCGCTCGATCCCGCTGGTTCTGGTGATCTTCTGGTTCTATTTCCTGGTGCCGTGGATCGGGGGCTGGATCATCGGGGCCGACCGGCCGATCCAGGTCGGCGCCTTCTGGTCTTCGGTCATCACCTTTACCCTGTTCGAGGCGGCTTATTACTGCGAGATCATGCGCGCAGGAATCCAGAGCATCCCGCGCGGCCAGGTGTCGGCTGGCTACGCCCTGGGGCTGAATTACTGGCAGACCATGGGCAAGATCGTGTTGCCGCAGGCGTTCCGCAACATGACGCCGGTGCTGCTCACGCAGACCATCATTCTGTTCCAGGACACGTCGCTCGTGTACGTCCTCTCGATCACGGATTTCCTTGGCGCCGCCTCCAAAGTCGCGCAGCGCGACGGGCGGCTGATCGAGATGTATCTGTTCGTCGCGGTCGTCTATTTCATCATCAGCTTCGCCGCGTCATATTCCGTGCGGCGGCTGCAGGCGCGTATCGCCATCGTCCGCTGAACGCTGGGAAACAGGGAATGGGAATAGGGAATAGGAAATAGAAGACACGGGCTGCCGATCTGTGAATTCATCGACTCCCGACTCACCACTCACGACTCACGGGTTCCAATGATCTCGATCCAAAACATCAGCAAATGGTACGGCACCTTCCAGGTGCTGAAGAACTGCTCGACGGAGGTCGCCAAGGGCGAAGTGGTGGTGGTGTGCGGGCCCTCGGGCTCGGGCAAGTCCACGCTCATCAAGTGCGTGAACGCCCTGGAACCGTTCCAGCAGGGGGACGTCACCGTGAACGGCATCTCGGTGAGCGATCCCAAGACGGACCTGCCCAGGCTGCGCTCGCAGATCGGGATGGTGTTCCAGCATTTCGAGCTGTTCCCGCACATGACGGTGACCGAGAATCTCACGCTTGCCCAGATCAAGGTCCTGGGACGCAGCCGCGAAGAGGCAGGCGCCAAGGCCCACGCGCTGCTCAAGCGCGTGGGCATGGAGGTTCACGCGGAAAAGTTTCCGGGCCAGCTCTCCGGCGGCCAGCAGCAACGCGTGGCGATCGCGCGCGGCCTCGCAATGGACCCGATCGCGATGCTGTTCGACGAGCCGACCTCCGCGCTCGACCCGGAGATGATCAACGAGGTGCTTGATGTCATGGTCGGTCTCGCGCACGAAGGAATGACGATGATGGTGGTAACCCATGAGATGGGGTTCGCGAGCAAGGTCGCGAACCGGGTCATCTTCATGGACGAGGGTGAAATCGTCGAGGATGCACCCACGAACGACTTCTTCGGCAAACCGCGCAGCGAGCGGGCGCAGCACTTTCTATCGAAGATACTGCATCACTGATGCAGAGAATGGTGACGATAAGTGGTGATGAAAGATGGTGATAGGTGAACGTTTCGGGATGTCCAGCGTATTCGTTCAGGGCTAGCGCGCAAGACGCTATCTCCCATCACCATTAATCATCACCAGTACTCATCACTATTTCCATCACTTCTGTTCGCAAACGCGATCAGCAAGCCCGCGCAGGAACGCCTCGCACCTCCCCACCTGCTCCAGCGTGACGTATTCGTTCGGCTTGTGCGCCTGCTCGATCGATCCGGGCCCGCAGACGACCGTCGGAATGCCGGCCCGCTGAAAATGCGAGGCCTCGGTTCCGAACGAAACCTTTCCGAATTCGCGCTCGCCCGTCAGCTCGTGCGCAAGCGCGACCACCTCACTCTCGGGGCTCGTCTCCAGCATCGGAATCCCGGACAGCGGCTCGACGACGAAGCCCGCCTCCGGGTGCACCTTCCGCATTTCGGGCTCCAGAGCGGTCTTGAGGTGCGTGCAGAACTCAACCAGCAGGCGCTCCGGGTCGTCGCCCGGCAGATGCCGGAACTCGAAATCGAAAGCACACTCGTGCGGAAT
The DNA here is from genome assembly GCA_001303585.1 of Betaproteobacteria bacterium SG8_41. GTDB lineage: Bacteria > Pseudomonadota > Gammaproteobacteria > Burkholderiales > SG8-41 > SG8-41. Next base: position 3,979 of record LJTT01000074.1, read on the forward strand.
CACGTTGAGCGCGGTCCCGCCTTGCATCACACCGGTGTGGACGGTCGTGTACGCCACGTCGAACCCGTAGTCGTATGGACCCCGATCGCGATGCCGGCGCGCCATACTCTTGAGAAACGACACCGCTTCCGCCGCGTACTCCACAGCATTCACACCCTGCGGCGCATAGGCCGAATGCCCGGCCAGGCCCCTCACCGTGCAGCGGTAGCCCTTCTTGCCCTTGTGCGCGATTACAGGCTTCATACAGGTTGGCTCGCCGACGATACACGAGCTTGGCCGGATTCCCGCTTGAGCCAGATCGGAAATGAGCCGGCCGACGCCGAGGCAGCCGACCTCCTCATCGTAGGAAAACGCGAGATGGAGCGGCGCCCGCAATCCACGCTCGACGATCTCGGGCACCAGGGCGAGTACGCACGCAATGAAGCTCTTCATGTCGGCGGTGCCGCGCCCATAGAGGCGGCCATGCTCCTCGCGCAGCGCAAAGGGATCGCGATCCCACGGCTGCCCCTCCACCGGCACGACATCGGTGTGCCCCGAGAGCACGACCCCGCCTTCCCCCGCACCAAGGGTGGCAAACAGGTTTGCCTTGCGCCGCTCGTCGTCGTAGGTCAAGCGCACGTGCGCCCCGTGCGGCTTAAGGTAATCGCGCAAGTAGTGGATGAGCTCGAGATTCGAATCCTGGCTGACCGTCGGGAAACCGACCAACGCGCGAATCATTTCGACGCTGGCAGAGCCTGGCGCCACAACCGCTTTCATGATTGACACCCGGATCCCTAAAAGGTCAGCATAGCAGCGTCTTGTGATGTGTCAATCACGGTCTTTTGGCAGATCTCTTGTCTATAACGATCGAATGCTGAAGCGTCTCATAATCGCAGCTTGCGCGTCGGCATGGACTCTCACCGCCGTATTTGCCGCTGATTTGAATATCGGGCTCTCGGCTGATGTCACGACGTTCGATCCTCACTTCGTTGCCGCGCAGCCCAATCTCACGGCGCAGAAGCACGTCTTCGACACGCTCGTATACGTGGACGAGCGCGGACGCCCCATTCCCGGACTCGCAACATGGAAGACAACAGATTCCGTCACCTGGGAGTTCACGCTGCGCCGGGGCGTGAAGTTTCACGACGGATCGGAGCTCACGACCGACGATGTGCTTTTTTCGCTCGATCGCACGCTGAACATCAAGGGCAGCCCCGGCGGTTACGCGACCTACGTCCGCCCCATCATCGCCAAGGAGATCGTCGACCGCTACACGATCCGGCTAAAGACTGCGGCGCCGTACGGCGGCGTTGCGCAGGATCTCTCCGAAGTTCAAATCGTCCAGAAGCGGGCGGCGCAGAACGCGACCGGCGAAGATTTTGACAGCGGCCGGGCTGCCATCGGCACGGGACCCTACAAGCTCGTGCGCTTCGCGCGCGGAAGCCGTATTGAGCTGGCAAGGAACGACGATTACTGGCGCGGCCGCCTCCCGTGGGAAAAGGTGACGCTGCATATCCTGCCAAGCGATCCGGTGCGCACGGCAGCGCTTCTTTCCGGGCAACTTGACGCGATCGAGCACGTGCCGACCGCAGATCTCGCGCGGCTGCGCAAGGATCCCTCCCTGCGCCTCGAGCAAGCGGTGTCGTGGCGTACCATATTCCTCCACCTGGACCAGTACCGCGAGCATCCGCCCGGGGTGTCCGGCAAGGACGGCAAGGCGCTCGAGCGCAACCCCTTCAAGGACGCGCGCGTGCGCCGCGCCCTGTCGAAAGCCATCAACCGCCGCGCCATCGCCGAGCGCGTCATGGAGGGACTTGCGCTGCCCGCCGCGAACGTGGTCTCGCCCAGCGTGTTCGGCCATGACCCGGCCGTCAAACCCGAGCCTTATGATCCGAAGGGCGCGCGCCAGCTTCTGGCGGAAGCCGGCTATCCCGATGGTTTCAGGGTGTCGATCGCCACACCTAATAATCGTTACATAAACGACGAGCAGGTCGCGCAGACGGTCGCCCAGATGTTCTCGCGCATCGGCATCGAAACCCGGGTCGATGCCATGCCGCTCAGCGCCTATTTCGGAAGAGCGCGCAAGCGCGACTTTGGCATCGCCCTGCTCGGCTGGGGCTCGCTTGCCGCCGACCTTGCGCTGCGCTCGCTTGCCGGGACCACCAACCCGGAGAAAGGCTACGGCACCTGGAACTGGAGCGGCTACTCCAATCCGGAGCTTGACGCGCTCATCGAGCGCTCGCTTGCCACCGTTGATCCGCGCAAGCGCGAGACCATCGCGCGCCAAGCCAGCGCCCTCGCGGCTCGCGAGATGGCATTCCTTCCCCTGCACTACCAGATCGTCACCTGGGCCATGAAGAAGAACCTTTCTTATGCCGCGCGAACCGATGAATTCACGTTTGCGCATCACTTCAAACCCCGATGACTGGCGATGAGAAGTGGCGATGAGATGCTGGTGATAGGACGCACTTAACGCGTCTTGGGTAGCGGCCCTTATCACCATTAATCATCACCACTATCCAACATCACTCGCATGCTGAGCTTCATACTGCGAAGGCTTGTCCAGAGCCTGCTGGTGTTGTTCGTGATGTCCCTGCTCGTGTTTGCCGGCGTCTATGCGATCGGCAATCCGGTAGACATTCTCATCAACCCCCAGGCCGATCAGGCCGAGATCGCAAGGGCGACCGCCGCGCTCGGCCTTGACCTGCCGCTGTGGCGACAGTACTGGAACTTTCTGGCCGGCGCCGTCTCGGGCGACCTCGGCCGCTCGTTCGTGTCCAACGCCCCCGCGCTGCATCTGATCCTGGAGCGGATGCCGGCGACGCTGGAACTTGCGCTTACTGCGACTCTCATCGCGGTTGTGCTTGGCATTCCGCTTGGGCTATGGGCTGGCTTGCGGCCCGACACGGCCGTTGGGCGGCTCATCATGGGTGGCTCGATAATCGGTTTCTCGCTCCCGAGCTTCTGGGTCGGCGTTATGCTGATCATGGTGTTCTCGGTCGAGCTGGGGTGGCTTCCCCCGACGGGGCGCGGTGAAACCGTGACTGTGATGGGCATCCAGCTCTCGATACTGACCTGGGACGGGCTAAGACACATCGCGATGCCGGCGTTCAACCTTGCGTTGTTCGAGCTCGCGCTGCTCATCCGGCTCACGCGCGCCGGGACTCGGGAAGCCCTCGGCCAGGACTACGTGCGCTTCGCGCGCGCCAAGGGCGTCCCCATGCCGCGAGTTTTGCGGGTACACGTGCTCAAGAATATTTTGATTCCTATCGTTACCGTCGTCGGAGTCGAGTTCGGGTCAGTCATCGCCTTCGCCGTGGTCACGGAAACGATCTTTGCCTGGCCGGGCATGGGCAAGCTCCTCATCGATTCGATCAGCGTTCTCGACCGGCCGGTAATCGTGGCCTATCTGCTGATCGTCGTGCTGCTCTTCGTGCTTATCAACCTGATCGTGGATCTCGCCTATACCGCGCTTGACCCGCGCGTGCGGCTTGCGGGACGTTCGGCGTGAGGAACGATGAACCGCCACGTTAAACCATGAACCGAATTCGAACCGCGGAGACGCGGAGAGATACGGAACCCGTGCTTGAACCGAGCGCGCGAAAAACCGATAAGGCCCTTTCCTTTTGCGGGACGCCCGGGATGAGGTGGTTTGAATCTGGTGCCTCTCCGCGGCCTCCGTGGTTCAAAGAATTTCATGCAGACGACTGAATCGCCTTTGCGGATGATGGCAGCAGGCTTCGCGCGCGACCGCATCGCGGTCGCCGCTCTTGCTGTTTTGATCCTTGTACTGCTGTCGGCGGTCTTTGCGCCTGTCGTCACGCCGCAGAACCCATACGACCTCGCGCAACTCGACATCCTCGATTCCAAGCTGCCCCCTGGCGCGAAAAGCCTGGATGGGAAAAGCTACTGGCTTGGCACCGATGAGCAGGGACGCGACATGCTCTCGGCGATCCTCTACGGTTTGAGGATCAGCCTCGGCGTGGCTGTTCTGGCGACCGTTGCGGCGCTCGCGATCGGCATGGCAATCGGATTGCTGGCAGGCTATGCCGGCGGCTGGACCGATGGACTTGTCATGCGTCTCGTTGACCTGCAGCTTTCCTTTCCAGCCATCCTGATCGCGCTGGTGCTGCTGGCCGTCACGGGTCCGGGCGTGGACAAGATCGTGATCGCTCTCATCGCAGTGCAATGGGCCTACTACGCGCGCACCGTGCGCGGTATCGTACTCGTCGAGAAGGGAAAGGAATATGTCGAAGCCGCGCGTTGCCTGGCATTTGGCAACGCCCGCATCCTATTTCGTCACATCCTGCCCAACTGCCTGCCGCCGCTGACCGTCGTGGCCACCGTCCAGGTTGCACACGCGATCGCGCTCGAAGCCACGCTTTCATTTCTTGGGCTCGGCGTGCCGATCACTTCACCTTCGCTGGGCCTGTTGATCGCCAACGGCTTTGTCCATCTCCTCTCGGGCAAGTACTGGATCAGTTTTTTCCCCGGGGTGGCACTGCTGATCACCATCGTGGCCATCAACCTCATAGGAGATCAGCTTCGTGATATCCTCAACCCGCGCCTCGGCAGCCACTACGGCGCTTGAGTGCTGAATGCTGAATGTTGAATAATGAATGGGTGATGCACGTCAAGCAGGGATCACGAGACAAACGCAAAGAATCCGTGTGCATCGGCGTCAATCTGCGGTCAATGATTTTTCGGATTCCTGAGATACGCTCAAGACAACTGAAGAGGAGAATGGCGTCTTGAGTGAAGCCAAACCGCGGCGCAGGCTTCGCCCCGGACTCGCCGGGCAGGTCCTGATCGGCCTGGCGCTGGGAATCGCGACGGGGCTTTTCTTCGGCGAGCTCGCGGCATCGCTGAAGGTCATCGGGCAGATTTTCATCGGCCTGCTGCAGATGACCGTACTGCCGTACATCCTGGTCTCGCTCGTGGCCGCACTCGGGCGCCTGTCCTACGGTGAGGCCAAGACCCTCGCGCTCAGGGGCGGCATGTTCATCGTGCTCTTCTGGGGAGTAACGCTTGCCGCAGTCGTCGGCATTGCCCTGTCCTTCCCGGCATGGGAGTCGGCCACGTTCTTCAGCAGCAGCCTGGCTGAGCCCGAGCGAAAACTCGATTTCATCCAGCTCTACATCCCGACGAATCCGTTTTTCGCGCTCGCCAATACCATCGTTCCGGCGATCGTGCTCTTCAGCCTCGCGATGGGGCTTGCGCTCATCGGAGCCCCGGGCAAAGCGACACTGCTTCCGAATCTTCAGGTTATCGAGGACGCGCTCATGCGGATCGCAGGTACCGTCGCGCGGACCGCCCCGATCGGCGTCTTTGCCCTCGTGGCCGACGCCGCCGGAACGATGCAGGTGGAAGCGCTCGGCCGCGCGCAGGTCTACCTGCTTCTATACCTCGGAGCGGCACTGCTGCTGAGCCTTTGGGTGCTGCCCGGACTGATCTCCGTGCTCACGCCGCTGCCGTTTCGCCGCGTCGTGGGCCACACCCAGGACGCGCTGATCACGGCGTTCGCGACCGGATCGCTGCTCATCGTGATCCCGCTGATGGCGGAGCGCAGCAAGGAACTGCTCGAAGAAATGGGGCTGCGCAACCCGGATGCGGAGAGCGCGGTGGACCTCATGGTGCCGGTCAATTTCAACCTCCCCAACATGGGGAAGCTCCTGAGCCTTTCGTTTGTCCTGTTCGCAGGATGGTTCTCGGGTAACGCGGTGCCGGTCGAACAATACCCCCTGTTCCTCGTGTCAGGTCTGGTGAGTTTCTTCGGCGAGGTGGTGGTCGCACTCCCATTCCTGCTCGATCTCATGCGCATCCCCTCGGATTTTTTTCAGCTGTTTCTGCCGGTGGACACCGTGACGGGGCGGTTTGGCACGCTTCTCGCCGCCGTTCACACGATCGTGCAGGCGCTGCTGACGGCAGCAGCGGTGAGCGGCGCCATCCGCCTGCGGTGGGTGCCTCTTGCCCGTTACACAATCGTTTCGCTCGCGCTCGCGCTCGCCGTCTTTGTCGGCTTGCGTCTTTTCTTTGAACACGTGGTGCCGCAGAAATACCGCGCATACGACCAGCTCGTTCAGATGGACCTGGCAATCGATCGCGGTGAAATAAAAGTGCTCAAGCCTGAGGAAGCGGAGCCCTTGTCGGAAGAGGGCGCGGGGAAGCGCTTCGCGGCAATCAAGAAACGCGGCACGCTGCGCGTCGGCTACGGGTCCGATCGCCTGCCGTACGTGTTCCACAATGCCGATGGCAAGCTGGTCGGATATGACGTGGACCTAGTGCACCTGCTCGCCTCAGAGCTCGGGGTCGGGCTCGATTTCATCAACATCAAGCCGAAGGACGCCCGGCGCTTTCTGGACGAGGGTCGCGTCGATATCGTTGTCGGCGGGATACCCGTAACGCCGGAGCGGACGCTGCAGATGCGGTTCACCGAGCCCTACATGCATGCGACGCTCGGCTTTGTGGTGCGCGACCATGAGCGCAAGCGCTTTGCGACCATTGGACAGCTCAAGAGTGCGGGCGCGCTGCGCATTGCAACATTCGACGTACCTTACTACAACAACCTCGTTCGCGCCGCCCTGCCCAAGGTCGAGCTGATCTTGATCAGGTCACCGGCGGATTTCTTCAAGGCGCCGGAAGGGCAGTTCGACGCCATGCTGGCCTCGGCGGAAGCCGGGTCTGCCTGGACGCTGATCTTCCCGCAGTTCAGCGTCGTCGTGCCCAAGCCAAATATCGTCAGGGGACCCCTTGCGATTGGCACCCCGAAGAACGCCCCCGAGCTGCACGAATACGTGAGCACGTGGGTCGCGCTAAAGAAAGAAAACGGAACGACCCGGATCCTCTATGACCACTGGATCCTAGGGCAGGGGGCGAAATCCACTAGGCCGCGTTGGTCCATCATCCGCGATGTCCTCGGCTGGATTGACTGATTCGAAGGTTAACTCAAATGGTCTGATGACACGCGCGTCCGTTGCCCTTATGGACGGCGCGGCAGCGAATAGCGTGTCCGCAGCCAAGAAATTCGCGCCGGCCGCCGCGGCAGTTGAGCAGCCCAATCGTTCGACACCGGGAAGATTCACTGCACGTTAGTCGTCCAGGAATTTCGCGATGGCACATACGCTGGAATTCACGATACGGCTTCCGCTGCCTCGAGAAGAAGTCTTTCCATTCTTCGCCGATGCGTTCAATCTCGAGCGCGTTACGATGCGTTCAATCTCGAGCGCGTTACACCGCCTCACCTTCGCTTTAAAATCCTGTCGACCGCTCCCATCCGACTGGAGGCCGGCGCACAGATTCGTTATCGGCTCAGTCTGTATCGCGTGCCGTTCCCCTGGACCTCGTTGATATCCGTGTGGGATCCACCCTTCAGATTCGTCGACCAGCAGATCCGCGGCCCTTACCGCCGTTGGACGCATAGTCACGAGTTCTACGATGAAAACGGTGCGACGCTCATCCGTGACCACGTTGAATATGAGCTCCCGCTGCGACCCTTCGGCGAGCTTGCTTACCCGCTCATCAGGCACGAGCTCGAAGGCATCTTCCGATTTCGCCGCGATTCCATCCGCGGCTATCTTCTTACTGTCACTGGACACAAGACCGCGGCTGGCCGCCTCCCAGAGCACTGTCGCTGAGGACGATCTCTCGACGCGGTCTGGATCGGTCTTTTTGAGGGGCTGTTTGTGTGGCGTCCATTTTCGGCCAGAAACCGGCAGACTGGCTTCCGGCGACGCGACAGGCACGCGGCACCAAGGGCAGAACGTGACGGTGTTCCGCGCGCATGGCACGGAAGTGATCGAAAATTGTCAAAGCACGATAACGCTGACTTTGGACAGCTTGCGAGGGCGCTTCAAGTCAAGCCTGACCTATAATCCGCAGCCATGAGAGAACGCGGGCAAATACTTCTCTTTACCCTGACGCTTCTCATCTTCGTCGGAGCGGCGTCCTTTTTCACGTTTTTCTCCCCTTCGAGCAGTCGTCTCAGGCAGGACGAACAAACGACGAAACTCATGGCTGAGGCGAAGGAGGCACTGATCGGCTACGCGGTGAGCTCGGCAACGCGGCCCGGTCAATTGCCTTGCCCGGACGCGAATAACGACGGCCTCGCTGAGCCGCTCGCCTCCGGCAACTGCCCTAACGATATCGGGCGGCTTCCCTGGAAAACGCTCGGGCTCGAGGATCTCAGGGATAGTGCGGGCGAGCGCCTGTGGTATGCGGCCTCCCCGGTCTTCACGCGTGACGGGACAAGTTGCGCCAACCCCAACAACCCTCTCGCTCCCTGCCCGTTGAACAGCGACACCCGCGGCACACTCACGGTCTCTCAAGACAAGGCGGCGGCGGTTATCACCAATGAGGCGGTTGCCATCATCTTTGCGCCGGGTCCAACGCTTCCCGGCCAGCTCCGCGATGCTGCCAACGCAAACAACCCCGCGAATTATCTCGATACGACGGACGGCGTTAGCAACTCCGCGCCTCCGGCGTTCATCGCCGCCCAGAACTCGGACAGCCTTCCCCCATCCCCTCCGCCCTCTCCCTTCAATGACCGCTTGATCGTGATCGACACGACGCACCTGATCACGGTCGTCGAGAAACGGGTCGCCCGCACGCTGCTCAAGATGCTTACCGACTACAAAACGGCATTCCCCGGAAAATATACAGGGGCGGACAGGCATATGGACAACGAGGAAGATGACGAGGTCTATCGCGGGTGGCTGCCGATATGTCAAGCAGAGCCGCAAGATTGGGAAGACCTGGGCATTGGCGTTCCGGCCTGGCTCGCGAGCAACGACTGGTGGAAAGTGATCTATTACGCCGTCGCACCCGACAAGACGGTGCACTGCCCGGCGGCCCCTGCTTGCCCCAGCATGCTCACCGTCGATAGCGCCACCAACATCGAAGTCGTCTTGATCACCCCCGGACCGGCTCCGGCGGGCGTCACACGCCCCTCCATAACCATCGTCACCAATAGTTATGCCGCCCCACCTCCGGCCAACAATGCCTGTATTGTTCTTACTACCCTCAACTCAACCGAGGCATTGGCCTACTGGCAGGCATATCTGAATGACGCGGAAAATTCCGATCATAATGACAACACTTACGTGACGCCCTCATCGACCGCTACTGCGCGCAACCGCATCTACACCTGCCCGGGAACCCCGGGTATATGTTGATCGGGCTCGCCGGCGAGCTCTCAGGCCCGCCGCCGCCTCAGGACATGGCGTGCTGAATGAGCGCAGCCGGTCTAGCGAAACGGAAGCAACACGATCCAGACCAGCAGGCGCAGGAGCAACATGACCAGAAGGGCCAGCAACACCCCCAAGAAGACGTCCCACATGAACGTGGAACCCCCTAGCTGAGCGATCAGAAAATCTCGGACAGTCGTCATCATTTGGTTTGAAGGTTCGAAGTGTCACGGGTTATTTCAGCAGAGAAGATATGACCCTCTTGACGCGAGCAGCATCCCGATCAGCAGCAATGAGTGGCACCCCGCTTGCCGCCACCCACGCGGCGATTTGTTTCGGATCGTAGTCCATGGTCGACCCACGCCAGCAGCAGTCTTTTCAAGGGCCCTCCGCTAGCAAGTCACGTCGACAAGCATACTCCCGCCGCCCCCGGAAGGGGAGTTTCAGCCTCGGATAAAAAGCGCGCGTTCCACCTCGCAGGAATCGGCATCGATGTGGCATGACTCGCGCATTAACGCCCTATCGGATCAGACGGTTTTATGGTATTCAACGCATCGCCGACCGATGGCAGTCTGCTTCAGCCACCAATCCAAACATCGATTGAATTGAACAAGGAAAAGAACGTTATGCTGGCGCATCGTAAGTCAATGCTTCGCGCTTTGTTGTTCGCCGTCATTCTTCCGCCGGGCCACCTTTCAGTCGCCGCACCTGAGCCGGCGGTCAAGGCGCCGCAGGTCGATACGCCCACCCACGTGCTGTTTGTCGGCAACAGCTACCTCTATTACGGTGACAGCCTGCACAACCACGTGCGCCGGATGGCGATCGCCGGCGATCCCGGCCTCGCGAAGAAAATGAAATACAAGTCGGCCACGATAGGTGGCGCTGCCCTGGCGCATCACAATATCGACCACCTCACGCAACCTGGCCGGATCGGCGTGAAGGAGCCGTTTCAACTGGTCATCCTTCAAGGTGGCAGCTTTGCCCCGCTGTCGGAAAAACGGCGCGCGCAGTTTCGCGAGAAGGTGATCGAGTTCAACAAGATCATCACCGAGCGCGGCGGCAAGACGGCCCTCTACCTCACCCACGCCCATGTCGA
>LJTT01000023.1 GCA_001303585.1 Betaproteobacteria bacterium SG8_41
CGGTGGACGGCGTCGGCAGCTCGCACTTCACGCACTATCACGCGGACTACAACACCGGGGCGAGAAGCACCATTTACTCCGGGGGAGACAAGGCGTCGTACCTCTTGCTCCCCATCATCCCGCCGAAGTAGGACTGGTGATGGGGATTGGTGATAAGCGCTGCGTTCCGGGTTCCGGGTAATTCTGATCGGCGTTTATCTGCGGCTAAATCTCAGGCGCGGCCGTCGTAGCCGGCCAGCACGCGCGCGTCGATAACGCACACCTTACCTGCCCGCGCCGCCTCGAGGCCCCGCTCTATCGCGGCCTGCATCGCCGCCAGGTCGGTCACGGGCCCGATGCCCACGCCGCCCTGCACGCGCGCCATCCCCGCAATGTCGACGTCAGGATCGTCGATGCGCTGGCCAATCCATTTGTTTTCCACGGGGCGCCCCCGCTGCTCCGCCATCCGCCCCTGGTGGCGCTCGTCATTGAAAAAAGAGCGGTTGTTGCAGACGATCATCAGGCACGGAATCTGGTAGTGCGCCGCAGTCCAGATCGCGGTGTTTCCCATAAGGAAATCACCGTCGCCCATCAGGCCGATTGCAATGCGGCCGCTGCCCTTTAGCGCAAGTCCGGCGCCGACGGTAACGCCCGGACCTGAGCCAACGCCGGCGCCGCCGTCATGACCAATGTAGTCGAGCGGGTGGCGGAACTGCGTATAGGCGCCGTTCCAGCCAAGCGGCAGGCGCGTGTAACAGACCTCGATCCCGCGTGTTGCCGATTCGAGCGCGACCGCGACGCCGCGCAGCGACAGCGAGTCGGTGCGCAGCGGCGGCAGCGCCTCCGGCTCCGGCATGGCCACGCTCCCCACGCGCGGGCTCACGGTCTCCAGCAGCAGCGGCACGGCCACATCGGTCTCGCACATCAGATAAAGGTCCGCTGGCGGCAGCCCCTGGTGATCCATGCTCCAGCCGCGATGGTTGTGCTGATCGCACGAGACCTGGATCACCTTCGCTGCGACTGGCTTCTGGCCAAAGGCCTGCTTGAGCGTGCCGGCAAGATCCAGCCAATCAAGTGATAACACCACGTCAGCCGCGGCAACGAGCTTCTCCGCACCCGGCTCCAGATACGCGCCCGGCGGCGCGGCGTGCAAGCGATGGTCTGTCGGGAAGACCGCCGCTGACTTGATGTTGGTCAGCACGGGCGCGTTGAGCTTTTCCGCAAGCGCAATTCGCTGCTGCCACCCCTCCAGGCTGCGCGAGCAGCGTCCCATGAGAATCACGGGGCTCCTTGCGCCCGACAGCAGCTTCGCCGCCGCAGAAACCAGCTCAGACGCGGGGCGCGCCGGCTGCGGCACCGCATAGCGTCGCACGTCCGGCAGCGGCGGCATCGCGTCGAGCTTGAGCTCCTGCATCGAGACTTCAAAATTCACGTACACCGGCCCCTGCGGCGCAGTCTGAGCGATTTGCGCGGCGCGCAGCACCGCCTCCATTGCCGCTGCCGGCGAGCCAGGCTGGTTGTCCCATTTGGTGATGTTGCGGACAAGGCCACCCTGATCGCTGCAGGTGTGGATCCAGTCGATCCACTGGCGCCGTCGGGAGGCATCCCAGGGGCCGGTCGCGCCGAGCAGGAGGATAGGCGTGCGGTCGCACCACGCGTTATAGACTCCCATCACCGAGCGCATAAGCCCGATGTTGGCGTGCACCGCAGCCGCCATCATTCGCCCGGCGGTCTTCGCGTAGCCCTGCGCGATATGGATCGTGTTCTCCTCGTGGATCGTGAGCACCATCTGGGGCGCGCGGTTGCCAAGGTAGTTGACGATGCTGTCATGGAGACCGCGGTAGCTCGAACCCGGCACTAGCGCGACGAACGGGATGTCGAGCTCGTGCAAGACGGCCGCGATCGGGTCACTGCCCCAGAACTCGCGCGGCCGCGCAGCGGGTACTGGCGCGTCGTGGATAATGGAATTGGCAGGAGTCCCTTGTGTGGTCATGTCGATTTCCATTGGTTGCGGCGCGAAACACGCGCCGCAATCCTAGCACGGCGGCAGGACCATGGATGAAGGATGCGGGATGAAGGAGAAAGAAAGCCGTTTGCTGCTGGCACTTCATCCTTCCGCCTTCGGGGCGCCATCCGCCATTCGGCATCCGCCATTAAATCGTCCCTCCCTGTCATAATCCGCTAATCCACCGGATCGGAGGAATAAATGAAGATCGGTAAGGTCACCTGCTCACTGCTTCGCATCCCGTTCACTTTTCCTCTCGTCAGGGAGCAGCAACACGCACTCGCCAATTTCGTCGAGGTCGAGACCGAGGATGGCCTGAAGGGGCATGCGCTCTCCACCTACCCGCTGAAGTACGGCATACGAGAGTTTCTCAACCGCGAAGTTGGCCCGGTGATGCAGGGCATGGACGCCTTGCGACCGGAGGAGGTGCGTACCCGTGTCTTCTGGGCAACGGCGCGCAAGTATTTTATGGGCGCATGGAACTGCGCGATGAGCCTCGTCGACGTTGCGCTCTGGGATATCAAGGGCAAGGCGGCGGGGCAGCCGATCTGGAAGCTGCTCGGTGGCGCGCACAGCAGGCTTCCTGCCTACATCACGTTCGGTCTCCCGCGGTACAGCGTGGAGGAGTTGATCGAGGTTGCGCGCATGCTCGTCAAGGACGGCCAGACCAGCCTCAAGATGGTGGTCGCAGCCGGTTCGCACGAATACGACGAGATCCTCGGACAACCCACCGATGCCAGCATCCTGCAGGACGCGGAGCGAGTGCGCGCACTGCGCGAGGCGGTCGGCCCCAAGATCGAGCTGATGATGGACGCCAACAAGGGGGCAAACTTTGCGCAGGCGCTCAGGCTCGCGAAGCTGTGCGAGCCCTATAACCTGACCTGGTTCGAGGATCCGGTGCTCCAGGGCGACCCGCGCCTGATGGCGCGCCTGCGCTCACAGACGACGATTCCAATTGCGGCGGGAAGCACTGCGACCAGCGATCTCGTGTACTTGCGCGAGTATCTCGTGCGCGAGGCGGTTGACTACCTGCAGCCCAACGTTCGTGACATCGGCGGCTACACGCAGGGACTGAAAGCAGCCGGCATTGCCCAGGCGTTCAACGTGCCGCTCGCCATGGGCGGAAACTACCCGCACATGAACATGCACCTGCACGGCGGGGTGCCCAATGGCGGCCGCGTCGAATTCCACTGGCAGGGCTGGAAGTGCGTGGAGGCGCTGTTCGACAATGCGCCCGGGCCGGTCAACGGCACGCTTACCCTGCCGGAGGCGCCAGGACTCGGCTTCACGCCCAAGTCGGGAATCCTGGATCTCGCCACTGACTGATCCACCTGGAAATGGTGATGAGTACTGGTGATAAGAACCGTTAAAAAAACGGCGTTACAGCGTCGCTGTACTAGACCGGATTTCGCGTCACCGGCGGTGACCGGTTGAAACCGCAGCCAATACCGGACGGGAAGCCATTTCTAAATTTTGCGTCGAGCCTATCTGGAAGCGAACGTTAGCGTGCTTCCGTTCCTCCTCCAGTAGCTTTGGAATGGCCGGCTGATCCAGATCCCGCGCGCTGCCTCCAACCGCATCTCGTGCTATTGTTGAAGCCTGATACGAGGCACAGCATTATGTCCGACTACCTCCAGGTACTTGCGCCCCTTGCCGACGAGGCCGCGGCGGCATTGATCATCATCGCGGTTGCGCTTGTCCTGTCACGCATTCTCAGTCAGCTGATTGATAGGCTGCGCGACTCGAAAAACTTGGCCCCCATTATGGCGGGACGTTTGCAGACGTTCCGACGCTGGACCATCGTGACACTGACGGTTCTGATTTTGATGCAGGCGCTTGGAGTTTTTGGCAGCGCCTGGGGACTCATTTCGGCAGGTCTTGCCGCTGTGGCGGTCGGCTTTGTCGCAGCCTGGAGCATGCTGAGCAATGCCACCGCTGCGCTGCTCGTTCTGACGTTCCGCCCCTTCCGCATTGGCGATACGGTGGAACTGATTGAGCCAAACGGCACTGCCATCGAGGGGCGCGTCGTCGACATGAATCTCATGTATACGACATTGAGCGTCCAACCGGCGGAGGCGGAAAAGCCGGAGCCACCTCAATACCTGCACATTCCGAATAATCTATTTTTCCAGAAGATGATGAGAACGCGGTCCTCACATGAGCGGGGCAGCAAAGCCACGTTCTTTTCTTCGCAAGACCGCTAAGCGACGGCTGTCTGCCAAGGTTCGGAAGCGGACATCGTCTGTTAGATCAAGCCTCGGCTACTACACATAAGCACGTATCGCCATTTCTCATCACCATGTTTCATCACCAGTCTCAGGGAGCCCGCGAAATAACCACGGTGCACTCGCGCCTGCCCAGGCGACCCCTGCCCTCGTAGCGTTCGCCCGCGGGCTTTACGAAAAAGCCGGCGGGGTAGGTCCGCGCCCCCGCGCGCAAGCCCGATACACCCTTGCCGCGCAGCCACAGGCTTCCATCCGCATCCTGGACGCCGCGCAGCGAAAGCGAGAGCGGCGTCTCGGGCTCGCCATGCTCGGCGATAAGCGTGTCGCTCGCGGAAGACAAAGCCATCGTGATCGTTCTTTCGCGGAAGTTCTCGCCCGCGGGACATTGAATCTCGACCGACCAGCGGCCTGCGCGCAATGAGGCCGACGACGATACCCCCGCGGTCGGGTTCGGAGCTGCCGAACCCGACGGTTCTGCCCGCGCGCTTTCCTCGGCGGCACGCCGCGCCCGCTCGGCCGCCGCCAGCTCGGCCGCTGCTTTCCGTTTGGCTTCCTCGGCTTCTGCCCGGGCCAGCGCGAGCTCGGCTTCCGCACGCGCACGGGCATTGGCTGCGCGCTCTTGCTCGAGCTGCCGCTTCGCTGCGGCAGCTTCTTGCGCGGCAGCAAGTTTCGATGCCGCCTCGCGCCGCGCGGCCTCGACTTCCGCGCGCGCGCGCGCGAGTTCCGCCTCCGATCGGGCGCGCGCTTCCGCCGCGCGCTGTTCCTCAAGCGCCCGCTTCGCTTCGGCAGCCGCAGCGGCCTCCGCTTCGGCGCGCCGCCTGGCTGCCTCGGCCGCGGCCCGCGCCTTCGTGAGTTCCTGCGTCATGACGGCATGCGCGGCGGCCGCCTTCCTCGCTTCGGGATCTTCTCCGGTCGGCAAGCGCAGCAGGCCAAAGTAGCCCGCCCCAATAACCGCGAGCGCAAGTATAGCCACCGCAGTCCCCACTTTGCCGGGCGACATACGGGGCCGCCGACGGGTCGCCGACCGGGACTGGGCGCTGCCATCGCGCTCGATTCGATACACGCGCACCGGCCGGTCGATGTTCTTGAGCGACTTGGCGCCAATGTCCACAAAACCGAGGTCGAGCTTGCCGGCAATCTGGTCGTAGACACTCGAAGACACGCAGATGCCGCCAGGATCGGCGACGCTCTCGAGGCGCGCGGCAACGTTGACCCCGTCGCCGAGCAGGTCGCCCCCCTTCACCATCACGTCGCCAAGGTTGACCCCGATTCGAAATTGGAGGCGCTGGCCTTCGGGCAAGCTGTCGTTGCGCGTGCGCAACGCATCCTGGATCTCGACGGCGCAGCGCACGGCCTGGACCGGGCTCGCGAACTCGGCAAGCACGCTGTCGCCCGCCGTGTTCACGATGCGCCCTTCGTGAAACTCGATGATGCCGTCGATGACCGCCCGATGTGCCGAGAGGAGCCTCATCGTCCCCTCCTCGTCACTGCCCATCAACCGGCTGTAGCCGACCGCGTCAGCCGCAAGAATGGCCGCCAGTTTGCGCTTGAGTGGCGTCGCTACCATGGTCAATGTTCTCGAATCCGAAACCGCTGAATTTCGGACTTCTGACTTTGGGCTAGATGACTTTTGATTCCCTCAATCTACTAATGCGCGCAGCGTCGTAACCCAGCTCTCGCAGCAGGGTCTCAGTGTGCTCTCCCAGCGCCGGCGCCGCGCGCGCCGGCGATTCATCACCCGCGGTTTTGACCGGCGGACCGACCATGCGGTAAGACCCCCTTTGCGGGTGGGGCAGCGTCTTGAGCCGGCCGTGCTCCGTCACGAACGGGTTGTCCAGTGCCTGCGCGAGGTCGTTGATCGGCGCTGCCGGAACAACACCCGCGAAGTGCTCAAGCCACTCCGCCGTCGTGCGCCGGCCCAACTCGCCGTCGAGCAGCTCGGTCAGCAAATCGCGGTGCTTCAAACGGTCCGGGAACATGCGAAAGCGCGCGTCCTCGATCCACTCGGGGCGTCCGAGCTTGCCGCACAGGGCCGGCCAGAACTTTTCCTTGTTGCACATCAGGTAAATCCAGCCATCGCTCGTGCGATAGAGCTGGCACGGCGTCAACGCCGCGTGCGCCGACCTCGGCAGTCGCTCCGCGACAACGCCCTCGTTCAAGTACCAGGTAGCTTGATAAGCGGTATTGAAAAGGGCCATGTCGAAGAGGTTGACATCGATGTCGCGTCCCGCGCCGGTTGCACGCGCGCCCGTCAGCGCGGCGAGCAGCGCGTACGCAAGGCCAAGTCCGGACATGTAATCCACTACGGAAAGCCCGAAGCGCGCCGGCGGCGCGCCTGGCTCTCCCGTCAAAGAAAAATAGCCCGCTTCCGCCTGCATGAGGTAATCGAACCCCGGCCAACCGGCGCGCGGGCCGGTGCGCCCGTACGCGGAGAGATGCGCGCACACGATCTTCGCGTTGTGCGCTTTGAGCCGCTCATAAGTCAGCCCGAGCTTCGCCGGCACATCCCCCCGCAGGTTGGACGCGAGCGCATCGGCGCTGCGCACGAGATCGTGCAGCACCGCTCGCCCCTCCGGGCGGCCGAGATCCAGGGTCAGGCTCTTCTTGTTGCGATTGAAGCTGTGGAAGAACTCGCTGTCGCCGGGGGCGAAGAAGTATGGCCCCACCGCGCGCGACATGTCGCCGCCATCGTTCGGGTTCTCGATCTTGATGACCTCCGCGCCCTGGTCGGCGAGAAACATGGTGCCGAACGGCCCGGCCCCGTACTGCTCCACCGCCAATACGCGTACACCACTCAGCGGCAACACGCTAACCTCCTATTGAGCCGCAGATAAACGCGGATAAACACAGATTCAAATTTCCCCGACCCCGTAAGTCGTCAGTCGTGAGTGGTAAGTCGATCAAACCGTTCTTACCTGAGCTCGTTGTCGACCGCAAAAAAGTTTTGTCCACTTACTACTCACCACTCACGCAGTTGGAGAAGTTAAATCTGCGTTCATCTGCGGCTAATGAGACTCAGGCGGGGTGACGTTTGACGAGCTCGCGCGCGATGATGATGCGCTGCAGCTCGTTCGTTCCCTCCCCGATCGCAAGCAGCGGCGCGTCGCGATAATAGCGCTCGATGTTGAACTCCTTCGAGTAACCGTAGGCGCCGTGGATGCGCATCGCCTCAAGACTGTTCTCGAGCGCGGCCTCCGTCGCAAAAAGCTTCGCCATGCCGGCCTCGAGGTCACAGCGCCCGCCCGCGTCGTAGGCGGCCGCAGCGGCCTCCACAAGCAGGCGCGCGGCCTCGGCCCGCGTCGCCATGTCAGCGAGCTTGATCTGGATCGCCTGGTGCTCGGCGATGGGCTTGCCGAAAGTCTTGCGCACCTGCGCGTAGGCGAGCGACTCTTGCACGCACGCTCGGGCGAGGCCCGCCCCGCGGGCGGCCACGTTAATGCGCCCCAGCTCGAGGCCGTTGAGCACCTGCTGCAATCCGCGCCCCTCCTCCGTTCCGACTAGGTTATCGGCCGGCACCCGGCAGTCCTCGAAGCTGAGCTCACCCGTGTCGATGCCGCGATAGCCGAGTTTCTCGAGCTTGCGCACAACCTTGAAGCCCGGCCCTTTCTCGACAAGCAGCAGGCTCATGCCCTTGTGCGGCGGCCGGGCCTCCGGATCCGTTTTGACCAGAACAGCCAGGATCTGACCCTCGACACTGTTAGTGATCCATGTCTTGGCGCCATTGACGATGTAGTGATCCCCGTCGCGCCGGGCACGCGTGCGGATCGCCTGCAAATCGGTGCCGCAATCGGGCTCGGTCAGCGCGACGCCACCGCGCAACTCGCCGCTTGCAAAACGCGGAAGATAACGGCGTTTCTGCTCTTCAGTGCCAAAGCGCTGCACCGCCCCCGCCATCATGAGGTGCGAATTGAAGAAGCCCGGTACCGACATCCAGACCGCCGACATCCTCTCGACGATCTTCGCGTAGATCGAGGCCGGAAGCCCGAGCCCGCCGTACTCGGGCGCGATCGTGGCCCCGAAAAGCCCGAGCGTCTTCAGCTTCTCGACGATTTCTGCCGGGTAGGTATCGGTGGCCTCCAGCGCGTGCACGACCGGCCGCACGTCACGGTCCAGAAACCGGTCGACGCTCTGCAGGATGAGCGCCTCCTGCTCATCGCCGGCACTGGCTCGAATGAGGTTCATCGGAAGCAACCGCAGATAAACACAGATGAACGCGGGCGTCTGCGACCGGACGATTTTTCGATGTTCATTTATCTGCGTGTATCTGCGTTTATCTGCGGTTTCATTCCTAATAATCGGCTAGATCGTCCGCGGCATGGCCGCGCTTGGGGATCAAAACCGACCGCTCGTAGGTCATGAACACCGTCCCGTCGGCCTTCTTGCCGGTGGTGCGCACGGTCACGACGCCCTGCGTGGGGCGCGACTTCGATTCACGCACTTCGAGCACTTCGGACTCGGCATAAATCGTGTCCCCCGCGAACACCGGCGCCGTGAGCCGCACCTTGTCCCAGCCCAGGTTGGCGATGGCCTTCTGGCTCACATCGCTCACGCTCATGCCCGCAACGATCGCCAGGGTCAGACAGCTGTTCACCAGCGGCCGCTCGAACTCAGTCCTGGCGCAATACGCCGCATCGAAATGCAGCGGGTGCTTGTTCATGGTCAGCAGCGTGAACCACGTGTTATCCGCTTCCGATATCGTACGGCCCGGGCGGTGCTCGTAGACATCGCCGGCCTTGAAGTCCTCGAGGTAACGGCCGAAGGATTCCCGGTAACGATTTGGCCCGACTTGTTTGCGATCGACTGTCATAAGGTTCAAGGTTCAAGGTTCAAGGTTCAAGGTTCAAGGTTCAAGGTTCAAGGTTCAAGGTTCAAGGTTTAGTACGCTAGCTCAAAACAACACAGCCACGGAACCACACGGAAGATTGTCATTCCCATACAACGCGCGTTTTTGATTCGTGTCGTGGTCCGCGCCTTTGCCCGTGATTCTGTGGTCAAGGATTTGCAGGTTTCGGGCGGTTTTGCGAACAGCTCTGATTGGTCCTGACTGCCTCCGCGCCTTCGCGGTTCAATTATTGGTTTTGCTTTTCTCTGTGCTCTCCGCGTTCTCCGTGGCTGTCGCTTCAGGCCACCCGGCGGCCGGCCGTCTCGTCGGCGCGCGTCAGGCGCAAAAGCGCACCGACGTCTTTCACCTGATCGAGCGCAAGCAGCGCACCCGCGAGCTCGTCGCGGCGGCGAGCAGAGAGGTAGGGAGCGACCAGCCCGTCGAATTTGGCGCGCAGCTCGTCCGCGGAAAGAAAGTTCGCCGGCTCGCCCTTCGGCACGCGCACGTGCGTCTCGTATGAGCCGCGCCTCGTCCGGAGCCGCACGGTCCCGCCCATCTCCGCTGGAAAATCGGCCTGGACCTTCGGATCAACCCGGGCGCGCACTTTCTTGCACAGCGCAAGAACCGCGGGATCACCGAGATGGCGCGCGTAGTCGTCCCACACGAACCCGCCCTTTAGCAGCGCGATGGCAGCGCAGAACGCCATCGAGAACTGTCCGTCCACAACTGATTTGGGCGACTGTTTGGCGGCCTCCGGGTCACCGATCAGTTTCCACCCCGGCTCCGGCAACCCGACCACGACCTCTTCGACGTCGTCCGCTTTGATGCCGTGCTCGCGGGCAAGCGCCAGTATCCCGTCGAGAGCCGCATGGCCGTAGCGGCAGGAGGGATAGGGTTTCACCGCGATCTTCAGCGTTTCCCACCGACGCCCCAGCCCGTCCACCGCCTTCGCCGCATCCGCGGCCGGCGCGTAGGCGTGCAGGAAGCCCCACTTGCCTTCTATGGCATCGCTTGCGCCCTGGTAGCCCTCTCGTGCCAGCGTCGCCGCGATGAGGCCACACATCGCGGCATGGCCGACATGAGAGCGTTTGGTCCAGGCACCGTTGACCAGGAACTGCATCGAGCCCGCCGACATGCTCAGCACGATCCCGAACGCGTTGGCGTAGCCGGCGGGGTCGAGCTGGAGCAGGCGCCCCGCCGCCGCCGCCGCGCCGAATGCGCCACAGGTCGCGGTGGGATGAAAACCCCGGTCATAATGCGCTGCGGGATCCAGCGCCAGGCTCAAACGGATCTGCACCTCATAGCCCGCGACAATCGCCGCAATCAGCGCCTTCCCGTCGGCTCCGGTCATCTCGCTGGCGGCCAGGGCGGCCGGCACGATCGGCGCACTCGGATGAAGGGAGCCGGGCGCGTGGGTGTCGTCGAAATCGAGCGAATGGGCGAGCGTGCCATTCAACATTGCAGCGCCAGCCGGGCCGTAACCGGCGCCATCCCCGATCACAGTGCAGGCGCCGCTCGCCAGCCCGATCCGGCTGACGGCAGCGACCATCGCCGGTGTGGACTCTGCATCGTGGCGGGCGCGCAGCGCGATGCCGACCAGGTCGAGCGCGAGGGCCTTCGCTCGTTCGCTCACCTCCCCTGGCAGCGCATCGTAGGACGTCGTTGCGACGAATTGGGCAATGTCGCTTGTGATTGCAGTCATGGCATGCTCCCGAATTTCGATCTGTGGTTCCCGCGTGGACGGGGACCAATCATCATAAGAGACCCGCCTTTCCGCGGCAACACGCGCCTCGCACGGGACGATTGCGGGCGCCGCTGGTATGGCCTGCGGCCAGCGCATCGGCAAACCCCTGGCTGGCCCATTCGAGGCGCGTTGGTTTCCCGTCAAGGATCCCGCCGCGTACGGTGTCGAATTGTGCGGTTGGCATGCTGCCTTATGAAGGCACAACGGGCAGCTGACGTCCCGTAACCGACGGGGGGGGTCTCCTGTCGCTCAGGCCGCGGCCGCGCGCAGCAGCTCCATGAAATTGCTGTAGGATGCGGGCACCCTTTTTTGCTCCCCCAGGAGGTCCCCATGGCGTCATCATCGCCTGCCCCCTTTTTGCTCAAGCGCGCGTGTCTGCTGCTTGGCTTCAGCGCGCTTTTCGTGGCAAATGGAGCGCTCGGGAACGAACAGGGCTCGCGCTATATCGAGAAAACTCGCATCCCGGGCGCGCGGGAGGTGGTCGTCGTCGCAGAAGGTGAGTTCGAGCCACGCAGCATCGGCAGCTACTCGCTGCGCGTCTATTCGGGTGTTCCCGACCGATTTCCGACCGATCGCTTTCTTGCCGGCATCATCCGCCCCCGCGACGGAGCACTCGAGTCCGTTCAATTCGCAGACCTCGATGGTGACGGCCGCGCGGACATCATCGTTGCGATACGCTCCGTGGGATCCGGAGGCTACCTCTCCGCCGACGCCTTCCGGTTCGAGGGCGCTTCCCTGCGGCTGCTTGCCACCGTTTCGGGACTCGGCAAGCGCGCGAATCCCGTCGACGCTCTGCGCAAGAACATTAAGCAGCCGAACTGAAGGCTCCGCTTTGGCGCGGCCTGGCCGTCGTCGATCGGCCCATCTGGGCATTACGCCCGCGCCATCTGCGGCGGGCACAGTAAAATAGCAGGAGCATGGCGCCGCCAACCGACACGCACGAGATCGCGTCCAGCTTCGCTCTTGCGAGCACGATCGTACTCAAGCTCAGGGAATTCACCCGAAAACCGGTGACCGAGCAGGTCAGGCTCAAGGCTCGGCTCGAGGCGCTCGTCGGAGAGGCCATAAGGCCGCTTCCGCTGACTGGCCGCATCGTGCTCGATGTACCGGATGGGGCGGCAGTCGTGGTGCTCGCCGGCCCGAAAGAAGCGCTCGATATCGCAGAACGCTCGCAGGCAGGCGCCGCTGATTTGCTCCTCTGCATCGGTGTGAACTACGGTCCCGTCAGCCCCGTCGACGACGATTTTCGGGGTCCGGGGCTCGTGGGAGATGGGCTCGTCACCGCAATGACGCTGTCGCAAGCCACCGTCCCCGGCCGGCTTCTCGCATCGCGGTCGTTTCGCGAAGCTCTGGAAGCCTCCGCCCCCGGTCGCGCGCGCGAGCTCAAGCATGCTGGCGTATTTACGGATGCCAGCCTGCGAGCTCACGAACTTTATACGCTCGACCCGCGCGCCGCTCGAGCGCACCAGCGGCGGCGAATCGCATTCGGGCTGGTTACGGTGATCGCGATTCTCATGGCGGGCTTTGGCGTGCGGGCGATGCGCTCTGCCGCCGTGCCCGCGCCAGCACCCGCGCCGGCGGCGATCGCACCCGCCCCTCCGCCGGCGCCGCTGGCGCCCATTTCCCCTGCAGTCATCGAGTTTGCGATCAGGCCGCAGGGTGAGGTCTACGTCGACGGCCTGCTAAAAGGAACGGCCCCCCCGCTTGCGCGGCTGGAAGTGAGTCCTGGATCGCATACGATCGAGGTCGTGCACGGCAAGTTCGCGCCGGTTTATCTCGAGGTAGAGCTCGCGCCCTCCGAGGTCGTGACCGTCAAGCACGCTTTCGTGCAAAAGCGCAGGCCCAGCACGGCGCGCCGGCTGCTAAACGATTTGCGGCGCCAACTCGGTTTCTGAGCGCGAGCAGAGGAAAGTTAGCCGCAGATAAACGCAGATGAAACATCGAAAACAGAATTGTTCAATTATCTTGTCTCATCTGCGTGTATCGGCGTTCATCGGCGGTTTCAAAAGTCTTTTTAGGACGGTCTCTCAGCATGGCGGGTAATACGCTCTCGCAATTGGGCCGCTACCGCATTCTCGGGGAGCTCGGGCATGGCGCCATGGGCATCGTCTACAAGGCCGAGGACCCCCTGCTCGGGCGCGTCGTTGCGATCAAGACTGTTACGCTCGTCACGGACGAGGCAGAGCGCATCGAGTACGAGGCGCGGTTTTTCCAGGAAGCGAGGGCAGCCGGCGGCTTGAACCACCCCAGCCTGATCACGATCCACGACATTGGCCGCGAGGGCGACATCGCGTACATGGCGATGGAGCTGATAGAGGGCGTTGAGCTCCGCGAAGTGATGACGCGCGGCCCGGTTCCGCTGCGGCTTGCTCTCGACATCATCGCCCAGGCGGCCGAAGGGCTGGCGTTTGCGCACGACCGTGGCGTGGTCCACCGCGACATCAAGCCCGGCAATATCATGGTGGTGCGCGGCCGCCACGCGAAAATCATGGATTTTGGCATCGCAAGAATGCGCGTCTCCGACGTCAAGACGCAGACCGGAGCGATCATGGGCTCGCCGAAATACATGTCTCCGGAGCAGGTGGCGGGAAGGCGCGTCGACCACCGTGCCGACATCTTCTCGCTCGGTGTCGTGCTCTACGAACTGGCGGCGGGATCCCCGCCATTCACCGCGCCCAACATGGCCCAGCTCATGCAGCAGATCGCGGTCGCGACACCCCTTCCGCCCAGCGCGGTCAATCCTTCGCTGCCAGCGATGCTTGATCTCATCGCCGCCAGAGCGCTCGAGAAAGAGCCCGACGCGCGTTACCAGAGCGCCGCGGAGATGGCAGCCGATCTCCGCGGCTGCATCGCGGAACTGCCTGAGATGCAAGACAAGCCGCCATCAGCGAGCGGCCCAGCCGACCGGCTGGACTTCGAGATCGAGGCGACGGTTGATGTTCCCCAAGCGGCGGAGCGGACCATACCGCGGGATCCGGCCGCGGCGCTAACCGCGATGAACGTCGCCGCGGGATTTTCGACCGTTACCGGCCTTCATCTCGCCTTGTCGCGGCGCTTCGATTCAAACGACGCCTTGCGACATCTCACCGCGCTGGCAGGCGGCGGGAGCTCGCCCCAGCAGACGCCTCCCCGCCCTGCCGTGCTGGCCCGATTGTGGCGGGATCCCGATCGCAATGCTTTTCTCGCCGCGACGCTGACCGCCGCGGCGGGCGCGATCGTGATCGCATTCCTGTAGCAGCGTCGCGTCGAGAGCAAACGAAAAACAAGCCACGCGCCAGCCCGGCCCCAGGAATCATTGCGGCGCAGGGTATATCCGCTTCCAGTCGCGCTTCATGTCCACGACTGTCCAGCGGCGCTGACCGGCCTCGTCGAGCCCCCTGTTGAGCCGCCCGATGTGGGATTTCCGGTCGTATGCATACTCCCGTTCGGCGTCGGTGTGATGAACGATGAGCCCGAGCCGCGCGCCCGGCCCCGAGGTCGTCCACTCCAGCATCTGGAAATCGCCGTCAGAATTCCCGAAGGCCGCGATCGGCCGCCGCCCGATGTGATAGTGGATGCCGACCGGCTTGCCCGCCTTGTCGTCGATGAAATTGATCGCGGGCAGACGGACGAGGGCGGGCTTGCCCTCACGGACTTCGTACTTCACCTTGATGCTGCTGCCGACGACCTGCTCGGGCGGAACGCCGTAGACCTTTTCCACCCACGGCCGCATGAACTCGATGCCCCCGCCCGAGACGATGAAGGTCTTGAAACCGTTTGAGCGAAGATGCGCCAACAGCTCCAGCATCGGCTGATATACCAGTTCAATATAGGGCCGCTTGAACCTTGGATGGCGCGCCGTGGCGAGCCAGTCCTTCACGATGGACTCGAACTCCTGGGTCGTGTTCCCGGCGTGAGTCGCCATGACGAGCTCGAGCAAGCCGTGCTCGCCGGACGCGGCAAGCGCCTTCATGTCGCCCTCGAGCGCGGCCTTGAACGGTTGCTTCGTCTTCCATTCCGGATGCTTTGGCGCAAGCGCCTTGATGCGATCGAGAGCGAAGAGCAACTGGAAATAGGCGGGCTGCTCTGACCACAGCGTGCCGTCGTTGTCGAACACGGCGATGCGCTCGGCCGGCGGCACGAACGTCGGGGTGCCGGCGACGGTAACCGCCCGCACGAACTCGAGAATCCGCGCTTTCGCGGCGCCATCGTTCCACGAAGGAAGGGGGTCGGATTGCGCCTGCGCCCACGGGACGAGCGCCGCAGCCAGGGCCATGGCGATGAGAAAATGCGTGAAGACCCTCCGGAGTCGCGTCATTTCCCTCTCCGTGCTTCGTCAACCGCTCGAACCAGGAAGGGCCGTCGGCTCTCTCCTGCCGACGGCACCCATCTGTTACCGCACCGGACCGGTCAGTGCGAGCTGATCCCCGCCTTCAGCTTCTTCTCGATGGTGCTCAGGTTGAAGGAGCCCGGGGACTGGCTCGGCGGATAGTCCTTCATTGTCTGTAAAAATCTCGCGGCCAATCCCTGCAGCGGCACGATCACGAAGGCACGGTCGAGAAACCAGTCGTCGTAGGTGTTCGAGTTGTGCTGGGCCCTCTCGAACGGGTCGCGCCGAAGATTGAAGAGGAGCGGAACGCGCAGCTCGGTGAACGGCTCGCGCCACACGCCGAACGCCTGCCCGCGGTTCTCGAGGAAGACCACTTTCCAGTCCTGGTAGCGGATGGCGACAACCTGGCCGTCGTCGTTCACGTACATGAACTCTTTGCGCGGCGACTCCTTCGCCTTGCCGCTCAGGTAATCGAGCTGGTTGTAGCCGTCGATGTAGTTCTTGTAGTTGCGGCCATTGAGCGAAACGCCCTTGCGCAGCTTGTCCTTGATGTCGGGATCGCCGGCGGCCGCGGCGAACGTCGGCAGCCAGTCTTCGTGGGAGACGAGGCCGTTCACGGTCGAGTCCGCCGGGAACTTCCCGGGCCAGCGAACGAACGCGGGCACGCGATAGGCGCCCTCCCAGTTCGAGTTCTTCTCACTGCGGAACGGGGTATTGCCCGCATCCGGCCACGTGTTGAAGTGCGGGCCATTGTCGGTCGAGTAGAACACGATGGTGTTGTCGGCGATCTTCAGCTCGTCGAGCAGCTTCAGGAACTTGCCAACGTGCATGTCGTGCTCGACCATGCCGTCGGAGTACTCGTCCTGGCCTGAAATGCCTCGCAGTTCCTTCTTCACGTGCGTGCGGAAATGCATGCGCGTGCCGTTCCACCAGACAAACCAGGGTTTGCCTGCCTCGTGCTGCTCGCGGATGAACGCGACAGCACGATCCGAGGTCTCGTCGTCCACCGTCTCCATGCGCTTCTTCGTGAGCGGACCGGTATCCTCGACCTTCTGCTTGCCGCCAGGCTGCGCCCACGAATGGATCACGCCGCGCGGCCCGAATTTCTTTCGAAACTCGGGGTTCTTGGGATAGTCCTCGTTTTCCGGCTCCTCCTCGGCGTTGAGGTGGTAGAGATTCCCGAGGAACTCATCCCAGCCGTGCATCGTCGGCAGGTGCTCGTCGCGATCCCCCTGGTGATTCTTGCCGAACTGGCCGGTGGCATATCCGCGGCTCTTCATCACCGTGGCGATCGTGACATCGGTTTTCTGCCAGCCTTCCTTCGCGCCCGGTAGCCCGACCTTGGTCATGCCCGTTCGCACCGGCACGTTGCCGCCGAGGAACGCCGCGCGCCCGGCGGTGCAGGATTGTTGAGCGTAGTAATCCGTAAACGCCACGCCCTCTTTCGCGATGCGGTCGATGTTAGGCGTCTTGTAGCCCATCATCCCGCGGTTGTTGTGGCTGACGTTCCAGGTGCCGATGTCGTCGCCCCAGATGACCAGGATGTTGGGCTTGCCAGACTCCGCGGCATACGCCGGTACGAGAAATGCGGCGTGGGCAAGCGCGAACGCGATCAACCATAACAGAATTGAAGCTGGATTTTTGCGGTACATGAATAAAGCTTTCCAGAGAATGGAACGATGAAAAGGAACTGGTGGCCAGTTTTCGAGGTGATGCGTGAAACCCACAAAGCCCGACTGTCATGCGCGAAGAGCACCGCGCATTCTAATAAAATTCAGGATGTGGCACAACCCAAAACCCGCTCCGCTGCAAGTTCCGCGAGATGAGATCGAGCGCAGGCGCGCCGATACGCGTCTTGGACAACAGCGACCACGAAAATAAAATGAAACTGAAGCATACACGCGCGTTGCGAGCCGAAGTCGCGGCGCCCAGAAAGTGTTTCGCAAGCAACACACCCAATCTCGCGAGCCTGCCGCGGACTTCGTGGAAGGCCTTTTGAAACACAGTCGAACCCACAGCCTGCGACCCCTTCGTCTGGCACGGAGGGCTGACGCAGAAGCCGCCTGTATAATTGGGCCTGGTCCAAGTGGCCTGCTCGAGCAGGCGACCCTTATGTCCACCGGTCCGGAAACTCTGATCGAAGTCCATGACCTCAAATTCGCGTACGGCGAGAATGAGGTGCTCAAGGGCATTAACCTGACAGTGCCGCGCGGCAAGCTGGTCGCGATCCTCGGCGCCAGCGGTTGCGGCAAGACGACCATGCTGCGACTGATCGGGGGCCAGATGCGTCCCGGCGCGGGCCACGTCAAGGTGGAAGGTCAGACGGTCCACGAACTGGATGACGACGCGCTTTACCGTCTGCGGCGCAAAATGGGAATGATGTTCCAGAAGAGCGGGCTTTTCACTGATCTCTCCACCTTCGATAACGTCGCGTTCCCGATGCGCGAGCTGACGGACCTGCCCGAGGCATTGATTCGCGATCTCGCCCTCATGAAGCTGCACGCGGTCGGGCTGCGCAACGCCCATTCCCTGATGCCGAGCGAGCTATCCGGCGGCATGACGCGCCGGGTCGCCCTTGCCCGCGCGATCGCTCTTGATCCGATGCTCATCATGTATGACGAGCCCTTTGCCGGGCTCGACCCCATCTCCCTCAACGTGATCGCGAACCTCATCCGGCGGCTCAACGACGCGCTCGGCACCACGTCGATCGTCGTGACCTATGACGTGGTTGAATCGCTGAAGATCGTCGACTACGCGTACTTCATATCGGACGGCGTCGTGATCTGGGGCGGCAGCATCGAGGAGGTCAAGGCGTCACGGGACCCCTTTGTGCGCCAATTCGTGGATTCACTCCCCGATGGCCCGGTGGCGTTCCACTACCCGAGCAGGCCCTACGAAGCCGATCTCCGTCTCGGCGCGTGACATCGAGCGAAGGAGTGTGAAGATGGGATTCGAGGTCGGCGGGCTATTTGGGCTGCTTATCCTGATTGCAGATGTCTGGGCCATCATTCATATCGCGCAGAGCAGGTCAGCGCCTGGCCAAAAGGCGCTCTGGATCGTGCTGGTCCTGGTGCTTCCTGTCCTTGGCCTCGTACTCTGGCTGGTTTTTGGGCCGCGAGCGAAGACATGAAGAACTGAAGGCACTCACGGGTGCCTCAGGAAGACCTCATAGAGCATGATGACGATCTCGGCCACGATCAACAGCACGATATAGAGCTCGAGCCGCAGCGAGCGGCGCGTCTGCTCGAGCTGGGTCAGCGTTTGCGCCGTGTGGCTGATCAGGTGGAGTTTGCTTCCGAGCGCGTCGTGGCGCTCCTTGATCTCGAACTCGTCCTCGAGGCGGATGAAAAGTCCTTCGAGCTCGGGACGGGTCCACAAGAGCTCCGGTTTCTCGCTCACGGCCACGCGCCCGACCATCAGATGCTCCGAGAGCAGCATCGCGCCGATGTGACGCACGAGCTCCTTCGACTTGCCGGTGACGCGGCCGCCGCGCTGCAACTCCAGCGCCAGCGGCTCGATACGGTCGAAGCTGCCGGCAATCCGCGCCTCATAAAAAGCCAGGATCACACTCTTGGACAGCACGTCGGCGACGATTTGCAGGCGCTCGACGTCGTCGTTGACGAGACAGATGCGGTCGCCGTGCATGCCCTCGAGCGCGCGCGGGTCAATATGAATCTCCGTCTCCTCGGTCTCCGGCGGTGGAAACCGGTTTCCCACGAGCGGGGCGATCTGCTCGAGGAACGCCGTCTCCTCGGGCTCGGTGACATCGAATAAAACGACCACGCCGTAGCGAAAGAGTACCGCGGCGCCGCCGCCCGGCACGCCCACGGTCAGGGGATACGATGCAAGCGGCTCTCCGCCCTTCCAGGAGCGGATATCGATACGGTCCCCGACCAGCACCGCTTTTGCGTTGAAGTCGGGCCGGTCAGCCATGGCGAGACTTCATATGGTCAAGCGTCCGCGATCGGTGCGCGCCGGCGGTTTGATGGTTTCTGAATCCAGTGGGCAGCCCTGCACGATCCCGAGTATCCGCTGGGCACTCGCCGAGTTAGCCGCCAGCTCAACCAGCCCGAGGCTGTTCACGTACCAAAACAACTGCCCCTGCGGGACCTCCGAATAAACCCGGGCGTACGGAATCCGGATTCCGTTCACGACCAGGACGCGGTCGCGCCTGAATACGCTCGCGCGCAGTCCCGTCAAGACGTTGCCGAAGTGGTCCACGTATATCACCTCGCTCAGATCGCTCGTCCCAAAAGTGACGGCCAGTCGTGCTCTTTTTCGCAATCTGGCCCTCTTGCGGTCGCCGCGCGCGAGCATGCCGGCGACGGGCGCGAACAGATCGCGGCCATGGAACGAGTTGGACAGCGCCTTCGGCCGCCACGCTATGGTGTAGGCCTCATGCCTCGCCGCGCGCCCGGCAGCGACCGATAGCAGCCCGTTGTCCGGGCCAACGAGCCAGCGCCCGCTCGCCCGGACAGCCACCGCCTCGCGCGCGCTCCCAACACCCGGGTCTACGACCGCCAGCACGACCGCGCCTGATGGGACGCGGGCCAGAAGCGCCGCCAGCAGGTGCGCGGATGCCCTGACGCTGAAGGCCGGCGCATCGTGCAGGAGATCGACCACGGACTGCCTGGGGGCATATTCCAGCAGCGCGGCCTTGACCTGACCAACGTAAATGTCGGCACTGCCGAAATCCGTGAAAAGAAAAACAGCCATGGCTCAGCCGAGCCCCGCATAGCGCGCAGGATCCGGCGCGTCCACGTTCGCAATGTATTGGCGATAGATCCCGCCAATTCGCGCCAGCACGCGTTCGCGCCCCAGGATAGTGCTTGCGCGCACGGCTTGCTCGACTACCGCAGGCGTCAGCATCTCCAGCGCGCGCGTCGCAACCGGCGCGTAACTCAGGTGCCATGGCTCCGGATAAACGCCGCCCCGCGAAGTCCCGTAAGGCCGATAGAAGCCGAAACGGCCCATATTCGCGTCCAGCCAGCGGTGCAGCTGCTCGAAAACACCACCGGGCTGCGCTTCCTCGGGCAGGAGGCGCACGCGGTAGCCAGCGGGAAGCGCGGCGTGGTCGATCACGTCGATCTCGGTTCCCCAGTGGTGGCGGCTGCCGCCCGGCACCGCGCTCCAGCATACGATGGCATCGACCAGCTCGTCCGGGCCGAGCTTCCCATGCTCCCGCGCGTTTCCATGCGCGTCATAGAGCGGGCGCTCGCCGAGGTATTTCTGATCCCAGATGCGCTGCTGCGCCGCGAAATCCCGGAACGAGCTGACGATGCGAATTTCAATGCCATCGCGCGCGGCCGCGTCCTTCATCGCGAGGTACGGCTCCAGCGCCTCGTGCTGCAGCGCTGCCTCGAGGTCGTCGCGCTGCACCACGTGCGTGCGCGCGCGACCGGTCAGCTCGAGCTCGTTCAGCATCCGGAAATTGTAAGCCCTGGCGCGGCCGGGCAGCCAACAAGGCCGTCAGTCGTGATTCGCGAGAGTTGCTACGCCCGGAACGTCCAGGGGGCGCGATTGAGATCGAACAGCTTGCGCGAGCGGCGCATCACCAAAAGAAAAAGCCGGCCCGCGGCCGGCTTTCAAAAAACAATCACTACCTTTTATGCAGCCTTTGCAGCGTCTTCTTCTTTTTTGGCTCCTCTGCGGGCCCCCTCCTTGCTCGTTGCGGTCTTCGCACCCGAATCCCCGGCCTCCTCCGCACTCACCTCGGGACGGTCCATGAGCTCGACCATGGCCATGGGCGCATTGTCTCCCTTCCTGAAGCCGGCCTTGAGAATGCGCAGATAACCCCCGTTCCTGTTCGCGTAGCGTGGCCCAAGCTCGTTGAACACCTTTCCCACCATGTCGCGGTCTCGCAAGCGGTCGAATGCGAGGCGGCGATTGGCGAGCGAGGGCTTCTTGCCGAGCGTGATAATCGGCTCGATGACGCGCCGCAGCTCTTTCGCCTTCGGAAGCGTAGTCTGAATCAACTCGTGCCGCAGCAGGGAGTTCGCCATGTTCCGGAACATGGCGAGGCGGTGGCTGCTGGTACGGTTGAGCTTTCTTAAGCCGTGACGGTGACGCATGGTTCTTTCCTCACTAAAGGATGAAGGATGAAGGATGAGGGATGACCTGATGACCTCGCGCGTGTTCTTTCATCCCTCCGCCGTCCAACTTCATCCTTGAATTTTCTCGAGCCCCACCGGGGGCCAATTCTCGAGTTTCATTCCCAGGGTAAGCCCCCGCGACGCCAGCACTTCCTTGATCTCGTTCAACGATTTGCGCCCGAGGTTCGGTGTCTTGAGAAGCTCCGTCTCGGTACGCTGGATGAGATCGCCGATGTAATAGATGTTCTCCGCCTTGAGACAGTTCGCCGAGCGCACCGTCAGTTCGAGATCGTCCACTGGGCGCAGGAGAATCGGATCGATCTGGGTCTGCTTCTTCTCCTCGATATGGGCAGGCATGCCCTTGAGCTCGGCGAACACCGCGAGCTGCTCGACCAGGATACGCGCGGCGTAGCGCACAGCTTCTTCCGGATCGATCGCCCCGTTCGTCTCGACGTCCACAATCAGCTTGTCAAGGTCGGTGCGCTGCTCGACCCGCGCCGCCTCCACCGCGTAGCTCACGCGTCGCACCGGGCTGAACGAGGCGTCTAGCAGGATGCTGCCCACGCTGCGCCCCTCGTCATTGGCGCTCTTGCGCGTCGTTGCCGCGATGTAGCCCCGGCCCTGCTCGACTTTGATTTGCATGTCGAGCTTGCCACCAGCCGCAAGATGCGCGATCACGTGATCGGGATTGACGATCTCGACGTCGTGCATCGGTTCGATGTCGCCGGCCGTAACCGTGCCTTCAGCCGATTTTTTGAGGGACAGCAGCGCCTCGTCACGGTTGTGGAGCTTCAGGACGATGCCCTTGAGATTGAGCAGGATATCGACGACATCTTCCTGCACGCCGTCGAGCGTCGAGTATTCGTGCAGCACCCCCGTGATCTTGACCTCCGTTGCCGCATAACCCGGCATCGATGAGAGGAGGGTGCGGCGGAGCGCATTGCCCAGCGTGTGACCGTAGCCGCGCTCGAACGGCTCCATGGTGAGCTTGGCGTGATACGGCGAGAGGTTCTGCACGTCGATAATGCGGGGCTTCAGAAAAGCGGTGCTTGGCATGGCTCGGATACCTTTGCGGGTTACTTCGAGTAAAGCTCGACTACGAGCGACTCGTTAATCGTTGAGGAAAGCTCGCTGCGCTGCGGCCGCGCCTTGAACGTTCCCTTGAGTGCCTTCGGGTCCACCTCCAGCCACTCCGGAAAGCCGCGGCTTTCGGCGGCTTCGGCGGCAGCCTTGATCCGCAGCTGCTGCTTGGCGCTTTCGGCGACCTCGACGACGTCGCCCGGGCGGCAAATGAACGAGGGCGTGTTCACGCGCCTGCCATTCACCCGGATGCCGTTATGGCGCACGATCTGCCTCGCCTCGGTGCGCGATGCGCCGAAGCCCATGCGATAAGCCACGCTGTCGAGCCGGCTCTCCAGCAGCCGGAGCAACTCCTCGCCCGTGACGCTCTTGCCGCTGTCGGCCTTGCGATAAACCTTGCGGAACTGGCGCTCCAGCAACCCGTAGGTGCGGCGCACCTTCTGCTTCTCCCGCAGCTGCACGCCGTAGCCCGAGAGCCGGATGTTTTTCTGCCCGTGCTGCCCCGGCGGATAGTTGCGGCGCTCGATGGCGCACTTGTCGGTAAAACACTTCTCGCCCTTGAGGAAGAGTTTCTCCCCCTCGCGACGGCACTGTCGGCACTTTGCGTCGAGATTTCTGGCCACGTTTGAGTCCCCCCTTAGACGCGCCGCTTCTTGGGCGGACGGCAACCGTTGTGCGGCACCGGCGTCACGTCGGCGATCTGAGTAATCTTGAAACCCACGGCATTGAGCGCGCGCACCGCGGACTCGCGTCCCGGGCCAGGGCCCTTGATGCGCACCTCGAGATTCTTGACCCCGCAGTCCTGCGCGAGCCTGCCCGCGCGATCAGCGGCAACCTGTGCGGCGAAAGGGGTGCTCTTGCGCGAACCCTTGAAGCCGTTGCTGCCGCAGGTCGCCCACGCCAGCGTGTTTCCCTGGCGGTCGGTAATGGTTACGATGGTGTTGTTGAAGGATGCGTGAACGTGAGCGACGCCCTCGGCCACGTTCTTTTTGACCTTCTTGCGAACCCTGGTGCTGGCTTTTGCCATATTGAATCGTCCTTAGGCCGTTACGGCCTTGATGATTTTGACCGCCGCCTTGCGCGGGCCTTTACGCGTGCGCGCGTTGGTGCGCGTGCGCTGGCCGCGAACCGGTAGCCCGGCGCGGTGGCGCTTGCCGCGCCAGGAGCCGAGATCGACCAGGCGCTTGATGTTCATTGAGACTTCGCGCCGCAGATCGCCTTCGACGGCAAACTTGCCAACCTGCTCGCGCAACTTGTCCATCTCGGTATCGGACAAGTCCTTGATCTTGGCCGCGCGACTGACCCCCGCAGCCTCGCAAATCAAGCGTGCGCGGGAGCGGCCGATGCCGAAGATCGAGGTGAGAGCAATCTCGGCATGCTGCTGATTCGGTATGTTGACTCCGCTGATCCGGGCCATGCGTAACCTCAAAAAGAAAAGTGGGCGATTTTAGCGCGTAACCTGCTAATTTTCAATAAAAAATAGGCTGCTCCGCTGAGCGAGCTCACCCCTGGCGCTGCTTGTGGCGCGGGTCCTTGCAGATCACCCGAACCACCCGGTGCCGCCGCACGATCTTGCAATAGCGGCACAGTTTTTTCACCGATGCATATACTTTCATGTTCGCTTCCTCAACAAATCCGTCAATCGTCAATCGTGAGTGCTATGACAGCGGTTTTGCTTCTCAATTCAACAACATTCACGATTCACAGCGCTACTTACTTGGCCCGGAAGACAATGCGACCGCGCGAAAGATCGTAAGGCGTCAACTCGACCGTCACCTTGTCGCCCGGAAGGATGCGGATGTAATGCATGCGCATCTTGCCTGAAATATGTCCCAACACCACATGGCCGTTCTCGAGCTTCACGCGAAAGGTTGCGTTAGGCAACGTTTCCACGATTTCGCCCTGCATCTGGATCGTCTCTTCCTTGGCCATCAGCGCGTCGGGAATACCCCACCCCTGAAATTCGCCTTCTTCAACAGGCTCTCGTACTGGTGCGACATCATGTAGGCCTGAACCTGAGCCATAAAGTCCATCGTCACGACCACGATGATGAGCAAAGACGTGCCCCCAAAATAAAACGGCACGTTCCGCCATACGATCAGGAACTCCGGCAAGAGGCAGACCAGCGTGACATAGATGGCCCCGGCCAGAGTGAGCCGCAACAGGATGCGCTCGATGTAGCGCGCGGTCTGCTCGCCCGGCCGGATCCCCGGCACGAAAGCGCCGCTCTTCTTCAGGTTATCGGCTGTCTCCTTGGGATTGAAGACCAGCGCGGTATAGAAAAAGCAGAAGAAGATGATCGCGGAAGCATAGAGCAGCGTGTAAACCGGCTGCCCGGGGCTCAGCGTGCCCGCTATGTCCCGCAGCCACGTGAGGCCCTCGCTCTCGCCGAACCACCCGACCATCGTGGCCGGGAACAGAATGATGCTCGAGGCAAAAATCGGCGGGATAACCCCGGACATGTTGAGCTTGAGCGGCAGGTGGGAGCTCTGCCCGCCGTAGACCTTCCGCCCGACCTGGCGCTTCGCGTAATTCACCAGGACGCGCCGCTGTCCGCGCTCCACGAAGCACACGAAGGCGGTGACGCCGCACACGAGCGCGAAAATGACCAGCGCGGACAGTATCGAAAACGCACCAGTGCGAACCAGCTCCAGCGTGCCGCCGACCGCCTGGGGCAGGCCGGCGGCAATGCCGGCAAAGATGATGAGTGAAATACCGTTGCCGATCCCGCGCTCGGTGATCTGCTCGCCGAGCCACATCAGGAACATGGTGCCGGTGGTCAGCGTCACCATGGCCGTCAGACGGAACACGAGGCCGGGCTCGATCACGAGACCCGCCTGCGACTCCATGGCAATCGCAATTCCTATGCTCTGGAACGTCGCCAGCGCCACCGTGCCGTAGCGCGTGTACTGGGTAATCTTGCGCCGGCCGGACTCGCCCTCTTTCTTGAGCGCTTCGAGCGTCGGCGAAACCACGCTCATCAACTGCATGATGATCGAGGCCGAAATGTAAGGCATGATCCCGAGCGCGAAAATCGAGAAGCGGGAGAGCGCGCCGCCCGAGAACATGTTGAACATGTCGAGAATGCCGCCGCGCTGGGAGTTGAAAAGCTCCGCCAGCTGGTCGGGGTTGATACCGGGCACGGGGATGTAGGTCCCGATGCGAAAGACCACCAGCGCGCCGACGAGGAACAGCAGGCGACGTTTCAAGTCGCCCATCTTGGCCCCGCCCAACAGCGATTCACCAGTCGCCAAGCTCAGTTCCCCTTCGTCTCGCCCGTCGCGTTACCAGCTTCCGGCTTGCGCGCGGTCTCGGCCGCCTTTCCCTTTGCACCCTGTTTCAGCGGGGCCGGCGCGCTGGGTGCCTCGATGCTGCCCCCGGCCGCCTCGATCGCCGCGCGCGCCCCCTTGGACGCGAGCAGGCCCTTCAGCGCCACCTTGCGCTTGAGCTCTCCTGCGACGATCACCTTGGCTCGCAGCGCAGGCTGCGGCACGATGCCCGCCTCCTTGAGCGCCGCCAGATCGATGACCTCGACGGACATTTTCTGCAGGTCGGAGAGGCGGACTTCGGCGGTATCGTCGCGACGTGGCGATGTGAACCCGCGCTTCGGCACGCGGCGTTGCAGCGGCATCTGACCGCCCTCGAAGCCGACCTTATGAAATCCGCCCGCCCGCGATTTCTGGCCCTTGTGCCCACGGCCAGCCGTCTTGCCGTGGCTGCCGGTCCCCCGCCCCACCCGCTTTCGGGCGTGCTTGGCGCCGCGCGCCGGTTTGACCTCGTTCAAGCGCATGTCAGCCCTCGCATTTGACCAGGTAGGCCACTCTGTTAATCATCCCCCGGATCGCAGGAGTGTCGGCCAATTCCACTGTCTGGTTCAGGCGCCTGAGCCCCAGCCCGCGCACGCAGGCGCGATGCGCCTCCTTCGACCCGATCGGGCTGTGCACCAGCGTCACTCTCAGCGTCTTTTGTTGCGCGTTGGCCATGGTCACCCCGTGATTTCCTCGACAGACTTGCCGCGCTTCGCGGCGATCTCGGACGGGGTGTTCATGTCTGTCAGGCCATTGATCGTCGCCCGCACCACGTTATACGGATTGGTCGAGCCGATTATCTTGGCCAGCACGTTGTGCACCCCCATGACCTCGAACACTGCGCGCATCGGCCCACCGGCAATGATGCCCGTGCCGTCTGACGCGGGTTGCATATAGACACGCGCGGAGCCGTGGCGGCCGGTTACCGCGTGCTGCAGCGTTCCGTTTTTGAGATTCACCTTGGTGAGCTTGCGACGCGCCTCTTCCATCGCCTTCTGCACTGCTACCGGCACCTCACGCGCCTTGCCTTTGCCCATGCCAATGCCGCCATCGCCATCACCCACCACGGCGAGTGCCGCAAAACCCAGGACGCGGCCGCCCTTCACGACCTTGGTGACCCGGTTGATCGCGACCATCTTCTCGCGCAACCCGTCTCCGCGATCGTCTCCAGCCTGCATCTTCGATGCTTGTAGCTTTGCCATAAGTTACCCTGTCAGAACTTGAGGCCCGCCTCGCGGGCAGCCTCGGCGAGCGCCTTCACGCGCCCATGAAATTTGTATCCGGACCGGTCGAAAGCGACGGATTGGATGCCCATGCTTCGCGCCTTCTCCGCGATTCGCTTGCCGACCTCGGCCGCCGCTTTCACGTTGCTGCCTGATTTGAGCGATTGGCGCACCTGATCCTCGACCGTGGAAGCCGCCGCGAGCACCTTGCCACCCTCCGCGCTGATCACCTGAGCGTAGATGTGATAGTTCGACCGGTGAACGGTAAGGCGTACGGCCTTCAATTCCCCGATCTTGGCGCGGGTCTGGCGTGCCCTGCGCAAACGTTGCTGTTTCTTCACGAACATAGCGACCCCGCTTACTTCTTCTTCGTCTCTTTGAGCACGATCTGCTCGCCTGCGTAACGCACCCCTTTGCCCTTGTAGGGTTCCGGCCTGCGGTAGGCGCGCACCTCAGCGGCCACCTGGCCTACGAGTTGGCGGTCCGTGCCCTTCAACACAATCTCCGTCTGCGTCGGCGTCTCGACCTTCACGCCCTTCGGCATCGGGTGCACGACCGGGTGCGAAAAGCCAAGCGTCAGGTTCAGCCGGTCTCCCTGCGCCTGCGCGCGGTAGCCCACGCCCACCAGCGTCAATCGCCGCTCGAAGCCTTTGGTCACGCCGGTCACCATGTTTGCGACGAGCGCCCGCGTCGTGCCCGACATTGCATTGGCTTGCCGTGAATTTCCCGCCGGCCTGAACAGGAGCGTCTTGTCCTGCTTCTCGACTTCGACCACCGGCGAGAGGGCCCGCGTCAGCGTGCCCAGAGGGCCCTTGACCGAGATTTCTCCCGCGCCGATGGTCACTTCGACTTTCTCCGGCAGATCGATCGGTGCTTTACCTATTCTCGACATGGCGCGCTCCGCTCAAGCGACGATGCAAAGAACTTCGCCGCCGACACCCAGGCCGCGCGCCTTGCGATCCGTCATCACACCCCGCGACGTGGAGACGATGGCCACCCCTAGGCCGTTCATGACCTTTGGCAGGTCGTCCTTGGGGCGATAGATTCTCAGCCCCGGGCGGCTTACCCGCTCGATCTTCTCGATGACCGGCCTGCCGGCGTAATACTTGAGGCTGATTTCGAGCGTTGCATGTCCATCGCCGTCCCGTACCGCAAATCCGTCGATGTAGCCCTCGTCCTTGAGCACCTGCGCAATCGCGGACTTGAGCTTGCTCGCCGGCATTGCCACCAATTGTTTCTCCGACCGCTGCGCGTTACGGATACGCGTCAGCATGTCGGCGACCGGGTCCATCATCGTCATATGTTTGCCGTTCCTAGTTCAACGTTCAATGTTCAAGGTTCTAGGCCGCAGACTCCAGGTTTCAACTTTGAACATTGGACCCGGAACCTTGAACCCGAATTTCACCAGCTCGCCTTGATGACGCCCGGGATCTCGCCTCGCAGGGCGATGTCGCGGAGCTTGCCGCGTCCGAGGCCGAACTTGCGGTAAACGCCGCGCGGGCGACCCGTCAGCGCGCAGCGGTTCCGCAGCCTCACCGGCGAGGCATCGCGCGGCAGTTGCTGCAGCTTCATCCGAGCCGCGTAGCGGTCCTCGGGCGCCAGTTTCGGGTCGTTCGCGAGTTCCAGCAGCGCCTTGCGCTTGGCCGCATATTTCTTCACGGCCTGCCGGCGCTTGAGATCCCGGTTTACAACGGCGGTCTTTGCCATAGTCTCGTTCCTCAGCTCCTGAACGGGAAGCGGAATGCGCTTAACAGCGCCTTCGCCTCGTTGTCGGTTCGTGCGGTGGTTGAAATCGTGATGTTCATGCCCCGGATCGCGTCGATCTTGTCGTACTCGATCTCGGGAAAGATGATCTGCTCCTTGACGCCCATGTTGTAGTTGCCTTGCCCATCAAAAGCTCGAGCCGAAATGCCGCGGAAGTCGCGAATGCGCGGCATTGCGATGCTCACCAGGCGGTCGAGGAACTCGTACATGCGCCGGCCGCGGAGCGTCACCTTGCATCCGATCGGGTAGCCCGCGCGGATCTTGAATTGCGCGACCGATTTGCGCGCCTTCGTCACGAGCGGCCGCTGCCCCGCGATCTTGGTCATGTCCGAGAGCGCGTTGTCCATGATCTTCTTGTCGGCAATGGCCTCGCCGACGCCCATGTTGAGCACGATCTTGTCGATGCGCGGCACCTGCATCGAGCTCTTGTAGCCGAACTGGTCCATCAGCTGCTTGACCACCGCCTCGCGGTAATGAATCTGCAGGCGCGGGACCGGCGCCGGACGCGCTGGCCTGGCCGCCTTCTGCTCCCTGCTTTCACGCGGCGATTCTCGGCCTTCCTGCTTGCCTTTGGGCGCCGACTGCTTGCCCCCCTTTGGCGCCTGGCCCTGCTTCTCAGGCGCCGCCCCCTTCTGTTGCTTAGCGTCTTTTCCCGACTTGGCTGCGCTCATACGTCAATCACTTCGCCGTTGGACTTGAAATAGCGAACGCGGCGGCCATCCTCGAGAACCCGAACGCCGACGCGGTCGGCCTTCCTGGTGCCCGGGTTGTAAAGTGCCACGTTCGAAATGTGCAGCGGCATTTCCTTGTCGGTGATGCCGCCAGTGATGCCCTTCATCGGATTGGGCCGCTGATGCTTCTTGACCCGGTTCGCGCCCTCTACCAGCACGTGGTCGGCGTCAACGATCCGGAGGACGGTGCCGCGCTTGCCGCGGTCCCGGCCGGTTTTCACGATTACATCATCGCCCTTGCGAATCTTCTTCATCGCGGTTACCCGTCTGTTGTCACCGCCGAGACGCGGGCATTGTCGTCTATGCCCCTCTGCGCCTCGGCGCCTCTGCGGTTGATATTCATCGTTCTCGCTACAAAACTTCGGGAGCCAGCGAGACAATCTTCATGAAGCGCTCGGTCCTCAGCTCCCGCGTCACCGGGCCGAAAATACGGGTTCCGATCGGCTCAAGCTTGGCCGTCAACAGCACCGCGGCGTTCGAGTCGAACTTGACGAGCGATCCATCGCTGCGGCGCACACCCTTGGCAGTGCGCACCACGACCGCGTCATAGACCTCGCCCTTTTTCACCCGGCCCCGCGGCGCGGCATCCTTGACGCTTACCTTGATGACGTCGCCAATGCCGGCATAACGCCGTTTCGAGCCGCCCAGCACCTTGATGCACATGACGG
The DNA here is from genome assembly GCA_001303585.1 of Betaproteobacteria bacterium SG8_41. Taxonomy (GTDB): domain Bacteria; phylum Pseudomonadota; class Gammaproteobacteria; order Burkholderiales; family SG8-41; genus SG8-41. Next base: position 29,951 of record LJTT01000023.1, read on the forward strand.
AACGGGCGCCAGTGTTGTCCGCCACGTCCAAAATGGACTGCATTTGAATCATGTTCCGCTCTCGCCTTGATCTTTCTTCCCCAACTTCGCCGCTTCTGCGGCCAGTTTTGGAGCCCGTCCGGGTCGGTCGCCGCGCCGCGCAGGCGGCTGGCAGGTCGTTACAGCGTGCTACTCGGACCCCGCCTTGCGGCAGGGCCGGGAAAGGTTGCGAATTATACGGCTACCCCGCTGAATCCGCAACATAAATTCAAACAGTACGCGCTTTCTCCAATAGCCGGATCACGCGCCAGGCCTTGGTCCTCGAGAGCGGCCGGCACTCCTCGATCATCACCAGATCGCCTTGTTTGCATTCTCCGGCCTCATCGTGGGCGTGAACCTTGTTCGAGCGGGTGATGAACTTGCCATAGAGGGGGTGCTTCACCCTCCGCTCCACGAGCACCGTCACGGTTTTTTTCATCCGGTCGCTGACCACGCGCCCCGAAACCTGCCGCTTATTCGCTTCGCTCATGCCTTGACCTGTCCCTTTGCCTTCTGCGCCATGACCGTGCGCACGCGCGCGATGTCGCGCCGCACCTTGCCAAGCTGGCTGGTATTGGTGAGTTGCTGGGTTGCCTTCTGCATGCGCAGACTGAAATGCGCCCTGAGCAGCGAGCTGAGCTCTTCACGCAGCTGCTCGGCCGACCGCTCCCTAAGCTCCGCCATCTTCATCGTCTAACCTCCGACCAACCGCGACACGAATATCGTCCGCAGTGGCAGCTTCGAGGCGGCGAGACGGAACGCTTCGCGCGCCTCCGTTTCCTGCACGCCGTCCATTTCGTAAAGCACGGCGCCCGGCTTGATCTCGGACACCCAGAACTCGGGGTTGCCCTTGCCGTTGCCCATGCGAACCTCAGCCGGCTTCTGCGACACCGGCTTGTCCGGAAAGATACGGATCCAGATCCTTCCGCCGCGCTTGATGTGGCGCGACATGGCCCGGCGCGCCGCCTCGATCTGTCGCGCAGTCAACCGGCCGCGGGTGGTCGCTTTCAGGCCAAATTCGCCGAATGAGACCTTGTTGCCGCGAGTGGCAATCCCGCGGTTGCGGCCCTTGTGTTCCTTGCGGTACTTACGCCTTGCTGGTTGAAGCATTCTTCGCTCCTGCCTTCTTTGCCGGTGCGCGGCGCGGCTTCTTTGGCTTGTCCTTCGGCGCCGCCGCGGGCGCGGGTTTTTCCGCCGACGGGGGTGGCAAACCGGCGGCCGCCGCAGCGGCCGCGGCGATCGGCTGGTCGCTCTTTTGCATCACCTCTCCCTTGAATACCCATACCTTGATGCCGATCACACCATAGGTGGTCTTCGCCTCGGATACCCCGTACTCGATATCCGCGCGCATCGTATGCAGCGGCACCCGGCCTTCGCGATACCATTCGTAGCGCGCAATCTCGACCCCGTTCAGGCGGCCCGAGCTGGCGATCTTGATGCCCTGCGCGCCCAGCCGCATTGCATTGGTGATCGCGCGTTTCATCGCCCTGCGGAACATGATGCGCTTCTGCAGCTGCTGCGCGATGGAGTCAGCGATCAGCTGCGCGTCGACTTCGGGCTTGCGCACTTCCTCGATGTTGACGTGCACCGGCACACCGAGCATGCGCTGCAACTCGGCCTTGAGGGACTCGATATCCTCGCCCTTCTTTCCGATGACGACGCCAGGGCGTGCGCTGTACACCGTGATGCGAGCGTTCTTCGCCGGGCGCTCGATCACGATCCTTGATACGGCCGCGTGACCGAGCTTGCGCTTGAGATGTTCCCGGACCTTAATGTCCTCGAGCAGCATCGACGAAAAGTTCTTGTTCGTTGCATACCAGCGCGAGCTCCAGTTGCGGTTGAGCGCCAGCCGGAAGCCGATCGGATTGATCTTCTGACCCATTTACTTTCTCCCGTCCCCGACCGTGAGCATGATGTGGCAGGTCGGCTTGTTGATCGCCGCACCGCGGCCTTTGGACTGCGCACGGAAACGCCGCAGGAACGGCCCACGCTCGACGCGGATGCTGGTCACTTTCAGATCGTCAATGTCCGCGCCATCGTTATGCTCGGCGTTCGCGATAGCGGACTCCAGCACCTTGCGGATGATGACCGCACCCTTTTTCGGGCTGAATTGCAGAATGTTGAGCGCCTGCTCGACCTTCTTGCCGCGGATTTGATCCGCCACGAGCCGGCCCTTCTGGGTCGACAGGCGGACACCGCGCAGTTTTGCCGTCGTGTTCATTAACGGGTCCCTCACGTCTTAGCCGGGGCTGCCGCCGGCGTCGGACTCGACTTGCGATCACCTCCAGGCGCAGCAGCGGCCGCAGCAGCCTGGGCCGATCCGGCCCGGGAATGCCCCTTGAAAATACGCGTGTGCGAGAACTCGCCGAGCTTGTGGCCGACCATGTTTTCCGTAATGTAGACCGGCACGTGCTGCTTGCCGTTATGCACGCCAATCGTCAGCCCCACGAAATCCGGCAGGATGGTCGAGCGCCGCGACCAGGTCTTGATCGGACGCTTGTCATTCTTCCTCTGCGCCGCCTCCACCTTCTTGACGAGGTGCAGGTCGACGAACGGTCCCTTCTTGATCGAACGTGCCATGTTTTCTGCCTCTTAGCCCACAACTTTCGCGTTACGACGCCGAATGATCATTCCCTGCGTGCGCTTGTTCTTGCGCGTCTTGTAGCCCTTGGACTTCACGGCCCAAGGGCTCACCGGGTCCCGCGCCGAGGATTTCTTGCCCTCGCCGCCGCCATGGGGATGGTCTATCGGGTTCATCGCGACACCGCGCACCGTCGGCCGGATGCCGCGCCAACGCACGCGTCCTGCCTTGCCGATCGACTCGAGCGCGTGCTCCTCGTTGCCGACCTCGCCGATAGTCGCGCGACAGTTGATGTGCACTTTGCGGATTTCTCCCGAACGTAACCGGATCTGCGCGTAGTCGCCTTCCCGCGCCAGCAACTGTACTGCGGCACCCGCCGCGCGCGCGAGCTGCGCACCCTTGCCAGGCATCATCTCCACACAGTGAATCGTGGTGCCCACCGGAATATTACGCAGGGGCAGCGCGTTGCCGACCTTGATCGGAGCCTCCGCACCCGAGAGCAGTTGCGCCCCTGCGGAGACGCCCTTCGGCGCGATGATGTAGCGCCGCTCGCCATCGGCGTAGCACAGCAAAGCAAGGTTGGCGCTGCGATTCGGGTCGTACTCGAGTCGCTCTACCTTGGCCGGGATGCCGTCCTTGGCGCGCTTGAAATCGATGACACGATAATGATGCGGATGGCCACCGCCCTGGTGGCGCATCGTGATCTCGCCGTGCACGTTGCGGCCGGCCTTGCGAATCCTGCGCTCCGTCAGGTGCGCGACCGGCCCGCCCTTGTGCAAGTCGCGATTGACGACTTTTACGTACTGGCGCCGGCCGGGAGTAACGGGCTTCTGTTTGACCAGCATTACTTCATCTCCACTTGTTCGGCAAAGTTGATCTCCTGGCCCGGCTTGAGGCTCACGTAGGCCTTCTTCCAGTGATTGCGCCGGCCGACAAAGCGCCCGAACGTCTTGGTCTTGCCGCGCACGTTTGCGACCTGCACCGCAGCGACCTCGACCTTTTTGTCCTTGGTGCTGAACATGAGCTCGACGGCAGCCTTGATCTCGTGTTTGTTGGCGTCCGCCGCCACGCGAAACACGACGTGGTTGTGCTTGTCCGCGATGAACGTGCTCTTCTCCGAGATCACCGGCGCAAGGATGATCTGCATCAGCCGCTCCTGCCCCTTCGCCGTCATGACAGCAACTCCTCTATCTTCGCCACGGCGTTCTTCGTCACCAGCACCCGTGAATACCGCATCAGGCTCACTGGATCGCAATGCGAGACCGTGAGAATGTGAACGCCCGGCAGATTGCGCGAGGACAAGCGGAGGTTCTCGTCAACTGCCTCGGTGATGATCAGCACGTCATCGAGCCCCATGCCCTTCAACTTCTGCGCCAGCAGCTTCGTCTTCGGCGCATCCAGCGTGAAGTTCTCGACCACCGCGAGCCGCTCCTCGCGCGCAAGCTGCGAGAGAATGGCTGACAGGCCGGCACGATACATCTTGCGATTGATTTTCTGCTCGAAGTTCTCGTCCGGCAGATTCGGGAAGACCTTGCCGCCGCCGCGCCACAGCGGGGACGACGCCCGACCGGCGCGCGCGCGCCCCGTGCCTTTCTGGCGCCACGGCTTCTTCGTGGACTTGTTGACATCGCTGCGGCCCTTCTGCGCGCGCGTGCCCTGCCGGCCATTGGCGAGATACGCCGTGAGCACCTGGTGCACCAGCGCCTCGTTGAAGTCGCGCCCGAAGGCCGAATCCGAGGCTGACACCTTCGAGGTCGCCTTGCCCTGCTCGTTGATCAGGTTCAATTCCATTTCGGCCCCCGCTCTACTTTCCGCCCTTGGCGGCTGCCGGCGCATTCTTCTTGTCGGCAGGAGCGGCACGCGCCGCGCGCACGGTCGGGCGCACCGTCACGTCACCCCCGCGCGAACCAGGAAGCGCGCCCTGTATAAGCAGCAGCTGGCGCTCGGCATCGATGCGGATGATCTCGACGTTCTGTACTGTGCGCTTGGCATTGCCAAGGTGGCCGGCCATGCGCTTGCCCGGGAACACGCGCCCCGGGTCCTGGTTTTGGCCAATCGAGCCGGGCTTGTTGTGCGACACGGAGTTGCCGTGGCTCGCGCGATTGGAAGAGAAGTTGTGGCGCTTGATGACCCCCGCAAAGCCCTTGCCCTGCGAAGTGCCGGTCACGTCAACCTTCTGGCCGACCTTGAAAAGGTCCACGCCTACCGCGCCACCGAGCGTCACGCCGGAAAGCTCATCCGGCTTGACGCGGAATTCCCTCAGCGCGTGTCCGGCTTCCACGCCGGCCTTGGCGAAGTGTCCCGCCGCCGCCTTGATGACGCGGCTCGGGCGCCGCCGCCCGAAGGCGACCTGCACCGCAGCGTATCCGTCAGTATCGGGGGTCTTGATCTGGGCCACGCGATTGTTCGACACATCCACCACCGTCACCGGGATGGTGTCGCCATCATCGGTGAACACGCGGGTCATGCCGACCTTGCGTCCCAATAATCCCAAACTCATTTTAATTACCCTTCGTTAAAAGGTGCCGGCTTCAATTGGCCGGCCATTATTTCCGTCAATCGCAAATCGCTATTCGTAAATCGGCCAATCCTTCGCTTGTCACGCATCTACAGCTTGATTTCAACGTCCACGCCTGCCGGCAGATCGAGCTTCATCAGCGCATCCACCGTCTTGTCGGTCGGATCGATGATGTCCATCAGTCGCAGGTGCGTCCTGATCTCCAGCTGGTCGCGCGAGGTCTTGTTGACATGCGGCGAGCGCAGCAGGTCGAAGCGCTGCTTGCGGGTCGGCAGCGGGACCGGCCCCTTCACCACCGCGCCAGTGCGCTTGGCCGTGTCCACAATCTCGAGCGCCGACTGGTCGATCAACCGGTAGTCGAACGCCTTCAGCCGGATCCGTATTTTCTGACTTTTCACCGCCATATTTAACCCCAGTAAACAGTGATTAGTGAACAGTGATCGGTGAGCCGCAGCCCCTTAACCGTTCACCGTTTACCGTTCACTCGATAACCTTCGCCACGACGCCCGCGCCGACGGTCTTGCCGCCCTCGCGGATCGCAAAGCGCAGCCCCTCTTCCATCGCGATGGGCTGAATCAACGCCACCGAGA
>LJTT01000024.1 GCA_001303585.1 Betaproteobacteria bacterium SG8_41
ATCACCAGATTCTGCGCGTATCGTTCCGATACGCGCAGGTCAACGGCGGCGGAAAATCCCGTCGTAGAAGGTGTAAAGGACGACGATCAGGAGCACCGTGCCAATCGGGTGGTCAGTGAAGACGGTCCACGCCGGTTTGCCTTCGAACACAAGCAGCGCGCGGCGGAAATTCTCATCGGCGACCGGGCCAAGGATGGCGCCCAGGACCAGGGGCGCGAGCGGGAATCCAAACCGGCGCATGACGTAGCCCACAAGGCCGGCGATGAGCATGACATAGACGTCGAAGTAGCTCAAGCTCACGGCGTACGAGCCGAGGACACAGATCAGCAGGATCAGCGGCATCAGAAGGGCAAGCGGAAGGCTGAAGAGTTTCACGCACGGCTTCACCAGCACGATCGCCATCCCATACATCAGGAAATTGGCAATGATGAGGGACCAGTAGATGTAATAAATCAAGCCGGGGTGCTCGATCTGCATCGTTGGGCCGACGATCACATTTTTCAGTTCGAGGGCGGCCAGGAATGCCGCGGCCGCCGCGCTCCCGGGAATCCCGAGCGTCAGCGTCGGCAGCATCGAGCCGCCGATGTTGGCATTGCTCGCCGCCTCCGAGCATACGATCGCTTCGTAGCTGCCGGTGCCCCATTTGGCGCGCTCCGCCGGCGAGGCGCGTCGGCGCCCAATGTCGTAGGAAAGGAACGAAGCCACGTTGGCACCGGCGCCGGGGATGGCGCCGATGATCGTTCCGATCAGGCCGGAGCGCAGCGCGGTGCGCGCATGCTTCCACAGCGTCTTTATCGGCGGGACGACACGTCCGACCGCCTCGGGAATACCGACGTAATCCTTGCGCGGCAGCACCCGCAGTATCTCGGACAGCCCGAAGAGCCCGATCAGCACGGGAATATAGCTAATGCCGTCCTCCAGGACGTCAAAGCCGAATGTGTAGCGCGGCGTCGCGTGGATGGATTCAAGGCCGACGAAGGAGACCATGAGCCCGATCCAGCCCGAGATCCAGCCCTTTAGCGGCCGCTTGCCCGCGGACATGGTTCCGCAAATGGCGATGCCCCACGTCGCGAGCAGAAACATTTCCCACGAGCGAAACTGCAGGGCGAGCGCCAGCACAACCGGAATGAAGGCGATCAGCAGCAGAATGCCGATCCAGTTGCCCATGAACGAGGCGCCGATCGCCGTGCCGAGCGCGAGCCCGCCCTCGCCGCGGCGCGCGAGCGGGTACCCCTCGATCATGGTAGGAACCGCGTCGGGCGTGCCGGGAATGTTGATCAGCACCGCGGTAATCGTCCCGCCGAAAACACTCCCCGTGAACACCCCCAGCATGAACATGATGGCCGTATCCTGGCCCATCCCAGTGGAAAGGCCGATCAGCAGCGCCATTGCCATCGTCGTCGACAGGGCGGGCATGGCACCCCAGAGGATGCCGAGCGTCACGCCGACTAGGCAGACAAAAATAAGGTACGGCGTGAGAGCGAGGAGGAGTTGCTCGAGAATCATGGCGGCCTAGTAGACTCCGGGCATCGGAATTCTGAAACCGTAGCGGAACGCGCTCGCCAAAAGCAGCGCAGCGGCCGCAGCCACCGCGAAGCAGCGCCACCACGACCGGCCCCAATAGATCTTCATGATCACGGTGACGATCGGGATCGCCACGCACTCGAAGCTGCTCAAGCGCAGCTCGATGCCGCCCACCGGAATGCGGATCCGGAAGGTCACGACGTCAATTGCCACCACGAGCGCGATGACGAACGCGATCAGCAGCCACGAGCGCCAGCCGTATTCCCGCTCCTCCGGATCGCTCGACCGCGAGAAGACGCTGAGAAAATTCGTGGCGCCGCCTTCGCGCAGCGCGCGTACGGCGAGACCGATCGCCATCGCCAGCATCGTGAGGCTCACCACGAAGGGCAGGAGCCCTGGATGAGTGAAGACGGAGCGGCCGGGGTCGGGCATCTGCCAGGCGAGCACCATCGCACCGATCGCCACCGCGCCGATGACGCACGCCGAGATTAGGTCCTTCTGGGGCGTGGATGCCTCTTCGAGGTCCTCCTCGCCCACAAAACCGCTCGCAAGACGGGCTTTCGCCTTCTCTATGAACGCGTCACCGTTCTTTTCCGTGCTCATGCGGCTGGTTTTCCCCAGAAAAAGCGCCCCCGCTTTGGGCGGGGGCGCCTGGTCTCACTGACTGCGAACGCCCTGGGCCTACGCGAGAGGCTTATAGCCCTTGGGCGGCCACCACTTGTCGAAGTTGTCGGGCGTGGGCAGGCCCAGCTCGCTCGCCGACAGGACCTTCTTGCCGATCTGTTCCTTGACCTGGTTGAAGGTGTGGGTCGTGATCGTTTCGAGCTGCGCGGCGCGGCGATCCGCAGCCTCGCCAGTGCGGATGTCGATATCGAAGTAACGCTTCTTGGCCATCGCTCCGAAGCCCGGCGAGTTGACCGCGGTGACGAACGCCTTTTCGATTTCTTTGATGATCGGAACCGGCACGTTACGCCGCACCGCGAGGTTGTAGCAGCCGCCCACCGGCAGCGACGACTTGAGCTGCGGCAGGAATTTACCGACTGTGGGCAGGGTCGGCCCGCCTGGCACGTCGATGTCTTTCGTTCCGGTCTGCTGCAGGCAGCGCAGCTTGCCCGCTTTGATGAACTCAATGTGCTCATGCACGCCCCCGCCGGCGATGTCGACTTCGCCCTGCAGGCCAGCGAGCGTGGCGGGCTTGCCGCCTTTGTAGGGCACAAAGCGCAGCTTGATGCCTGCGGCCTGCGCGATGATCGCCGCAAGCTCGTGCCAGAGCCCCCCGGTGCCCGAGGTTGAAATGGACAATTTGCCGGGGTTCTTTTTCGCGTACGCAACCAGTTCATCGAAGCTCTTGAACGGTGAATCAGGCTTGACCGACCAGCTTGCAAGCGAGTTCGCCGCCTGCATGTACTGCCAGTCTTCCCAGGCTACCGTCTTCGAATGTCCCATCACACGCACGAACTTGTTGTAGTTGGCTGCGCCCAGCCACCAGTACCCGTCAGCCGGCTTGTCCTGCACGAAGGCCGTGGCGATTGCGCCCACGCTGCCGGGCTTGTTGATGACGTTGATGTCCCATCCCGTGGCCTTGGCCATTTCGGTCGAGATGGCGCGCAGCCCGACATCGGTGCCGCCGCCCGCCGAATACATGATCGTAAGCGTGATCGGACGCTCGGGGAATTTTGCAGCGCGCGCGGGACCCGCGTTGAGCAGCATTGGCATCGACGCGGCCGCGCCCAACGCGCCCACGCCCGCAAGAAAGCTGCGGCGCCGCGGATCGGCGCACACGATGGACGGCTCCTCGTCCAGGTCCAGATCGGGGTTCGGAAATTGTTCATCGACAGGTTTCATCTTGACGTCCTCCTTACGGTGATAGTACGTCGGTTCCAGGCGCCGACACGTCCGGGCGCAGAATACAATACAAACTCACGGGGCCGAGCAGAATCCTCCTCCTGCAAAGCAACGCGGTGTGCAACGAATCGCCATTATGAGTGAGTGGCGGCGGCCTGTCAGCCCCGCGGATTTCTCCAAGTCATACAAAAAGTTAACGCGATGACTCCGCTGGATTCCGCGGCGGCTCCCAATTGCCGCCACGCAATGGCCGCCGCACGACGCGCGGGCGCCGACGCGACAGCGCCGATTGCCTTGTTGACGCGCGGCATGACCTGGTTTGCCATGAGCTCCATCGAGCGCTTGCCCAACGCCGGGTCGACCCAGTTCATGCCGGCATAGACGAGCTCACCGAAGTCGCCGGCTTCCTCGCGCAGCGTGAGGATTTGCACCAGCTCTTCGACGACTTGATCGTCGGTAATCTTGCGGTCGTCCTGGTCCCGATGTGTCTTGAATACGCCAAGGCGCATCGAAGCCGTGAGCGGTGAATGGAGAATAGTGGATGGAGAACAGTGATTCACCCCGCTTCGCGCGCTCTCGTTGAAGAGCATTGCCCGGCGTCATGCCAGATGTCGTCCCGCAAGCTCACAATGTGACCCTCGGTCGAGCCCAAGGCGGTCCCATTGCTGCATAATCCGGAGGATCGCCGCAAGCACGGCAAATCTCGATCGAACAGACAAGCTGCTTTCCTTCATCCTGACCGCGTCACGCTTTGAGCCATGGCCACAGACGAAAAACCCTATCGATTTTTCTTTTCCCAGGCGTTTCATCTGCCCGAGGATTCCCCGTACCTGCACCGCCCGGTGAAGGGGACCAAGGAGGCGCGCCTGATGAACTACGACAACGTCAAGCACCTGCTCGAAGACGTCGAGTGGGTTCTTCATCCGGGGCCGCTGGCGACTTACGGCAACTGGCCGGTGGAAAGCCGGGAGGAATTCTGCCTGGTCGCAGCGGGCAGGCTGCCGATCGTGCGCGAGGCGTGCGCCAGCAAGAAATACAACGCGATCGTCCTTCTCGGCGGCGGCGAGCCCGGGTTTCTCGAGTCGCGCGAGATTGCGCGCCAGTACGGCCTGCCGGTCACGGCGTGCGCCTTTGCGCAAATGCACATCGCTTCCATGCTGGGGCACAGATTCAGTGTGATCGACCATGCCGAGATCCACAACATGTATTACTACGATCTCGTCAGGCAGCACGGGTTTGCCGACCGCTGCGCATCGATCCGCAATATCAATTTCCCCCTGCCGCGCCCGGCGCATCCGGACGTCCCCAATATCCAGGACGAGAAAGCAAAGGCCGCGCGCGGCGAGAAATCCACGATGCTGGAGGCCGCCGTGACGGAGGCGCTTGCCGCGATCGAGGAGGACGGCGCGGAAGTGATCACGTTCGGGTGCTCGGCCACGTTCTGGATGCGGCCGTTCGTGCAGCGGCGCCTCACCGAGATCGGCTGGGAGGTGCCGGTGCTCGAGGGCTACAGCTGCGCCATCTCGCTGGCCAAGACGATGGTGAGCCTCGGGCTCGACGCGAGCGGTCTTGCGTTTCCCGGCGACCACCCGCGGAAATGGCGCCGCCGCAAGCGGTTCTGAACACCGAGTGCGAACCGCGGTGGCCCCGTGCTCGCGTGGTCCGGAGTGGCGATAAGAAGTGGTGATGAATACTGGTGATAGGCAGGAAGGCGTTTTTCCATCAGCATTTTTCATCACCAGTAATCATCGCCACCATTCATCACCATTTGAGGTTGTTGAAGGAGAAAGGGCAGGACATGACCAATACGCCGAAAAACGCGACAAAAAGGGCGTTGGTGACCGGCGCAGCCCGGGGGCTTGGCCCCGCAATCGCTCTTGGGCTTGCCCGGGACGGTTTCGACATTGCGGTCACCGCGACGAACGCCGACCGGCTGGCCGACACGCTCGCCGCGGTCGCGCCCACGGGCTGCCGGGTGATCCCGCTCGCGCTCGATGTGCGCTCGGTGACAAGCGTCGAGCAGGCCGTGGCAAAGGCCGTCGAGTCGCTTGGCGGTCTCGATGTGCTGGTCAACAACGCCGGGATCACGGCACGCACGCCGGCACTCGAGGTGACGCTGGAGGAATGGAACGAGATCTTTCGCGTCAATGTGACAGGCGCGCTCCTCATGAGCCAGCAGGTGGCGCGGCACCTCGTTTCCGCCAAGCGCGGGGGATGCATCATCAACATCGCGTCGACACACGGGCTGATCGGGTTCCCCCAGCGGCTTTCCTACGGAACGTCGAAAGGCGCGCTCATCCAGATGACCCGCATGCTGGCGATCGAGTGGGCGCCGCACGATATTCGTGTCAATGCGATCGCGCCGGGCACGGTGGAGACGACATCGCGCAACGAATTCTTCGCGGCGAATCCGGCAACGCACCAGGCGATGCTCCGGCGGGTGCCGGTGGGCCGGTTCGCGACGCCGGACGAGGTGGCCGGCATGGTGAGCTATCTCGCCAGCCCCGCAGCCGCCTATGTCACGGGGCAGACCTTGATACTGGACGGCGGCCTCACTGCTGCTTGAAACGAGTGATGAGTACTGGTGATCAGTACTGGTGATAGGTGGCAGGGCGTTCTTCCATCACCATTTTGGCCGTCAGTAGACGCGGTTCAAGGGCTCGGCCCCCTTTGTCAGAACCGCCTCGACGTTGTCCCATGCCGTCTTGAACAGCACCGCGCTCGCCTGGCGCGTGACGCCGGCGACGTGGGGTGTGAGAAGCAGGCGCTCCGCCGCTTCGCCCTGCAGGGCGAGCAGCGGATTGTCTGCTGCAGGCGGCTCCTGCGAATAGACGTCAACCGCCGCGCCGCCAAGATGGCCAGCGGCAAGCTGGCGCGCGAGCGCCGCCTCGTCGACTATGCCTCCACGCGCAGCGTTGATGAGTATGGCGCCGGGCTTCATCGCGGCAAGCTCCGCCTCGCCGATCATTCCCCGGGTGGCCGGAAGCAGTGGCACGTGCAGGCTCACGACATCGCTTGTCCGCAGAAGTTCGCCGAGCGAAACCGCTTTCGCACCAATGGCGTCCGCGGCGGTCCTCTCGCGTGGCGCGGGATCGAAGTATTGAATAGTGCAGCCGCGCTGGTGATAGGCGCGCGCTACCGCAAGACCGATCGTGCCCAGGCCGACCATGCCGATGACCAGACCGTCGAGACCGGAAAGGTTGTCGGCCATCATTCGTCCACGGAACTTCGCGTAGTTGCCGGCACGGATCTCGCGGTCGGCCCACGCGAAGCGGCGCAACAGAACCGAGGCCGCGGCAACCGCATAGTCGGCCACGGCCGCGTTGCTGCCGCCGGGCACGTTGCACACGGCGATGCCGCGGCGCTTCAGCACCGCCTCATCGAGTCGATCGACACCGGCGCCGGTGATCTGCACGATCCTTGCGGCGCTATTCTCGAAAAGCGTACCCGGCAGCTTGGGTCCCATCGCAGCCATGACCACCGCCCGGGCGGCTGCCACGAGCGCCGGGGTGTCCGCGGCGTCGTGCGCGCGGTAGACAATCTTCAACGCCGCCGGCGGCGTCACGCCGGCCCGCAAGAAATCCGCCTCGGGCCGCAGGCATACCACGTCGTAGGTCACGATTTCATTTCCTCTTGCTGATTGAATGCTCGTCGGGCGAGGAATGGTACGCCTTTTGTCACCGACGAACCAGACAACCGCTGTGGTGGCAGGCCATTCTCGCTCCTAGGGCGCGCGGCGCCGCTCTGTGGCGGCAAGGTTTCGCCTCCGCCCCTTACCCTTTATGCTATGCGCCGTTGCCGATCGTCAATCTCGCCGGTGACCAATCGCAAGGAGGCCTCATGTCACGACTCGCCGCGCTGCCGGCAGACGCCGCGCCCGATCTGCTGGACTCGTTCAAACGCTACCAGGAGCTGCTGGGCTACGTGCCCAACAGCGTGCTCATCATGCAGCGCCGCCCGAAGATGGTGAAAGCGCTCGCGCAGCTTGCCTCCTCGGTCTGGGATCCGGCGAGCGAGGTGAATATCGGATTCAAGCGGCTCGTTGCCTATATGGCGAGCCGAACGCACGGCTGCAACTACTCGATGGCGCACGCGGCAGAGGCCGCGCATCGTGCCGGCATCGACGACGCCAGACTCGAGGCGGTGGTCGACTACCGCACGAGCCCGCTGTTCAGCGAGGCCGAGCGGGTCGCCCTCGATTTCGCCGTGGCAGCGGCTTCGCAGCCCAATGCCGTGACCGACGAGCTCTTCGAGCGGCTGAAAAAACACTGGACCGAGGGACAGATCGTGGAGCTGGCGGGCGCCGTGGCGATCAACGGTTTTCTCAATCGCTGGAACGACACCATGGCGCCGGCACTCGAGCACGAGCCGATCGAGTTTGGCGAGAAGCACCTGGCGCGCCATGGCTGGCGCGTCGGGAAACATGGCCCCTGAGGAAAGGGGCCAGAAGTGATGAAAAATGGTGATGAATGATGGTGATGATTACTGGTGATAAGAATCGGTTGTAAGCGACCTATCACCAGTTTTCATCACCAGTGGTCATCAGCGGGGCTTGACGCCCGCGGCCCGCACGACCTTGGCCCACTTCCCGGTCTCGGCCTTCAGGATGCGCCCGAATTCCTCGGGGGAATTGCCAACGGCGTCGGCGCCATCGCGCGCGAACTTGTCGCTCTCGGCACGCAGCGCGCCAACCATCGCGCTGTTCAACTTGTCGATAATGGGCCCTGGTGTGCCGGCGGGCGCGAACAGCCCGTACCACTGCGTCACCTCGTAGCCCTTGACTCCTGCTTCCGAGACAGTGGGGGTCTTGGGCAGCGCGCTGGACCGCTTCGTGCCGGTCGTGGCCAGCGCGCGCAGGCGTCCGCTTCTGACATGCCGCAGCGTCGAGAGCATGGTTCCCACCACCACGGGAACACGGCCGGTCATCACATCAACGAGGGCCGGCCCCAGTCCCTTGTAGGGAATGTGGACCATCTTGATATTCGCCATGCTGAGAAAGAGCGCCATCGAAAGATGCGGATTGGTTCCGGTGCCCGCCGAGGCGTAGTCGAGCCCGCCACGCTGTTGGCGCGCGAGAGCAATCAACTCCTTCACTGTCGTGACCGGCAGCGATGGGTGCACCACGAGAATGTTGGGCGCCGCTATGGTCTGGGTAACGGGTGCAAGGTCCGTGAGCGCATCGTACGGCAGCTTCTTGTAAGTCGAGGGCAATATGGCAAGCGTCGAGATGCCCATGAGCAACGTATAACCGTCGGGAGTCGAGCGGGCAACGAGCTCGTTGCCGATGATCGAGCCTGCCCCTGGCCGGTTGTCGACGACGACCCTTTGACCCAGACGCTGCGAGAACGCGGGTGTAATCCGGCGCGTGAGGGTGTCGGTGCCGCCACCGGGAGAGGATGGGACGACCACGCGCACCGCGCGGTTGGGGTAATTGCCCTGCGCGAAAGCGCCGGACGCCACGCACGCGAGCGCGGTGGCGAAGATCGTGAACGAGCGGGTTCCAAACGCCATGGGTTATCCTCCTCCTGTTGTTGTTCCAGCATCCATATCATACCGGCACATCGCCCTCGGATCGAACAGGCATACGGCGCGGGCGTTGCGTCGGGCGTATTTTACGGCAACAGTGCGGACCAGGTCCCATAATACGGGATGTCGTTTCCTGTTTCACCGCGGCACTGTTGAGTGATGCGGACGATCAACAGCTCGAATAGGGGGAACGCTTTGGATCGCGCACTCTGGATTTCGTGGTATGACCTGCCCGAACACGGGCGTGAGGCGTACTTGAAATGGGCGCATGAGATGTATATGCCGGCCATGCTCGAACGCCCGGGCTTTCTGTGGGCCGCGCATTTCAAGACGGAGGACAAGCCGATACAGTCTGGTGTGCCGGCGGGGGCGCCGGGGCGCTTGCGCCGTACCGACGACCCTTCGATTCCGAAAGGTAACGCGTACGTTCTCGTGTTTGGCGCTGAGACGCCGCACACGTTCGCCCATCCGACACCACGCAAGCTTCATGAGGCGCTGTCGCAGTTCGATCAGCAGATGCTGGCGATACGCGCGGGCGAGCGCGTGAATATCATGATCGACGAGGACAGAATCGGCGGGCCCGAGGCAAGGTACCGAAAGCGCACGGAGGCGTTGAGCCCGTGTATCCAGCTCGGGTCGTTCAACGCTGGCGCAGCGGACGAGGACGAGATTCTCGCGTGGTACGCGCAATGGCGCTTGCCCTCGATGAACAGGCTGCCGGGGTGTGTCGGCATCCGCAAGCTGGTGTCTGTTTCGGGGTGGGCCAAGCACGGCGTGCTCTACGAATTCGTCTCGCTGGAGGCGCGTAACACGCACTTTCCCGACCACGAGAAGGCGAACCCCGAAATGCAGGCCTGGACCGATACCCTGGTGCGAAAGCTGTTGCACGCTCCGGGCTCTCCCGTCGTGGCGGTCCGTATCGCCTCGGTGGTTGCAAAGAAGGGCCGGGGGCAAGAAGGCCTGGAGGCGACCCCGATAGTCTGACGCAAGGAGCCGCGCGTAACTTCAGTTAAACGCCGGTAAACGC
This sequence comes from Betaproteobacteria bacterium SG8_41, assembly GCA_001303585.1. Classification (GTDB taxonomy): domain Bacteria; phylum Pseudomonadota; class Gammaproteobacteria; order Burkholderiales; family SG8-41; genus SG8-41. The sequence continues at coordinate 9,923 of LJTT01000024.1, forward strand.
AGAATGATCGGGGCCGAGACACATGCTGACCGGTGTTCACCGGCGGCTGCACGGATGCCCCGACGTATTCGAGATGTGTTGACTTACTGAGAAAAGGAAGGCGAGCGATGAGCGATTTCGAGCAGGACCGCTGGAACAAAGGCATGGAGATCCTGAAGCAGATGGGGCGGCAGGACACGATGATGAACCAGAAGGAGCTCTATCCTGATCTCTACAATCTGTCAGTCGGCTATCTTTTCGGGGAGATCTGGTCGCGGCCGCATCTCAGCATCCGCGACCGGGAGCTGATCACGATGGCGGCTAACATCGCGCTGGCGCGCCCGCACGGGACGCACTCGCATTACCGCAGCGCCAAGCACCTGGGGCTCACGCACGAGGAGATCATGGAATTGATCATCCACGTCGGGCACTACGCCGGCTGGCCGGCCATTGCGCATGCGATCATTCAGTACGACGAGGTCCTCAAGGAAGATGCCGCCAAGGCAAAAAAGGAAAGGGATGAAGGATGAGGGCGGAGCGCCGGCCCAAAGGGCAGAAGGCAGAAGGTTAAAGGGTTTTGATTCTTGTATGAAGTTCTCCGTGTGTCCGCGGTTCAATGTTCGAATTATCTGCGTGTATCGGCGTTTATCTGCGGCTAAATCGGGTTTCTAAACGGAACTCGATCCACCATTTAGGATTCACGGTCTTTAGGAGGAGGGGGCATGATTCTCGAAGTTGCAATTCTGCACATCAAGCCCGAAGAGATGTCCAGGTTCGAGGCTGCGTTTCCAAAGGCGGAGGCGATTGTCAGCAGCATTCCGGGTTATATCTCGCACGAGCTGCAGCGCTGCATCGAGACGAAGGGGCGCTATCACTTTCTGATTCGCTGGGAGAGCGTAGAGGCGCACATGGTGAATTTCCGGCAGTCTCCGAAATTGCAGGACTTCCGCGCGCTGGTGGGCCCGTTCTTCGCGCAGCCGCCGGTCGCCGAGCACTTTGAGCGCGTCACCGCCAGTCACATCTGAGCCGCTGCGGTGCGGCGGGGCAGAGGGCGCTAAACCGGCTCTGGAAATTCGCGGGGCCAGTTCGCGACGATATCCATGAGGTAGCTCTTCAATCGCGCCGGGTCGAGACGAGCCGTTGGATAGAGCGCCGCGATCTCGGCATCGCTTTCAAGGGGGATCCGCAGGGCATTCTGGATCCGGTCCACCTTGCACGAGACGGCGCAAAGCCCGGTCAATTCGACGATCTCGGCATCGCTGAAATTCCCCCGCAGTTGCTGGTAGATGTCGTCTCGGTCCTTCGCGGTGTTGCACGCCACCTCCGCGGCCCAGGCGAGCGCCGCGCGCTCGCGCGCCGAGAATTTCGGTGAGGCCGCGCAATCGTCCGCGGCAACCCGCTCGAGTTGCTCTTCGGCCAGGCCGGCCGCGCGGCCCAGCGCGGACCGGTGGGCAAGAGAGTAGGGCGCGCCGTTGACGTGGCTTGTGCGTACGAGCACGAGCGCTTTCAGCGTGCTTGGCAACCGGCTTCCGACGCCCTCGTAGACGAACGCGACATGGAAAGGCAGAAACAGCTTGCCGAGGTGAGGAATGTGCGCCCAAAGGCGGACCGCGTTTGACGCGCCCCCGAGCAAACGCCCGGCCGCGCGCAGAAACCATCCGGCATCATTTTGCGCCGCTGAGTCGGGCAGCGTGATCCGGCATTGCCGGCTCGGCGGCGCGGCGGCCTGTGGCGCGGTGCGCGCCCGGGCTCCGGCTGCGGGCGCAGCGCTGCTTTCCGGCGCGGGAAACTCCCCGGGCCAGGTGGCGACAATGCGCTCGACGTAAGCCTTGAGGCGATCCGTGTCGACCCGGACCGAGAGCCCGATTTTGTTGACCTCGCCTTGCTCCTCGATCGGCAGCAGCAGTGAATCCTGGAAGCGGTTCGACTGCGCAAACAGACCACAGACGCCCGTCAGCTCGACGAGCTCGGCCTCGTCGAAATGGCGCCTGACCTCGTCAAAGACGTCGTCGCGAACGCGTGCCGTGTTGCGGGCGACATGCTCTGCCCAGAGCACCGCCGCGCGCTCCCGCGGCGAGAAGTGCGGCGAGCTCAGGTAGTCGTCGAGGCTAATTGCCGCGACTTGCTCGCTCGTGATGCCGGACGCTTGACCAAGCGCCGTGTTGTGCGCAATTCAGTAGGCGCAGCCGTTGACATGGCTCGTTTTGAGGACAGCCATTTCCTTGATTCGGCACGAGAGCATGCCGCCGCCGCCCTCGCGCTGCAGTCCGATGCCCGCGAGGAGCTGGAATTTCGCGACATGCGGAATGTGCCCCCAGACCCGTGCGGAGTTTGGCACACGACCGCGAAACTGGTTTGATGCCTCGAAAAAGCGGGCGGTCTCGCCGGTTGCGGTGAGCGGATCGGTGATGGGTACTCTCGACACGATTCTCCTCTCGTGGTGATGGTGTCCGGGGCGCCTGGTGAACGCTGGCAAGTTAGCACATCGGGACGATACCGGACACGGGGCAGCGCGCGCGTCCGGTAGAATCGTGGCACTGGGCAAGCACACCAACACACGAGCGTGAGGGAATAAACATGGCAAGGGAGCTTGACGGCAAGGTCGCGCTTATCACCGGGGCGGTGCGCCGCAACGGGCGCGCGATTGCGCACGCGCTTGCGCGCGAGGGCGCGGCGATCGTGATCAATACGCGGCGCTCGCGCGAGGAGGCGGAAGCGGTGCGCGCTGAGCTGGAGGAGGCGGGCGCGCAGGCGCTCGTGTGCGTCGCTGACATCACGGACGAGGCTGCCGTGGCGCGGATGTTTGATGCGATCCGGGCGCGGTTTGGCGGCGTCGACATTCTCGTCAACAACGCCGCGGACCGCGAGCGGGTGAAATTCACCGAGATGACGATGGCACAGTGGCGTCATATCGTGTCCATCATCCTTGATGGCGCTTTTCTCTGCTCGCGGGCGGCGATTCCGCATATGCTGAAACGAGGGTGGGGCCGGATCGTGAACATCGGCGGCGCGAGCCACCGTCTGCCCGGCTACGTCGGGCGGGCGCACGCCGCGACCGCGAAAGCCGGCCTGGAGGGGCTGACGCGCGCGCTCGCAATGGAATACGCGCGGCAGGGGATCACGGTTAATTGCGTCTCGCCGGGACGAATCGGCGGCGAACGCTCCAAGACCTCGGGCGAAGTGCCGCCCGTGGAGATTCCCGTTGGGTACGAAGGCGCGCCCGAGGACATCGCCGCATCGGTGTGTTTCATTTGCCGGCCGGCAGCGCGGTTCATCACGGGACAGAACATTCACGTCAACGGCGGCCAGGTCCTGATCTGAGCTTGCGGTGTCGCCTGAGTCCACATCGCGGCCGGCGCCGCTCTCGCCGACCATCTCGAAGTGATAAGCTAGCTGCCTCCCCCCGGCGGGGTGACGGTGATGATTGATGTTGATGAGTTCTGGTGATGTGAAATGGTGATGGAGAACCCTTTCTAAGCAACCCGTCGCCAGTATTCGTCAACACTTCTCATCACTATTTCTCGTCACCAGTACTCATCACCAATTCTGCTTTTGGAGCAAGAGATGGCCGACAAGTCGAAGAACGTATCCCAGCCCAAAGACTACAAGCTGATCGTCGAGAAGGATGTGCAGGTCCCAATGCGCGACGGGACGATCCTTTATGCGGACGTGTTCCGACCCGACGGCGGGAGCGAGCGCTTTCCGGCGATCATGAACATCAGCGTCTACCAGAAGGACAAGCTCTGGATCCCGCCGGCGGATCTCGAGGAGAAGGCGAACCCCTACATGAACTGGGAGACGGTCAACCCCGAGTGGTGGTGCCCGCGCGGCTACGCGTGCGTGCGCGTCGACTCGCGCGGCACCGGCAAGTCGCCCGGCAAATCCGATCCCAGCTCCTATCAGGAGTCGCTCGATTTCTACGATGCGATCGAGTGGATTGCGAAGCGGCCGTGGTGCTCCGGCAACATCGGAACGCTCGGCATTTCCTACCACGCCAGCTCGCAGTGGCGCGTGGCCAACCTGCGGCCGCCGTCGCTGAAGTGCATCATGCCGTGGGAGGGCCGTGCGGACCAGTACCGCGACCAGGCCTACCACGGTGGCATCTTCTCGCTCGGCTTTGTCGGCAACTGGTGGCTTACGCACACCGCGCATCACCTGCTCGGTCGTCCGCGCAGCTACAACCCGGACGCTTTCCAGAACGACATGCTGTGGAACATGATGCGCAATGACCTCGACTCCGAGTGGTGGCGGCTGTGCAGCGCGCGGTGGGAAAACATCGACGTGCCGCTCTACACCGTGGGGAACTGGGGCGGCTACTCGCTGCACCTGCGCGGGAACACGGAGGGCTTCATGAATGCGGCCTCGAAGCACAAGAAGCTGCGCATTCACACCGGCACCCACTTCCACCCGTTCCACTCCGAGGAGGGGCGCCTCGACCAGCTGCGGTTCATGGACCACTGGCTGAAAGGTCTCGACACCGGAATCATGGAAGAGCCCCCGGTGAAGCTCGAGATCCGCACTGGTGGCAGCGCGCGGCCCTACCCGTTCCGCTTCGAGCGCGAATGGCCGCTGGCGCGCACGCGATGGACAAAGTGGTATCTCCAGATCGACCGCCAGCCCTCCGGAGATGAGCACGGCATCGAGGGCGCGCTCGTCCCGAAACCGCACGCCCTGAGCAAGGCGACCTATCCGGCGAGCGGGGTGACCCGCGCCGGGGTTGCGTCGGGCTCGTCGCTGTCCACGACGCACGGGGGCGCTGGCCGTACCGGGATTTCATTCGAGACGCCGCCCATGGAGCAGGACACCGAAATTACGGGCCCGCTCGTGCTGAACCTATGGGTTTCGAGCACGACCGAGGACATGGATATTTTTGCGACGCTGCGCAACGTCGGGCCGGACGGCAAGGATGTTTGGGAGGTGGGCCAGCATGGCCAGCCGGTGCCGCTTACCAAAGGCTGGTTGCGCGCTTCTCACCGCAAGCTCGATCCCGAGCGCTCGCTCCCGTACCGTCCGTATCATCCGCACAACGAACGCTGGTGGCTGAAGCCGAATGAGCCGGTGGAATGCCAGGTCGAGATCTGGCCCACCTGCATCGTGCTGAAGAAGGGCCACAAGCTGCGCCTCGACGTGCAGCCGCGCGACGGCGTCGGCAGCGCGCCCTACACGCACTACCACGGCGATTACAACGCGGACCAATAAGTGATGAGCACGGGTGATGAAAAATGGTGATGACTACCGGTGATGGGTTCATGAGGCGGTTCTTCGTCACCATCATTCATCACCAGTTTAGGCGCGAGGGCGCGAAGTGCTTGCCTAACCGAAAAACCGTGATAGTGGAGAGAGAAGATGCTGCGAAAGCTCAGAACGCAACGTGACGACCAGCAGTGGATGCTCGATCTCGCGCTCAACATGCGCGGGCGGGTGTACCGCATGCTGCCCAAGGTGTGGCGGGAGGCGGGCGAACGCCACGAGAAGCTCGCGCGGCGCGCCGAATCCGTGGGTGCCAGGGAAGTCGCCACTTATCATTACGATCATGCGATCGAGTCCTACCGCATGGCCCAGCACCCGATCTTCTTCGACGATCATCCCGTCAAGCAGTCCCTCTACAAGAAGCTCTCCGAAATGGTGGACCGCCGCTCGAAGGTGGCAAGCTACCCGATCGAGCGTGTCGAGGTGCCGTTTGGCGGCGGCAAGACGATCTCCTGCCTGCTGCACCTGCTGCCTGACCGGCGCAAGGCGCCCTGCGTCATTTATGTGCCGGGGATGGACCAGACGAAGGAAGTGTTCCCGAAGGCGTTTCACAATATCGCGCTCTCGCGCGGCTTCCATGTGCTGGCGATGGACGGCCCGGGTCAGGGCAATTCGAACATGCAGAAAATCCGCGCGGTGAAGGACAACTACGAGCGCGCCGGCGCGGCCGTAATCGGCTATCTGCAGAAGCGCAAAGAGGTAGACGCGAAGAAAATCGCCATTTACGGCATCAGCATGGGGAGCTACTGGTCGCTGCGGCTCTCCAGCTACGATCACCGCGCGGCGGCGGTAGTGAGCTCGGTCGCGTGCTTCAATCCCAACAACACGATCTTCACGCAGTCCTCGCCGCGTTTCAAGCAGATGTTCATGTACATGGCGGGCTACGAGGACGAGGCGAAGTTCGACAAGGACGTGGCGAGCGGGATGACAGTGCGCGGCTATCTCGGCAAGGTGAAGTGCCCGACTTTGCTCGTTACCGGCGAGTTCGATCCCCTGTGCCCGCTCGAGGACGCGGTCGAGGCTTTCCGCGATCTCAAGGTGCCGAAGGAGATGTGGGTCATCGAAAATCAGTACCACCCGCTCTGGGGAATCCCGAACCTCGGCGGCATGGATTGCCATGACTACGTGATGGACTGGCTGCAAATGCTGTTCTCCGGCAAGCGCAAACCCACGAAGGGCGGGCGCATCGCCTACATCCGCGAGCAGGGCGACGGGCCGTGGGGCAAGTGCGACTGGACGCCGCCGGTCAAGCCTGGACAGGCCTATTTCTAGGGCGGATGGCGGATGGCGAAACGGACCCTGCGCGCCGGTTTTATTGCAGTCGTCCTTCATCCTTCCACCCCCATCCTTAGCCTTCTTGTGGTCAGGCGTTGACCGTGAGCAATTCAGTCAAGCTGCCGGGGACGCTTGCCGCGAACAACCGTCTCGACCGTTGGGTGACGATCAACGCGGACGGCACGGTCACGGTCCGCACCGGCAAGGTCGAAATCGGGCAGGGCATCGTCTCCGCCATGGCGCAGATCGCCGCCGAGGAGCTCGACGTCGATTACGGACGCATTCGCATGGTGGCGGTCGATACCACGATCAGCCCCAACGAGGGCTCGACCACGGGCAGCCGTTCGGTCGAGGAGGGCGGCGAGTCGATTCGGCAGGCCTGCGCCGAGATTCGCGATCTTTTCGTGCACGCCGCAGCGCGCAGGCTGGGTGCGGGGATCGAAGGCCTGGCGGTGACGGACGGCACGGTCCGTGTGCGAGGCGGCGAAAAGACCGTGACCTACTGGGAACTCGCGCGGACAGTCGACCTCGCGCGCGAAGCGACGGGGCAGGTGCGGCCCAAGCATGCCGAGGACCTCCGCGTCGTCGGCACGACATTGCCCCGCCTCGACATACCGGGCAAGGTCACGGGGGCAGCGTACATCCAGGACCTCGAGTTGCCGGGGATGCTGCACGGACGCGTCGTGCGGCCGCCTTCCTATCGCGCGCAGCTCGTCTCAATCGATGAGGCGCCGGTGCGTTCGATGCCGGGCGTGCGCGCGGTCGTGCGCGATGGCCGCTTCCTTGGCGTAATCGCCGAGCGCGAAGAACAGGCGATCAGGGCCATGCAGGCGCTCGCGCGCCGCTGCGAATGGCGCGAGCAGGCCGATCTTCCCGGCGACAACGCCATTCACGATTTCCTGCGCGCGCAGCGGACGGAGGACGAGATCCTCGTCGAGATAACGGGCGCTGGCGCAAAAGCAGGCAGTCATCTCACCGCGACGTACACGCGACCCTATCTCGCGCACGCCTCCATCGGCCCCTCATGCGCCATCGCCTGGTGGCATGACGGCAAGCTGGAGGTATGGTCGCACAGCCAGGCAATTTATCCCCTGCGCGACGAGATCGCGAAGATCCTGAAGATGAGCGCGTCCGATATCGTTTGCCGGCACGCGGAGGGAGCGGGCTGCTACGGGCAGAACGGTGCCGATGACGTCGCGTTCGATGCCGTCCTGCTCGCGCGCGCGGTGAAGGACCGGCCGGTCCGGGTGCAATGGATGCGCGAAGACGAGTTCGGTTGGGAGCCGTTCGGGCCCGCCATGGTGGTGAAGATGCAGGGCGCCGTGGACGGCGCCGGCCGCGTCGCGTCGTGGAAGGAGGAGCTGTGGGGCAACCGGCACATCACGCGGCCGGGGCGCCACCCAAACCCCGGCCTGCTCGCGTCATGGCATCTGGAGCAGGGTTTCGATCCGCCGCCGGCCGTGGATTTTCCGCTGGCGATGGGCGGCGGCAGCCAGCGCAATGCCGTGCCGTACTACGAGTTTCCCGACGAGCTGGTCTTGAATCATATCGTCACGGCCGAGCCCGTGCGCGTGAGCGTGCTGCGCGCGCTCGCGGCATATCTCAACGTGTTCGCCATCGAGTGTTTCATGGATGAGCTTGCGGCCGCCGCGGGCGCCGACCCGGTCGAATTTCGCTTGCGCCATCTCACGGACGCGCGCGCGCGCGCGGTCGTTCAAGCCGCGGCCGACAAGGCCGGCTGGAAGCCGGGCGCGAAGGGGGATGGCACGCGCGGTATGGGCCTCGGTTTCGCCCGCTACAAGAATATCGGCGACTACGTTGCGGTCGTGGCCGAGGTGATCGTCGAAGAGGTCGTCCGTGTGCCCCGAGTGGTGGCTGCCATCGACTGCGGCCGCATCGTCAACCCGGGCGGCGTCATCAACCAGGCCGATGGCGGCATCGTTCAGGCGGTGAGCTGGACATTGAAGGAGCAGGTGCGTTTCGACCGGACGCGCATCACGAGCCGAACCTGGGATGACTATCCCATTCTCACATTCGAGGAGACGCCGGCGATCGAAGTCGTTCTGCTCGACCGGCCGGAGGAGCGCTCGCTCGGCGTCGGCGAGGGCATGCAAGGGCCCACCGCCGCGGCGATCGGCAACGCGCTCTTCAACGCCCTCGGCGTGCGCGTGCGCGATCTTCCCCTGACGCGCGAGCGCGTTCTCGCGGCAATAGCGGGTTGACGTAGAGCACGTGGGGGCGCGAGCCGGTTCGGGCAAGGCTGTTCTGCTCGGGCTTCCGCCACCCGCTTGCCAGCAGGCCCGCCTTCAACCGCGAATGGCGGGTGTTGCGATGGCGCGCGCGGGCCGGGTCCGCTGCCACGCATAGAGCGCGGCAAGCGCCAGTACGCCCAGCACGTTAAGCTGCCCGCCGCTGAGATCGCCGGGCAAGACGAGCGCTGCCGGCAGGAAGCACATTGCCGCTGCCATCCCAAGCAGCAACCATTCCGGCCACGACGTGCCGCGGTGCAGCCAGCCCATGGTCCATCCTGCAAACGCGATGGTGCCAGCCGTCGCGGTCATCATCGTCCACACTGTCTCCCCCGGCGTGCCCGTCATCAGGATGGGCGTGTAGGCAAAGAGCAGCGGCATCACGTACAGCATTTTTGCGAAGCGAAAACTGGTCCAACCGGTCTTCCACGGGTCGGCCACCGCGATGGAGGCGGCCACGTACGCGCCAAGGCACACCGGCGGCGTGATATTCGAGTCCTGGCTTAGCCAGAACACGATCATGTGCGCAGCAATGAGCGCAACGCCGAACTCCTGCAACGCGGGACCGGCGAGCACGACCAGCACCAGATACGACGCAGTGATGGGAAGCGCCATGCCCAGCACCAGCGAGGCCACGGCTATCAGGGCGAGCGCGAGCAGCAGGCTCCCGGCCGAGAGGCTCACCAGCAGGTAGCTCATCTTGAGCCCGAGGCCGGTGAGCGCCACGACCCCGACTACAATGCCGATCGCTGCAGCCACCGACCCGACTACCAGCGAGTTCTCCGTGCCCTCGATGAGCGCGTCGCGGATGCCGCGCAGTCCGAGCACCTGGTCGGGGCGCTCGAATTTGTCCGGCGTCAAAGCTGCCAGCGCCACGCGCGCCCAGTTGATGAGCACGATCGATCCGATGGCCATCACCGCGCACCAGTCGGGCGAGTAGCCGGCGATGAGAAAACCGAGCAACACGGCAAAGGGCACCAGGTGGAACCAGCCGCGGCGCAGGACCACGATCGGTCGGTCCAGCTCCCCCGGTTCCATGCCACGGATGCCGTGCCGCTTGGCTTCCATGTGCACGATGATGCCGATGGACAGCAGGTAGAGCAGCGCCGGCACCGCCGCGATCGCCATGATCTCCACATACGGCACCCCGGTGATCTCTGACATGACGAAGGCGCCGGAGCCCATCACCGGCGGCAGCAGATGCCCGCCAAGTGACGCGGTGTTCTCCACCGCGCCCGCCACGTGGGGCCGGAAACCGACCCGCTTCATCAGCGGAATGGTGAAGGTGCCGGTGGAGACGATGTTGGCGAGGCTGCTGCCCGAAATGGAACCGAATAGTGCGGAGGCCAGGACGGCCACCTTCGCCGGGCCCCCGGCGGTTCGCCCGGCGATCGCGAGGGGAAGCTCGATGAAAAACCGGCCCATGCCCGAGTGCGCCATGAACGCGCCCAGGAAAATGAAGACCAGGACGTAATTGGCCATCACCGACGTCATCACGCCGAAGATCCCCTCCTGGGAGTACAGCGTGTAGTTCGCGATCTGCTCGATCGTGGAGCCGCGGTGCGATAGCTCGCCTGGCATCAGGTAGCCGAAGTGGGCGTAAGCCAAAAAGACAAGCGCCACCGCCGGAATCCACAGGCCGAGCCCGCGTCGAGCGACCTCGATGGCGAGGACGATCGCTACCACCGCAACCCAGAAATCGGTCCGCGTCCAAGCGCCGGGCCGGACGATCAATTCGTCGAACTGCGATTCGTAGTAGACGAAACAGGCGATCGCGAGCCCGATGAGCGCCAGGTTGCGCGCACGCGGTCGCAGCAGGACTAGGCTCGCGGCAAGGATGCCCCCGGCCCAGATTGCCCAGTCGGCGCCGGCCGCCCCCGCTTGGGCGACCCGCTCGGCGCGCAGGATTGCGGCAGCCCCGCATCCCACCGCGGCCGCCGCGGTCACCCAGTCAAGCAGGTTCGGCGAATGCCATGGCGCCCTTCGCCGCTCGGGGAAGATCAGCAGCGTGAGGGTCCACGTGAGCACCGTGTAGAACGAGAGCTGAAAGTGCTCCTCGGGTATGCCAGGCCCCGCCGACCAGAGCGCAAAACCGCCCAGCACCACCGCACAGCCCTGGTAGAACCACGACCAGACTCGCGGCAGCTGCGCACGGCAGCTGCCGGTCACCCCGGCGGCCGCCGGGGGCTGCGCTTCTCCTGTCACGTCGGCCACGTGCTCGGTCAGGGCCGGGACTCGCTGCCGCCGCAGGCGACGGCGAGAGCGCCGCTTGCGGCTTACTTGCTACGCAGGTTTGCGGGAATCGTCACGCCCTGTTCCTTCCAGAAGCGTTCAGCGCCGGGGTGCAACGGCACCGTTATGAAATTGAACGCGCTCTCCTTGGTCATCCGCTCGACGGACGCTTTCCCGACCGCGCCGCGCATGTACTCGCGGCCTTTGTCGGAGTAGATGGTCTTGAGGATCTGATAGACCAGGTCGGCGGAAAGACCTTTGTGCGCAACCAGGATGGACCCGGTGCCGAAGGTCGGCGTGTCCACGTTAACGCCCGAATACAGGCCGGCGGGGATCGTCATCTTTCCGAAGTAGGGGTACTTGTCGTAGAAACCCGACTTCCGCGCTGGCTCATCGAGGTTGATGAACCGAACCTTCATCATCGTGGCCGTGTCCCGGATCATCGCGTTGCCAAGCCCGGGATGCCAGTTGTAGGCAGCGATCTCGCCGTTGCGCAGCGCCTCCGGGCTCTTGCGGCCGAGGTATACCGGCTTGAAGTCCTCCCACAACCCCATCTGCTTGAGCAGCAGCGTGAGGTTCACGGCCGAGCCGGAGCCGGGTCCGCCAAGCGAGACGCGCTTGCCCTTGATGTCCTCGAGCGCCTTGAAATCACTGTCCGCAGGCACAATGAAGTGGGCGACGGACGCAAATACGTAGGTCATGGCGCCAACGTCGGTCTGAGGCTTCTTGTACTGATCGAGTCCGCGGTAGGCATTGAAGAGATCGCTAGCGAACACGAGCCCCGTGCCGGCGGAGCCCGCGGCGACCGCGCGCACGTTTTCGGGCGAACCTGTCGAGGACTCGGACGAGAACCTGATGCCGGGAATTTCCTTGCTGAGGAGGATCGACCAGGCGCTGGTCCAGCGGTTGAACGCGCCCCCGATCTGGCCGCCCTTGATCGTGACGTGTTTCTGCGCCATCGCTGCTGGTCCGGCCAATGTCGATAAAGCAAAGGCGACGAAAATCGCCGTCGCGGCGCGGGGAAGCGGAAGATTCCAGGTTTTCATTACTCTCCTCCTATGGTGAGTGTGGCGGCGCCAGTTGTTATGGGCGCGTGAGCCGGCCGCCTTGGCTCAACGGGCGGGATGATCGACGCGGCGGGCGTGACCGGGCCCGAACCGGCCCTGCAGGGCGTCCCGCATCCAGTCGGCCACCTGAAGATAAAAGTCGGGCAGGCGGCTGCCGAAGGTGTGCGTCTCGTTCTCGTAGACCCAGAGTTCTTTCGGGCAGCGCAGCGCCTCGAACAGCGACTCCGCATCCTCGAGCGGGCAGAGCTCGTCGAACTCTCCCATTGCGAGGAGCGTGGGACAGCGGATGTTTTCAATCAGCGGCTCGAGAGTCATCCGGGCCGACATCTCGTCGAACGCGTCTTCATCGTAGATGTTCGACATGTACTTGTAGTTCGCGCGATAGGCCGGCTTGCCGTGCTTGAAGATGGTGTCCTTCTGCAGATAGACCCCCATCGCGCCGGCCACGGCCTTGACGCGCGGGTCGTGCGCCGCAATGCGCGGACCCCAGTAGCTTCCCATGCTCCATCCGTAGACGCCGATCCTGCTCGCATCGATTTCGGGGCGCGCCTGCAGGAAATCGATGGCAGCAGAGCCGGCCCGCTCGAAATTGTCGAGCGTCACCCAGTTCTCGCGAATGTTGCTCTCACCCTGGCCCGGCCCATCGATGGTCAAGGTGGCCATTCCCCGCCGGCGGAAGTGATTGTGGTAGGGGCTGGGCATGTACTCCTTGATCGTGTCCATGCCGGGAACCACGAGCACGCAGGGCGCCGGCCGGTTGCCGGGCGCTGTTTGCAGAATTGCAGGGATGGTCTTGCCATTCTCGAACGGGATCTCGACGCGGTGCACAAAGGCCTCGTCGAAGAGCTCGATGAATTTCTCGTAACAGTGCACGAGCCGGCGGTACAGCTCGAGCTTTCGCGGCGTATTTTCGTGGATGACGCCGCAGGCCGGACCGTAATAGAGCGCGGCTCGGTAGAAGAACTCCGCGGCGCTCTCCCTGTGGCCGCTGGCCTCGGCCTCGCGCGCGAGCTCTTCCTCCTGGCGGGCGGTGCGCACCCATTCCTTCACCACCGCGGCGGGGGCCTTGATGCGCTCGGTCGTTCGCCGCACGTCGGCCGGGCGAAACCCCCACTCGACGAACATCACGGCGCGAAAGCCGAACACGTCGAGGACCTTGTAGAACTCCTCGGTGATCCACTTCTGTCCCCTGCGGGTGTGGTCGAGCATCGCTGTTCCCCGGGTTTTTGTGCATCATATAACAGGGGCTGCGGGTTGCAACACTGCCGCGCCGTTTATACTTGAGGCCACTCGCGAGCTGAGTTCCTCCATGCCGATTACTGCACCGCAGACTGCGCATCGCCTCAACGAATGGACGGCCAACGAGATCGTTGCCGCAATCCGTGCCGGAAAGACGACGTGCGAAGCGGTCGCGCGCGCCTGTCTCGATCGCATCGCGGAGCGTGAAACTGTGGTTCAGGCGTGGCAGTACCTGGATCCGGACAAAGTGATTGCGCAAGCGCGCGCGCTCGATCGAAGCGGCCGCAAGGATCCGCTCATTGGCGTGCCGTTTGGCGTGAAAGACATCATTAACACCTGCGATATGCCGACCGAGTACGGCACCCCCATCTACCGGGGGCATCGGCCAGCCAGCGACGCGGCCTGCGTGGCGCTCACGCGCAAGGCGGGCGGCGTGCTGATGGGAAAGACGGTTACCACAGAGTTCGCGAACGTCACTCCGGGCAAGACGCGAAATCCGCTCGACCCGACGCGCACGCCTGGCGGGTCCTCGAGCGGCTCGGGCGCCGCCGTGGCGGACTGCATGGTGCCGCTGGCAATCGGCACGCAAACGACGGGATCGACGACCCGCCCGGCGTCGTTCTGCGGCGTATTCGGTTACCGTCCGACCTGGGGCGACCTGCGCCCCACGGGCGTCATGGAGGCGTCGGGATCACTGGACACGCTGGGCATACTCGCGCGGTCGATCGAGGATGTCGCGCTCTACCGCGACGTGCTGCTCGGGGTCGACCCCAAGCCTGTCGCCGACGATCTGCCGGCTCCACGCGTCGGTTTTTGCCGTACTTATTTCTGGGATCGGCTCGAGTCTGCGACGCGCGAGCGGCTCGAAGAGGCAGCACAGAGGCTCGCTCGCGCCGGCGCCACGGTCGAAGAAGTGAGCCTGCCGGACGAGTTCGAGGAACTCGAAGCGGCGCACCGCTGGATCTCCGGTTTCGAGATGGCGCGCAATCTTGCCTGGGAGATCGAGAATCGCGCCGAGTTGATCAGCGAGAAGTTACGCAACGGCCGTCTGAAAGACGGGCTCGCGTGCTCCTACGAGCGCTACTGTGAAATGCGCGACTTCGTCGCCCGTTGCCGGCGGCAGATCGCGCCGCTGTTCGAGCGCCATGACGTGCTGCTCGCTGCTTCGGCCCAGGGCGAGGCCCCGGTGGGATGGGATCCCGTGCCGCACCCCTGGGTCTACATGATGTGGACCGCGCTGCACGTGCCGTCCGTGACGCTGCCGGTGTTCAAAGGCGCCAGCGGCCTGCCGATGGGCGCACAGTTGATCGCCCGCTGGAGCAACGACCGGCGGCTCTTCGCGGCGGCGCGGTGGATCTACTCCAGGCTCGGCGACGCTTGACTCGCGATTCAGTGACAGCTCGCTCGGTCGCCTGGTGATGATTACTGGTGATGAGAAATGGTGATGAGTACTGGTGATAAGCGTCAGTGCCGCGGCCGGCAGAGCCGTTTTTCCCATCACCATTAAATCATCACCCCATTCATGGTCATTTACCATCACTGCATCAGTCTCGGCGCGCAGCGCGAAGGAGCATGAATGTCTGCAAAGGGCCCCTGGATCGAGCATTTTCCCGGCAATATGGTGTGGTCGAACGCCTGCCTCGTCACCAAGGGCATGGCGCCTTACGGCGCGGTGGCGCTCGGCGAGATCGACCAGGTGTGCGAGCGGTTGCGGCAGCGCCAGAGCGAGCCGGACGCGTGGCGGGAGGAGTGGTGTGCGATGGGCGCGCGCCTCGAGAAGGCGGCCGATGCCGCCGAGGCGGCGGGGCATCGCATCACGGCGGGTGATTACTATCTGCGGGCCGGCATGTATTACTTCACCGGCGAGCGCTTCGTTCATCCCGGCGAGGAGAAGCGCGAGATTGGCCGCAAGGCGATCGAGCTGCAGACCAAGGGCATCGAGCGGCGCCATCCGAATGTCGCGCGCGTCGAGGTGCCGTTCGAGGGCGCCACACTGCCGGCGCTATTCATGAAAGCGCCAGGAGCGTCAGGCCGTGCGCCGGTCGTAGTGGTGTTCGACGGCATGGACAACTGCAAGGAGATGAGCGTGCTGTTTGCGGGCCTGGAATTTGCCAGACGCGGCTGGCACACGCTCGCGATCGACGGCCCGGGCCAGGGAGAATCGCTGCGGTTGCGCAACCTTTACGCGCGTCACGATTACGAGGTGCCGGGCGCGGCGGCGTATGACTGCCTCGCCGCGCGGCAGGATGTCGATCCGAAGAAAGTGGCCGTCATGGGCTACAGCTTCGGCGGCTATTACGCGGCGCGCATCGCTGCCTTCGAGAAACGTTATTGCGCGGGAGTGGCAATGAGCGCGCTGCATTGGGATCTTGCCGGCTGGCAGGCGGAGATCAAGCGCAAGCAGGAGGCGGACCCGAAATCGACGGCGCAGTCCGCGTTCCACTTTCGCTGGATCATGGGCTGCATCGATGACGGCAATGCCGCGATCGAGAAGGCGGAGAAATTTTCCCTGGCTGGCATTGCGGGCAAGATCACCTGTCCATTCCTCATCGTGCACGCGGGCGACGACGGCGTCGTGCCCGTCGCCAACGCGCCGAAACTATACGATGCGGTTGGCTCGCAACAAAAGCACCTCAAGATCTTCAGCGCGGAGGAGGGCGGCTCGTATCACGCCCAGGTCGACAACCGGCAGGTGGGTATCGACTACATCGCGGACTGGCTTGCGCCATTCCTCGGCGCTGCCTGACAGGTGAGACGCGGCGAGAACCAGGTTCAGGTGCGCGCTACTGACGGACGCCGTCCTTTTCCCAGCGGAAGACGCGCAATGGGGGCAGGTTCCACAGCTCCATCTCGGTGTCTTCCGGTTCCGGGAAAAACTCGCTCAGTGAAGCGACGCGCCTATTGAGTTGATAGGCCACGAAGCGTCCACCGGGGACAAGCACCGAGTGGATTGCCTCGAGGATCTCGCATCCCGTCTGCGGGCTGATGGTGGAAAAGGGAATTCCCGAAATCACGGCCTCCGGCGCGGCCAGCGCATGAGTTGAAATAATGTCTTTCAGCGCCCGGGCGTCCCCAAGGTGTGCGACGAGACGGTGGTCTTCGATGCGGCTCACCAGGGTATGAAGGTGGGGATTGAGCTCGATCGTGAGCAGCCGGGCGTCTTGCCCGATCGCTCGCAAAATTGCCCGCGTCGTGCCGCCGGTTCCGGGGCCGAGCTCGACGATGGTCCTTGCCGAGCGTATTCCGGCGGCCTCGACAATGCGACGCTCCAAAAAACGGGAACTCGGCACGACGGACGCCACCTGGCGTGGATGCCGCAAAAATTCCTGCAAGAAAGTAAGCCACGCGTCCATATCAATTTGAAGAACGTTGTCTGCCGATTCGGCGGAACTCCGCCATTGTCTTCAAGCGCAGAATGCGGCGATGCCGGCGGCGGATCGGCCTCTGCCGGAATTCAAGGTGCCTTCCCCCCCTTTTTTTGCCAAATGTAAAGTACGACGGCGGTCAGCGGTACGCGTTGGGCCTGAACACCAGAAAATACTGGTTGGGCAGAAACTTGTGCGCTTCGAGCAGACGGTAGCCCGCGCGCCCCAGCTCCTGCTCGACCCGACTGGCCGGGATGCGCGAGTGCGGCGGCGGCCCGACGGGCGATTCCAGCGTGAAGTCGATGATGGCAAGCCTGCCGCCGGTCTTGAACGATTTCTGCAGCGCCCGAAAGTACCGCTCACGATCGGGGATGTGGTGGTAGGTGTCGACCAGGATTACCACGTCGACCGCAACCGGAATGCCCGGATCATCCGGTTTGGCGAGCACCGGGGTGACATTGCCGAGATTCTCGCGGTTCGCCCGTTCGCCGAGATAACGCACCATGTCCAGTTCAGCGTCTACGCCATAGACATGGCCTTGCGGCAGGGCGCGCGCGAGCCGCACCGCGAAGTAGCCGGTGCCGGCGCCGATGTCGGCAACCCTGGCGTCCGGCGCGAGCGCGAGCGCGCGCAAGACTTCATCCGGCTTCTGCCAATCATCGCGCGAGGGGTCATCGAAGAGTTCTGCCCATCGGTCCGCACCGGAGAAAGGGTGCTGGTGGTGCTCGACCGATTGCGCCGCAGCGTGTGCCGCCAGGCCCGCTAGCAGCAGCACGGCCAGCCACCGATGAATACCGATGAGCGCCGACGAGAAGTCCGCGCGAACTTGTCTTCTCTGCGTTCTGGCGTGTTCAGTCATAGATAGCGTCTGGCGAGCACTCGAGTCGGCACAGGATCACCGGTCACGGGTCACCGTTTGCCGGTTTACGGCATCTGGATTTTGCCGCCGCCCGGCAGGCCGCCAGGGGGGCCCATGCCGCCCATCCCGCCTTGCGGGACGACGATGGAAGAAGCAGCTTGCCGGCGCATTTCCTGAATGTCCTTGACTGTGCGCTCCACCGCCTCCTTGGCGTGCTCGGCAAATTTCTTAACGGCCTCGTCGAGCGAGCCTGCATCAATCTCGAATGTGATGGGAACCGCTCCCATGCTCGTGAGAAGCTGGGCCTCGCCCACGTAGACCACGGTGCGGCTCGCGTCATTCGAGCCGTCGGATTTGACTGGCGTCAGCGTGCGGATGGTGCCGACCTTCCGGTCGGTATAGACCTCCTCACGGTAGAGCGTTGCGGGGTCCATCTTCGGGTCGGCGGTTCGATCTTCGGGTTTCTGTGCCATATCATCAGTCCGGTCATGCAGAAAAACGAAATTATCGCACGACTCTGCTTGCAGGCGGCACCGGCGTGTTTTCGACGTGACTCACGTAGAATGGGCTGGGGTTGCGCCTGCAGTTTTTGTCACGCGGTCGTCATTCGAGCCGCACCCGAGGGAAAAGGAAACAAGATGAGCCAATACAAAAGCGAGGTCCGCGACGGCATGTGCATCGACTGGGACGTGCCGATAACCATGGACGACGGCGTCGTGCTGCGCGCGGACGTATTCCGGCCGGTGGGCGACGGGAAGCATCCGGCGCTGGTGAGCTATGGGCCGTACGGCAAGGGACTGGCGTTCCAGGAAGGCTACAAGACCGCGTGGGAAATCATGTGTCGCGACTTCCCCGATGCCGTGCGCGGTACCACCAACCAGTACCAGAACTGGGAAGTCGTCGATCCCGAGAAGTGGGTGCCCGACGGCTACGCCTGCGTGCGCGTCGACTCGCGCGGCGCCGGGCGCTCGCCGGGCTTTCTCGATCACAACAACGCGCGCGAGAACCGCGACTTCTACAACTGCATCGAATGGGCCGCGGCGCAGCCGTGGTGCAGCGGCAAGGTCGGGCTCAACGGAATTTCCTACTATGGAAGCGGGCAGTGGCGCGCGGCGGCGCTGCAGCCGCCGCATCTGGCGGCGATCTGCGTGTGGGAGGGGTGGGCGGACAACTACCGCGACTCGACCCACCATGGCGGCATCGTCTGTACGTTTCGCAAGCATTGGCAGGAGATGCAGGTCAAGACGGTGCAGCACGGCATGGGTACTCGCGGGCCGAAAAACCCCATCACCGGCGACCTCGTTTGCGGACCCGAGACGCTGACCGACGAGGAGCTTGCGCGGAACCGCTCCGACATGTGGGCCGACGTGCTCGCGCATCCGCTCGACGGGCCGTACTACCGCGAGCGCTCGGGGGATCTGTCGAAGGTGGTGGTCCCGGTGTTGTCCGCGGCCAACTGGGGCGGGCAGGGGCTGCACATGCGCGGCAACTCCGAGGGTTTCATGCGCGCGGCCTCCAAGCAGAAGTGGCTGGAGATCCATGGCGGCTCGCACTGGGCGCCGTTCTACACGGACTATGGCGTCGCGCTGCAGAAACGCTTCTTCGATTATTTCCTCAAGGGGGCTCAGAACGGCTGGGACAAGCAGCCGCGCGTTCAGCTGAACGTGCGCCATCCCGGCGAGAAGTACGTCCTGCGGCACGAGAACGAGTGGCCGCTCGCGCGCACGAAATGGACGCGGCTCTATCTCGACCCGCAGGGGATGCGCTTGTCGCCGAAGCCGGTGGCGGCGACCCAGACGGTCGCCTACGACGCGATGGGCAAGGGCGTCACTTTCTCCACGCCGCCCCTCGAGGAGGAAACCGAAATCACCGGACCTTCGGCGCTCAAGCTGTGGATCTCGTCGTCCACCAGCGATGCGGATTTGTTTGTTGTGCTGCGCGTATTCGCGCCGGATGACAAGGAAGTTCTGTTCCAGGGCGCGCTCGATCCGAACACGCCCATCGGGCAGGGATGGCTGCGCGCCTCGCACCGCAAGCTCGATCCGCAGCGCTCGCTGCCATACCGCCCCTACCACACGCACGATGAGAAAAAACCGCTGAAGCCCGGGGAAATGGTCGAGCTCGACATCGAAATCTGGCCCACGTGCATCGTCGTGCCGCGCGGCTACCGCATTGGGCTGACGATACTCGGGCGGGACTATGAGCACGAAGGCGCGGCAGCGACGCTCTCGAACATGAAGAACCCGATGCGCGGCTGCGGGCCGTTCATCCATGACGATCCCACCGACCGACCGCCCGCGGTCTTCGACGGAAAGGTGACGCTGCACGTGGGGCCGGACCGGGCGGCGCATGTTCTCTTGCCGGTGATCCCGCCGGCCTGACATCGTGACCCGTGATTGATAAGGGAAAGGACTGAACCGCGAAAGCGCCGAGCAGAAAATAATAGGTGAACCACCGAGCGCGCGGAAAGAGTCTGATTTCGATTCACGATTCACGATTCACGATTCATGGAGCCGATCGATGGTGCGCTTGGACAAGTGGTTGTGGGCCGCGCGCTTCTTCAAGACGCGGTCGGCCGCGCAGCAGGCGATCGAGGGCGGCAAGGTAAAGTTGAACGGTGAGCGCACCAAACCCGCCCGCGACCTCAAGCCTGGTGACACGCTGGTCATCCACATCGGCGACCACGAATGGGTGATTGTCGTGGCGCGTTTGTCCGACCGCCGTGGCCCGGCATCGGTTGCCCGCACGCTCTACGAGGAAGATCCCGCCAGCCACGCGCGGCGCCAGGAGCAGGTGGCGAACCGCAGGCTCATGTCGGAGCCGGCGGCAGGCCGTCACGGCCGCCCCACCAAGCGGGAGCGGCGGCTTCTCGAGCGCTGGCGCCGCAGCGGATGAATTGCGTGGTTGCGCTTGTTCCGTTGATTTGCGTTGACGAACCGGCTCCAGTCGGGAGTCGATGCAGCGAGGGCGGACCCGGCCGCGCGTGACGCTGTTCCCCGTCAGAAGCGGAACATCGCCCCCAGGAACGGACCGGTGATCGCGGCGTCGATCCGCAGATTGTCCTCGTCATAGTCGACGTAGAGGTGGCGCCAGCCGCCAACGATCGAGCCCCATGAGAACCGGTAGCCGATCGAAGCGAATGCTTGCCAAGTGAAGTCGGATCCGCCTTTCCCGACGTCCCCGTACAGGCCGAGATCCCAGTGATCGGAGAGCCGCGCTTGCCAGCGCAGG
This sequence comes from Betaproteobacteria bacterium SG8_41, assembly GCA_001303585.1. Taxonomy (GTDB): domain Bacteria; phylum Pseudomonadota; class Gammaproteobacteria; order Burkholderiales; family SG8-41; genus SG8-41. The sequence goes on from LJTT01000024.1 coordinate 30,669, forward strand.
CCTGCTACTCCGTCAGCCCAGCTTTTACGTTGCGAAGCCCGACGGCCCGCGAGCAACCCAGGCTGAAGTGCCACCGTTCCGTCGAGGTCGTAGAACCGGATGCCGGCGAGGGCGTCGACACGCGATCCGCCCTCGCTGTGGATTTCATAGCCGGCGGCGCCTTGAACCACGTGGCCCTTGACTTCGCCATCGAGGCCGCCGTAGAGCAGGCCGAGCGGCGAGGACGCATTTGATTCGACCTTGACGTAGGTCCAATCGCCGAAGACGGACCACCGTCCACGGCGCCAATCGGCGTAGAGCATGGCCCCACCAAGCTCCATGTTGCTCGAGAGCTGCCCGAAGTTTCCGTCGAGTCGGTCGCCTCCGTTCCGGTCCCCCACGCCGACCGTGCCGTCGAGACCGGCGATCCAGGCATAGGGAGCAATTCGCCATTCGGTTTCCTGCGCGAAGCCGGGAACCATGGAAAAGATGGCGACAAGGGCGGCGACTACGGTAGCGGGTTTCAAGACATGTTTTCCTGGTTCGCGGGAAGGGAAGTCGAGCGCTCGGGTTACTGGTTCGGCAAAACCTACCGAGTATAAGGGATGGCCGGCCTTGCCGCATGAGCAGCAATATCGGCGGCCGGGGCGCGCGCCTTTGCGGCTGCTGACACCCTGCGCGCGAGGTCGCCTGCATTTAGGGCTGCATAGCCAAGCTGATCATTGTCAAAGTAACAGCAAACTGATCTTCCTTCCGCGGACCATGCCCGGATTTTCCTCGCCCAGCTGGCAAGCGCGCGGCGGTTGTAGCACCCCTGGTATGGCCCCTCCGGCCCGTGCAGCCGGATGTAGACCAGCTTTGAGGTGATGACGCTCGGAGAGCGATACCCGGCAAGCTCGTAGATGCAGAGCGCCGCATCCTGTCGCGCGAGCAGATCGTAGATCTCGGGCGTCAGCCAGCTGGGGTCGCGGAACTCGAAGGCGTAGCGAAAATCGCGGCTGAGGGAGGAGAGAAACGATACGAGGCGCTCGCGGTTGCAGCGCCAGCGCGGGGGCAACTGGAAAAGCACCGGCCCGAGCTTGTCACCGAGCGTGTCGATCCGCCTGAAGAAGCTTCTCAATGCCGAAGCCGGCGTCTTGAGCTTTTTCATGTGCGTGATGAACCGGCTCGCCTTGACCGCGAATACGAAATTCCCGGGGACTGCGTCATGCCAGGCTCTGAGCGCCTTACGCCCGGGCAGGCGGTAGAAGGTGCTGTTGATTTCGACGCTTTCAAAATGCTCTGCGTAGAACGCAAGCTGGGTCTCATGCGCGACGTCGCGCGGATAAAACGGCCCGCGCCAGTGTGGATAGGACCACCCTGAGGTTCCGATCAGGATTCGCGCGCTGCGGCGTGCCATTATTTTGCCGGGCACGGCGTGTCTAGAGGACCTGCCAGCGGGTGAGTCGCACCACCCACTTCTCGAGTTCCACGAGCACGTAGACCGACAGCCCGATCAGAGTGACGCGCAGCCAGGTCTCCGGACTGATTGCGGCAGAATGAAAGAGCGTCTGCATGAAGGGCGCATACGTGTATACGACCTGGAAGACGACAACCACGACGATCATCAGGGGCACGTAGAGGTTGCCCGTGAGCGCTGCGAGCGGCGTCGCCGGCGCAAGGAGAAAACGCGCGTTCAACAGGTAGAAGGCCTCGAACACGACAAGTGTGTTGACCGCGGCCGTGCGCGCCACCTCCAAGCTTGCACCCTGTGCCTGCTCCCACAGGAACATGCCTAGCGTGCCGGCGCTGACCACTACCGAAACGAAGGCGGTTCGCCACAGAAAATAGCGCGAGAAGATCGGCGCAGCGGGGTCGCGCGGTGCGCGGCGCATGACGCCCGGTTCCATCGGTTCGAAAACGAGCGCGAGCGACAGGGTGACGGCCGTGATCATGTTCACCCACAAGATCTGCACAGGGAGGATCGGGAGCGTGATGCCCAGGGCGATCGCGGTCATTAGCGTACCAGCCTCGCCGCCATTGGTCGGCATCATGAAGAGAATGGTCTTGCGCAGGTTGTCATAGACCGTCCGGCCTTCCTCGATCGCATGCTCGATCGAGGCGAAATTGTCGTCGGCGAGCACTATTTCCGCCGCTTCCTTGGCAGCTTCAGTGCCTGTGATGCCCATGGCGACGCCGATGTCGGCGCGCCTCAGAGCCGGCGCGTCGTTCACGCCGTCGCCGGTCATCGCCACGACTTCGCCGCGCGCCTGAAGCGCCTTGACAAGCCGCAGCTTGTGCTCCGGGCTGACGCGCGCGTAGATGTCCACCTGCGGCACCAGGCGCCCCAGCGTCTCCTCGTCGGTTTTTTCGAGCTCTGTTCCGGTGAGAACCGTTTCGCCGTCGCCGATGCCGAGCCGGGTGCCGACGGCGACTGCAGTGGCGGCGTGATCGCCGGTAATGAGCTGAACGCGCACGCCGGCCTGCCGGCAGACGGAGACGGCGTGAATCGCCTCTTCGCGCGGCGGGTCGCTCATGCCCATCAATCCCAGCAACGAAAGGCCGTTCACCACGTCGTCGTACGACAGGTCGAGCTGACCGTGCTCGAGTGGTTTGAAGGCAAGGGCGAGCACGCGCTGGCCCTTCGCGGCGAGGGCGTGGGCGTGGCGCTCCCACTGCGCCCGCTGGAGCGGCCGGTCCTCGCCGCCATGGCGCTGGTGGCGGCACATCTCGAGCACGCGCTCGGGTGCGCCCTTCACGTATGCGAACGCGTGCCCGGCATGATCGTGATGCAGCGTCGCCATGTAGCGGTACTCGGACTCGAAGGGGATGACGTCTCGGCGCGGCAGGCGCTCGTTTTCCAGCGCGGGATCCATGCCCGCCTTGCTGGCTGCAACGACCAGCGCGCCCTCGGTGGGGTCGCCCTCGATGGTCCACTCGCCGTCACGCGCGACCAGTCGCGCATCATTGCACAGGAGCCCGGCGCGCAGGATCTCCGCCAGCGAGGGATCGGCCAACGGATCCACCGGCCCTTCGTCCGTGCCGAATTCGCCGCGCGGCTCATAGCCGGCGCCCGTCACCGAATGGAAGCGATCGCCCGTGACGATGGTTTGAACCGTCATTTCATTGTGTGTGAGCGTCCCGGTCTTGTCCGAGCAGATCACCGTCACGCTGCCGAGCGCTTCGACGGCGGGCAGCACCCGCACGATGGCGTTGCGGCGTGCCATGCGCTGGACGCCGATGGCGAGCGTCACCGTCATGACCGCCGGCAATCCCTCCGGAATGGCTGCCACGGCTAGGCCAACCGCTGCCATAAACATTTCGGCTACCGGATAGCCGCGCGCGATGCCAATCGCGAAGATGGCCGCCGCAATGGCAACGATTGCTGCGCTAAGCCACTTGCTGAATATCGCGATCCGGCGAAGCAGAGGTGTCTCCAGCCGCTCCACTTCGGCGAGCAGCGTCGAAACGTGGCCCAGCTCCGTCGCGTCGCCGGTGGCAGCCACCACACCGCGACCTTGCCCGAACGTAACGAGCGTGCCCGAATAGGCCATGCAGTAGCGGTCGCCGAGCGATGCATCCGATGCGACGGCCTCGAGGCGTTTGTCCACCGGTACTGATTCGCCCGTGAGTGCGGCCTCCTCGATGCGGAGATTCTTTACGGCAACTAGGCGCAGATCCGCGGGCACGCGGTCCCCGGATTGAATCAGGACAACGTCGCCGGGAACGAGATCCGCTGCAGCGACCGTCAGCGCATGCCCGTCGCGCAGTGCGACAGCCTTCAGCGAGAGCACGCGGCGGATCGCTTCCAGCGCGCGCTCGGCTTTGCCCTCCTGGATGAAGCCGACGATGGCATTTACAAGAACGACGGCGATGATCACGCCGGTATCGACCCAGTGCGCGAGCGCGGCGGTCACGACCGCTGCGCCGAGCAGCACGTAGATGAGAACGTTGTGGAACTGCAGCAGGAAGCGCTCGACGGGCGTGCGTCCGCGTCGCACCGTGAGGCGGTTGGGACCGAAGCGCGCGAGCCGCTCGCGCGCCTCCGCTGTCGTGAGCCCGCGCAGCGAGCTGTCGAGCGCACCGAGAGCCTGCTCGGTGCTTAGCGCATGGGGGTAGCGCGGCAATCGCTCGCGCGAGCGAATGATCTCTTCGGTCCGGGCTCGATCCATGTTCGTTGGGGGAGCGCGCGCGGGGCAACCGCGCTCCTGCGTGGCACGAAACATTGAACCAGCATATCGTATTGAAGTTGTGGGGCATCTTGATGTGCGTCAACAATGCGGGGTATCGTGCTGGCAGGACGGTGGATCCCTTCGTATTTCCGCATGGACTTCAATCTGACCGACGAGCAGCGAGCTTTTCAGGAGAGCGTGCGAGCATTCGCCCGCCGCGAGCTCGAACAGGGCGCTTTTCATCGGGCTCACGTCAGCGAATTCCCTCGAGATATCGCGCTGAAGATGGCGCGCGCCGGGCTGCTCGGCATCACGTTGCCGGAATCGGATGGCGGCATGGGCGGCACGTTGATGGACGCGGTGCTCGCGATCGAGCAGGTGGCGCTCGCTTGCCCGCGCAGCGCCGACGTGCTGCAGGAGGGTAACTTCGGCGCGATCCGCGTCCTGGCCGCCTTCGGCACCGCCGACCAGAAGCGCCGCTACCTGTCCAAGGTTCTCAGCGGCGAGGAAATCATTGCGGTCGCCATGACCGAACCCAACGCCGGTTCCGCAGTGACTGACCTCGAAACGTCGGCCAAGCCTGACGGGGCCGGTTTTCGCATCAGCGGACAAAAGGTGTTCCCCAATCCGCATGCGGACCAGTACGTCGTTTACGTGCGCTACGGGCCGGGTGTCGGGGGCATCGGCTCGGTGCTGCTGCGCAAGGGCGCTCCGGGATTCACGCTGGGAAAGCCATCGAAGTTCCTCTCGGGCGCCGACTGGGCTGCGCTGTATTTCGATGACGTTTACGTGCCCCCCGAGGACGTGCTTCTGCGCGAAGGCGGTTTCAAGAAACAGATCGCGTCTTTCAATGTGGAGCGCATCGGCAATGCGGCCCGTTCCCTTGCGTTCGGCCGTTACTGCTATACCGCCGCCCGCGATTATGCCGGAGTGCGGAAGCAGTTCGGCCGGCTTCTGTGCGAGTTCCAGGGAATCCAGTGGAAGTTTGCCGAGATGAAAGTGCAACTCGACGCGGCCCAGCTTCTGCTCTACCGCGCGGCGGTGAACGCGGATCGCGGTTTTCCGGCGCCCGAGGAAACCACGGTCGCCAAGCTGACGTGCAATCAGACGGGCTTCAATGTGGCCAACGAGGCCATGCAGATCATGGGCGGCCTGGGTTACACGCAGGAGACCCTGGTCGAGTATTGCTTCCGGCGCAGCCGAGGATGGATGATCGCGGGCGGCTCCATCGAAATGATGAAGAATCGGCTGGCAGAGATCATTTTCGAGCGGCGCTTCTCGCAGCGCGCGCCGCGGGCGAGGGCATCCTGAAGCGCGCGTGCGATGGTGAAATCAGAATCACCTGAGGCCGCACCGGATCGCGCGGCGCTCGCGCATGCGCTGTTCGCTCCGCGGACGATCGCGCTGGTCGGCGCGTCTGCCGACCAGGCGAAACTCGCGTCACGGCCTCAACGCGTCCTTCGCAAGCACGGCTACCGGGGCGCGATCGTGCCGATCAACCCGGCTCGCAGCGAGATCCTCGGCGAACGGTCGTACCCCGCCCTGACTGCCGCGCCGGTCCAGATCGACCATGCGTTCGTCATGGTTCCTGCCACTGCGGTTGCGGACGTCATCGCCGATTGCTGCGCGGCCCGGGTCAGGGTGGCGACGATTTTTACGGCGGGATTTGCCGAGACCGGCGAGGAGGGCCGCCGGCGGCAGGACGCAATGGTCGCTATGGCGAAGCGCGGCGGGGTGCGTCTGGTAGGGCCGAATTGCCTTGGCATTATCAACGTCAGCGGCGGCGTTACCATTTCCGCGAACGCGGTGCTGGAGCAGGAGACACTGCTGCGCGGCGGACTGTCGGTCATTTCCCAGAGCGGCTCGATGCTGGGCGGAATCATTACGCGCGCGCAGGAGCGCGGCCTGGGTTTCTCCAAGCTGGTGTCCGTAGGAAACGAGTGCGACATCGGCGTGGGCGAGCTGGTCGATCTCCTGGTGGACGATCCGGATACGCGCGTGATCCTGCTGTTCCTGGAGGCGTTCCGCGATGCGCCCGTGCTGGGCGCCGCCGCGCGGCGCGCTTTCGAGGCCGGCAAGCCCGTGATCGCGCTGAAGCTCGGGCGGTCGATGGTGGGACGCGAGATCGCGACGACGCATACGGGAGCGCTGGCCGGCGCTGATGATGTCGCCGAGGCTTTCTTTCGCGCCAACGGGATCATTCGCGTGGAGATATTCGAGGCACTGTTCGAGGCGGCGCAGCTGGTGCTCGGCCACCGTCCGCCCAAGGCTCGGCGCGTTGCCGTGCTCACGGTGAGCGGTGGGGCAGCGGCAATGGTCATCGACCGGCTCGGGATCGCTGGCGTCGACGTGGTGCCGCCAACGCCGCAGATCATCAGCAACCTCGCCGCAAAGAACATACCGATTACTGATGCAACTTTGACCGACTTGCCCATGGGCCGCGCCGAAGGCGGCATCTACGGCTCTATCCTCGAGGAGTTGACTGCTTCGGATCATTGCGACGCCGTGGTGGCGGTGCAAGGTTCGACGGCCGCCTATTCCGCGGAGTCCGTCCGCGAGCGGGTCCTCGCGGCGCCGCGCGGTGACAAGCCGCTGGCCGTTTTTCTCGGGCCGCGAGCCGGCGAGTCGTTGCGGGTGCTTCAGGAGGGCGGGGTGGCGGCGTTCCGCACTCCGGAAGCGTGCGCGGATGCGGTGCGCGCATACTGCGACTGGCGCGCGCCGCAGCCGCTCATCTCCGGTGAGCCGCAACAGATCGTTGCTCTTGACCGGGCCGTTGCAGCCGCCGGGCGAGGCACGTTGAGCGAACGCGCGGCGGCGACGCTGCTGTCGAGGATCGGCGTGCCTTTCGTGCCGTCCCAGGTCATTCGCTCGGCACAGGAGCCGGTGCATCTGCCTTTCCCCGTCGCCGCGAAAATCCTGTCCGCCGATATCCCACACAAGACCGAGGCCGGCGGGGTCGCGCTGGATATCGAGGATGCCTCGGCTCTCGCGGCCGCCTTCGATGCGATGCTTGCCCGAATTCGTTTGGCGCACCCCGAGGCGCGCATAGAAGGCGTACTGGTGCAGCCGATGCAGCGCGGACTCGGGGAGGTGATCGTCGGCTTTCGCCGCGATCGCGACGTGGGGCCGGTTGTGATGGTTGGCGTTGGCGGGATTCTCGCAGAAGTGTGCGCGGGGCACGCTGTCCGGTTGGCGCCGGTGAGTCTCGATTCGGCGCTGGAGATGATCGAGAGTGTTCCCGGGCTTGCCGTCGTGCGCGGCTATCGCAATCGTCCGGCCGGCGACCTCGTTTCGCTCGCGCGCGTTATTCACCTGATGTCGTTGCTCGCGCTCGCGGATGATGGCATCGTGAGAGAGGCGGAAATCAATCCATTGATCGTGCGCAGCGATGGCGTCGTGGCAGTGGACGCCCTGGTGCGCATCGCGGAGCATTGAGCATGCCGGCCACGCCCGGCCGGCCGGGGTGGCGACATAGCGGGAGCGCAGATCTATGAGTAACGAATCGGCATCGCCCGGCAACGCCCCGGAAGTTTCGAGGGCGCTCGCCGAGTACGTGGCCGGCATCGATTTCCGGCACCTGCCGGCCGCGGCGGTGCATGCGTTTCGCCGTGCCTTGCTCGACTATGTCACTTGCGCCGTTTCCGGGTCGCGGATGGGGCCGACGCTGCAGGTGCTGGACTATCTGGGCAGCTGGGACAGCTCCAGTGAGGCATGCGTTGTGGGCAGCGCAGCGCGCCTCGCGTGTCCGAACGCCGCATTCGTCAATGGCACCAGCGCTCACGGCCTGGATTTCGACGACGGCTACACGCAGGGATCGGTGCACCCGGCCGGCGCCGTGTTTCCTGCGCTGCTGGCAATCGCTGAACGCATTCGCGCAGACGCTGGAGACGTGATTGCGGCTGGTGTGGCAGCGTACGACATAACCTTGCGCATCGCGGCGTCCGTGCACCCCTATTCTGCCCGACGCGGCTTTCACAACACGCCGGCCGCGGGCGTGTTCGGCGCGGCGGCGGGCGCGTCAAGACTGCTGGGGCTGGATCCCGGTCGCACGCTGAACGCCCTCGGATTGGCCGGCAGTTTCGCGGGGGGGCTTCGCGAGTATGTCGCGGAGGGCGCCGACGTGAAACGCATTCACCCCGGCAAGGCCGCGCGCGACGGAATCGTCTGCGCTGAACTGGCGCTGCGCGGGCTGAGCGGTCCGAGCACGGTGCTCGAGGGGCGCTACGGCTTCGCCGGGGCCGTGAGTGGCGGGAACGCTGATCTGGGCCGCATCACGGCGGGCCTGGGCAGCACGTTCGAGATCTGCAACGCGTACTTCAAACCCTATCCGGCTTGCCGGCATTTTCATTCGGCCTTGGACGCCATACGCATTATTTCCAAGCGTCGCTCATTCGCGCCGCAGGAAGTCGAGTCGGTCGAGATCGGGCTGTACGACGTCGGCCTGCAGGGCCATGACCACAAGCACGCCTATAGCCTGCTGGACGCGCAGATGAGCGCGCCGGTGTCGGCGGCGCTTGCAGTGGTGCTCGGCGACGTGACAGCGGCCAGCTACGATCGCGCCAATATCGAGAGTCCCGAGGTTAAGCGAATTTCCAATGCCACGACCGTTGTCGTCGATCCCGAGTGTGAGAGACTGTACCCGCGCCGCCGCTCCGGCGTGGCACGCGTGCAATTCAGGGACGGCTCGCAGCTCGAGGAGCGCGTCCTCGATCCCAGGGGCGAAGGGGAGAACCCGATGTCGGACGACGATCTTGCGCACAAGTTCATGTCCAATTGCCGTCCGGTCCTGGGCGAGGCGAAGTGCGCGCGCGTGCTCGAGACCGTCTGGTCGCTTGGCCGCTTTGCGGAACTGAAGGAGTTGTATCTATGGTAGCGGTAGATCCCGCGATTGGGCCTATGCCGCGATGGCGGTTTGGCGAGAGGAGTAGATCGTGAAGCGGCTGTTGCTATTGCTCGTTGCGACCCCGGTCCTGCTGTTCATCATTCAGAATTTCCAGGTCACGGAGCTGCGCTTTCTCATGTGGCGTATCGCGCTGCCCCACGCGCTGCTGCTGATCTTTGTCCTTGCGGCGGGCATCCTCATTGGCTGGGTGCTGCGCGCCCTGCATGCTGACGCGAAGCATAAGTGAGCCACGGGGGCTCGCGCGGCTCGCTCGCGTTAGACTAGTAGCAGGCTAACAACGAAACTTCGGCTGCCGATGGATGTCGTCGAAACCTGACGATGATGATTAACTTGAATTTTCTATCTGCGTTCATCTGCGGTTAATTGGTTTTCTTTGAACTTCGGGCAGAATTAACGACGTGCCAACCATCGTCCTCGCTACGATCAACGCCCGTTACGCGCACGCGTCGCTGGGCCTGCGCTATCTTGCTGCGAACATGGGCGAGCTCGCGCGGGAGACGCGCATCGCGGAGTTTATCCTGGGCCAGCGTGCCACGGATATCGTCGAGCAGATCCTTGCGCTGGCGCCACGCATCGTCGGCTTCGGCGTCTACATCTGGAACGCAGAGGAGACGACGCGCGTAGTTGCCCAGTTGAAGCGCGTCGCGCCGGATGTAACGATCGTCTTGGGCGGACCGGAGGTAAGCTACGAAGTCGGCGAGCAGCGCATCTGCGCCCTTGCGGACCATGTCGTAACGGGGTGGGGTGATCTCACGTTTCCGCGGCTGTGCGCGGATTTGCTGGCCGGGCGGGTGCCTTTGCAGAAAGTCATTGCTGGCGAACAGCCGGATCTGGCGCGGATCGAGCTGCCGTTCGCGCTCTACAACGACGAAGACATCGCCAAGCGTTTCCTCTACGTGGAGGCCTCGCGCGGGTGCCCTTTCAAATGCGAATTCTGCCTCTCGGCGCTCGACAGGACGGCGTGGCCCTTCGCAAGCGAGCGTTTCCTTGCCGAGTTGGCGAAGCTTCACGCGCGCGGTGCCCGCCACTTCCGTTTCGTCGATCGCACGTTCAATCTCAAGGTGGCGACAAGCGCGAAGCTGCTGGAGTTCTTTCTGGAGCGCCTCGACGAGCGACTGTTCCTGCACTTCGAGGTGATCCCCGATCACCTGCCGGGACAACTGAAAGAGGTCATTGCGCGGTTTCCGAGAGGGTCGCTGCAGTTCGAGGTGGGCATTCAGACCTGGAATCCCGAGGTGCAGGCCCTCATTTCCCGCCGGCAGGACAACACGAAGGCGGAAAGCAACCTGAAGTGGCTGCGAACGCATTCGAACGCGTTCGTTCACGCGGATCTGATCGCCGGCCTGCCCGGCGAGGATCTGGCAAGCTTTGGCCGGGGGTTCGACCGCCTGTACGCGCTTGGCCCTCATGAAATTCAGGTGGGGATTCTCAAGCGGTTGCGCGGCGCGCCGATCGCTCGTCACACCGAGGCGTTCGCGCTGCGCTTCAATCCGGATGCGCCGTACAACGTGCTATCGACCGATCGTGTGAGCTTCGGCGAGATGCAGCGCATTGCGCGCTTTGCGCGCTACTGGGAGCTGGTGGGGAACTCGGGGCGCTTCCAGCGCGCCTTGCCGCTGCTGCTCGGCAAGAGCCCATTCGAGCGCTTTCTCCGTTTCTCGGACTGGCTCTACGCCCGGACCGGCAAGACGCACGAGTTTGCGCTGGAGCGACTCCACCAGTTCGTGTTCGATTTCCTCGCCGGCGAGCTGGGCGTCGAGCGCGGAGAGGCCGGCGGCACGCTGCTCGCCGACTATCAGGCGAGCGGGGCGCGCGGGCGCCTGGGCTTCGCCGATCCGGGCCTGCAGGTCGTGGGACGCGGCGACGGCACGGATCGCGGCGGGAATCTGCCGCGGCGCACTGCGCGGCACGCGCGGTCCTGAGCCGGCTGAACGGTTGGATACAGCCGGTCTCATAAACATCATAGCCACCGAAGCACATGAAAATTGTGATTGCTCGACAGTGTGCGTGCCGGCCCAGGTCTTCGTTCGTGTGATTCCGTGGTTGATGATCTTTGGCGTTTACGAGGTTTCCGGGACCGGTTCCAGTGAAGGGTGAATGGGAAAAAACGACAGGACCTTTGTTCCGGAAGCTCTTTATGAAAAGTTTGCCCACCGTGTTCTCGATACGCTGCATTGGCTGGCTGCTCGTGTTCGCGCTCGCCGGCTGCGCCACGACGCAGCGCCCGGTCCTCTATCCCAACGCCAAGCTGAAACGCGTGGGAAACGAGGCTGCGCAGTGGGACGTCGATGACTGCATGCGGATGGCGGAACAATACGGGGTGTCGCCGGGCGGCGGCGAAAAAGTCGCCCGTGGCGCGGGTGAAGGTGCCGCCGTTGGGGGCGCCACCGGCGCGGTGGCCGGAGCAATTGGCGGGCGCAATGTCGGCGAAGCCGCGGCTGCCGGCGCCGCGATCGGCGGGACCGCCGGTGCGGTGCGCGGCGCGGTGCGCTCCGACCGGCCAAGCCAGCCCTACCGCGGTTTCGTGCAGCGCTGTCTGCGCGAGCGGGGGTATGACGTAATTGGCTGGCAGTGAGCGGAAACGGCTTTGAGTCGTGAATCGTAAATCGGGCCTGACGCGGGATCAGGCCGCCGGTTTCGGATCACCGATCGCCCATTGCCCAATCTCCAATTGCCTATCTCCCGCTCGCCGGTGCCTTGCTGCGCAGGCCAGGGATGCCGGTCCGACCTGACCGGCGACGACTCTCGAGAATGATCTCGGCCAGCAGTTCCACGTCCCGCAGCCGCGCAGTGGTGCGCCGGGCGACCAGCGCCAAGGTGCGCGCGGGCGCCGGGGCGGTGAAAGGGCGCGCGACGAGCTTCGTGTTCTTGAGGATGCCCGCCTTGAGCGTGATCTCGGGCAGCAGCGTGACGCCCAGGCCTCCCTCCACCATCTGGATCAGCGTGTAGAGGCTCGTCGCTTCCACGGTCGAGTGCCATGCGCCGCGGCGCGGGCCGCAAGCAGCGATTGCGTGGTCGCGCAGGCAGTGCCCCTCCTCGAGCAGCAGTACGTCGGCCGGCTTGAGCTTGCGCACGGCGATCTCCTTCTCGCGCGCTGCCGCGTCGTCCTCGCGGGCAACGAACCAGAACTCGTCGCGGAAAAGCTCGTGAACGTGCAACTCCGCAGTGTCGAACGGCAGGGCAATCAACGCGATGTCGAGGCTGCCAGCGCGCAGACGTTCGACAAGGCGCTCCGTCAGATCCTCGCGCAGGTAGAGCTTAAGCGCCGGATGGGTGCGCCGCAGCGGGGGCAGGACCTCCGGCAGTAGGAACGGCGCGATAGTCGGGATCGCCCCAAACCGCAGCTCGCCCGTAAGGGGCGAGCGCGCGATGCGCGCGACTTCGGCGAGGTCATTCGCGGCGGCAATAAGCGCGCGCGCCCGCGCGACGGTCTCCTCGCCCACGGCTGTCATTCGCACGTTGCGCTTGTCGCGCTCCACCAGCTGCACGCCGAGCGTGCTTTCGAGTTCCTTGATCCCCGCGGACAACGTCGACTGGGTGACGAACTGGGCCTCGGCCGCTTCGCGGAAGTTGAGGCGCTCGGCGAGCGCCACCAGGTAGCCCAATTGGCGCAGCGAGGGCAGTGCCGGCATGCGTTTCTCCAGTCTGATCGACGTTTCCGATCATTTTAAACAATATAACTCGTTGGAGCGATCACGATCGCTGTTGCACACTGCGGCCCGTAAAGCTGTTTTTCTAACTGAAATAAAAGGAGCTGCGAACATGCTGACAGTAGGCGACCGAATTCCCCAGTTTGATCTTCAGGCGGTGGTATCCACCGACCAGGACAGGGCTTTTTCCCGGATCACGGACCAGTCGGACGCGGGCAAATGGAGGGTGGTCTTCTTCTGGCCGAAGGACTTTACTTTCGTCTGCCCGACCGAGATTGCGGCCTTCGGCGCGATGAACCGCGAATTCAATGACCGGGATGCCGTGATTTACGGTGCGTCCACCGACAGCGAATTCGTGCACCTGGCGTGGCGCCGCGCGCACCCGGACCTGAAGGAGCTGCCGTTCCCGATGCTGGCCGACATCAAGCGCGAGCTGTCTGGCGCTTTTGGCATTCTCGACCGGAAGGAAGGCGTCGCGCTGCGCGCGACATTCATCGTGGACCCGGAAGGGGTGATCCGTTTTGCCTCGGTGCATGACCTCAACGTCGGGCGAAACGTGGAAGAGGTGCTGCGCACCCTCGACGCGTTGCAGACCGACGAGCTTTGCCCGTGCAACTGGCAGAAGGGCGACCGGGTTCTCAAGGCGGCGTGACACGGATTGACTGTGAATGTTGAATGTTAAATGATGAATGGAGGTTTGTATGTCATTGCAGAAGTTGAGGGATCGCTTGCCTGATTACGCGAAGGATATTCGTCTCAATCTGGGCTCGCTCGCATCGGAGACGGTTCTCGGCGAAACGCAGAAAGCCGGCACGTTCATCGCGGCCGCGCTCGGGGCGGGCAACCCGCAGGTTGCAGCGGCCATCATTGCCGAGTTTGCCTCGAAGCTCGATGCGAAGGAGGTCGCGGCGGCGCGGTCGGCTGCGGCGGTGATGGGCATGAACAATGTGTATTACCGCTTTCTTCATCTGGCGGGAAATGAAGACTACGGCAAGATGCCGGCCAAGCTCCGCATGAACGCCATCGCGACCCACGGCATTCCGCAGGCAAATTTTGAGTTGTGGTGTCTGGCCGTGTCGGCGATCAACGGTTGCGGCACATGCATCGCTTCCCATGAGGCGGCAGTGCGCGAAGCGGGGGTCACGGCCGAGCAGGTACAGGCTGCCGTGCGAATCGCCGCGGTGGTGAAGGGGGCCGCTGCAGTGCTCGATTGCGAGGCGGCTGAAAAGACCGAGGCGGTAGCGCTTGCCGCCTGACGTCGTGCTGTGCAACTGGTAAGCGATCGCATCGCGGAGACGGACGATTTGCCAATTGCCCGTCACCTTCATCGATCCACGGGCCCGCCGCGAGCGGGCCCGTTCGCGTTGAAGAAACCCTAACGCCTCAGGCGCCGTAACCCATCACGAGGGGTCCCGAGACAACAAATTCGAGCGGCGCTGAAGATCGCGGATCGCGACGGCGAGCGGTCCGCGGCTTCCACCATTTTTTCCCGCTTGGGTGGGCGGGGGCGCCGCCGGGCGAGGGTTCAGTCCGGCGCGATTTGCATCCGTTATTGACGCGGATCGAGGTATTCCTATACCTTGCCCGAAGAATAATTTGTACCAATCGACCCAAAGGAGGAGTGCCATGAACCAGAATTGGCCGGTGCGTCGCAGTGTGTTGTGTATTCCACTCGTAGCGGTCACGCTCGGTTTTGCGGGCCACGTGACAGCGCAGCAGACAATCAACCTTACCGCGATCGACGGCTATCCAATCCGCGCGATGTGGGTGAAGGAGTTCGCGGAGTTCTTTATCCCGGAAGTCGACAAGCGGCTTGCTGCCGGCGGCAAGTACAAAATCCGCTGGAACCAGGCTTGGGGCGGCCAGATCGTGAAGCCGCGCGGGGTTCTGGAGGGATTGCAGCGCGGCCTGGGGGACATCGGCGTCGTGACCACGCCATTTCATACCGACAAGGTTCCGATGCAGGCGCTCGCGTATGTGACGCCCTTTGTGACTAATAACCCGGCGCTGGTTGCGCGCACGCTCGACCGCCTGGCGCAAGAGTTCCCGGCCATCACCGGTGAGTTCGAGTCGTACGGACAGGTCTATCTCACGACCGCTGTCGTGCTTGACAGCTATCAACTCTTTACCAAGCCGCCGGTCAAGGAGTTGGGCGATCTGAAAGGTCTGAAGATCGCTGGCGCCGGCACCAACCTGCGCTATCTCGACGGCCTCGGCGCGACCGGCGTCGCCGGCCCGCTGACCGGTTACTACAACAAGGTCCAGACCGGCGTCGTCGACGGGGCGTTTCTCTGGCCGGAAGCTGCGGTGCGCTTCAAGCTCATGGAAGTGGCGCCTCATATGCTTAAGGCCGACCTGGGCTCGGTCAATACCAAGGTCGTGCCGGTCAACGCTGGAACCTGGAAAAAGTTGCCCCCTGAAGTGAAAAAGGTGCTGCAGGATGTCGCAATCGCTTACCGCGATCACCTGGCGAAGCTTGCAGCTGAAAAAGGTAATTCTGCCGAGGCCGCTTTCAAGAAGCGCGGCGGCACGATCACGACCATGTCCGACGAGGCGCGCGCAGCGTGGGCCAAAGGCCTGCCCAACCTCGCCAAGGAGTGGGCGGCGAAGCTGGATAACCAGGGCAAACCAGGCAGCAAAGTGCTTGCTGCTTACATGAATGCGCTCCGTGCAGCCGGGGCGAAGCCACTGCGCCACTGGGATCGCGAGTAACCGGCGACAGCGCGTGGGCGTGGATGCGGGATACGGCGCGGGGATCCGGTGGTTCTACCGGGCCCTCGCCGTGCTCAACATGATCGGCGCCCTGCTGGTTATCGGTCTGCTCATTCTGATCAATGCGGATTCGCTGGGGCGGACGCTCTTTTCCGCGCCCATTCTCGGGGTCATCGAGATCGTCGAGCTTTCGCTGGTGGCGATCGTGTTTCTGGCGCTGGGTGATGCGATACGGGCCGGGCGCCTCACGCGCTCGGAGGGGTTGCTGACGCTGCTCCGCGACCGCGCGCCGAGGGTCTCTCAGGCGCTGCGGATAATTTTTGACCTCGTCGCCGCGGCGTTTTTCGGGCTGATCGTCGTCGGGGGCGTTCCGAGGGCGATCGAGTCCTACGAGCGCGGGGAATTCAAGGGCACGTCGCAGGTCTTCACGGTGCCGGAATGGCCGGTGAAGCTGATCATCGTCATCGGCGCGATCGCCGGCATCATGGCGTTCCTTGTGGCGGTGTGGCGCGAGTTCCACGCCGGCCGCCGCCGAGAAGCGGGTGAGCGGTAGCGTTCCCTCACGAAGCACGACATGGATCCTGTCGGAATCGGCATATTGTCGGTAGTGCTGGTCGTTGCGCTGATCTACGCGGGGCTATACGTCCCGGTGGCGCTGGGAGTAGTTTCGGTTCTGGGCGTGTGGCTGATGCGCGACCGCCTCGATCTTTCCATCAATCTCCTTACGCTCGCGGTCGGCGACGCGGTCGGCGATTACAACTTTGCGACCATACCGCTTTTCATGGTGATGGGCCTGGTCGTAAGCCGCATCGGCATCGGGCGCGACGTCTATGATGTCGCCAATGATTCCTTCCGCCGCGTGAAGGGCGGCCTCGGAATCGCGACCGTGGCGGCGAATGCGCTGTTTGCGTCAGTCACGGGCTCTTCGATCGCGTCCGCGTCCGTGTTCACACGGGTGTCGCTGCCGGAGATGCGCAGGCTCAACTACGGGCGCCGCTTCTGCGTCGGTGTCGTTGCTGGAAGTTCGGTGCTCGGCATGCTCATTCCGCCGAGCGTGATGATGATCATTTACGCTTTCGTGGCCGAGCAGTCGGTCGGTCATATGTTTCTCGCAGGGGTGATTCCGGGCGTGCTGCTCGCGGCATCATTTGCGATCGGCATCGTGATGATGGCGCATTTCACGCCGGGCTTTGTCGGAGGCCGCCAGCCCGATACCGACACCCCGAGCCTTTCGCTGGCCAGGAAGGCGAAAATGCTGGGGCCGGTGGTGCTGCTCGTCGTAGCGGTTCTGGGCGGTATCTACGGCGGCGTGGTCACGGCCACCGAGGCTGGTGCGCTGGGCGCACTGATTGCGCTCATCATCGGTTTCTTGCGTCGCGCGCTGGATCGCAGGAGCCTGTGGGAAATCTTCGTCGAGGCCGGCTACGTCTCTGCTGCACTGCTTTTGTTGATCATCGCGGCCAATATGTACAGCCGCATGCTGGGGGTCGCCGGGCTGCCGACGCTTTTCAGCGAGTGGCTCGAGGGCATGGAATTTGGCTTGAACGAGCTCATGGCAATCTATGTCATGACGCTCATTATTCTGGGAACCGTCCTCGACACCGCATCCATTATTCTCATCGCATCGCCGCTGTTCATGTCGGCAGTGGTCGCGTTTGGCGGCGACCTGGTCTGGTTCGGGGTCGTCACGGTTATCGGCGCTGAGATTGGACTGCTCACGCCGCCGCTCGGGCTATCCGTATTCACCGTCAAAAGCGCGATCAATGATCCGACAGTCTCGCTCGGCGACATCTTCGCCGGAGCGTTTCCGTTCGCGGCAATCATGCTGCTCGTCCTGGTTGCGGTCATCCTATTTCCCAGTCTCAGTCTTGCGTTAATTTAAGCGACTATCATGCGTTCCGTCACCAAAGACACCATCACTGATGCTTTCGTCAATTACTGCAGGAAGACGAAAGATCCCCGCCTCAAGTTCGTGCTCTCGCGGCTCGCGGCGCATCTTCACGAGTTCGCGAAGGAGGTTGAGCTTACTCATGAGGAGTGGCTGCAGGGCATGGACCTCCTCTATCGGGCCGGCCGCATTTCATCGCCTGAGCGCAGCGAGTTCATCCTGTTCTCGGACGTCCTGGGGCTCAGCGCCGTGGTTGACATGGTCGGGAGCGGCGGCAAGCGCACCGAGTACAGCAACCTGGGGCCGTTTCATATTGCCGACGCGAAGTGGCTTGAGCCCGGCGGTGACATGATCGGTACCGGCGACGGAGACCATGTTGCCTTCTACGGGCGTGTGCTCGATGCGCGGTCCGGTGCGCCTGTGCCGGGCGCCGTGCTCGACATCTGGCAGACGGCGGCGAACGGCCTTTACTCGAACCAGGATCCGGCGCAACCGGAAGGCAATCTGCGGTGCCGTATGAAGACAGACGCCGGCGGACGCTATGGGTTTACCACAGTGCGGCCGGCGCCTTATACGGTGCCGGATGACGGGCCGGTCGGCGACTTGCTGCGCGCAACCGGCCGTCATCCCTGGCGGCCGGCGCACTTTCACTTCATGATAAAGGCTGAGGGCTATCGCCCGCTTACAACGGAGATTTTCCCGGCTGACGATCCGTACATCGACCAGGACGCGGTGTTCGGCGTGCGGCACAGGCTGGTGGTTGATCTCGTGCCGGAGACCAACCCGGCGCGCGTTCCATTTAAGATGACGGCGGCGAGCCGCCTCAAGACGCCATTTTTCCGTGTCGAGTACGACTTTCGAATCTAAACGAACGTTCAGCGCAAAGGAGGTTATGCCATGCGATTCAGATACTGCCTTTACTCCGACATTCACGGCCAGGTCCCGCAGCTCGAAGCGGTCGAGCGCGCGGTGGCCGAGGAGAAACCCGACAAGGTGATCGTGCCGGGCGACCTCATAGGGCTCGGGCCGGAGCCGGACAAGATCGTGCAGCACTTCATGGACCGTCCCCATATCGATGTCATCGTCGGCAACGTTGATCTCTGGGTCGCCAACAAAGTTGACGAGAAGCTCAAGCCGAAAAGCAACCACCAGGAATGGATGTTCCGCATGACCCGAATGACGCGGGAGCGCATGACGGAAGAGCAGCTGGAGTGGATCCGGAAACGCCCGTTCTCGATGACCTACACGCCGGAGCTCGGCCACGATTTCCACGTGTTCCATGGCACGCCTCATGACATCGGCGACAACGATGCCTTCCCTGCGCGCCTGAAGGACGAGCAGATCGCTGAGAAGCTGAAGGACGATGACTTCGACGTTGGCGCGCACGGCCACATCCACGGCCCGTCGGTGCGCTATCTCAAGAAGCCGAACAAAACCCAGATCCTGGTATGCGTCGCGGCTGTCGGCATGAGCTGGGACGGCGATCCCCGGCCAGCTTACGCGGTGGTCGACTATCTGGGCGACGGAAAATGGGAAGCCCGTGTCGAGCGCGTCGAGTTCGATCCGGAGGAGCAGGCCAAGTTCAACGAGAACTCGTGGATCGAGCACGGTGAGCGGATCGCCAGCATGATTCGCACCGGAAACTTCTGGAATCCGGGGCACCTGCCACACTGACTCGTTGGTTCGCGCTGCAGCAGACATCCCGCGCCGGATGGACTGGTCGGCCGAGATCAAGGCGCGTATTCGCCGGCGCTACGCGCGGCTTGCACGAGCGGGCGACGGGGCGCTGGCGCGCGCGCACCGGATGAGGGAAGACGGTTACCCGGAAGCCGTGATCGAGCGCGTGCCGCCCGAACTTGCCGCGGCCTACAGCGGATGCGGTTTTCCACTGGCGGACGTAAGCCTTGCGAACGTGCGTTTTGCAGTTGACCTCGGGTGCGGCAGCGGGATCGACGCTTGGTGGGCAGCCGCGCAAATGGGAGCGGAGGGTGCGGTCGTTGCCGTCGACATGACCACAGGGATGCTGCGGGTGCTGGGACCGGCGAGTGCGCGCGGAGTCCCAGCCGGATCCTCTATTTTTCCTGTCGCGGGGGATCTGGAGCGTATTCCGCTTGCCTCAGGACTCGCTGATCTGGCGTTCGCCAACGCCTCCTTCAACCTGGCCGTGGACAAGGACGCCGCCTTCAAGGAAGCATTCCGGATCCTGAGGGCCGGTGGGCAGTTGGCTGCCCGGGATTTGGTGCTGGAAGAGCCCTTGCCCCGGGAGGTTCTCGAAGACCCGTTGGCCGACGTGACTTCATTGGGCGGTGTCATGGCCGAAGACGAGCTGCGGCGCGTGATCGAAGGTGCGGGATTTTCAGGCGTGTGTGTTTCGGACCACCGGCCGTTTTCCTACGTGGTCAGCGTGCAGCTCACCGCAACCAAGGCAGCCTGACCACCGGTAATCGCCGGCAATAGTCCAAATTTGGGCCGGCAGGTAGTGTCTCCTTCTGGATGCGGTTTCAACCGGTCATCGCAACATTCTATTCTCTGACGAGAGAGGGAGGATGTTGCAATGGAGCGCAGACCGAGGATCTACTACACCGAAG
>LJTT01000075.1 GCA_001303585.1 Betaproteobacteria bacterium SG8_41
GGAGATCGGGGTTGTCGAACGCCGCCCCGTAGGCGTGGGAGAGCGCGTAGCCCAGCTCGCCACCCTCATGGATGGAGCCCGGCGTCTCGGGCGCGACGTGGCTCGGGATTCCTCCTGGAAACGAGAACTGCGTGAAGAGGCGCTTCATTCCCGACTCGTCCTGCGAAATCTCGGGGTAGACCTCCGTATAGGTAGACTCGAGGTACGCGTTCGCGACCAGCCCTGGTCCGCCGTGGCCGGGGCCGGTGATGTAGATGGTGTCGAGATCGTGCTTCTTGATGATCCGATTCAGGTGCGCATAGATGAAGTTGAGGCCCGGCGTCGTGCCCCAGTGCCCGAGCAGGCGCGGTTTGACGTGTTCCTTGCGCAGCGGTTTTCGGAGCAGAGGGTTGTCGTAGAGGTAGATCTGGCCGACCGAGAGGTAATTGGCCGCGCGCCAGTAGGCGTCGATCAGCTTCAGTTCCTTGTCGGAGAGGGTCTTGGGCATCGGAACCTCCTTCGAGTGAGTGTTCGATCCGTCACGGCGTTGGTATCACCGCCGGCAATGCGCGACGTGACCATTCAAAACAATAGACATTCGTCCGCGGATAGGTTCCGCGCGCAGAAAACGTAATCAGAGAAAAAGGGGTCAGGACCCTTTTTACGGTCTAGCACCTGTCCGAAAAGGGTCCTGACCCCTTTTTTCAACAAGCCGTCAGCGCTGAGCTGCCTGTGGCGCCGCGAAGGTCGGCGCGATCTCGCGGGGCTTTACGGGGCGGACAACAACAGGCGAATCGGGCGTGAGACGGATTGCCTCGTCTTCATGTTTCAGGACGAGGTCTCGCCCTTCAATTAGGGTGTATTTGGCCTCCTGGGTGCTGATCTCGAGCTCGAAGAGCTGGCCGCGGTAGGTCAGCCTCAGGCGCATGCGTGCGGTCTCCTCTGGCACGCGGCGCGGCCGGAAGGTGAGAACGCCGTCGTGGTCCTGCATGCCCGCAAAACCGTACGCGAAGATCATCCAGCTGCCCCCCATTGCTGCGATGTGGCAGCCATCCTTGACGTTTCCGCCGACATCCGCGAGGTCCATCAGGAGCGAGGCACGGGCGTAGGCGATGGATTTGGTCCCCTCGCCGATCTCGTTGGCCATGATGGCCTGGATGCACGACGACAGCGACGAGTCGCCGGTCGTCAAGGGATCGTAATACTGGAAATTACGTCGTTTGGCCTCGAGCGAAAATTCGTTCTGGAGCAGGAACATCGCCAGAATGATGTCGGCCTGTTTGATGACTTGATGGCGGTAGATGACGAGCGGGTGGTAGAAGAGCAGGAGGGGGAAACGATCGGGCGGAATGCTGTTCAGCTCCAGGCGCTCCTTGTCCATGAAACCGTCGTCCTGGGGATAGATTCCGCTCGCTTCGTCGTAAGGGATAAACATGTTGTCCGCGGCCCGCTTCCATTCCTCGATCTCGCCCGCCTTGAGGCTGGTTTCGTGGGCGAGGTGGGCGTAGACGTCGGGCTTCGTCTCGCGCAGGGACTCGACGGTCTGCGCCGCGTAGCGCAGGTTCTCCCGCGCCATCAGATTGGTGTAGGTGTTGTTGTCCACAACCGTGTTGTACTCGTCGGGACCGGTCACGCCGTTGATGCAGAACTTACCCCCCTTGCGCTCGGAGAAGAATCCGAGGTCGACCCACATGCGCGCAGTTTCGATCAGCATTTCGGCGCCCTGGCGCTCGAGGAACTCCTGGTCACCCGTCGCGTTCACGTACTTGCGTAGCCCGTAGGCGATGTCGGCGTTGATGTGATACTGGGCGGTGCCGGCCGCGTAGTAGGCGGACGCCTCCTCGCCGCTGATCGTGCGCCACGGGAACATCGCGCCGCGGTGGTTTAGCTCGCGCGCGCGGGTTCGCGCGTGGTCGAGCATGTTGTAGCGGAAGAGCAGGAGATTCTTGGCGATCCGCGGCGAGGTGTAGATGAGAAACGGCAGCAGGTAGATCTCGCTGTCCCAGAAATAATGCCCTTCGTAGGCGTCGCCGGTCAGCCCTTTCGCTGGCACTCCCGTGTTATCGGATCGCGCGCAGGCCTGCAGGATATGGAAGAGGCTGAAGCGGATCGCCTGCTGGATCTCCACCGACGTGCGCTTGACGATATGGTGGCGGATTTCGCTGACGCGCACGTCGCTGCGGCGCCAGAAATCATCCATGTAGTGCTGCTGGCCTTCCTGCAGGGCAGGGAAACCTTCTTCCACGGCGCGATCGAGCGTGCGCTCGACCCGGCCGCACATCTCGTGCGCCGGCGCCGTGCCGCTGGTGTGATAGGCGATGTATTTGACGAGCGTGACGGGCTGGCCGGAGCGGGCGCTGACGCGGAAGACGACCTCTCCCGAATTTTGGCTGCTCTGGGCCTTGACCGAGTGCGCGCACTCCGTCTCGATGACGTGGTCCGTCGCGCACGCGAGCGTCATGCCGCTCCTCTCCGTGCCGTGGCAGAGCACAACACGCTGGTCGCGATGATAGTGGGTGAGCGGGCGCAGTACGCGGCCGCGGATACCCTTGGACTTTCGCGGGTCCCCGGAGGTCTCATCATCGGGCGGCGGGGGCGTCGCCATCTCGCAGGAGAGGACGATGGGCGCCTCCGCATTGAGCATCTCGACGTGATAGTGGATCGCTGCGAGATGCCGGTGCTGAAAGGAGACGAGCCGCCGTGACCGTATCAGGACCTGCTTGCCCGCCGGAGTCTCCCATATGATCTCGCGGTCGAGCGTGCCGGCCTTGAAGTTCAGGCGCCGGTCGAATGAGACGACGTTGGCGCGAGGCAGGTAGAACGGCTCGTCGTCGACGTAGAGCTTGATCGTCTTGGCGTCTGTCACATTGACGATCGTCTGCCCGGTGCGGGCGAAGCCGAACGCGTCCTCGCCGTAGACGATGGGCCACGTGTCGTAAAAGCCGTTCACGTAACTTCCGTTATTGCACACGGGCGTGCCTTCCTCGAAGCATCCGCGCATGCCTAGGTAGCCGTTGCCCAGGGCAAAGATCGTCTCGGTCATCTCGAGGAACTCGGGCGAATACTGCTTCTCGACGATGTTCCATTCGTCGGGAGGGTAGATGTGTCCGGGCGGGACGACGCGTTCGTGATGGATCATCTTTTCGCTTCGCTCCTCGTCAATCGTGAGACGTGAATCGGAACATCGGCAACTTGAAATTAATCGCAGATGAACGCAGATCAACACAGATCAGTCCATGCCAAAAACAGGGAACGCGGAACCCCGAACGCAGAACCCGAGGCAAAGAATGTCCCTTATTGGCCGCATGTGTGTCCCGATACAGACCGACCGTGTTGAAAACCATGTTTTCCGCGGGTCTCATATCAGCGTTCATCGGCGTTTATCTGCGGCTAGTAATGTTTTTCGATTTTTAAAAGACGGCCTATTTCCCTGGGAGCAACTCGGCGAGGTCGTTCACCACTACGTCGGCACCGTGACGCTTGAGCTCGTCATTGTTGCCCTTGCGGGCAACCCCGATTACCAGCCCGAACTTGCCGTTGCGGCCGGCCTCGACGCCGGAGATGGCGTCCTCGACGACAACGGAGCGCGCCGGTGTAACGCTCAATTGTCTTGCCGCAGCGAGAAAAGCGTCGGGTGCCGGCTTGCCGTTCAGTTTCTGATCGTGAATGGTGTTGCCATCAACGCGAACTTCGAAAAGGTCCGCGAGCCCGGCGGCCTTGAGCACCACATCGCAGTTCTGGCTCGAGGTGACGACAGCCGTCTTGAAACCTTCGTCGTGAAGCCGATGCACCCACTTCACCGTGCCCTCGTAGACCTCGACGCCGTCGCTGGCAATGGCGTCGTTGACCAGCTCGTTTTTGCGGTTACCGAGGCCGCACACGGTTTCATGTAGGGGCGGGTCGTCGGGCGTGCCCTCCGGCAGGTTGATCGCCCTCGACTTCAGGAAATCCCGAACGCCATCGAAGCGCGGCTTGCCGTCCACATGGAGCTTGTAGTCGGTGGCGATGTCGAACGCCCGGAACGGCTCACGGGTCCGGGACGAGCGCTCGCGCAGGTACTCGTCGAACATGCGCTTCCAGGACCGCGCGTGGATGCTCGCTGTGTCGGTGATGACCCCGTCGAGATCGAGAAGCACGGCGTCGTACTTGTCACGCGTGATGGATATGATCTTTCCCTCCTGGGGCGGTCATCTGTCGCGTCCGTTGCGGCAGAGCATGCTGTATTCTGACGCCCGCGCACGGCGCGCGCAAATCTCCCGGCCTGAAAAAGGGGTCAGGACCCTTTTTCGTCGTTCCTGAAACCCTTTTTTGGCCGACCGCGTTTTTTAAGCGTGCTGTTTAACTTTAATGCCTTCGCAGTGGTGCGCACCCATTTTTGCGAGCCGTAAGGCTGGCCGCGCCGAACACTGTTCCGGACAGTTTCCAATTCGGCGGCGCTCTGTGGTTGGTTGGCCCAGTCCAGCCAGTTCCGTGGCGGTTCGATCGGCCAAGGAGAGAGCCATGCCGGGCTCACACGGGTCCCATGCGTTCTATGCCATAGACTGGACCAACGCCATTCCTCGGCGCGGCGCACCAAGCCTGCGCGCAAGGCGTTGCGTTCGACGTAACGGCATACAGTCAAGAAGTGGTCATTGTCTTGCACTGGGAAAGACTTGTAGCGCCCCTGATACAGATGCCCGGCTCCGGCCGACTGACGATGGGCATGCCAACGCTGGGCGTGGGTCAGCGTCAGCCAGGCCATGAACCGCGCCAATTCCCCGTCACGGGCGGGCCAAAGCACAAGATGCCAATGGTTTGGCATGAGGCAGTAGGCGAGGATTCTTGTGGGGATCCGCGCGGACGCTTCCCCGAGCACTCGCTCGAACCCCTCGAAGTCGTCTGATTTCTCGAAGATTCGACCGCGAGCATTGGCGCGATTCAAGGCATGGTAGATGACGCCGCCCGCCGCGGCCCGCAATGGTCTTGCCATGTCTCGTCAGCCTTCAGTGGCCAAACCCGTCCCTGACCTCGGGTCATATATGGCCCCATAACGCGCCGGGATGTTCTTCGGAGGACAGGAAAAGGGTCCTGACCCCTTTTTGTAACGGGAGGTTCTTTGGAGGACAGGAAAAGGGTCCTGACCCCTTTTTGTAAAAGGCGGGTGCTACGGGTGCGGCGCGTCTTCCACTGCGGTACCGATGCTTGGCTGCGGCGCGAGCTTGTCGGCCTCGTTGACCCAGCCGCCGCCCATCGACTTGTAGATGTTGACGAGCGCGCTGAAGACCTCGCCCTGCGTTTGTGTGCGTTGCAGCTCGGCATTGAAGAGGCTCCTCTCCGCGTCGAGCACTTCGAGGTAGCTGGTATAGCCACCCTCGTAGCGCAGGCGGGAGAGCCGCGCGTAGTCGCGAAGCGCCGCTACCTGGCGGTCCTGAGCGCCGAGGCGCTCGCGTGACTTGCGGTTGTCGATGAGCGCATCGTCCACTTCACGGAACGCGTTCTGGATGGCGCGTTCGTAGCTGGCGAGCAGCTGCCGTTGTTGCGCTTCGGAGGCTGCCACCAGGCCCTCAATGAGCCCGAAGGTGAATATCGGGCCAACGAGGCTCCCGGCGAAGCTCCACTGCCGAGCCGGGCCCTCGAGAAGATCGCCGAGATCGCTGCTGGCGTAGCCGAAGAGGCCGGTCAGCGAGATGCGCGGGTAGTAGAGCGCGCGTGCCGCGCCAATATTCGCGTTCGCAGCAATGAGATTTTGCTCCGCCTGCCGGATGTCTGGCCGCCTGAGCAGGACATCGGAGGGGATGCCGGCGGGCACGGCGACCTCGCGCAACTCCTCGATGGTCTTGCCGCGAGCGATTGGCCCGGGATTACGGCCGACTAGTATCGAGAGCGCATTCTCCGTCTGTGCGATCGCCCGCTCGATCGCGGGAATGGCCGCGACCGCCGACTCGTACTCCGAGCGCACTTGCGATACCTCAACCTGGGAGACCACGCCGCCTTTGTAACGCAGCTCGAACAGGGCAAGGGCCTCGCGCCGGGATTCGGCGGTGCGCTTCGCGATCTCCAGCTGCTTGTCGAAATCGCGGAGCGCAATGTAGCCGGTTGCCACGCTCGACACCAGCGACAGCACCACACCACGCCGTGCTTCCTCGGTCGCCATGAGCTGCGCCTCGGCCGCTTCTGAAAGGCGCCGGATGCGACCGAAGAGATCGATTTCCCAGGAGGCGTTGAGGACCGCGCTGTAAGTTGTCTGCGGGTTGGATACTCCGGGGGGCACGGGCGTCGCCAAACGCTCGCTTCCGCGGTCGCGAGAGCCGCCCGCGCCGTAGCCGATTTGCGGATAGAACTCCGAGCGCGTTGTAGTGAGCCGACCTGCGAATTCCTCGACCCGTGCCGCGGCGATGCGAAGATCCTTGTTATTCGCAAGCCCTTCATCGATCAGGGCGTCCAGTACGGGGTCCTGGAACTGCTTCCACCAGGCGGTGTTCGCGAGGTCCTGGGTTTCCTTGTCCTCGAAGCGGAACGCCTTGGGCGTGTCGACCTCGGGGCGGACGTAGTCCGGCCCAACAGTGCAACCCGCTAGTGCCGCAAGAACTGTAACCGCAGATAAACGAACATAAACGCAGATATGACGAAGTTCAAAGACGTCTCTTAGCCGCCGATGAACGCCGATGAACGCCGATGAAAACTGTTTATTCAATTCGAGGAACATTTTCGATGTGAATCTCGATCTGCGTTTATCTAATTACCGTGAATCGTGAATCGTGAATCGTGAATCGTGAATCGTGAATCGTGAATCGTGAATCGTGAATCGTGAATCGGGTTTCGTTTTCCCTGATGCCGTGTGGGCTTTACTGTAAATAACATCGGCGTTCATCGGCGGCAAACAAACGGTTTTATATATCTGCGTGCATCTGCGTTTATCTGCGGTTAAATCCTAATCGTCTCTCTGCGGAGCGTGCGGGGCGGCAGCCGGTGTCGCGCCGCCCGGCGCCGGGGCCTTTGCCTTGCCGCCGCCGAACTTTGCGCTCATCGACTCGAGCAGCCAGAAGAAAAGCGGCGTGAAGAAGACCGCGATGAACGTCGAGGCGATGATGCCGCCAATAACGCCGGTGCCGATCGCGCGCAGGCTGTTCGCGCCGGGGCCCGTCGCGATCGCGAGGGATCGCGCGCAGCCGGAGCCCCGCGCCTTCGATCGCGGCCTCGCGCGCAGGCATGCCTTGCCGCACGCGCTCGATGGCGAACTCGGAGATAAGGATCGCGTTCTTGGCGGAGAGACCGACGAGCGTCACGAGCCCCACCTGGAAATAGACGTCGTTCTGCAGTCCCAGGACCCAGGTCAGCAGGAGCGCCCCGAGAATGGCGAACGGCACGGTCAGCACAACGCCAACCGGAATGGTCCACTTTTCGAACTGCGCCGCAAGCAGCAGGAAGACCACGATGAGGCCGAATATAAAGGCAGAGGATGAAGTGCTTCCGGACCCCTTTTCCTGCAGCGCCTGGCCCGCCCATGCGAAAGAAAAGTCCGAGGTCAGGGTCTCGCGCGCGGCCGCCTCCATCGCGCTGATGCCCTGACCGGAACTGTAGCCTGGCGCGGGGTTGGCGGTGATCTTGACCGCCGGAAAACCGTTGAAACGCGTCACCAGCTTGGGGGAGGCGACGTAGCGGGTGGTAATGAGCGAGGACAGCGGGACATTGGCTCCTGTCCTCGAACGCACATAGACCTTGTCGAAGTCCTCGGGCCGGACGCGGTACTCGGCATCGGCCTGGAGGATCACCCACCACACGCGGCTGAACTGCGCGAACTGGCCGGCGATCTGTGAGCCGAAGAGCCCCTGCATCGTATTGAACACGTCCGCAACGGGCACGCCCAGCACCTCGGCCTTGTTGCGGTCGAGGTCAACGAAGAGCTGCTGGCTCGAGGCGCGGAAAGTCGTATTGACCCCCTGCAGCTCGGGGCGCTGACGTGCCTGGGCAAGGAAGGCCTGGATTGCCTGCTGGGTTGCGCGCGGGTCGCCCGCGCCGCGGTTCTGGATGTAGAACTCGAATCCGCCGGTCGTGCCCAGCCCCGGAATCGAGGGCGGATTGAGCGCGAATGCAAAACCCTCCTGGAGCCCGAAGAGCTGGGCGTTGAGGCGCTTCAGCATCGCAAAGGAGAGCAGGGACGGGTCCTTGCGCTCCTCGAAGGGCTTCATGGAGGGGAAGAGGATGGCCGCATTGTTCGTGAACTGGCCGTCGATCAGGCTGTAGCCGTCCACAGTCGCGACATCCTGCACCGCGGGATCCGCCGCGACGATCTTCTCGATCTTTTTTGTGAACTTGCTGACGACATCCAGGCTCGCCGTGTCGGGCGCCTGCACCACGACGAAAAAGTAACCCTGGTCCTCGTCGGGCACGAAGCTCGAGGGCAGGATGCGAAACATCAGCAGGATCGCACCGATGGCTGCACCGAAGATGATGAGAGAGATTGGCCACGCCTGGATGACCCGCGCCACGCCCGCGACGTAACCCTGGCGCAAGCGCTCGAAACCGTTCTCGAACCAGCGGAAGAACCCTTTTTTCTCACCGTGGTGAGCCTTGATGATGATCGCGGCGAGGGCCGGTGAGAGGGTGAGCGCCATGATTCCGGAGATCACCATCGAAAACGAGATGGTCATCGCGAACTGCTTGTAGAGGGTGCCGGTCACGCCGCCGAGAAAGGCGACCGGAAGAAACACGGCCACGAGCACAAGCACGATGGAGATCAGCGCACCGGCGATCTCGGCCATCGCGCGCTTGGACGCCTCGAGCGCGGAGAGCCCGTGCTTCGTCATGTTCACTTCCACGTTCTCGACCACAACAATGGCATCGTCCACGACGAGACCAATGGCGAGAATCATGCCGAACAGCGTCAGCATGTTGATCGAGAAGCCCAGTAGATGCATGCCAATGAAGGCGCCGATGATCGAGACGGGCACGGCCAGGATCGGGATGACGGTCGCGCGCAGCGACTGCAGGAACAGGAATACGACCAGCACTACCAGCACCACGGCCTCGAAGAAGGTGTGCACCACCTTGTCGATCGAGTTCAGGGTAAAGAGGCTCGTGTCGAGCGTGATCTTGTAATCGAGCCCGGTCGGGAATTGCTGCTTGAGCTCGTCAAGGCGCGCCCGCACGGCCTTCGCCGTCTCCACCGCATTGGCCCCCGGCTGCTGGTAGATAGCGATGGTGGTCGCGGTCTTGCCATTCATTCGGCTTGAGATGGAGTAGTCGCGCTTTGCGAGCTCGACCCGGCCGATGTCCTTGATCCGGACGATCGCGGCGCCTTCCCGCGCGGTGCGCACGATGATGTCCTCGAATTCCTCGGGACGGGTGAGCAAGCCCTGCGCCGTCACGACGAACTGCTGCTGAACCCCTGATATGGTGGGCCGGGCACCGAGTTGGCCGATGCCGAAGGTCTGGTTCTGACTCTGCACCGCATTGGCGACGTCATTCACCGTGATGCCGAGCTGCGCCATGCGGTCGGGCTGCAGCCACACCCGCATTGCGATGTCGGGCAGACCCAGTACGGATGAGCGGTTCGCGCCCCGCACGCGCTTCAGTTCCTCCAGCACGTAGAGGTTGGTGTAGTTGTCGATGTAGGTGGCGTCGTAGCGCTCGTCGGGCGAGAAGATCGAGACGATCATCATGATGCTCGACGATTTCTTGTCCACGGTGACGCCCTGCTGCGAGACGACCTGCGGCAGCTGCGGCAGCGCCTGGCTCACGCGGTTCTGCACGTTTACCTGGTTGATGTCGGGGTCGCTCCCCGGCTGGAACAGCACGCTGATCGAGACGTTGCCGCTGGAGGAGCTGGTCGAATAGAAGTAGAGCAGATTGTCGATGCCGTTGATCTGGGTCTCGATCGGGGCGGCAACCGTGTTTGCAATCACCTCCGCTGTTGCACCGGGGTAGCGCGCGTCGATTTTGACTTCCGGGGGCGCAAGCTCCGGGTACTGCTCGATGGGCGTTACCGACATGGCGACTGCCCCGGCGAGCACGATGAGGATCGAGATGACGGCCGAGAGGATCGGCCGGTCGATGAAAAAATGCGTGAACATGCGCGCCCTGCTATTTCTTCTTCGCGGCGGCTTTGCCACCCTTGGCAGCTGCTGGCGCCGCTTTGCCTGCCTTTCCGGCAGCGCCGGGCTCGACGATTTGCACGGGCTGGCCTGGAATGACTTTGAGCACGCCTTCGACGATCACCCGGTCGCCGTCACGCAAGCCGGTCATGATCACGATGCCCTTTTCGCCGTAGTAGTCGCCGACGACGACTGGACGCACTTCCGCCGTTCCATCTTCTTTTACAACGTAGACCAGGTGGCCGTTGGAGCCCTGTTGTACCGCGAGCTGCGGCACGACGATTGCATCGGGCCGCACCGTGCCGTGCAGCTTGGCGGTGACGAACATTCCGGGCCGCAGCGTCCTCTGCGGATTGGGCAGAACCGCACGGACCTGAAACGAGCCCGTGTCCTGACTGAAGGACGGATCCGCGAAGCTGATCTTGCCCCGGTCCGGGTACGCCGAACCGTCGGGCATCACGATCTCGACTTCGTAGTTCTGGTTCTTCGGGGGCACAAGCTGGCCTTTGGCCATGAGGTTCCGGTACTTCGCCATCTGATTCTGGGACACGCTGAAGGTGACCCACATAGGCTCGATAGCCGCGACATAGGTGAGCTTCGACTCGGGTGAGAGGGAATTGATATAGGCGCCTTGGCGCTGCAGGGCTCGGCTGGCGAGACCGGTCACCGGCGAGCGTATGGTCGCGTAACTCAGGTTGAGTTCTGCTTCGGTGACCTTGGCCTGAGCCGCGAATACGGCGGCTTTCGACGCATCGAATTCACCCTGCGCCTTGTCCAGATCGGACTGAGGCAGCGCATTCTGTTGCGCAAGGGGCTTTACGCGATTCAGATTGGCCGCTGCGGTCGCGTGGCGCGCCTGCTGGGCGAGCAGCTCGCCCTGTGCCGCCTCCAGCTGCGCTTGGAACGGCTTTGGATCGAGCTGGAAGAGAAGCTGCCCGTTCTTGACGAGCTCGCCTTCGTCGTAGGCTATCTTATCCAGAAAGCCCGACACGCGCGCCACGATGTCAACCTGCTGCGAGCTCTCGGTCTGCGCGA
The DNA here is from genome assembly GCA_001303585.1 of Betaproteobacteria bacterium SG8_41. Lineage (GTDB taxonomy): Bacteria > Pseudomonadota > Gammaproteobacteria > Burkholderiales > SG8-41 > SG8-41. Next base: position 11,088 of record LJTT01000075.1, read on the forward strand.
CGTAAGTCGGGACAAAGGGGATGGTCTGCGGTTTCACCGCCATGACGCTGACCATCGGCGCAGGCCGCTGGGGCGGAGGCGCCGGTTTTTCGCAGGCGCCCAGCGCGGCAACGGCGAGGAGGGCGGCGGTTACGCGAAGATACATCTGTGCAGTCTCCCGAGTTGAGTGGTGTTCGACCGGTGCACGCGGGCACAAGGGAAGCGACATGTAGCGGTGCGGGCCGACAAACGCGCACGGCGCGAAAGGGGACTATTCCGTTAATTCAGCCTTTGGAGTCTCGTCGAGGATGAGTGGCAGGCGCATTGATTTTAAGGCAAATGACCCTGCTCTTGCCACCTTTCAGCGGCAGCGCTTTTGTGAGCCGGCAGAGACACGCTTTACGTCAGCATGTCGGGCATACGCCATTCGTTTGCGGTATTCTCGTCCACGTGCTTCGTCCAAGACATTGCTGCCGACTTGTCCGCGGACTCCGCGTGCTGCTGGTGTTGGTCGGGTTTGCGCTGTCGCAAGCAGTTTGGGCGCAAGCCTTGCCGCGTGCTGTCGCCCAGCAGCGTGCCGAACAGGTCTCCGAACTCTTCAACTGGTATTACGCCGCCGTGTACGGCACGGGCGCGTACAAGATCGGCGAGGAAACGGTCGGCGTTATTCGTTTGCCGATGGCGTACACCATCAGGGAAGCGACCGAGAAGCAATGGGGGCTGCGGCTGACTTTTCCGGTTTCTGCTGCCCTGGCGGAGTTCGACTTGACGGAATTCGATATCGGCCGTATCAGCGCCGTTGGCCTCAGCGTGCTTCCCGGCATCGAGGCCGAAATCCCATTGCGCCCGGGGTGGGTGGTCAAGCCGTTCGTGAATGCGGGCGGCGGTTGGGAATTCAAGCGCGACACCTCGGCGTTCATCTGGTCGGTGGGCGCGTCCACGCTTTATCGTCGGGCGCTCAAAAATAGATGGCTGCTCGGGCTCGGGGGGAAGCTCACCTACGCGGGCTACAGTGCTGACGGCACGGACAGCGTTTTAGGCGCGGTTTCAATCGGCGGCGACCTTGGCTTCCCGATCGAAATGGAGATCGCCGGCCGGCAGGCGATTCTCGGCGCCCAGCTCATCGGCACGATGTATTTCAATAAGCTCGAGTTCCTGCTGCCCGGAAGCCCGACGGAGGACATCTCGAACGAGGTGGAGCTCGCGCTCACGCTTGGCGTGCGCAAGCCGATCGAATTTCTCGGCGCCTCGTTCGACCGTATCGGCCTGGGGTACCGACAGGGATCGGATGGGTTGAAGGGGGTGAGGATCGTGGCGTCCTTTCCCTTCTGACAGAAAAAAGTGATGAATGATGGTGATGAGAAATGGTGATAGGAACTGTTTGCACCACCACTTCTCACCATTAATGATCACCATCATTCATCACCAGTATTCGACTGCAAGAACTGCCACCGATCAGTCATGGCCGGTGACGCAGTTAGGAGGAGAAGATGGACTGGATTGCACTATTCATCGCCGGCGTATTCGAGTGGGGCTGGCCCGTTGGTCTCAAGCTCGGCTGGACCGATCAAGGGTCCCACGTCGGCTGGATCGCGTTCGCGATCGTCTGCATGGCGGTGAGCGGTGGGCTGCTGCTCTACGCACAACGGACCATCCCCATGGGAACGGCCTACGCGGTGTGGACGGGAATCGGCGCCGTGGGCACGTTCGTGCTCGGGATACTGCTTTTCGCCGAATCAGCGACCTTGTTGCGGTGGTTCTTCGTGGGACTGATCGTCATCGGTATACTGGGGCTTAAGCTCAGCGCGGGACGCTGATTCCGTTGCCACCCGATCCCCATTCGACTGCTTCCGCAGCGCCGCGCCCACGGCGCGCGGCCTTGCGTCTGGCGCTCAGGGCGGGCGCCGTGCTCGGCGTGCTGCTCGTCCTGATGGTTGTGTTGTTCGTGGCGGGAATTCCGGTTCCCGGCGATTTCGCGCGCTCGCCGCTCGAGGGGCTTCTCACCAAGGTATTTCGCGTCCCGACTCGCATCGAGGGGCCCCTGCGTTTGCGGACGGGGTTGGTCGCGAGCGCAGAGGCGGACGCGCTGGTACTGGCCGATCCGTTGAACCCGGACGGACCGCCGCTGGCGAGGGCAATCCGGCCCAGCGTTCGAATTGATCTCAAAGCGCTTCTGCGTCGAGCGGTCAAGCTCGGCGAGATGACAGCTGAACGCGGAGAAATAATGGTTACCAGGGGCGCCGGGCGCAGCAATTGGGACCCCGTATTCGCCCGTTCCGGCCGTCCAGCGCCAGTGAGGTTCGCGGGCATCGGGGCACTCCGAATTGCATCTGTCGACGTCAGCTATCGCGGGGAGGGCGCGTCAGAACCCATGCGCTTCGAGGTTCAGGGCTTCGAAGCCACGCTGCCGGAGCGCGAGCCGGCGACGGCGCGCGGAACATTATCGATAACGGGCAGGACGCTCGCGATCGACGCGAGCAGCGCGTCGATCGCCGTGTTGCAGGCGTCCACGAAATCGATCCCGCTTCAGGCGACAATCGAATTGTCCAACGCGCGTCTCAAGTTAAACGGCGCCTACGTTCCGGCCGATGCGGCGCTCGAGGGGGGGGTGGAACTTGCGGCGGAGAATGCCGATGCGGGGCTCGCCGCGGTCGGCTTGGCGGCGCGCGGCGCAGGTAAGCTCGAGGCGCGCGGCCGGTTGCGTCTGACGGGTGCCGAGGCATCGGTCAGTGACCTGGCGTTCCGTTTGGGCAAAGGGTCCGTGGCAGGCAGCGTCGGGTTCAATTGGAGGGGTGTGCGGCCCCGGTTCGTTTTCGATCTTTCCGGCGAGCGCGTGGACCTGCGTCCGTTCACTTCTGGGGCTGGATTGGGGCGCGGCGCAAACTGGCTTGAAGACTATGTCGAATTTCTTGACACGCTGGCGCATCAAATCGATTTAGACGGAAAAGTTGCGGTGAGAGAGTACGTCGGTTTGTTCGCGGAGAGTCTCGGCCATACCCGGGTGGAGGTCCGCATAGCCGACAGCGTGCTGGCGGTCCGTGCGAATGGCGATGTCGTGGGCATGCAAATCACGGGAGCGATTGATTATTCCGCGCGCGAGCCAAAGCGAAGCTTGGCGATGCGCATGACGGGCGGGCGCTTCTCGACCGAAAAGCTGCCCGGCGCCGAGCGCCCCAGCCAACTTTCCGGCACGCTCGGCGGACTTCGCTTCGAGCTGAAGGGGGCGGGCGCGAACACACATGAGCTGGCCAAATCGATCCGGATGAAACTGGACTCGCGCGATCTGCGTTTTTCGTGGGCGCACCTGGGCGGACGTCCTACCGAGGTCTATCTGGATTCGGCCGGCCTGGAGGTCGCGCAGGGGCGCTCGGCGCGCGCCGAGGTGCGCGGGAAGCTTGGCGGCCGTCCCTGCTCGCTGAGGGTCTCGGGCGGCACGCTGGCGTCGCTGCTCGAGGGACAGCGTTGGCCGCTCAAGCTCGATGCATCCTGCCGGGGTGCGAAGCTTGTCTCCAAGGGCCATATTGTGCTGAAGGGGCCAAGTGCAACGGGCGCGTTCCAGTTCAATGCGAGCGCCAACCCCATCGGTCCGTTCGTCGAACCGCTTGGGCTTGCGCCTGACGCGACACTTGCTCTCGCTGCGAGGGGCCAGTTCTCCCTGACGGAAGACCTCGCACGCCTCAAGCTCGATCAGATCCGCCTCGGCCGCACGGCGGGCGCCGTGACGGCTTTGCTCGCCCTGGGCCGGAAGCGCCGGGACAGCGTGAAGCTCGCGCTTGAGACCTTGGATGCGGCCGAGCTGGCAGCACTTGCGTCGAAAGCGCGGAAAGAAGCGCCGACCGAGCCGCTGGCGCGAGAGGTGCTGCCGGCGAAAGTGCGCCTGCCGGAGTTGGATCTCGCATTGTCGGCCAAGGTAGCGCGGGTGTTTGGGGAAACGCTGCGTGGAGTACGCTTCGACGCCGCGTCGCGCGATGGTGCGCTTCCATCCACGGAATTTGAATTCGACTGGCAAGGCGCTGCTGTCACTGGTGAGATTGCAGCGGACTTCCGTGGCGCGCGGCCAGCGGTCGAGCTGAGCATCACGTCGAAAAATGCCGACATCGGCGCGGCGCTCGGCCGCACCGGATACAAGGCGCCGGCATTGCGGGCAGGAACGATAAGAGCGAGTGCACGCGGTGGGGGTGTCAAGCTGGGCGAGCTGTTGAGGAGTGCCACGGCCGAAGTCACTGTCGAGCAGGGACGGCTCGAGAACGTAAAGCGGTTCATTCCCGGCGTCGCCGGCGACGCGGCGTTTTCCGCGAAGCTCGCGGTAACGGAGGGTCAACCCGTCAAGCTCTCCGCCAGCGGACGCGCCGGGGACGTGCCTTTCAAGGTCGCAATCGAAACCGCACCTTTGACGCAGCTTGCGCAAGCGAAAGACCGGCTCTCGGGGACGCTTCTTGCATCGCTGGGCGAGGCCCAGCTGAAGGTGTCGGGTGATGTGACGCTCGAAGGCGCGGTGGATGCCCGATTCAACCTGTCGGGCGAGCGCCTCGACCGGCTCGGGCGGCTGGCCGCCGTGCGGCTGCCCGAGGTCGGCCCGTACGCGTTCGGGGCGAGCGTCGTGATCGCGCCGGATGCGATCCGCGCATCCGATCTCAATGTGAAGTTCGGCAAGAGCAGCGTGCTCGGCAAGGTCAGCGTGAAACGGGGCGGCGAGCGGCTTGCGCATGCTGCGGAACTTCGCGCGCCGGTTCTGCACCTCGAGGATCTCGGTTTGCATGTTTTCTTCGGCACGGCGGGCAAGTCGGGCGACGAGGTTGGCGATGCGAAACAGTTCGCGGAGATCGCAAAAGTGCTGCGTGCCTTCGACGCAAACGCGACGCTGGACGTCGAGGCGCTGTTCAGCGAGGGGAAACATCATGCGAGCCTGCAAACCAAACTGATGCTCGAAGGCGGCAATCTGGACGTCTCGTTGCAGGATGTGCAGCTGAGCGGTGGCAGGGCGCAGGCGGACCTGCGCCTTGAGGCGCGAGCATCCCGGCCAAGGCTTCGCCTGCGCGTCCTTGCAGAAAGGTTCGAATTCGGGAGGCTTGCGGAAGCGCTAAAGCCGCAGACTCCGTTGGAAGGCACGCTCGATCTTTCGCTGGACCTGACCAGCGAGGAGCTGCGGCTGCCGCTTTTTGCAGGCATGGAAGGGCATGTCGATCTGGCGGTCTATCCGCGCGGACTCCGCGTGGGCGCCGCTGATTACTGGGGAACGGGATTGCTCCATTTTGTTCAGCTCAATCTCGATCCGGGCACGGAATCGAGGCTCAATTGTGCAGTGACCCTGTTCGACGTCAAGGATGGTGTTGCGCGCAGCAAGGCATTTTTTGCAGACACGACGCGCGTTCGCATTCTTGGCGAGCTTGAGATGGATGTCCGATCGAGGCGGCTGTCCGGGCGGTTATCTCCCAACGCCAAGAATCCTCGGCTACTGGCCGTCGCACCGTCCGTCAGGATTTCCGGAACCATGGAGTCGCCAAAGGTCACGATGACGGCCGATTCACTGATCACCGCTCCGCTGCGTTTGTTCTTGCCGTTTCATACATTTGCATTTGACTGGCTCAATGCGTCCGGCGTCCCGGCCGACGGCAGCGCTGGATGTCGCGAGGCTTTTGAAAAGACCCGCGCCGTGGGTTCCACGGCACCGGCAGCACCCGCTGCTCCCGGGCAAGACTCCGGGTCCTCCTGACGCCTGACGCGCGCGAGATCAGTGGATATGGCGAGAGCACGACTCATCAACGCGGTCACGCGGCGCCAAAGGCCGTACCGTAACAATCACCCGCTGGCTATCCCGCGGACTGCGCTGGCGATCGAGCTCATTCGCGCGTACGACGCGGTTCATGAGGACGAATTTCTGTCGGGTCGCGTGGCTGACATGGGCGAGTTATCCTGGTTCCATACGCCTGACTACCTGGCGGCGTTGCAGGCGGCGGAGGAAAACGGCGGCGTGCAACCCTCGGACCGCGGACGCTATCAGCTGGGCACGGTCGATAATCCATTTTTCCAACAGGTCTTCACTATTCCTGCGCGTGCAACCGGGGGCAGCATTCAGGCGGCCGAGGAGGTAATCGCGGGGCACATCGCGTTCAATCCTGCGGGCGGCATGCATCACGCGCGCGCGGGCGCTGCGCGCGGCTTCTGCTACTTCAACGATCCGGTGCTGGCGATTCTCAGGCTCAAGCGTGCCGGATGGCGGGTGCTTTATCTGGACATTGACGCGCATCACGGCGACGGCGTCGAGGAGGCATTCAGCGACGACCCCGACGTGCTTACGGTCTCGCTGCACATGGACACGACGTATGCCTACCCCTACCGTGGTGGGGGACTTGCCGACCGGGGCAGCGCAGCGGGCGGAAATACGACGATCAACGTTCCCCTTCCCCAGGGAACGCATGATGCGGAGTACCGGTTGCTGTTCGGAGCCGTGTGGTTCGCGGCTCTCAAGCGCTTCCAGCCCGACGTGGTGGTCATGCAGGCGGGAACGGATATGCTGGCGCAAGACCCGCTAGGCAAGCTCGCGTTGTCGACCGAATGCTTCCTCGAGATTGCGCGCACAGTGCTGCAGAGCGCGCCGCGTCATCCCGATGGAACACCGCGTCTGGCAGTAACGGGCGGGGGCGGCTATCACCCGCTGCTGATCGCCCGAGCGTGGGCGGGGTTGTGGGCGCTGCTCTCCGGGCGCGAGCTGCCGGCGGCGATTCCGCCGGCCGGCGCCGAGAAGCTGCGCGGTGCGGGCTGGCGCACGGACGAGCGCGCGCCGTCGCACGGACGAGCGCGCGCCGTCTTTTGGCCGTCTGTTCGAGACGCGTTTTGATTTTCCCGAGCCAAGGCCGGTGCGTGCCGAAATTCAGGCGCTTGCCGGCGCGCTTGCTGCCCATCCGTTTCTCCGCTGAAACGGGACCTGGCCGCATCCGCGGCAACGCAGCGGCCGTATTATGTCAGTCGCGGTAGCGTGGCCGCACCCGCATTCGACAAGGAGTTAACAAATGGCTGGGCCCTCATTGCGAAAACAGGCTGAATACGTTGCATTGACGCGGGAGCAGTTTCGTCAGCGCTTCTTTGCGCGTTTCTACGATCCGGCGTTCGAGGAAGTGCGGGAGGAGCTGGAAAAGGTCTTTGAGAAGGCGTGGGATGGCTATATCCGTTACCGCAAGTCACCGCGCACCGCGCAGGCTGGGACGGATTTCGCCAATCCGGGTTCGTCCATTGCAGCGGAATGGCTTGAGACTCGCGCGAGCATACAGGCCGCGGAAAAACGACAGAAGGACGCGAAAACGCCGACGCGAATCCTGATCGTCAACGGCTCGACTCGCAGCGAGCATTCCTGCCCGGGGGAGATATCGAAGACGCGGCGCCTCGCGCAGCATGCGCAGAAGGCGATCGAGGCACTGCCGGGCCACGAGGTCGATTTTCTCGATCTCTCGACGCTTGCCGACGAGCCGCTCAAGGTGATCTATCCCTGCAAGGCGTGCGTGTCGACCGCCCAGCCCCTGTGTCACTGGCCATGCTCCTGCTACCCGAATCACGCCCTGGGACAGGTGGAGGACTGGATGAGCGAGATCTACCCGCGCTGGGTGGCAGCGCATGGCGTGATGATCTTGTGCCCCGTCCACTGGTACCAGGCGCCGGCGAGCCTCAAGCTCATGATCGACCGTCTCGTGTGCGCGGATGGCGGCAACCCGGACCCGACAACCACGCGCGGCA